>NZ_LR655692.1 GCF_902168065.1 Mycobacterium tilburgii | reverse complement strand
GTCCCGGGCCGTACCGCACGATCATCGACTTGCCCGACTGCGGCTCGCGGTACACCGCGGCGCCCTGCCATTCGGTCAGGGTCAGCCCGCCGGGAGCCAGGCGTTGCGGGCCCAGCAGCGACTCGTCGATCCAATCGGCCCATTCGATGCGGCCGTGCTCGTCAGCCGGGACCCGGATCTCGAGCAGGTAGCGCAGACCGATGCGCTCCACCCCGACGAGCGACGACACCTGGGCGCGGGCGTCCACGACGCGCATCGCCACGTCGCACAGCGACTCGAAGCTGGAGTAGGCGGTGGTTTCGACGACGGCCGCCTGGGTCTTGATCGACGCGGCCAGGGTGCTGTCCCGGTTGACGTAGCGGACGAAGTTTTCGGCGGTCGGTGCCGAGCTGCCGCCCGGGCCCATGCCCCACGCCACGTCCTGCGCCACCCGTTCGATCGGCAGCTTGTCGGCCAGGAACTGTTTGAGCTCCCGGCTCGACCCCTCGGTGAGGGCATCAGTTGCCGGGTGCCGGATCTCCATCGTTGCCAGGGCTACGGGCGCGTTCTGCCGGCCCGGATCGACGCTCACCTGGCGAAGCATAGCCAAGCCCCGCGGGCGCCGGACGTGGGCCATTCTGTGCGCGAACGGGGCTCGCACCCGTCTCGGTGCCCCTACTAGGACTCGAACCTAGGACCTGCGGATTAAAAGTCCGTAGCTCTACCAACTGAGCTATAGGGGCGGCGAAGATTCAGGATACTTGGACTCAAATTGTGGCTCGAACACTCCTCGTTTGAGGATTGGGCCTGCGGTGACCTAAGCTGGCGTGGCTCCCAACGCAAGTTGCGTTGCGAGTACCCCCGGAGTGATTCGGACTGGCCCCCATCGTCTAGTGGCCTAGGACGCCGCCCTTTCACGGCGGTAGCACGGGTTCGAATCCCGTTGGGGGTACGCGTAACGGCGGCGACGCCGGAGCGAGCAGTACATGCAGGTAAGCAAGGCCCTGTGGCGCAGTTGGTTAGCGCGCCGCCCTGTCACGGCGGAGGTCGCGGGTTCGAGTCCCGTCAGGGTCGCCCATGAAGGCGAGGCATGTTATCGGTGCCTTCCGGGCCAGGTAGCTCAGTTGGTACGAGCGTCCGCCTGAAAAGCGGGAGGTCGCCGGTTCGATCCCGGCCCTGGCCACACCAGTATTCGGGGCTACAAGTTTATCACGCCCGATAGTGGTGGTGAAGATGTGTTTCTTCACGCTAATGATCTTGAGATGGAAAAATCTGCCGGCCGGGCGGGAGCGCGGGTGTCTACCGACGCATCGACCGGGGCGGGCAACCGCATCCACGGCAGATATCGGCAGCCGACGAAGCTGATGGACGTGCCGATCGACATGGCGGCGGTGTTGGCCACGACGGCGGGAAGGCGCAGCGGCCCGGTGAGGTGATCGATGAGCAGCATCGCCACCGGTGTGGTGGTCAAGGCGCCCAAGATGGCGCCGGTGACCAACACCGGCCACCCCTTGCCGGTAGATGAGCACGATGCCCGTCGTGGTGCAGACGAAGGGCAAGAACGTTGGTTTCCCGCCTTCGCTGAACCGCCAGCCGTAGATCAGGTTGGACAGGACCAGGCTCAGCGAGGCCGAGCCGAGAATCCACGCCCACAGTCCGCTGCCGTAGGCGATAGGCATGCCCGCCCAACGCTTCCCGCGACGACCTGCCCACCATGCGATCGCGGCGCCGGCCAGCAGGCCCAGCGATGCGATCCATGTCTACGCCAATGCGGGCCTCCCGGTCCCCGACGCGAGGGTCCTGCGCTGTGCTTTCGACGTGGCCGGCGGCCGGAACGCCGCCGAAACCATCCTCGCCGAACACCCCTGTGTCTCGGCCGTCTTCGCCGTCAACGACTTCGCGGCCATCAGCGCGCTCGGGGCCATCCGCTCCGATCACCGGACGGCGGGAGCCGACATCGCGGTCGTCGGGTACAACGACACACCGTTGGCAGGTGAGCTGCCATTCCCGCTGACCACCGTGCGCTCACCGATGCGGAAGATGGGAGCTCAAGCGATGACGATGCTGCTCGACCGTATCAACGGACGACCTGTCGAGTCGCTGTGGCTGCGCCCCACACTGTCCATCCGCGAAAGCTCGATGGCTTGAGCTGAGGTCCTACTTCGGCGGGAACCCGCCGGTGGCGACCGGTCCCCAACGGCGCGGCGTGATTCGGATCAGGCACTTGCCTTGGTCCACTATCGCCTGGCGGTATTCCGCCCAGTTGGAGTGTTCTCCCGCGATCACCCGGTAGTAGTCGACGAGCATCGGGTAGGCCGATCACCTCGGCCTCGCCGTCGACCTGTACGTAAGCCCTGTTGAAATCGTCGGACAGCACGACCACGCTCGCCGACGGGTTTGCGACGGATGTTCGCACTCTTGGCGTGCTGAGGGTACGTGGCGATCACGATACGACCCTGCGCGTCGACACCACCGGTCACCGGCGAACTCTGCAGCGATGCGGAATGTGGTCAGCAGCATCTTGTGCCAGGGCCGGATGAAGTCGAGCAATTCGGGAAGACCGACCACGTCCGCGGTCGCCAACTTGGGTGCCATGACGTCCACAGTAGCGCCTACCCGTGCTAGTATCCGCCGTCGTCGACGGTCACGGGAACACCTGTGACGTAACGGGATTCACCCGCTGGGCAGCAACTATCCAGCTAGATCGGCGTGACGATTTCGGAGGTGTAGAAATCGATCGGCCGTTGCGAGTGCGGTGATGGGCGGTCGACGAAAACCCAGACGCCCGTCGTGTTGGGGGCGATGGTGCCTTGCACCGTCACGCTTCCCGCCCCACTGCCGTCGGTGTCGATCGCGCCGGCGGCGACACCGGGATCACCGGCTCCGCAGCCCGGTGCCGTCCTGGGCATTTGAATCAGCCGGACGTTGTAGTGGGCCTGCGGTTCGGCGGCGGCCAGTTGCACCTGGGCGACGACCTGATTGGACGTCCCTTTGCTGATGACCGCGTGACCGGTGCCGACGCCGTCGGTCGCCACATTTGGGAACCAGGTGAAGTCGCACGCCCGAAACTTCGGCGTCAACGGCACAAACTTGCCCGGTGCGCTGGTGTCGGCTGCGGCGACGCCCGTCGCACCCCAAAATGTCGCTGTCGCAAGCAAATTAGCGCCAATGAACAACGCCGCAATGATTTTTCGCATCGAATTCCTGACGCATTGTGTTTGCCAAAGTCAATTGTGAAGTTACCAAATGTAGTGAACGAACACGACTACAATAATGCTGACAGTTAGGCAAATCACAGCACGCGGAAATTCGTCCAGCTCACACATCTGCGACCGATTGGGGTTCGCTGGTATTGTCAATTGTCGCTGACAAGGCCTTTGATTTGGTGACGGTAGATGACTTTGCCAAGCGTAGTTCGTCGGCCAGCGCCCACAGCGTCGGCAGACTGAGCTGGCGGACGTTGCGGTCGAACGACGCGCCGAGGACCGCGAGGCCCGCGGCCGGTACCGCCCGTCTTCGCCCTTAGCGATCAGCCGGAACTGCACCAGCTGTCGAACAGCCGGTAGGTGATGGTTCGGTGCACCCCGACCTGGTCGGCCAGCTGCTGCACGGTCAGTCCGGTGGGGGAGTCCGCCACCATTTGCAGCGGGTGAGCCCCCTGGCCAGCGTCTGCGAGTCAGTACCCGAACCCGTCACAGTCTTGACAGACCTTCCTAGGAGAGCGAAGATCTTAATATAGCGCATATGAGTGTGCGATATTTTGAACACTAGGTAAGTCAAATAACGAGAATTATATTTCCAGCAGTGGCAGGCGGCGAGGAACGGTGGCGTCCCGGGCGCGGCGCGATCGGACCCCCGGCCACGGTGTGCGAATTCCTGTGCGGCTACGAAGAGAGCGGCGTCGACGAGATCATCCTACTGCTCAACTCGCGCAGCCACGAGGGCACCATGGAATCCATCGAGTTGATGGGCAGAGAGGTGCTGCCTGAGTTCATCGAACGCGACCACAAGGCGGTGGCCGAGAAGGCCAAAGCGCCTGGCGCCGGTCATCGAGAAGGTCGGATCGCGGCGCCCGACGTCCACGGCGCCGAAATTCGACGAACACTACTCGTTCGGCGGATTGCCCACCGGCCGGGGCGGTAGCTTCACTGCCAGTGAGATTCCCGAGGCCATGGCCGAGATCAACGAGGGACGGGTCCAGGCCGCGCAGCGCGCGAAGGAGGAGCGCAACAAGTGATCCCGGACGGTCGCTGGACCTAGGAACAACGTGGAAGCAATCGACGGGCTCTGGCGATACCTCGGCTATCAAGGCCGCCGCGCGGTGGTGACCCGGGTGCGCGTGGGCATCGGCGCGCACGTGGCACGTCAGCTCACCGAATGGGGCGCCGAGGTGATCGGCCTGGACAAGCAGCGACCGTCATTTCAGCCCAAGGCCTTTCATCCCAATGCCTTTCATGAGGTAGACTTCGCCGCCACGGAGTCGATCGACGAGGCGGTGGCGGCCATCGGTGGGCCGGTCGATGCGTTGTTCAACGTCGCCGGTGTCTCGTCGGGAATCGGGGACCCGGTATTGGTCGCCACAATCAATTTCCTGGGCCTGCGACAGGTCACCGAGGCGCTCATCCCGAAGATGGTGGCGGGCTCATCGATCGTCAGCGTGTCCTCGCTCGCGGCGGCTGCGTACCGCGAACATGCGGCCACGGCGGCCCCCTTGCTGGACACCGCGACCATGCCCGAGGACATCGACTGGCGTCGCGGCAACCCCGACGCCCTGGGCAACGGCTACCAGCTGTCCAAAGAGGCGATCATCTTCTACATGATGCGCAGCGCCACTCCGCTGGGTGTCCGCGGCATCCGCATCAACTGCACCGGCCCTGGCGTGACCCGAGACCCCGATCCTTAATCAGTTGCGCACGGCCTACGGGCAGGGCTTCCTCGACGACATCCCCAAGCCGTTGGGCCGTGTTTCCGAGCCGGCCGAGCAGGCGGCGGTGCTGCTCCTCCTGAATAGTGCTGCGGCCGGCTACATCACGGGACAGGTCATCTGGGTCGACGGCGGGAATGGTCGGCGCCGCGCTCGCCCGCGACCTCTTGCCGCGGCCCCTCAGGAACGAAGGAATCCCGTGACCGACTTGACTGATTTCCGGCGGGTCGTGCGCGACGTCTCCAACTGGGGACGCTGGGGGACGACGAACTCGGCACCCTGAACTTCATCACAGCGGACAAGGTCGCCCACGCCGCGAGCCTGGTCCGGCACGGCAAGGTCTTTCCGCTCGTCGACTTCGGCGCCTCCGGTCCCCAGGGGGCGTTCGAGTTTCGGCACAACCCGGTGCACATCATGACCGTCGACGGCGGCGATGTGAACACATTGGCCAAGTACGGGCCCAGCTGGCCGCGTAACCCGTTGGCGCAGCAACTGAGTGGTTACATGACCGCCGACAATCCGTTCCGCTTCAACGACGACCTCATCATGCCGTTGCAGGCAGTAAGTCAGTGGGACGCGCTGTCGCACGTGTACTACGACGATCAGCGCTACAACGGCTTTCCCGCGGATTTGGTGACCAGCATGGGCGCCTACCATTGCGGCATCGACAAGGTGGACGTCAAGGGCATCACGTCGTGCGGTGTGCTGCTGGACCTGGTGCGCCACCGGAAAGCGCAGGTCTTCCTGGAGGCCGGAAACCCGACCTCGCCCGAAGAACTCGACGACGTGGCCCGTGCCCAGGGGGTGACGATCGGGCGGGGCGACATCGTGTTGATCCGGACCGGTTGGTGGGCAAGGTTTCTGATGACCGGCAATAAGACAGAAGGGTACTCCCGGCTAGATTGGCGATGCGCGCAGTGGCTGCATGATCACGAGATCGCGGCCGTGGCCGCCGATAACCTTCAGGTCGAAGACCTGGTGTCCGGTGTCGACGGCATCAGCTTCCCGCTGCATCTGCTCTGCCTGCGTGACAGGGACAGGGGGATGATCTTCGACGAATACTGGGAACTCACCGCGCTGGCCGAGGATTGCGCGGCCGACGGCGTCTATGAGTTCCAGCTGATCGCACCGCCATTGCGGGTGGTCGGTGCCGTGGGTTCCCCGGTCAACCCGATCGCGATCAAGTGATGGATTTTCAGCACAAGACCACCTTGGTGGATGGCCTGCCCACCGGCTACCTGGAGGACGGCGACGACGAACCTGTGGTGCTGCTGCACGGTGGTGAGTTCGGCGCCAGCGCCGAACTTGGTTGGGAACGCACTATTTCCGCGCTGGCCGCGCACTACCGGGTGCTGTACCCGGACATGTTGGGCTAAGGAAACTCGGCGAAGGTGACCGATTTCGTCGATGGCCGGGGCATGCGAATCCGGCACGTGGCTCGTTTTTGCCGGGTGCCGGGTATCGAATCGGCGCACTTCGTCGGCAACTCGATGGGCGCCATCAACCTGCTCAACGACGCCACGGCGGACGCCCCGCTGCTGCCCATCCGCGGCCTGGTGATCATCTGTGGTGGCAAAGAGATTCAACAGAACGAGCACTTTGCGGCGCTGCCGGAGTACGACGCGAGCCTGCCGGGCATGCGCCGCATCGTCGAAGCGCTGTTCCACGGCCCCGGCTATCCCGCCGACGACGAATACGTGGGCCACCGCTACGAATCGAGCACCGCGCCGGCGCGTGGGAGGCGGTGGCCGCGGTTCGGTTCCGGCGCACCGGCGCCGAACGGCCGCCGACGCCGTCGAATGCGCGGGCATACCGGCGCATCAAGGTGCCGACGCTGATCGTCGAAGGGAGCAACAACAAGCTGCTGCCCGCGGGCTGGGCCGCCGAGATCGCCGCCCAGATCGAGGGGCGCACGCGCGGTGGTGGTCGAGGACACCGGCCACTGTCCGCAGATCGAGCAGCCGTCCACGGTCAACAAGCTGCTGCTGGAGTTCCTCCGCGACTCCTAGAAGACGTACTCCAGTCGGGTCATCATCCCGGCAACTTGGTGATACGTGTTGTGGCAATACAGTTGCCACACACCAGGATTGTCGGCGACCAGTACGGCCATCACTTTCTGCTTGGGCAGCACGATCACGGTGTCCTTGCGGGCGCCCAGCGTTCCGTCGGGATTGATCAGCTGGAAGGTGTGCCCGTGCAAATGGATGGGGTGATACATCATCGTGGCGTTGTCGAACGTGATGGTGGGCCGTTGCCCCTCCTGCACGTGCAGCGGATTGGTCTTGCTGTAGGGCTCCCCGTTGATCGTCCAGTCGTATTGGATCATGTTGCCGCCCAGTACAATCGGCAGGTTCAGCCCGGGTTCGGGGCGCGGCAATTGGGCCGGTGTCGTGGCGGTGAACATCGCGGCGGTGCCCACCCGCTTGGTGAGTTCTGCCGGTTGAAACCGGGAATCGGGCGGGCTGCCCTTGCCGGTGGACAGCAACGCCCGCGCCAGCGCGTTCTTGCCCTCGGCCAGTGCGACCAGTGGGAAGACGCCGTCGGCGGCCGTCACGATGACGTCGTACCGTTCGGCCATCCCGATGAGCAGCGCGTCGACGTCGGTCGGTACGACGGGGAAGCCGTCGGTGTGGGTCACGGTCATGGTGTGGTCGGCCAGCGCGACGCGAAACGCGGTGTCGGAGCCGGCGTTGATGAAGCGGATCCGGATCCGCTGGCCCGGCTTCGCGCTGAAGACGGTGGGCGAAGCCGGAATCCGGCCGTTGATCAGATAGAACGGGTAGGCGATGTCGCCCGCGTCGTCGCCGAGCAGATAGCTGGTGCCGACCCGCGCGGGCGCTGCGGAGACCGCCGAGCCGGCGGGTGTAGTCGGCGTCGTCGCTGTGGTCGAGGTGGTCGGAGTCTCCGATGTGGTCTCGGGAGTGGTCGGGGTGGAGGATGACGTCGTCTCGGGTGGGGGCGGCACGCTGGTTTTGTGCGGATCGGTGAGTTCCTCATACAGCTGATGTGGGCTCTTGCCCACGCCGTCGGTCCAATCGTCGAGGACGACAATCCATTCCGCGTCGTAGTCGCTCTCCGTGGGGTCATCGATGATGACGGGCAGGTACAGGCCGGTGTCATCGTCGAGGCCCGTATGTGGGTGGGCCCAATAGGTGCCGGAATCCGGCGCCGAGAACTGATAGGTGAAGTCCTGCCCGGCGCCGATGTTCGGGGTCGCGGGCTCGGCGCCGTCCATGTTGTTGCGCAACGCAATACCGTGCCAGTGCACCGACGTCGGCCGATCGATCTTGTTCGAGACCCGGACCACCAGCTCGTCGCCGATGGCGGCCCGGATCACCGGTCCCGGGATGGTGTCACCGAAGGTCAGCGTCCGCACAACGGGCCCGCCCAGATCGATCTTCCGGACCTCCGCGGTCAAACTGGCCGTCACCGTGCGCCCGCTGTGCGGCCTCGCCGCCTCGGCCGCGGCGATCGCGTCCGCCATTCTGCTGGCACTGTTCGGCGCCGATGACTTGGACTGCCCACACGCCGCCAGCGTCAGTCCGCCCGCAATGCCTGCCGCCATGAACCCGCGCCGGGTGAGCCGCGCGCCGCAGGGTCCCCCACTGGCGGGTAGCACCGGCATTGATCGCTCCTTGTCGTCGGCCCGTTGGTTCCCGGCGAATTACACCGTGCCCGGGAGTCAGCCGGAACGCAACCACCGAACAAGGATTCTTAGATGGCCGCCGCCGACGTGCAGCGTGGAGCCGGTGACGAAGCTGGCGCGGGGGGAGCTGAGGAAGAGTACCGCTTCCGCGATTTCGGATGCGTAGGCGGTTCGACCCAACGGCAGCGCCCACCCGAGTTCTTCGTTGACTTCCCCCCACGCGACGGCAACCCCGAGGGTACGGGTGAGGTCGGGGGGCGACGCTGTTCCCCCGCACCCCGGCCGCCCCGAATTCGGTGGCCCAGGTGCGGGTGAGCGATTCCAGCGCAGCCTTGGAGGCGCTGTAACCCGACTCGCCGGGAATTCCCTTGAACGCGGCCATGGTGGTGACGTTGACGATGCTGCCGCGACCCCGCTCCAGCATCCGCGGAATCAGGCCCGCGACCAGAAAGTAGGCGCCGCGGACATTGGTGCGAAACAGCTCCTCGAACACGGCCATGTCCTGGTCGACCGTCAGCGTGGATGGGAAGCTGCCGGCATTGTTCACGATGATGTCGACATCGCCGCATTGCCGCACAAGCTAATTCACGGACTCGGCATCCGCCATGTCGGTCGGAACGAATCGGGCGTTCGCACCGATGGCCGCAACCGTTTGCTTGCCCCTGTCCCGGTCGCGGCGGTGATGATGACCGTGGCCCCTTCGCTGGTGAGCAACCGCGCGGACTCGATTCCGATGCTCGCCGTCCCGCCGGTGATCACCGTTTTTGTTCATTCCGGCGCGAGTGGGGATGGGTAATGACGTCGAGCTCATCCGACACTTAGTTCGCGATGGTGCCGTTGCTTGCCACCAGGTCCAGGTCGGCTTCGATGTTGGCGCTCAGGTTGACTTCGACGATGATGTCGGCTCCGGACGGGTGTCGGTCGAGCACCGCCGGCACCAACTTCTCCTGACGGTAATTGATGATCTGATGCGCCCCAGCCCGCCGGGCCAGCTCGGCCTTCTCGTCGTCGCTGATGGGCGATCACCGTCGCACCGGACCAGACCGTGAGCTGGATGGCGGTGTGGCCGACGACGCCCGCCCCACCCGCGACCAGCACGGTGAATCCGTCCAGCGCGCCGGGTTCGAGCTGCACCGGCGCCCAGTGGTGCGCCGGCAGCACGACGTGCTCCTGCGCCGTTCCATCGGCTCGTTGCCATGCGGAATCCCCGACCTACACGCGCTCACCGAAATTCAGTCCGATCACCTCCTCACCGACGGCGTCGACGCCCGCACCGTCCTGGTTGGGGACCTGCACCACCTGCGGCCACCGCGGTTGCGCTCTGTCGGGCTTTCCAGTCGGTCGGGTTCACCCTGGACACGGCGATGCGCACGCGCACCTGGCCCGCGGCCACCGCAGGAACGGGCCGCTCGACCAGTTGCAGCACCGACGGGCCGCCGGCCTGCGTGTTAATGATCGCCTTCATCGTGATCCCATCTGTGCAAACAAATTGAGTTGCTGGACATTCCTGGACAATCATTGTCGGCGCAACCGGACCGGTTGTGCATCCCGACGTTCACCCGAATGATCAGGTACGGCGGTATGCAGGCCTCGCTGCCGTTGTTGAACAGCGGAATGCGGGGCAGCTGGTTAACGCTGACGTAGAGCTCCCCGTCGGCGGCCAACGCGAGGGTGTCCGGCCACAACAGCTTCGGCCCGTGCAACACCGTTGACCATCGGCCATCCGGCGCTCCTTTTCAGCACCACGCTGTGTTCGTAAGCGGTGACGTAGAGGTTGCCGTCGGTGTCGGATTCCAGGCCGTCGGAAGCCCCCTTGTCGCCGTGGTCGAAGATCGTCTCGGCGACCCGCTCGTCGGATCGGCCGCGATCGCGCAACGCCGCGATGCTCACGCTGTAGAGCCGACGGCTTGACAGTGGGCAGTAAAGAGCCGGCCGCCATCAGCGCTGATCGCGATCCTGTCGGCGCCAACCCGGTACCCGCTCGCGCACGTGGCGGGCACGTCCGGCATCACTGCGGTCAACGTCTGCTCGGGGCGGCCCATTTCGATACCTCGACGTGGCTACCACCCTGTGCCGGGCACGCGGGGAGACGCTGGCCCCGGTTGATCACTGGGCAGTATCGCAGCGGCGACGTGCGCCATATCGTCGCCTATCCCGCCCGCGCGGCCGAGGTGCCGGGGTTCCGGGCGGCGATCGCTCCGCGGGACGGCTCACAGGATTTCGCGTTCGCCCCGCCGCGCTAGCGCGCTAGGACGGATGCTGCGGCGGCCGGTAGATCTGCGGCTTGGACCGGGGTATCTGCCGGGTGGCCGAATCGTCGCCGCGGAAAATCCTTGGGTAGCCGGTCGATTGGGGTAACGCGGTGGTGGGCGCTTCGCAGGTGGGGATGCGGGTCGTGGGGGCGTTGGCGTTCTGCGCGACGGCGCGCTGGCGGGCGGCGCAGCGACGCCGGCGCAGCCGGGCGAAGTGTCTGGTGATGATCGCCGTGGCCAGGATGCACAGCGCCAGCGCGGACAGTGCGACGTCGAAGGTGCTGGTGATCTGCTGCGCTAGGTCGTTTCCGTATACCGGGTTCCGAATCGCGTTCGGTGGCTCGGCGAACCGCGGCGCCAGCACCACGCCCACGATGACCCGCGAAATGCTCAGTGCGGCAACAAGTCCGCACAGCGTCGTGATTGTTTTGGCGGCGACCGAGCCGTCGCGCAGTTTGCTTCGCAGCCAGAGTGCCAGTGCCGCGGTGGCCAGGTCGAACACCGCCAGCACCGCCGTGTCGTAGCGCGAAGAGGGGTAGTTCAGGCTGGTTGCGACGGCCAGGTCGGTGATCCGCATGGCCAGTGACCCCAGGCACCAGACGGCGATAAGCAGCAGGCCGGTGCGGGCAGCCACGCGCCACGCGTTCTCCTCCGTCGAGACCGGGTCGGCCCGGCCGAACAGCGTGCGGGGCACGAAGAGCGCGGCGACCGCGGCCCAGGCGAGGTAGCCCTCGAACCCGACCCCGGCGGTGGTAGTGTTCTGCACGACGCCGTGGAACGCGTCGACGTCGCGGCCGGCCGGCAGCAGCCAGACGACGATCCCTGCGAGCAGCGCCGAGGCGCCCAGCGCGATTGTCGCCAACCGCGCGGCCCGGGTGGGGTCCAGCAGCCATCGCGAGGCCACCAGCACGGCGATCAACGCCACCAGGCCGTATACCACCGCCGTCGCGATGACGGCGATGTTCTGCGTGCCGAAAACCGAGTCTCCCGTGCCGTTGAGCGCGTACTTGATGCGCCAGAACAGCGTGAAACCGAAGCTGAGTACCGCGGCCAGCATCGAGGCGTAGCCGATGATCCGCGCCGGCCGCTGCGCGCCGTCCGCGGCGTCATCGGCTGCGGTGGCCGGGGTGCTCGCCGACTGCGCGCTCAGCAGCACACCGGCGGCTCCAGCCCAGGCTCCCGGACCGACGCCGCCCGGCACGGTCACGGTCCCGCCGAAGCGGACGGTCTGGACCGCGTCGAACCCGACGAACGCGAGCACCAGCAGCAAATAGGGGGCGTCGAGCGCGAACCGGAGCCCGCGGCCCGTCGACCCGGAGCGGGGCAAAGCGACGGCGATCAGCGACAGCACCGTCACGACGATCAGCACCGCGAACAGCGTCGTGTTGCTGCCGGGAATCCCGAGACCGAAATACAGGTTCCACGGCAGCAGCGCCGCGACGACGAGCAGGACGATGGCGGCCAGGTCGGCCACCCGGTTCCCGGTGCCGGGCTGGCGCGCGGTCCGCGGCGTCGCCCCGCCCCTGATGGGGCCGGTCGGTGGCTCGTCGCTGATTTGGCTCACGGTCCCCCGGGGTATCGAGGACGGTTACGGGCGGCGCACTTTCGCGGCTGCGGCGGGGGAGCCCCCTTGCCGAGGCGGCGTCGTTGCCTACTTGGAAACATAATCTCCGTTCGGGAGACGCGGTAGTGGCGCAGAACGGGGGACACTCGAATGATGGTTACTGCCGACGGTATCGAAGTGTAATGATGCCGGGATATGTTGGTTCCAGGGTGGCCAGCCGAAGGAGAGCAGGGATGGACGTCGTTCTGGGGGCCGCTGTCACCGGCCCCGTCGCCCGCTTGGCGCTGGTCGGAGCGGGCGCGGACGGCACCGACGTGATTGACCAGTCCGTCGTCGATCTGGCTAACAACCCTGTCGAGCAGCTGACTGAGACCGTGGTCGGCACGGATCGGCTGTTGGCGAACGAGAACCACCGCCTGGTCGGCACCCGGGTGTGCTGGACCGACCATCCGGCCGCCGACCAGCTGCGGCACGCGCTGGAGGATTCCGGTGTGCACAATGTCGGAGTGCTGTCGCAGTCGCAGGCCGTCACGGCGCTGATGCGCGTGGCGGGCCGCTCGGGCGGTGTGCTGGTGGTCGACGACAACACGGCGACCCTGTCGGTGGTGGGCGAGGGGGATCCGGACGCGCCGCCCACGATGCTGGCTCAGGAGGCGCTCGCCGGCGACGCCGCCGGCACGCTCGACACGATGATGGCCAGCCTTGGCGGGCAGCCGGACGCGCCCAGTGACGTGTATCTGGTGGGCGCCTACCCGGATCTGGCGGGGGTTGCCGATCAGCTCTCCGATGCGACCAAACGGGTGCAGGTCCCCGAGGATCCCACCTTCGCCCTGGCCCGCGGGGCCGCGCTGGCGGCGGCGCCGGTGTCGGGCGACGCCACCGCGATGGCGCAGGCCGCCGGGCGGACCGGCGATGAGACGGCGATGGCGTCGACAGCGGGGCTGGCCGGGTTCGGCGATCCCGGCGCGGCGGACCAACAGCTGGCCTACTCGATGGCCGACGACGATGACGACCTGCTTCCGGACGAGTTCGACGACTACTACGAAGACGATCCCGACGCGTTGACCAGCCCGCTAAAACTGAGCCGGCGGTCATTGCTGGTGGGCAATGCCGTGGTGGCGTTCGCCGTCATCGGTGTCGCGTCGCTGGCGGTCGCGGTGGTGGTCGCGGTGCGGCCGACCGCCAGTCAGCAGCCGGTGGTGGGACACCAGAACGCCGTCCCGGGCAAGTTCATGCCGCTACTGCCGACCCAGCAGCAGGCGCCGGTGCCTCCGCCGCCGCCGGAGGCGCCGAATGCGGGGTACCAGGGCGGCATCATTCCGGCTCCGGCCGTCGCTCCGGCGCCAGCCAACCCGGTGGCGCCGGGACCCGGGCTGGTGCCCAACCCGAATGGCCCGGTCCCGATTCCCATTCCGATCATCGTTCCGTTCCCGGGATGGCGGCCCCAGCCGCCGTATGTGCCGCCCTACCCGACGACAACAACGCCGCCGACCATAACAACGCTGCCGACCGCAACAACAAACACGCCGACCCCGTCCACATCAACGACCATGCCGACCACCACGGCGGCCACACCGACCACGACCGTCGCCCCGACGACCGTGGCCCCGACGACCGTGGCCCCGACCAAACCACCCACCCAGCAGCCACAGACCCAACAGCAGCAGACCGTCGCCCCGAAGCCCGTCCTACCGAGGCTGCCGTCCGGCGGCGGTAGTGGCAGTGGTGGCGGCGGTCGCTCGTCGTCCGGGTCGTGAGCGGCCCGCACCGATGCCTGACGAACTGGTCACGGTGGTACTGCCGTGACTGAACGAGGGAGTCGCTGCCGGCCATTCCCGCCGTACACTGGATAATGGTCGTCGCCAACAACGATGACACCGCCCGCGTCGCCGCCGACATCGCCGCGGCCGCGCTGCTGACACGCTGGACGCGGTGGCCGCCGCCCCGGTGGCTGCCCGGGTCGTCGCGCTGACCGGCGACCTGGACGCGGGAGCCGCCCTGGCCGCGCTCCGGCACCGGCTGGTGTCGTTCAGCGCGGTGACGGCTTCGCCGACCGGCTCCCATCGCGCACCTGGACGCTGCCGACGGCTTCCCGGTGCTGCAGATCGGCAATGGACACCCCGTAGGTGACCGCCGAGCTGCTGGCCCGACTGCGCGTGCCGACTGCTGCGCTCGCCGGCCGTTCTGGGGTTCGCCGACGACGGCGGATGGTGGGGTGCTGGGCGTGCGGGACCCGACGATGGCCGCCTGCCTGCGCGGCCTGCCGATGTCCCAGCCGGACACCGGCGAGCTCACCCGGAAAGCGTTGTACGACAACGGTATCGAGGTGGCCGAGGTGGAGCGGTTGGCCGATTTCGACGTCGCCAGCGACGTGGCCGTGGTGCGCCAGGCCTGCGGCCCGGCCAGTTGCTTCGCCAGGGTCACTCGGGACGCCGGGCTTTATCGGCGCGCCGCCAGGATCACCGCCCGCCCAGCGACGCCGACGACGAATACCGTCAGCCCGGCGACCGCCGATTCCCACGGCAATGTCGCGACCAGCACCAGACACCCGGCCAGGCCGCACACGTTGACCGCCCCGCGCTGCCGCAGCGTCAGGGCCGCGGCATTAGCGATCGCGTAGTAGATCAACGCCCCGAACGAGGAGCAGCTGATTACCCCTCGCAGATCGACCGTGCTCACCAGGGCGCAGACCGCCACGCCGACCGCGATCTCGGCGTGATGCGGACACCCGGTGCCGCGGGTGTACGGCGGCCAGCCAGGCAAGTCGCGATGGCGGGCCATCGCGAGCATGGTGCGCCCGAGCCCGGCGATCAGTGCCAGCAAGACGCCCAGACTGGCCAGGGCGGCTCCCGTCGAGATCACCGGCACCAGGCCCGGATGTCCGACCGCCCGGACCGCCTCGGCTAGCGGCGCGGTGGCGCGCGCAAGCCGGTCGGGCCCGATCGCCAGCAGCGCACTTACCCCGATGGCCGCGTACAGCACCACGGCGATCGCCAGGGCGGTGGTGATCGCACGGGGAATGGTCCGGGCGGGGTCGCGGACCTCCTCACCCATCGTCGCGATGCCGTGCATACCCGGCGAACGCGAAGAACATCAGGACCGCCGATTGCAGCACGCCGTACACCGATCCGGCGCCCCACGTCCCGCTCAGCTGCGCCAGATCGTGTTTGCCCATGACAATGTCGACCACTACGGTGGTCAGCGCAATCATGGTGTGCACGCCAACGGTACAACAGTATTCGTTCCAGCATCGCGGTCTTGGTGACCCCGCGATAGTTCATGCTGGTCAGCACGGCCATCGCGGCGACCCCGACCGCGTGCTGCACCCACACTGGCGCCCCGGGCGCCACATACGCGGCGACGGTCAACGCCATGGCCGCGCACGAGACCATCTTGCCGATCACGAATCCCCACCCGGCGAGGAAGCCCCGCAACGGGCCGAGGTGTTCGCACCCATAGATGTATGTGCCGCCGGACGTCGGGTACACCGCCCAGCACCTCGCACCGGGCGGCCCTCACGATCGGCCGGCCTGTCGACCAGTGCCGAACCGGCGCACCAACGCCGTCCGGTCCACCTTGCCGATGCCGCGGCGTGGCAGCGCGTCAACGAGGTGCAGTTCGCGCGGCGCGGCGCGTCACCTGTTCGCGCAGTGCATCCAGCGTCGGCGCCGCGAAGCCGTCGCGCACCACGATCGCCGTGACTACCCGCTGCCCCAGCCGGACATCGGCAACACCGAAGACCCGCACAGTCGCCGACGGCCGGGTGGGCGCTCAGCGCGGCCTCGACCGGTTGCGGCAACACCGTCAATCCGCCCGTGCTGATCGCGTCGTCGGCGCGACCCAGCACGGTGAGCACGCCGCGGTCGTCCAGCGCTACACCGTCGTACACACAGCCCCCGGCGGTCTCGCTCATCCCGTAGGTGCGCACCACTGTGATCCCGGCCTCGGCCGCGGCGTCCAGCACCGGCCGCGGGGCCGGCCCGCCGCCCAGCAGCACGGCGTCCAGTTCGGCGATCGCGCTCGTGGCGGCGCGATTGCCGAACGCCTTGGCGAGCTGGGCGGCCACCAGCGACGCGTATCGCCGTCCGGCGCCCAATTTCACCACCGCGGTTGGCAATTGGGCGACATCGAAGCCGGCGGTGACGTCCAGCTCGACGGGCGTGCGGCCGGCGATCAGACTGCGCACCAGCACCTGGATCCCGGCGATGTGGTAGGGCGGCAATGCCAGCAGCCAGCCGCCCGGCCCGCCGAGCCGGTCATGGGTGGCCACCGCGCTGGCCGTGAGGGTCGCGGCGCTGAGCAAGGCACCCTTGGGGGGACCGGTGGTTCCCGACGTCGTCGCTACTAGAGCCACGTCGTCATCGATGGTTTTGCCGACACCCAACGCCTCCAGCTCGCCCACCGAATCCGGTGGCGCCGCAACGAATGTCGGGTCGCAGCCGGTGAGCACCCGCTCCAGCGCGGGCAGCAGCATTGCGGCGGCGGAGCCGGGTGGGACGCGAAGGGCACGCAGAACAGCTATGCGTGCGCTCCGCCGTTGAGTTCGTCGTGCTTGTCGTCGTGCGGATCGTCCAGTGGCCAGCCCTGGGCGGCCAACCGCTGCCGCACCCGCTCAATGTCCTCCTCGGACGGCAGTTCGTCGGTGAGCTTGCAGATCATCACGCTGATGTCGATCTTGTCGAAATCGCCGCGTAACATTAGTTCGTTGGCGACTAGTTTGACCTCATCGTTGGACAACCGGTTGGCCAGCAGGGCCAGCAGTGCGAAGGTATCCGTCGGCGGGATGCCCTCCGGGTAGCCGGCACGCAGCCACGACACCACCGAGTTGAGAAATCGGTTCACAAGATCAACTCCTGCCCTGGGGCTCGGTAGTTGTGTACGACTCTTCGATGTTACTTAAGTTTGGCGCCCAGAAATGGATAGCCGGTGTGGTGGGCGATGAAATCGCGGGCGATGTACAGCACGCCGATGACGATCACGGCGATCACCACCGCATAGATCAGCCAGGCCAGGCCCGACAGCACAGGGTTGCGCCCGGTGCTGGTGCCTTCGCTTCCGGGGGCGCCGGCAGCGGGCGCCTGCAGCCGGATACCCAGGGCGAACAAGCCCGGCAGGGCAGCCCCGGCCAGCATGCTGAAGACCAGGATCTTCAATGTCGCTTCGTAGTTGAACCAGTCGGTCAGGTGTCTCATCAGAGTTGCCCCACGCTCAGGTCGTCGGTGCTCACCGCCGCGGACCCGTTGCTCGGCGGCTGTTTGGTGTCCGGACCGTCGAGGCCGGCGGTCAGGTTGCCTTCCCAATCGGCGTTGACGTTGTTGTGGTCGACCTTGGTCTTGCGCGACCGCAGGTAGATCGTCGTGGAGACCGCGATCAGCAGGCCGAAGCCGACGATGGCGCCGGGGTAGCCGCCGATGAGGTGCACGATCCAGTAGGTGATCGCCCCGACCAGATCGGCCAGCGGCAGGGTGACCAGCCATGCGACCCCCATGCGCCCGGCCACGCCCCAGCGCACCTCGCCGCCGGGCTTACCGAGCCCGCTGCCCATCACCGAGCCGGTGCAGACCTGGGTGGTGGACAGAGCGTAGCCGAAGTGGGCGGAGAGCAGAATGACTGCGGCCGAGGAGGATTCGGCGGCCATACCCTGGGGCGACTGGATCTCGACCAGGCCCTTGCCCAGGGTGCGGATGATCCGCCAGCCGCCCAGGTAGGTGCCGGTGGCCATCGCCAGCGCGCAGGCCACGATGACCCACATCGGCGGCACTGCCGCGCTCTTGCTGACCGACCCGTAGGACATCAGCGCCAGGAAGATGATGCCCATTGTCTTCTGCGCGTCGTTGGTGCCGTGCGCCAGCGAGACCAGCGACGCCGACCCAATCTGGCCGCACCGGAAGCCGGCGTCGGTGCGCTCCCGGGACAGGCTGCGGGTGATCCGGTAGACCAGCCAGGTCGCGACCGCCCCGACCACGATGGCCAGGAACACCGACACCACGGCCGGGATGATGGCCTTGGACATGACGCCCTTCCAGATCACCCCGTGGGCGCCGACAGCCGCGATGGTGGCGCCGATGATTCCGCCGATCAGCGCGTGCGACGAACTCGAGGGGATACCGAGCAGCCACGTCAACAGGTTCCACACGACACCGCCGACCAGCCCGGCGAACACGAGTTCCAGTGTGACCACGCTGGAGTCGATGAGGCCCTTGGCGATCGTGGCCGCGACAGTGGTGGACAGGAATGCGCCGACGAGGTTGAGGGCCGCGGACAGGGCGACGGCCGTTTTGGGCTTGAGCGCGCCGCTGGCGATGGAGGTCGCCATGGCGTTTGCGGTGTCGTGGAACCCGTTCGTGAAATCGAATGCGAGGGCGGTGACGACGACGATCACCAAGAGGAACAGTTGTATGTCCACGACGCCTGATTCTGGTGGTAGGGGCAATCTATTGTCGAACGCACGCGCAGCAAAAAACGCAGGTGACCTCCACTTTTCTACTGATGTTACCTGTAAGTTAACCGAAATTTCCCTGTTGTTCATCTCTTATATCGCGGCGTAACGGGTGCTCTGGAGGCACCTCCACGAAGATCAGGGTGAGGCCGTCCGGATCGGTCACATGCATCTCCTTCAAGCCCCATCGTTCGCGCCGCGCTTCGCGGGCGATTGGCACGCCGCGGCCGGTCAGTCCGGCCTGGGTGGCCTCCAGGTCGCGGACCTGCAACCAGAGCGCTCCGTGAAACACCGCCGGGGAGGGGTCGGATTCGCTGTACCCGGCCAGCTCCAGCAGCGATTGTCCCGCAAAAAACACTGTGCCGGCGCCGTAGTCGCGCCAAATCGCCAGCCCGATCTGGTCCCGGTAGAAGGTCAGCGACCGCTGGTAGTCCGACGGCCGCAGCAACATCCGGCTGGCCAGGATCTCCATATCGTCGTGTCTACCACGCGGGCGGCTCAGTTATCGGTAAGGTAGTTGGGTTGCAGGGTCTGGCGTTGCAGAGGGCGTTGACCCAGCGGGGCCCGAAGGTGTCCAGGGCTTTGGCGGCAATCGCCATCCGCGGCGCGATGCGCACCGGGCGGGTGCACGCGGCGGTGATCATCCATTCGGCCGCCTCCTCGGGCGTCAGCGCGGGCATGCCGTCGTAGGCCCTCGTGGGCGCGATCATCGGGGTGGCGACCAGTGGGTAGTACAGCGTCGTCGAGTGCACGCCTCGGGGTCCCCATTCGGTCTCGACGACCCGGCTCACCATCGACAGCGCGGCTTTCGATGCAGTGTACACCGCGAACAGGGGCGATGCTTCCGACAGCACGCCCCAGGTCGAGACGTTGATGATGTGGCCGTCGCCGCGCTCGATCATCGCGGGGGCGAGGCTGCGGATCAGCCGCAGCGGCGCATAGTAGTTGAGCACCATGGTCCGCTCGACGTCGTGCCAGCGTTCCAGCGACTCCGCCAGCGGCCGGCGGATCGACCGGCCGGCGTTGTTGATCAGGATGTCGATCCCGCCGAGGCGACCCTGCACGTCGGCTACCAGCGCGTCGATCGCCGCCATGTCGGACAGGTCGCAGGGGATCGCCACCGCCTCGTCACCGGCCGCGGTAATCCGGTCGGCGAGCGCGTTGAGCAGGTCGCCGCGGCGCGCGACCGCCACCACCGTGGCGCCGTGCCGGGCAAACTGCTCGGCCGCGGCCGCGCCGATGCCCGAGGAGGCCCCGGTGAGCAGGATGCGCTGGCCGGCCAGCTCGATCGGTTTCATCGCCGGCCGGTTGAGGAGAATTTGCGGCGATATGGGCGGGCGCATGGTGGCCAGCACCAACTGATCGGTCAGCCTGCGCAAGGGACTTTTGCTCACGGGAGGCGAGTCTAGGTGCGGGCGCTAGAAGTACCGCTGGAACGGGCTCCAGTCCGGGGCCCGCTTCTGCAGGAACGCATCGCGGCCCTCGACGGCTTCGTCGGTCATGTACGCCAGCCGGGTGGCCTCCCCGGCGAACAACTGCTGGCCCACCAGGCCGTCGTCGAGCAGGTTGAACGCGAACTTGAGCATCCGTTGCGCCTGCGGCGACTTGGCGTTGATCTCGGCCGCCCACTGAATGCCGACCCGTCCCAGGTCGGCGTGGTCGACGACCTCGTTGACCGCACCCATGTGGTGCATCTGCTCGGCGGTGTAGGTGCGGCCGAGGAAGAAGATCTCGCGAGCGAACTTCTGGCCGACCTGGCGGGCGAGGTAGGCGCTGCCGTAGCCGCCGTCGAAGCTGCCGACGTCGGCGTCGGTCTGCTTGAAGCGGGCGTGCTCGCGGCTGGCCAGGGTCAGGTCGCAGACGACGTGCAGGCTGTGCCCGCCACCGGCCGCCCAGCCGTTGACCAGACAGATCACCACCTTGGGCATGAACCGGATCAGCCGCTGCACCTCGAGGATGTGCAGTCGCCCGGCGCGGGTCGCGTCGACGGTGTCGGCGGTTTCGCCGCTCGCGTACTGGTAGCCGCTGCGGCCGCGGATGCGCTGGTCGCCGCCCGAGCAGAACGCCCAGCCACCGTCCTTGGGCGAAGGGCCGTTGCCGGTCAGCAGCACCACGCCGACGTCGGTCGACATCCGGGCGTGGTCGAGTACTCGGTACAGCTCGTCGACGGTGTGCGGCCGGAACGCGTTGCGCACCTCGGGCCGGTCGAACGCCACCCGCACCGTGGCGTCGGTGACGTGGCGGTGGTAGGTGATGTCGGTCAGATCGCCGAACCCGTCGACGAGTCGCCATTGTTCGGTGTCAAATTGGTTGTCGCTCAAGGTTTCTGAACTCCTAATTCAAAGGGTCGAAACGGAATACGGCGCATCGACCGGGCCAGTGCCTCGAATTCCTCGGGCCGGCCGTCGCGGACGAGTCCGGAGCGCTTCATGAAGCCGACCCCGGTGGGAACCTCGGTGGGGAAGGCGCGCAACAGCGGCCTGGCCCCCTCGGCCGCCAGTTTCACAGCCAGGACCCGCTCCGTCGTGCGGCCGCCCTGCAGTGTGACTTCGCCTGCGGCCCTTACGTTTTTGACCCAATCCGCGCCGGGGAAACCACCCGCGACGTAGCGCCGGCCACCGACCGTCATCGGGTTACCGGTGTGGACCGCGCAACGCCGGACTTGCGGCCGGTACAGTCAGCATGACCGGGCTCTCGCCGCCGAAACTCAAACCCAGCTTCGACATTTGGATGAAAACCTTGTTGGCCGGCTTCAGCCACCACGGCGGTTTAACCTTCATGCGTGGGCTCTCCGCGCGGTCCGATTCCATGGTCTCAGGCTAGTCTCCCGCCGGGCGCCGTCGCAATTGTGCGTTTCGTATGCGGTTGCTCCGTGAAGTTTGGCGCCCGGACAGTTACCCGCAACCCGGTGTATATGCGACCGCAATCTGGCAACCATCGTGGTGCTGGTCTCGGGTTTGTTCATGCTGATCGAATCGCTGTTTTTGCTGTACAACGACACGCCGTCCGGAAGTGTCGGTTCTGCCCTTCGCGCCTCAGCGGCCCGACGCCCGCGAGCCGAACGTGACAGCACAGTCACGCCGGGCCGCGAGCGTGACTGTGCTGTCACGTTCGGCGAAAGCCTACCCACGGCCTAGCCGACGGAGCGGGCGGCGCCTTCCCAGGACTGGGCCCGCACGGCCTTCTTGTCCGGCTTGCCCAGCCTGGTTAACGGCAGCGCGTCGGCGATCACCACCCGCTTCAACGCCTGCACCGAGCCCTTGCGGTCCTTGACCGCGGCTTGGATCTCGGCGGTCACCTTCTCGAACGCGTCCTCGTCGCGCGGCGCGTCGGAGCGCAGTACCACCACCGCGGTGACCGCCTCGCCCCACTTCTAGTCGGGCGCGCCGACCACGCACACCTGGGCGACGGCCGGGTGCTCGGCGACGTCCTCGACCTCGTGGGGAAACACATTGAAGCCGCCGGTGACGATTATGTCCTTGACCCGGTCGACGATGAAGTAAAAGCCTTCCTCGTCCTCGCGGGCCATGTCGCCGGTGTGCAGCCAGCCGTCCTTGAAAATCTTCGCCGTCTCCTCCGGCAGGTTCCAGTAGCCGCCCGCCAGCAGCGGCCCGCTGACGCAGATTTCGCCGGGCTCGCCCTGCAGCATAGGCCGGCCGTCCTCGCCCAGCAGCTCCACCCGCGCGAACAGCGTCGGGCGCCCGCAAAAGGAGAGCCGCTTCTCGTCGTGCTCGTTCTTGGCCATGTAGGTGATGGCCATCGGCGCCTCGGACTGCCCGTAGTTCTGGGCGAAGATCTGGCCGAACCGGCGGATCGCCTAGGCGAGTCGCACCGGGTTGATCGGCGAGGCGCCGTAGTAGACCGTCTCCAGCGACGACAGGTCGCGGGTGTGCGAATCGGGATGGTCCATCAGCGCGTACAGCATTGACGACACCAGGAATCTCGCCGTAATGCGTTTCCCTCAATGGTTTTCAGTACCTCGGCCGGATCGAACTTGGGCAGCACATGCATTTCGCCGCCCTTGATCAGGGTGGGCAGGAAATATGCCGCTCCCGCGTGTTGAGAGCGGCGTGATCCTCAGAAACCGCGGGTTCTCCGGCCATTCCCATTCGCTGAGCCGGATCTGGGTCATCGACGAGATCGACTGCGCGGTGCCCATCACGCCCTTGGGCTTGCCGGTGGTGCCGTCGGTGTAGGTCAGGCCGATGACCTGATCGGGCGGCAGCTCCGCGGCGGTCAGCGGCTGCGGGTCGTACTTGGCGGCCTCGGCCGCCAAGTCGACGACGTGGGCCCGGGCGCCCTGCAGCGCTTCGGGCACCGGGCCGATGGTGAGTATCTGCTCGAGCGCGGGCACCTTGTCCAGCAGGGCCAGCGCCCGTTCGACGAACATCGGGTTCGGGTCGATGATCAGCGAGCTTATGCCGGTGCCGTTGAGCACGCAGGCTTGGTCGTCCAGCGAGCCCAGCAGGTGCAGCGTGGTGCGCCGGTAGCCGCGGTTCTGGCCCGCGCCGATGATCAGCAGCACCTCGGGCGATTGAGGGACAGCAGGCCGACGCCGGTGCCGGCGCCGAGCGCCTCGATGTACTGGCTGATGCGCTCGGCCATCTGGCCACCGGTCAGGGTGGTGTCGCCGAGGAACAGCACCGGCATGGTTTTGTGGCGCTTGAGCGCGCCCACCAGTAGATGGCCGTTGTGGGTGGGGTGACGCAACAGATCGCGGCTCATGTGGCCAGACTAGAACGTGTTGCAATTTGGGTCGGGCGCACCCTGTTCGACACCGGCAATCAGTACGATTCCTCCCCATGGCCGATGCAGATCTCGTCGTGACCGGAAACATCCTGACCGTGGACGAGGCGAAGCCCACGGCCGAGGCGCTTGCCGGCGCCGATGGCCGCATCGTCGCCGTCGACACCCGAGCCGAGGTGGCGGGATTCGTCGGCCCCGACACCCAGAGACTCGGTGACGGCTGCGTCATGCCGGGATTCGTTGAGGAACACGGTCATCCGCTGATGGCGGCCGTCGCGCTGTCGGACCGACTGGTCGGCATTCGGCCGGTCACCATGCGCAGCGCCGACGACGTCGTGGCCGCGATCCGCTCCGAGGCTGCGCCGCGGATCCGACGGCGCCTACCTCAACGGCTGGGATCCGCTGCTGCAGAACGGACTTCCGGAGCCGACGCTGGGTTGGCTCGATGACATCGCGCCCGACGGACCGCTGGTGATCATTCACAACTCCGGGCACAAGGCGTACTTCAACTCGCGGGTCGCTCAGCTGCACGGCCTCAACCTCGACACCCCCGACTCCAAGGGCGCCAAGTTCGGCCGCGACGCCGCCGGCGAACTCGACGGCACCGCGGAAGAGACCGGCGCGGTGTTTCCGCTGCTGAGCGGCGCCATCGACTTCGCGTACTATCCGCGGATGCTGCTCGCCGAGTGCGCGCGGCTGAACCGCGCCGGCCTGACGACCTGCTCGGAAATGGCCTTCGACCCCGGGTTCCGGCCGATGGTCGAACAGCTGCGCGCCCAGCTCACGGTGCGGCTGCGCACCTACGAAATCTCCAACCCGCAGATGACCACCGACTCCACCCTCGGACAGGGCGACGACATGTTGCGCCAGGTCGGCATCAAGATCTGGGTCGACGGCCCGCCGTGGATCGGCAACATCGATCTCTCGTTCCCCTACCTGGACACCGAGGCCAGCCGGATCATCGGCGTCCCGCCCGGCTCGTGCGGGTGCGCCAACTACACCGCCGAGCAGTTGCACGAAATCGTCGGGGCGTACTACCCGCTGGGCTGGCCGATGGCCTGCCACGTGCAGGGCGACGCCGGAGTGGACACCATCCTGGACGTCTACCAGGAGGCGCTGAAACGCCATCCGCGTGACGACCATCGGCTGCGGCTCGAGCACGTCGGCGCCATCCGGCCCGATCAGCTGCGCAGCGCCGCCGACCTCGGCGTGGCCTACAGCATCTTCGTCGACCAGATTAACTACTGGGGCGACGTCATCGTTGACGGCCTGTTCGGCGAGGAGCGCGGAACCCGTTGGATGCCAGCGGGGTCCGCGGTGGCCACCGGAATGCGGATCTCGTTGCACAACGACCCGCTGGTCACCCCCGAGGAGCCGCTGCGCAACATCAGCGTCGCCGTCACCCGGACGGCGCCCAGCGGGCGGGTGCTCGGGCCGCAGGAACGGCTGACGGTCGAGCAGGCGATCCGCGTCCAGACCATCGACGCCGCCTGGCGGCTGTTCTCCGACGACGTGGTCGGTTCGCTCGAGGTCGGCAAGTACGCGGATCTGGTGGTGCTGTCGGCGGATCCGCGCGCGGTGCCGCCCGAGCAGATGGCCGATCTGAACGTGCGGGCGACGTATCTGGCCGGGCGCCGAGTCTACGGCCAGTGAGGCCTTCGCTCGACGAGTTGCTGGAGCGCCTACACGTGGTGGCGCTGCCGATGCGGGTGCGGTTCCGCGGCATCACCACCCGGGAGGTCGCGCTGATCGAGGGCCCGGCGGGGTGGGGCGAGTTCGGGGCGTTCGTCGAATACCCGCCGCCGGAGGCCACGCACTGGCTGGCGTCGGGCATCGAGGCCGCCTACCGCCCGCCGCCGCCGGGGCGCCGCGAGCGCATCCCGATCAACGCGACCGTGCCGGCCGTGCCCGCCGACCAGGTGCCCGAGGTGCTGGCCCGCTTCCCCGGAGCCCACACGGCCAAGGTGAAGGTCGCTGAACCCGGCCAGACGCTGTCCGATGACGTCGCCCGCGTCAACGCGGTGCGCGCGCTGCTGCCGACGGTGCGGGTGGACGCCAACGGCGGCTGGACCGTCGAGCTGGCGGCCCGGGCCGCGTCCGCCCTGACCGCCGACGGCCCGTTGGAGTACCTCGAACAGCCCTGTTCGAGCGTCGACGAACTCGCCGCGTTGCGCGCGCGCATCGACGTGCCGGTCGCGGCCGACGAGAGCATTCGCAAGGCCGACGATCCGCTGGCGGTGGTCCGCGCCGGGGCCGCGGACATCGCGGTGCTTAAAGTGGCTCCGCAGGGCGGGATTTCGGCGCTGTTGGACATTGCCGCGCAGATAGACGTCCCGGTGGTGCTCTCCAGCGCGCTGGACTCGGCGGTGGGCATCGCCACCGGGCTGGCCGCGGCGGCGGCCCTGCCGCGGCTGCGCCACGCCTGCGGGCTGGGCACCGGCAGCCTGTTCGTCGAGGACGTCGCCGATGTGCCCGCCCCGGTCGACGGGACCCTGGCCGTCGGGCCGGTGACGCCGGATCCGGCGCGGTTGCACGCGCTGGCGGCACCGCCCGAGCGGCGGCAGTGGTGGATCGACCGGCTCACGGCCTGCCACGCGCTCCTTGTACCGTCGTGCGAGTGACCAACCTGGCTTACGACGACCGCGGCAGCGGTGAGCCCGTGCTCTTCATCGCCGGTAGCGGCGGCCCCGGGCGCACCTGGTTGCCGCACCAGGTTCCGGCGTTCGTGTCGGCGGGATACCGCGTGATCACCTTCGACAACCGCGGGATCGGTGCCACCGAGAACGCCGAAGGGTTCACCACGGAGACGATGGTCGCCGACACCGCCGCCCTGATCGAATCTCTGGACGCCGCCCCGGCCCGCATCGTCGGAGTGTCGATGGGTGCCTTTATCGCCCAGGAGCTGATGGCGGCCCGGCCCGAGCTGGTGCGGGCCGCGGTGCTGATGGCCACCCGCGGCCGGTTGGACCGCGCCCGTCAGGGTTTTTATGACGGCGAGGTCCAGCTGCATTCGTCGAACATCGAGCTGCCGCCCGCGTACGAGGCGAAAGTGCGCGTGCTGGAAAGCTTTTCACGCAAGACGATCAACGATGACGTGTTGGTGGCGGACTGGATCACGATGTTTCGGACGTGGCCGGTCAAGCGGACCCCCGGGCTCCGGACCCAGTTGAGCGTCTCGCCGCAGACCAACCGGCTGGCGGCCTACCGCGCCATCACGACACCGGTGTTGGTGATGGGCTTCGCCGACGACGTGATCACGCCGCCGCACCTGGGCCGCGAGGTCGCCGACGCCATGCCCAACGGCCGCTACGTGCAGATTCTCGACACCGGGCACCTGGGTTTCTTGGAGCGGCCCGACGCGGTCAACAGCGTGGCGCTGAAGTTCTTTGCCGACGTTTGATCGCGCCCAGCGTCGACTTGTTGGGCGGATAAGCGGCGGTTGGACCAACAACTCCACGTTCGGTGGGCAGCCCGGCCTGCTGTGACACCCTGTAGGGGTGAACCCCTCGACGACCCAGGCTCGCGTCGTCGTTGACGAGCTGATTCGCGGCGGCGTCCGCGATGTCGTGCTGTGCCCCGGTTCGCGCAACGCCCCGCTGGCGTTCGCGCTGCAGGACGCCGACCGAGCTAGCCGAATCCGGTTGCACGTGCGCATCGACGAGCGCACCGCCGGCTTCTTGGCCATAGGCCTGTCGATCGGCGCCGGTGCGCCGGTCTGCGTCGCGATGACCTCGGGCACAGCCGTCGCCAACCTCGGCCCGGCTGTGGTGGAAGCCAACTACGCGCGGGTGCCGCTGATCGTGCTGTCGGCCAACCGGCCCTACGAGCTGCTGGGTACCGGGGCCAACCAGACGATGGAACAGCTGGGTTATTTCGGCACCCAGGTGCGCGCCACGATCAGCCTCGGGCTGGCCGAAGACGCGCCTGAACGGCTGGAGTCGCTGAACGCGACCTGGCGCTCAGCCACCTGCCGAGTGTTGGCGGCGGCCACCGGTTCGCGCACCGCCAACGCCGGCCCGGTGCAGTTCGACATCCCGCTGCGCGAGCCGCTGGTGCCGGAACCCGAACCGCGCGGCGCCGTCATACCGCCGGGACGGCCCGACGGGAAGCCGTGGACCTACACGCCCCCGGTCGTGTTCGACCAGCCGCTGGACATCGACCTGACGCCCGACACCGTCATCATCGCCGGGCACGGCGCGGGCGTGCATCCCAACCTCGCGCAGTTGCCGACGGTCGCCGAACCGACGGCACCGCCCGCCGCCAATCCGCTACACCCGCTGGCCCTGACGCTGCTGCGCCCGAAGCAGGTGATCATGCAGGGCCGCCCGACGCTTCATCGCCCGGTGTCGGCGCTGCTGGCCGACCCGCAGGTGCCGGTTTACGCGCTGACCAACGGCCCGCGCTGGCCGGATGTCTCGGGGAACTCCCAGGCCACCGGGACCCGCGCGGTGACAACCGGGACGCCGAGCCCGGCGTGGCTGCTGCGCTGCTCGGAGATGAATCAGCACGCGCTAGCAGCGGTCCGCTGTCAGCTCGCGGCGCACCCGTTGACCACTGGGCTGCACGTCGCCGCCGCCGTGGCCGACGCGCTGCGCCCGGGCGATCAGCTGGTGCTTGGCGCGTCCAACCCGGTGCGCGACGCCGCCCTGGTCGGCCTGTCCCCGCACGGCATCCGGGTGCGGTCCAACCGTGGCGTCGCCGGCATCGACGGCATCGTGTCCACCGCCATCGGGGCCGCGCTTGCTCATGAACGCAACGGCACCGCCGAGAATCCGGCCCGCACCGTCGCGTTGATCGGCGACCTCACGTTCGTTCATGACAGCTCCGGACTATTGATCGGCCCGACCGAACCGACCCCGCGGCAGTTGACGATCGTGGTGTCCAACGACAACGGCGGCGGCATCTTCGAACTGCTCGAGCAGGGCGACCCAAGGTTCTCCGACGTGTCGTCGCGGATCTTCGGCACCCCGCACGACGTCGATGTCGGCGCGCTGTGCCGCGCCTATCACGTCGAAAGCCGCCAGATAGAGGTGGTCGAGCTGCACGCGGCGCTGGACGAACCCGGCACCGGGATGCGGGTCCTGGAGGTCAAGGCGGACCGGTCGTCGCTGCGCGGTCTGCATGCCGCCATCAAGGCAGCCTTGTGAAGTTCTTGAAAACATTGATGCGCATCTTGATTCACGGTCGCGGCGATGTACCGCCGACCAGTCGCGTGCGAACGGCGCTACGGTTCACCAGGATCGCGGTGCTGATCATCGCCGGTCTGGTGACGTTGCAGTCGGTGTTGCTGGTCGCCGGGGCATGGCGCAACGATCTTGCGATTCAGCACAATATGGGCGTGGCGCAGGCGGAGGTGCTCAGCGCCGGTCCGCGCCGCTCGACTATCGAATTCGTCACACCGGAGCGGGTGACGTATCGGCCCGAGCTCGGGGTGCTGTATCCGTCCGAATTGGCTACGGGTATGCGGATTTACGTCGAATACAACAAGAACGACCCCAATTTGGTTCGGGTGCAGCACCGCAATGCGGCATTGGCTATCATCCCGGCTGGGTCGATCGCAGTGGTCAGTTGGCTGGTCGCGGTGGTCCTGCTGGTGGCGCTGGCGCTGGTGGACCGACGGTTGGACCGTCGCGGTGCGGCGCGAGCCGGTCGCAGCAAAGCCGCATGATGGGTGACCAGCAAATTCGCGCCCCGTATGCCACCCCGCAACCTCGGAGACAATCGGCGCTGACACGATGATCTCGTGCGCGTTGCGCTAGTCGCGGAATCATTTCTGCCGCAGGTTAACGGTGTCAGCAATTTTGTCGTCCGAGTGCTCGAGCATTTGCGCCGAACCGGCCACGAAGCTTTGGTGATCGCCCCCGACACCCCGCCCGGTGAACCTCTCGCCGAACGGATACACGATGGCATCCGGATGCACCGGGTGCCATCTCGAATGTTCCCCAACGTGACGACGCTGCCGCTCGGTGTGCCGCGGCCTCGGCTGCTCAAGGTGCTGCGCGGATTCCAGCCCGATGTGATGCACCTAGCTTCACCAGCGTTGCTCGGTTACGGCGGGGTGCGCGCCGCCCGTCTGCTCGGCGTGCCGACGGTGGCCGTCTACCAAACCGACGTACCGGGTTTCGCCGAGAGCTATGGCATCGGCATCACCACTCGCGCGGCGTGGACGTGGTTCCGGCATCTGCACCGGCTCGCTGACCGTACCTTGGAGCCGTCCACTTCCACAGTGTAATCCATTGTTGCCCACCGGATTACGCGGGTACACCAGTGGGCACGCGGGGTCGACATCATGGGGTATGCGCCGTCGGCGCGGGACGAGGCACTGCGGCGGTGCTGGTCGCCCGAGGGCAAACCGATCGTGGGTTTCGTGGGCCGGCTGGCGCCGGAGAAACACGTGGAGCGGCTGGCCGGGCTGGCCGTCTCCGGTGAGGTGCAAGTGGTCATCGTCGGCGACGGGGTCAACCAACGCAAACTTCAATCCGCAATGCCGTCAGCGGTTTTCACCGGTGCCAAGTATGGAGCGGAGCTGGCCGCCGCGTACGCCAGCATGGACGTCTTCGTGCAAACCGGCGAGCACGGGACGTTCTGTTAGGTCGTTCAGGAAGCGCTGGCGTCGGGGTTGCCTGTGATCGCGTCCGACGCCGGCGGCCCACGCGACCTGGTCACCCCGTGGCGCACCGGCTTGTTGTTGGGGTCAACGAGTTAGAGCGCCGGCTACCCAAAGCGGTGGCGCACCTGCTGCAGGAACGCCCGCGCTATTCGCAAGCCGCGCGGCGCAGTCTGCTCGCCTGCACCTGGCCGGCCATCTGCGACGAGTTGCTCGGCCACTACACGGTCGTGCAGTCTCCCGCCGCCAGAAGCGCGTGGCTCCCAACGGCGCTACGCGCAAGCGAGTAGCTCCGTCGTCAGCGCGAGATTGCGCGACGTTCGTGCTGTCGGGCGTGAATTCGATTGGGAGCGTGCTTGGTCCGCTTAGTCCGGTGAGTGGCTTCCACGGCAAGGGCCGATGCGGTGGGCATCGGGCATGCGCCGTGTCATGCGGCCAGGGCCTCGGCGAGCTCGAGTCGAGCCAGGTTGGCGCCCAGGCAGTAGTGCATGCCGGCACAGCATGTTTGCATCGGCGGCGCTCCGACGCGGGTGATGTCAAGTCAGTCGGGGTCATCGTAGACGTCGGGGTCGCGGTTGGCGGCGGCGGTGTTTGCGATGAACAACGTGCCGGCGGGGATCGTCACCCCGGCGATTTCGACATCCTCGAGCGCGATGCGCAGGGTGGCGGCCGCGTGGGTGAATGCCGCATCGTCTGTTCAACCGCGCTATTCGCCAACTCGGGATGCTCGGCCAGTGGCTCCCTCCGAGATCAAAATCTCGACGGGTGTCGTGTACAGCCATGCCGGCCAGGCCGATCGCTGGGCAGAGCTCTGCCGCCAGCCGATCGCGGCTCGAGAGGGCTCCCAGTTCTTCACCCGCGCATGTCTGGTGATGGCGTTGTAATTTCCTGGGCAACGGTGACGAAGCGAGGGTGGCCGCCTGTGGGCTGGATGCGGAGGCGGATAGCGCCGACAAACCCGTCCGGGTTTGTTTTGCGCTGGCGGCGTACGGAATGGCCTACCGGTACGCTGATTCCGGCGCCGCATACGCCGCCTTGCGGCGGGCCTTGGTGGTGGCGCGGGAGAGGCGGCAACCGACAGATGGAGTCGGCCGCCGCCGTCACGATGTGCTTTGCTTCCATGGACCACGATCTTGCCGAGTTCTTCGAAAACCTGAGCGCAGCCTTGCTGCACTACTACGACACCGGCAGCGTGACCGACCTGCGCAACCCGTTGGCGATCCTCGCCGCCATGTTGGACCGCCTCGGACACCACGAGGCCGCCGGGCAACGATCAGCGGATTCGCCGCGACTGACTGGACACGCGCAGCCTTCCCCCAGATCGACACGACGATTGCGCACCTGCGCGAAGTCCTCGGCGACCCGACCTATGAATCACTCGCACAACATGGTGAGGTGATCAGTCCCGCCGCTATGATGGCCTACGCGTACGACTAAATCGACTGCGCTAGAACGGAATTAGACCCGGTTCTCGTAGTCGGTTTTCGCGTTCTGCAGCGGCGAGCTGCCGAAGAACACCCGCAGCGGCGGCTGCTCGGCGTGACGACTTTGAGTATCGCGGCGGCCGACGCCTGCGCATGACCCTTCGCCGACCAGCGCTGGCGGCATTGGTCCTCGACCATCGCGCGCAGCTCGTCGTACACGGGCAGCGGGTCGGAGTGCTTGGCCGATGAGCCGGACAGTCGGTGTCGTAGCCGGCCGGTTCGATCAGCGTGACGTGCACACCAAACTCCGCCACTTCCCCGGGCCAACGCCTGGGAGAAGCCGCCGATCGACGACACCCGGATGATGTGCCCGCTGCCCTGCTCGCGCAGATAGGGGTGTGGCCTAAGTGACCCACAGCGCACCGAACACATTGGTCTCGATCTGGTCGGGTCGCGTGCCTCTTGCTCGGACAGTTCTTCGACGAATCCGAAGTGGCCGTAGCCGGCGTTGTTCACCACGACGTCCAGCCGGCCGAAGTGGTCGTATGCGTGCTTGACCGCCGCGAAATCGGCATCGCGGTCGGTGACGTCGAGCTGGATCGGCAGCAGCGCATCGCCGTACTTCGTCGCCAGGTCGTCCAGCGTGGCCGTGTCGCGCGCTGTGGCGGCCACCTTGTCGCCCCGCTCCAATGCCACGACGGTCCATTCCCGCCCGAACCCACGCGATGTACCGGTGACAAACCCAACCTTTTCGCTCACGCCGTTCTGTAACACCGCTCAGGCCGGGACCATTCCCAAACGGGCCAAATTGGGCCGGGTAGCGTCGTCGTCGTGAGTCGAGCGGCCTTGGACAAGAATCCCCGGGAGGTCGCGTCGATGTTCGACGGCGTCGCCCGCCGCTACGACCTGACCAACACCGTGTTGTCGTTGGGGCAGAACCGGTACTGGCGGCGGGCCACCCGTGCTGCGCTGCGGATCGGCCCCGGCCACAAGGTGCTGGACCTGGCGGCTGGCACCGCGGTGTCTACCGTCGAGCTGGGGAAATCCGGGGCCTGGTGTGTGGCGGCGGACTTCTCGGTCGGGATGCTCGCCGCAGGTGGAGCGCGCAGGGTGCCCAAAGTCGCCGGTGATGCCACCCGGTTGCCGTTCGGCGACGGCGTATTCGACGCCGTGACAATCAGTTTCGGTTTGCGCAACGTCGTCGATCCGCAGGCGGGTCTGCGGGAGATGGTCCGGGTCACGAGGCCCGGTGGCCGCCTAGTGGTGTGCGAATTCGCCACGCCCACCAACGCGCTGTTCGCCACCGTCTACAAGGAGTACCTGATGCGGGCACTACCGCGGGTGGCACGGGCGGTGTCGAGTAACCCCGACGCCTACTTTTATCTCGCCGAGTCGATTCGGGCATGGCCCGACCAAGAAGAGCTGGCCGCGCAGATCGCGGCCGCGGGCTGGTCGGGTGTACGCTGGCGCAACCTGACCGGTGGCATTGTGGCCCTGCATGCGGGCCACAAGCCGTGGCGGTGATCGCTTAGTTCGGGTGGGTGCCGGCCGCCTGGACGACGCCGATCTGGTCCGGGCAGTAGTGGTCGACGGCCGCGCCGAGGAATTGGAACGCCTGCCCCTGACTGGTGCCGCGGGGCAGGTTGCGCTGGATGAAGGTGGCCGACTGGTACGCGTCGTGGTCCACGCCGCGACCCAACCGGTCACAGGTGGTCTTGCCCAGCCACGCGAGTTGGTCCTGCGGCTGGTAGATGCCGAACCCGTTGACGGTTTGCTTGAACGGGGCGTCGTAGTCGGTGGGCGGCGACGGCGTCCGCAGCGGCGTTGCCGCCGGAGGCGGCAACGGCGTCGACGGTGCGAGCGGTGGCGGCGGGGCGGTCGGGTCGCCGAGCGCCGGCACGGCCAGCGAAATGGCGGCCGCCGCCACGGCGACACTGGTTAGCAGCCTGGTACCCTTCATTAGCCGGACTATACACCGCAGCAACGACCCGGTCTCCGGGATGATCAGTTCCGATGGGCGAGCAGCAGCCACGCGCTGACCGACTTCAAACCGTTTGGGTTCGTCCCGGAATCCGACGAATGGCATCTCGGGAACGTCGTCGGGCAAGTTGGCGTGGATACGGGCAGGGCGGATCTCGTCGACGACCCAATAAGTCGGACACCACGGCGCGTAGTTCGTCGGCGGTCACCGCGTTGATAGGGCCGTCCGGTACCGCCGCCTTGTCGAAGACCAGAGCGAAGTAGGAGGCGCCCGGCGCGACGGCCCGGCTGATCGATTGCTGGTAGCCCTCGCGCGCCTCGACCGGGATCGAGTGGAACAGGGTGCTGTTGACAATGGTGCCGAACCGGCCGTCATATCCGGTGAACGTGCTGATGTCGGCGACCTCGAAGGTGGCGTTCGTCAGTCCCCGGCGCGCGGCCTCGCGGCGGGCCAGGTCGATCGCGGTGGGGGGACAGGTCGAGACCCACCGTGGTCATGCCGCGTTCGGTGTGGAACTTGCCCTGTTCGATCAGCGCGGCCAGTTCCGGTTAGTGGCGCCGATGCTCCAGGGCGGCCGCCCGCCCGCGCCGAACTGGGCGGTTTCCCCGCGGTAGGCCGCTTCGAACTCGAAATCAGTTGGCTGAGTCATGCCTCCAGCTATATCAAATAGCCTGATCTATGTCAACTAAGTTGTTATATGACGCCTGGCTGTGTCGCTCTTACGAGAAGGTGGTTCAGCTGAAGGGGGTTCGGCGATCGATGAGCCGGGACAACCGTCCGGCGCCACGCCAGGTCCGCGCCAGCCAGTCGGTGTCCTCGTCGGTGACCAGGTTGGCCATCACCCGGACCGCGATGGTCATCAGCGTGGTGGACCGCATGGCGATCGGGCCGGCCGCGGGCAGGAAACGCTGGAAAGTCAGCAGCAGTGCGAGCCGGCGTGCGACGGAGAACCCGCGGCCGTAGTGGTCGGACAGCAGCGACGGCCACAGCCCGGACACGTCGTGGACGTCCAGCACCTCGGCGGCCAACCGGCCTGTCTCCAACCCGTAGTCGATGCCTTCGCCGTTGAGCGGGTTCACACAGGCGGCCGCGTCGCCGATCAGCATCCAGTTCGGCCCGGCCACGCCGGAGACCGCACCGCCCATCGGCAGCAGCGCTGACGAGATGGCCCGGGGCGCGCCGGCAAAGCCCCACTCCTCGCGGCGCAGGTCGGTATAGTAGGAGATCAGCGGCCGCAGCGCCAGGTCGGCCGGACGCTTGGCCGTCGACAGTGCTCCCACGCCGATGTTCACCTCGCCGTTGCCGAGCGGGAAGATCCAGCCGTACCCGGGCAGCACGGCGCCGTCGGGTGAGCGCAGTTCCAGATGCGAGGTGAGCCAGGGGTCTTCGCTGCGCGCGGTAGTCAGATAGGCACGGGCCGCGACGCCGTACACCGTCTCCTGATGCCAGCGCCTGCCTAGCTTGCGGCCCAGCGGCGAGCGGGCCCCGTCGGCCACGATCAGCCGCCGACAGCGCAGCTCGGTGCCGTCGGCCAACACCACCGACGTCACTCGCCTAGACGAGTCATGATGCACGCCAACGGCTTTGGTGCCCAGCAGCATTCGTGCGCCGGACTCTTCGGCGACCTTGCGGATCCGGTCGTCCAGCTCGAGGCGGGCCACCGCGCTGCCGGTCGAGGGGAACGACGGCCCGGGCCAGTCGACTTCCAGCTCCCCGCCGAAACCGCTCATCCGTAGGCCCCGGTGCCGGCTGCGGGTATCCAGCCAGGCGCCGAGCCCGAGGCGTTCGCACTCGGCGACCGCGCGCGGTGTCAGCCCGTCGCCGCAGGGCTTGTCGCGCGGGAAACTGGCGGAGTCGACGACCAGCACGTCGCGGCCCGCTCGGGCAGCCCAGGCAGCCGCCGCCGAACCCGCGGGTCCAGCGCCCGCCACCACGAGGTCGGCGCCGGAGGACTTGGTGTCGGGCGGCGTGTCCACGCCCCCCAGTATGTTAGTCGCGTGAGTATTCCGGCGACGGTGGTCGCAGGCATCGATTTCGGTGATGCGGCGTTTGCCGCGACGGTGCGCGACGGTATGGCAAACATCGAGCTGCTCATGGATACCGAGTTGCGCAGCGCCGACGAGATCATGACCGATTCGCTGATGCATCTGTTCAAGGCCGGCGGCAAGCGGTTTCGGCCGTTGTTCACCGTGCTGTCCGCACAAATCGGCCCCAACCCGGACGCGCCGGAGGTGACCATCGCGGGTGCGGTGATCGAGCTGGTGCACCTGGCCACATTATACCACGACGACGTGATGGACGAGGCGGAGGTCCGTCGCGGCGCCCAGGCCGCCAACGTGCGGTGGAGCAACAACGTCGCGATCCTAGCCGGCGACTACCTGTTCGCCACGGCCTCGCGGCTGGTGTCGCGGCTGGTGCCGCAGGCGGTGCGGTTGATCGCGGATACGTTCGCGCAGCTGGTGACCGGTCAGATGCGGGAGACCCGGGGCATGTACAAACAGGCCCTGGGCGCGGATCCGATCGAGCACTACCTGAAGGTGGTGTACGAGAAGACGGCCTGCCTGATCGGCGCCGCCGGCGAGTTCGGGGCGATGTTCTCCGGAGCCGACGACGAGCAGGTTGCGCGGCTGGCCCGACTCGGCGGCATTGTGGGTACGGCGTTTCAGATCTCCGACGACATCATCGACATCGACAGCGACTCGTGCGAGTCGGGCAAGGTGCCGGGCACCGATATTCGCGAAGGCGTGAACACCCTGCCGATGGTCTACGCGCTGCAACAGCCCGGGCCGGACGGTGATCGCCTGCGTGAACTGTTGTCCGGACCGGTCAAGGACGACGACGCGGTGACCGAGGCGCTGACGCTGCTGCGCGCGTCGCCGGGCATGGCGCAGGCCAAGGACTTCCTGGCGCAGTACGCCACCAAGGCCCACCACGAGCTGGGTCTTTTGCCCGACGTGCCGGGCCGGCGCGCGTTGCAGACGCTGGTCGACTTCACCATCAGCCGCCACGGCTAGCGGGGCGTGGAACCTGAACGGCTACTCCGGTCGTTGGATTGACAAGAGTCAAGTACCGAACAAGGTCGCCACGTTTTCTTAAAGGAGGAACCGTGACCTGGCATCCACATGCCAACCGGCTGAAGACCTTCCTGCTGTTGGCCGGCATGTCTGCGATGATCGTGTTCGTGGGTTCGCTGTTCGGTCGGACGGCGATGTTCTTGGCGTTGATGTTCGCCATCGGGATGAACGTCTACACGTACTACAATAGCGACAAGCTGGCCTTGCGGGCGATGCACGCGCAGCCGGTGTCTGAGCTGCATGCGCCGATGATCTACCGGATCGTGCGCGAGCTGGCCACCGCCGCGCACCAGCCGATGCCGCGGCTGTACATCAGCGACACCAACGCCCCCAACGCGTTCGCCACCGGGCGCAACCCGCGTAATGCCGTGGTCTGCTGTACCACCGGCATCCTGGACATCCTCAACGAGCGTGAGCTGCGCGCGGTGCTCGGTCATGAGCTGTCGCACGTCTACAACCGCGACATCCTGATCTCGTGTGTGGCCGGTGCTCTGGCAGGTGTGATCACCGCGCTGGCCAACATGGCGATGTGGGCCGGCATGTTCGGCGGCAACCGCGACGGGGAGAATCCCTTTGCGCTGCTGCTGGTTTCGCTGCTGGGCCCGATCGCCGCGACGGTGGTACGGCTGGCGGTGTCGCGCTCCCGCGAATACCAGGCCGACGAGTCGGGTGCGGTGTTGACCGGCGACCCGTTGGCCCTGGCGTCGGCGTTGCGCAAGATCTCCGGTGGCGTGCAGGCAGCGCCGCTGCCGCCCGAGCCGCAGTTGGCCACCCAGGCACACTTGATGATCGCCAACCCGTTCCGGGCAGGTGAGCGGATTGGTTCGCTGTTCTCGACGCACCCGCCGATCGAGGACCGGATTCGGCGGCTGGAGGCGATGGCGCGCGGGTAAGGTCCGCGCGTGCGCTCAAGGCTTTCAGTGTTCGCCTACGGCGGGCCGCGTCGGCGTGTCGGCGCCCGGGACGCACTCTCGGCGCCGGCTACCTACGATCCGTGGTTGATCACCGCGTCGACTTCGCGGGCGATCGGCATGTTCAGCCCCGAACTTGTTGGCGAATTCCATGATCACGCTCGCGGCCTTTGACCCCTCGGCGACCTGATTCATCGACGCTATGATTTCGTCTATCGGCTTGCCGGCGCCGAGCTGTTCCCCGACGTGCCGGTTCCGGCTGCGCTGGTTGGTACACGTGTCGATCAGGTCACCCAGCTCGGCCAGCCCCGGGAAGGTCTCGGGGTTTCCCCAGCGCGCCCAGCTTGGTCATCTCGCGCAGCGCGCGGGCGATCACCAGCGCCCGGGTGTTCTCACCGATGCCCAGCGAATAGCCCATGCCGACGGCGACCGCGTAGACGTTCTTCAGCGCCCCGGCCATCTCGACGCCGATCACGTCGTCGGTGGTGTAGACCCGGAATCGCCGGGTGCGGAACAGCCTCGACAGCCGGGTGGCCAGGTGCTGGTCGGGCATAGCCAGCACTGCCGCGGCCGCATACCTCTCACCGACCTCGCGCGCGATGTTGGGGCCGGCCGGGTGACCCGGCAGCACTTCCTCGATGATCTGCGACATCCGCATGTTGGTGCCCTGTTCGAGCCCCTTGACCAACGAGACCACCGGCAACCCACGGCCGCAGCTCTTTTCCCAATTCGGTGAGCACACCGCGGAATCCGTGCGAGGGCACGCCCATCACGACGACGTCGGCGCAGTTAGCGGCCTCGGCGAAATCGGTGGTCGCGCGCAGCGTGTCGCTCAGCTCGACCTCGCCGCCGAGGTAGCGGGTGTTGCGGTGCCCTCGTTGATGTCGTCGGCGGTCTCTTCCGAACCCACCCATTGCAGGGTCGGTCCCTGGCGCGCGCAGATCGACGCCACCGTGGTTCCCCAAAAACCGCCACCGAGGACAACAACTTTGGGTTCGCGCTTTTCGGCTGGTATGGAGTCAGCGTATTGCCGTCGTCCCAAATTTTGTAGCAATTTGCGCGGTAGCAATTTACCTGGGAATCAGCGGCGGGCCGCGAGCGGCTAGCCCGCGACCGCCACCCGGTCGGCGACCCGGCCGAACTCCATGGCCTCGTCGATGCGGTCGAACCGGTAGTCGAGGGCGTCGGCAAGGTAGTTCTGCCGCACGTTCCACGGTCGCCTGGTGCCCGACTTGGGCAGCTCGTGCGCCGAGCGTTTCACGTAGCCGGCGATGTCCCAGGACGGCTTCTCGTCCATCGGCACGGAGCCCAGGTACGGGTTAGGCGTGGGTGTAGCCGTGAGAAGTCATGTGCACCAGCAGTTTCGCGGTGGCACGGGCGATGATGTCGGCGCGCAGCGTCCAGGAGGCGTTGATGTAGCCGACGTACCAGAACAGATTCGGCACGTCCTCGAGCATGTGCGCCTTGTAGACGAAACGTTCACGGTGATCGATCATTTCGCCGTCCACGCTGATCGAAGTGGTCGATCTCGTCGGTGACCACCTCGGCGCGGCCCTCGGTGATCGAGTTGTACAGGTCGGCGTCGGGGATCAGGCACATCCGCTGGCCCCACGGGTTGTACCGCGGTTTGAAGTGGACGTCGACCGCGTACCCCTCGGGCAGGCTGGTGATCGCCTTGCGCCGCAGCAGCCTGCGGACCATGCCCGGCAGCTTGCGGGACAACCGGAAGAACACGGCTTCGGTCAACGCGGCGTAGGTCTGGGTGGCCAGGCGAGAAGCCTTGCGGCAACAGGAAACTCATCACCGCGGCGAACCAGCTGTACTTGGATGCCGAGATCAGATAGGTCGGGGAGCGCTGCAGCATGGTGACCGTGGCGGCGCGGTCCGACAGCGACGGAAGCAGGCTGACCGCGGTCGCGCCGCTGCCGATCACCACGACTTTCTTACCGGTGTAGTCCAGGTCTTCCGGCCAGTGCTGGGGTGCACGACGGTTCCGCCGAACTGGTCGATGCCGGAGAATTCCGGGGTGTAGCCCTGGTCGTAGTTGTAGTAGCCGGACCCGAAGAACACGAACCGGCTGCGGTAGATCGTGCTGTCCTCACCCTGATCGACGGTGTTCGCCCAGGTGTCGGAGGCCGAATCCCAGTCCGCGGAACGGACGTAGCTGTTGAACCGGATGTGACGGTCGATGCCGTACTTGCGCGCCGTGGCGGCCAGGTACTAGCGGATGTCGGCGCCGTCAGCGACGCCTTCCTTGCGAGTCCAGGGTTCGAACGGAAAGGACCAGGGTTCGAACGGAAAGGAAGCGTGAAGATGCTGCTGTTGGTCGCACGCCGGGATAGCGGAACAGGTCCCAGGTCCGCCGATCTGCGCGCGGCGTTCCAGGATGGCGTACGTGGGGTGCGGGTTGCGCTCGGCGATGCGATAGGCCGTGCCGATGCCGGATATCCCGGCGGCGACGATGACGACGTCGAAATAGCCGGCCTCGACCGGCGGCTGTCCGGTGGCCTGCGGGGGAGTCACGGTCATCGTGCACCTCGCTTAGCAGTGTGCAGCTCGACACTACACTAGGCATCCCGCCGGTTGGTGGGCCAGCAACCCCTTAGCGGTAGTTGACGAACTGCACGGCCACGTCCAGGTCCGCGTTGCGCAGCAGCGCCTGGACGGCCTGCAGGTCATCCCGTTTCTTGCTGGTGACGCGAATCTCATCGCCCTGGATCTGGGTTTTCACCGTCTTGGGGCCCTCGTCGCGAATGAGCTTGGTGATCTTCTTCGCGTTCTCGCTGTCGATGCCCTGCTTGAGCGTGCCGGTGACCTTGAAGGTCTTGCCCGAGGCGTGCGGTTCGCCGGCGTCGAACGTCTTCATCGAGATGTCGCGTCGGATCAACTTCTCCTTGAACACGTCGACAGCGGCCTTGACGCGCTCCTCGGTGGACGAGGTCAGTTCGACTGCATCGTCGCCCTTCCACGCGATCTTGGTGTCGGTACCGCGAAAGTCGAAGCGGGTGGCCACTTCCTTGGCCGCCTGGTTGAGCGCGTTGTCCACCTCTTGCCGATCGAACTTGCTGACGATGTCGAATGATGAGTCCGCCATGCGATCCCCCTCCTAGGGTGTGGCTCCGAGCCGTTTGTGAAATGTCTACCCGGTCGTTGTACCCTGCTAGGCGGCAGGTTGCCCGAGCGGCCAATGGGAGCGGACTGTAAATCCGTCGGCTTACGCCTACACTGGTTCGAATCCAGTACCTGCCACCACAGTTCAGGCTTGGTATCAACCGTCGATCTCGGCGACGATCTTGCCGAGGACTCGCCGTACGCCCAGTCCCTCGCGCGGCGGGAATGTCCTGGAACGACATCTTCGCACTGACCGCGGACCGGATGGCGCCGCGTGGTGTTGGTCAGCACTATCACCTGGACGTCGGGGGTGGGCCACGCACCGCTGGCGAAACCGACGGGATCGAAGATCACGTCCAGCCCGCCCCGTCGGTCGCCTCGCGCAACGCCGTGGCAAGCGGTGCGCCGCCGGCGGTGGTGTCGCCGTCGGCGATGACGACGTGGTCGGCACCCAGCGATCGGCAGAATTCGGCCCGTCTGTCGTCGCTGACGACGACGACCTCGGCGTGCAGCGCTCAGGCGTTGGCCGACGGTGAGGCCGCCGCGGTCGACCAGCCCGATCCACGCGGTCCTGTTGGGGATCCAGAATCCCGCCGCGGCGGCGTCGTCCAGGTCGGGCGGCGTCGCGAAGATGACGCCGGCATGCGCTAGCACCTCGGTGGCGAGGGATCCGTGGCCGCCGAGGAAGTCGCTGATGCCCAGCACCCGGGTGCCGACCGCGAAGTCGACGCCCGGCCGGGCCGCGGTGACGGTGCTGACCAGCTCCTGGCCGGGGGTGAGCGGCAGCCGCGGTGTCAGCGGGTAGGTGCCCCGGGCACATCAGCACATCGGGCAGCCCGAGACCAGCCGCCGTGACGCGGATCCGCACCTGCCCGGCGGCGGGGTCTCCCAGCGTTCGGTCCACCCAGCGGAGTACGTCGGCCGGCTCGCCGAATTCGTTGACTTGCCACGCTTTCACGCGACCAGCTCCAGCACGAAGTCCGGGATCATGCCGACACCCATGCGGCATTTTATGAATGCGTCCGCGCCGCGCGCAGCACATTCGTCAGACGTGTGCGCACCGATTCAGCTACCGGCGGGCACCTCCGCGAAACCCGGCACTCCCGCGTCTGCAACGGAATTGAATGCGGGTGACCAGGCGTTCGTTGATCTCGTCGATGGCACTCTGCGGCAGTGCGGTGACGTCGAAGTTCTCACGGATGCGTGCGGGGTTGACCGATCCCGTGTCAGTATCGCACTGTCACGTTGAATTCCCCAGGCCAGCAACACTTATGCGCGAGTCTTCCCGACGCTCCGTGCGATGTCGGCGATCAGCGGGTCGTCGAGCAACCGGGGCTCCAGGGCGTGGCCCAGTGACGCGAAAGCCAGCAGGATGATGTCCTCGGTCGCGCACAGTTCGTGCAGTTCCCCCTGCGGGTGGTAGGGGTGTGCTTCCACCTCGACGAAAAACGCTGGGTGACAACATGTCTCGATAACTTGCTGACCGCCTCGGCGGTGGTCCGGACGGCGCTGGCCAGAAATCGGAAGTTCACCAGCGCGGCCAGGTAACCGTCGCCTTAGGATAGGCGAGGGCCGGCGGTGGAGTCCTTTACGACAGCGACTTCGAAGTCCTGCTCGATGCGCTCGCGCAGGTGGCCTTCCACGCACAGATTGGCGGCCATCTCTGCCCAGGACCACCTGGTTGACGCCGCGCTTGCGTAGTTGCAGCGCAAGGTCGTTGGATTCGGGGCCGACGATCTTGTGCGGAGAGGCGATCACCGTGTGGCCGTAGTGGATGTGCTGCCGGTACTCGGGCAGGAAGTCGGCACCGGACTCGGCGAACCCGTCGGTGGTGTACGCGCCCCGGCGTTCGAACATGCCGACACTGCGCATGAACTGTTCGAGCAGATCGCCGAAGCGCCACTGGCGATCGGACGGATAGAACTAGTGTGGCGACAACGCGACGGTGATCTGCGCGAGCTTCGCGGCGTCGAAGAGCTCGCCGAGGTGAGCGACGGTGTTGTTGTCGCGGATGCTGGCGCCGAATACGGGCCACGACACTCCACCGGGGCTGAGGAAGTCGATCTGCGGATCGGTGACGACCAGCGCGCAACATGGTCGTGATCAAGCTCGAACTTCGCGCTCAGTAGCGCGGGGTGCTGCGGTTCGTCGTAGCTGGTCGGGTGGTCATCGGCGTCGTCCTCCGCTCGGTTGATCGGACCATAGATGACCAGTCGTCTATTAATCAACTCCCAAAGTCACCGACGTGTTCCTTGCACATTCGGCTCAGCGGGCAGGACCGGCACCGTGACGGTCTCGAACCGTTCCTAGGGTGCACGACTGCGGGTCACCTTCCCACGCAAAGCGGCACCCTCCCACGCCTCGATCAGCATCGAGGCGAGCTCGGCCGCATCGATGTCCGCCCGGACCTCGCCCGGGGAGCCGGTCTGGCCGGAGCGCACGCACGCTGTGAGCGCCGCGTCCCAGCGCCCGAGAATGCGAACGAGCTCGGCTCGCACCGGTTCGCTGGCGCCGCCAAGCTCGAGTGACAGATTGCCGACCAAGCAGCCGAGCAAGAAGTCGCCCGCCTCGTGCTCGTCGGCGAGCGCGTGGAAGAAGCGGGTGATTCGCTTCTCCGCCGGTCCTTCCCCGTCGAGCAAGGGCAGTAGCCGGGCTTCGATGTCGGACCAGTAGTGATCGAGAACCGCCGCGGCGAAGGTTTCCTTACTCGAAAAGTATGCGTAGAACGAGCCTTTCGGCACACCGGCGGCGTCGGTGATGTCTTTGACCCCGCTGGCCGAAAAGCGGCTTCGATGCGCGGGTAGACCTGCGCGGGAGTTTCCGCCGCCTCGTACTGTAGCATGGGCAGGTCGGCGTCGAAAACGCTTGCGGGAACAGTATCGACGGCCATGGCGGTCTCCTTAGCCCGGAATCCGCAGCGTACGAACGTTGGTAGACAACTTTCAGATAATGTATGGCCATGGTGAGGGGTTTCAACGAGGCGCGGGACGGTTTTGGGGCCGATGCCTCATGTGCCGCACTCGCTCGGGGCTGACACTGTCGGCATGGTCGTTTTCGATGCTGCCACCCGCACGGCTCCGGTGGTCCCAAACCAGCCGTGGGACAAGGTGTTAACGGAGGGTCATGCGCCTCTGGTCAGGACCCGGCGGATATTTCGTTACCTGCCGTCGGCGCCGCGCCACAAGGTATGTAACAACCCGTTCGGCGGGCCGGTGGGACGTGCCCCTTCGCCGCGGCCGGGTTCAGCCCGTCCCGCAAAAATCCCAACCTGTGCAGCCGATGCGATGCGCTTCCCCGGGCGGCGCCGAGGTCGACGTCGCGGTGCTGTTCGCCGACGTTCGCGGTTCCATCGTGCTGGGCCGGCGTCACGACGCCGCGGACTTCTCGGGCTGCTCAACCGCGTTCTACGCGACCGCCACGCAGACCCTGCTTCGGAACGACGCGCTGATCGACAAGCTGATCGGCGACGAGGTCATGGCGATCGTGCGGGGTATCAGCGGACCGCAGTACCGGCGCCGCGCGGTGTTGGCCGGGCATGGAGCTGCTGCGGGCCGTCGGTTACGGGCGGGACGTGGGACCCCAGTTGCGGCTGGGCCTCGCGGTCAACGCGGGCGTTGCCTACGTCGGCAACGTCGGCGAGATGGTGGTCGACTTAACCGCGCTGGGCGATCCGGTGTACCTCTCGACCCGGATACAACAGCACGCCGCCGGCGGGGAGTTGCTCGTCGCGGCTGGGGTGGCGGACGACCTGATGCGCGGTGCCTGCAGTTTCGTGGTTACGACCGGCCGGTCGAAGCGTTCGCCCTGCGGGCGTGACGACACGACTGGACATACATCGGGAACGAAATGTCGGTTACTTGGGTCGCTGGCGTTGAGGCCCGCGACGACCTCGTCGTAGTCGCCGCGGGCCTCGCCGTAACGCAGGAACTTCACCCGCTCGACCTGAATTTCGTTGGCACCCGGGTCGTTCTCCAACAACCGCATGACCTCGTCGAGGAAATCGTCCAGTGGCCATCGCGGCATCGTTATCGCGTTGCCCAGGCACCAGATCCGTCTGCACCGACGGCGGCACCAGCTCCTTGGTCTCGACCGTGGAACCGGCGAATGGCAGCCGCAGTGATTCGCTGAGCATGTGGACGGCGGCCCTTCGACGCGTTGTAGCTCGGGGTCGCCCGCAGAGGCACGAACGCCAGTCCCGACGACACGGTGATGATGGTCGCGGCGGGCCAGGGTGCGGCCGTACCGATCGCAGGCGGTGAAAACCCGTAGGCCGCGCCGGATGGTGCCGCGACCGGCCAGGCCCGCCACGCCGGCCAGCAGCGGCTTGGCGGTGATCCGGAACTGTTGCAGGGTCCGGTCGAGCTGGCGGGCCTGCTCGGTCAGGCCGATGGTCTCTTGGCTGCCGCACAGCGTCGCAGTGCAGATTTCGATCAGCTCCGACAGCGCCTTCAACAACTTCCGGGTGGCCTCGCGGATGGCGGTTCTCGTGTTCGTCGGCAACACGAGGATCGCCACGGCAACCCCGATCACGGTCTCCTCGATGCGCAACATCAGCACGGCGGGGGAGAACTGGCCGAGCAGGTCGTAGAGCAGCGCCAGCATGGTGGTGATCCAGAACGTCATCAGGCTATTAGGTGACGGTCATGAATGACGGTCATGAAGTAGAAGGCGCAAACCAGGCAGATGAAGATCGCTACCAGCGCGGCGGTCGTGTCCACCGGCGAACAGCGTGGCCGCCAGGATGCCGCAAGGCTCGCCGAGCGCTGTGCCGAGCATCCGCCTGCCAGCCCTTGGTCAGCGTCTCCCCCAGGACTTGGTGCCGGCAAAGATCACGAACGTCGCGATCACCGCCCAGAACCAGCGGCCCGGCGACACCAGCTCGCCGGTCACGATCGCCAACGCCGCGGCGATCGCCACCTGGATCGCCTGCCGGGTAATCTGCAACAGACCCCTGTTGGCTTGCGGGTCGGCGGGCTGGGCGTCTTGCGGACCGACGGTGGTCAGCTCGCCCCATTCTACCCCCTCTACTCCCTCGACTATTGCCCCGGACTTCGGCGGTCGCGTTGGCGGCGTTGATGGTCGCCAGCGCGAGGCGGCGTACCGCGACCTGGTCGGATGTTGGGGGCGACGACTGCCAGTCCAGGACGGCCTGCGCCTGTCACGCGGCCAGCTGCAGACCGGCCAGCGACGGGATGCGGATCGACTGGGCGAGACCGGGAGCGCGTCGACCAGTTCCATGCGGATGCCGGCCGGGATCGCGGTGGTCGCCGGCGGCGATGGACGCCGCCTGCCGGCCGGCATTGGCGACCCATTCGACAGCCAGTTCGGCGTCGAACAACCACGGTGCCAGCTGCTGGCTGGTCACCCCGGCCACAGCATGGCGGGATCGGCCTTGTCTTCGATCTGGGTCTGCACCATCAGCGCGGTTTCATTGAGGCGGATGGTGCGGGCTCGCATCTGGCGCCGTCGACGTTCGTCGAGCCGTCCGGTCCGAACCGCCTCGGCCGTGGTGTCGACGACGATCGCCATCCGTGCGCGCAGTGCCCGAATCGTCTCGCGCAGCACGCCTTCCGGATGGTCGGGCACCACGTAGCTGCTCATCACGTGGGCGCACAGCGTGCCCACCACTACGGCGGCGATCATCCACGGCAACTCGGAAGCCTTGGCGTGCAGATACCGTGCAGATACAACGTGAAGAAATAGGATATGAACGCGACCATGCCGAGTGCCCGGCCGCGGGGCCGTACCGGCCGGATATAGACCGCGACGAAGACGACCACGACGAAAACGGCGGCGGCGGCGATGTTGTGCGGCGCCAGCAGAACAACGCCGCCAGCGAACACGCCAGGGAAGCGGTCGTCCGCGTCGCCATCCGGAGCCGTAGCAGGCCCTCGGACCCGATCCACCAGTTTTGCGCCCGCTCGTAGTTTGCCCGCGCGGTACCGCGCAGCCCGCCGGTGCGGCCCGAGTCCGGATCGTCTCGCCGGGTACCGCCAGGGCTGCGGTCACGGACGTCGCGCCCACCCGACACTAGTTACCGCCTCTCCTGGGCTCACTCCAGGGTGCCTGCCGGCCTCATCCGAGTTTCAGCGCCGAACACAAAACACCAGGTGGGGTGTCGCTAAAGGCCTGTATATCTGTAACGTAACGGCTATGACGCGGGCCAGTTGTGCGGTGTGTCACGAAAGCTTCTTCGGGCGCTCGGATGCCGTGTATTGCTTTTCCGCGTGCCGGCAAAAGGCTCATCGCGCCCGGACCGCCCGCCGCGTCACCGTGCTGCGGTAGGTCTCGCTGCGAAGCTCCAGCCGTGCCGTGATCACCGCCCGAGACTGTCGATCGCTGCGCAACGACGTCGCCTCGTCCATTTGGCGTGCGCGGTTACAGATCGACCGATCGCGCGAACTCTGCCGGATCTCCGAGGAGCGGCTGCGCCAGGGTGGCGGGACACGCCGGTGGGGATCCGGCGCCGGCCGCCGTCCCGACCGTGTCGAAGTGTGCGCCATGGCTTGGGAACTAGACGGTCAGACAGCAGCCCTCGAACAGGCACTCACCGGGGGCGAACCGCAATCGGTGGGCTGGTTCCGGTTCTACATTCGAAGACCAACGCTGGGAATGGTCCGAGTGCTTGCAGCGGCTACACGGCTACGAACCGGGGACGGTGACACCCACCACCGAACTCGTGCTGTCGCACAAGCATCCCGACGAACCTCGGCAAGGTAGACGGCGACGATCAACAAAATGATGGCCAACCGGCAGGCGTTCAGCACCCGGCACCGCGTCGTCGATACCCGCGGTACGGTCCACCACGTCGTCGTCGTGGGTGGCCAGGTCTGCGACGACGGCGGCAACGTCATCGGCACCCACGGCTTCTACGTCGACGTCACCCCCAAGCGTCCGTCCGAAGACGCGATCACGACGAAGGTGGCGGCCATCGCGGAACGGCGCGGCGCGATCGACCAGACCAAAGGCATGCTGATGCTGGTCTACGGCGTCGACGAGGCGGCCGCCTTCAATCTGCTCAAGTCGCTGTCCCAGGTGCGCAACATGAAACTGGCATTGCTCGCCCAACAGATCGCCAAAAATTTCTGCCAGTTGAGCGCCGACGGAATTGCGCCGCGCATTGTGTTCGACGAACTGCTGCTCACCGCGCACGAGCTCGTTGCCGACGCGATGGAGGACTCGCAGAGCACATCGGCCTGATCGACGGGCGGCCAGGCTAGTCTTCGACATCGTGACAGCGCCGATCCGGGCGAAGCTGGCCGACGGCCGCGATCTGTTGTTTTTCGCGTTGCCGGGGCACCTCCCGGCGCCCGTCGCTGATCGCCGACCGTTGCCGCCCCGGGTACCGGACCAATCGCAGCTGCGGTACGACCGGGCGACCGGCCGGTGGGTGATCGTTGCGGCGTTGCGTCAGGACCGCACCTACAAGCCGCCGCCCGACCAGTGCCCGCTGTGCCCCGGACCGACGGGCCTCACCAGCGAGGTGCCCGCACCGGACTACGACGTCGTGGTGTTCGAGAACCGGTTTCCCAGCCTTTCCGGAACCGGCGCGCCGTTGGGGGCGCCGTCGGGTGCCGGCTTCGCCGCGGCGCCCGGACATGGGCGGACCGAGGTGATCTGTTTCTCCAGCGATCACACCGGGTCATTCGCGCAGCTGCCGCCCGCCCATGCGCGGCTGGTCGTCGACGCCTGGCGGCACCGCAGCGCCGACCTGATGGCCGCACCGGGCATCGAGCAGGTGTTCTGTTTTGAAAACCGTGGCGAGGAAATCGGGGTGACCCTGACTCATCCGCACGGCCAGATCTATGGCTACCCGTTCCTGACACCCCGAACCGCCGCGATGCTGGGACAGGCAGACACGCATCGAATGTGCCATGGCGACAACCTCTTTGCCAGCCTGCTGGCCGCCGAGATCGCCGACGGCAGTCGCATTGTCACCCGCAACGAGCTGTTCACGGCATTCGTGCCGTTCGCCGCGCGCTGGCCGGTCGAGGTGCACATCTACCCGAACCGGTTCGTGCGCAACATCATTGATTTGGATGACGCCGAACTCGACGCCTTCGCGCGACTCTATCTCGACGTCCTGGGCCGCTTCGACCGGATGTATTCGGCTCCGTTGCCCTATATTTCGGCGCTGCACCAATTCGCCTACACCGAGGCGCAGGCCGAGGGTTATTTCCACGTCGAGCTGATGTCGATCCGGCGCAACGCCACCAAGCTCAAGTACCTGGCGGCCTCCGAATCGGCGATGGACGCGTTCATCAGCGATGTCACCCCGGAAAGCGTGGCCGAGCGACTGCGGGGACTGGGGTGACGGTCCACTACGCTGCACCGGGACGGATCAACCTGATCGGGGAGCACACCGACTACAACCTCGGGTTCGCGCTGCCGATCGCGTTACCGCAGCGCACGGTGGTGACGTTCACGCCCGAGGATACCGACGCGATCACGGTGCGCAGCGATCGCGCCGACGGGGCGGTGCGCATCCCGCTGACCACCGCCCCCGGCGACGTGCCCGACTGGGCCGGTTATGTGGCCGGGGTGATTTGGGCGCTGCGCCGGGCCGGACACCGGGTGCGCGGCGGGACGATGTCGATCACAGGCACGGTGGAAATGGGATCGGGGCTGTCGTCGTCGGCGGCACTGGAATGCGCGGTGTTGGGCGCGCTCACCTCGGCCGCTGGTGTGCAGCTCGACCGGATCGAGCGGGCCCGGTTGGCCCAGCGCGCCGAGAACGAATACGTCGGTGCGCCAACGGGTTTACTCGACCAACTGGCCGCGCTGTACGGGCAACCGTCAACGGCGCTGCTGATCGACTTCCGCGACATCACCGTCGACCCGGTGGTCTTCGACCCGGACGCGTGCGACGCCGCGCTTCTGCTGATCGACTCGCGGGCCCGGCACCGGCACGCCGGCGGCGAATACGCGGCCCGGAGCGCGTCCTGTGAGCGGGCGGCCGCGGCGCTGGGGGTGTCGTCGCTGCGGGAGGTCCAGGACCACGGCACCGCGGCGCTGTCGGTAGTCACCGACGTGCTCGACCACCGGCGGGCCCGTCACGTGCTGACCGAGAACCGCCGGGTATTGGATTTCGTTGCCGCACTGCGTTATTCGGACTTTGTCTCGGCTGGGCGGCTGATGACGGCCTCGCACGCGTCCATGCGGGACGACTTCGAAATCACCACCGCCCATCTGGACCTGATCGCCGACACCGCCGTCGCCGGCGGGGCGTTGGGCGCCCGGATGACCGGCGGCGGCTTCGGGGGCTCGGTGATCGCGCTGGTGCCGGCTGATGCCGCCGAGGCGGTCGGTGGCGCGGTGCGGCGGGCGTTGCGCGAGGCTGGCTTCGACGAGCCGGCGATCAGCCGAACGCGTGCGGCCGCGGGGGCAGGGCCGTGCGGGCCGGGCGGCGGCTAGGCGGCCGGGGTCAGCCGGATCGCCCCCAGCTGCATCCAATCGACGGCCTCGCCGAACTCCTCGAGGGTCGGGATGCGTTTGGTCGCGGAACTTCAACCCGATCATGGTTTGCGTGCGGCACACGCCATACGATTCGGCGCAGCGGTGATACAGGTCGGAAACGACGGCGCGGTCGCGGATGAGCTCGCCGCGCATCGCGGTTTTCTTGCCGTCGTAGACAACCTCCGCGGGGGCGCCGCCCGGGAAGTTCTGCTTCCACGGGGCGCCGGTCAGCGCATACAGTTCGTTGTCGATCAGGTGGGCGTTGATCGGAAGTGTGAACGGCCGCCCCGTCTTTCGCCCGGTGACGCTCAGCACCATCAGCTGCTTGCGGGTCGGGCCGGCAAGCGGGGTGCGCAGCAGGAAACCGAGCACCGGGTTGACGAGCTTGAGCAGGGCCGACGGGGGTGACCGGCGTCGATCGGGTACGGCTATGCTGCCATGTCCACACGGTACGGCGCACGACTGCCGCGAGTATGCGTTTTGCGATTTCGGCGCCGCCCTTTGCGAATCACCTACGCAACAGCGCAGACATCGCAGACATGCAGCATTAGAGACAGCTATGAAGTCGCGACGGATCGTAACCGCAGTCGTCGCGGTGACGGCCGTCTTCATGACATTCGTCTCACCGGCCCCGCCGATGGCTTCGACGGTGAGCTGGCCTTCGCGCTCGACCCCGTCGAGCACGTCGACACGCTCATCGGTACCGGCAAGGGCGGCGAGACCGTGGGCGAAATCGACAACTTCCCCTGGGCCACGGTGCCGTTCGGGATGGTGCAGTACTCGCCGGACACCGTCGGCAACTACGCCGGCTACAACTTTAACGATCCCCGCTCGACCGGGTTCAGCATGACGAACGCGTCGGTGGGATGCGCGGCCTTCGGCGATGTCTTGATACTGCCGACCACCAGCGCTCGGGGACGCAAACACGTGGCGACAGGCTGGACCGCTCACCAAAGAAACTCAACGAGGGCCCGAACGAGCCGTACCTCTGGGCAGGCAATGAGCCCGGCTTCGGGGTGCCGTGGCTGTACAACTACATCGGCCAACCATGGAAGACCCAGCTGACGGTCGACCGGGTGCGGGGGCTGTTCAGCGCCACCCCGGATGGCGCACCGGTAACGATGATTTCGGCGCCCTCTCCAGCTGGTATGTGTGGGCTGCGCTCAGGCTGTATCCGGAAACACCCGGAACGCCGATGCTCACCATCAACACACCGCTGTTCGACCGGGCCATAATCAAGCTTGCGGCAGGTAATTCCATCCGTATCTCACGCACCCGGGGCATCCGGACCGAGCCACCAGAAATACCTGAGTGGTCTGAGTATCGACGGCAAGCCAACTGATCACACCTAAGTTCCCGAGGCGATCATCCGTCCGGCGGCGAACTCGCGTTCTCCGTTGCCACCCATCCGCACACGGGCTGGGGTGTGTGCGATGCCTCGGCGCCGCCGTCGTTCCGGGCCGGGAGCTCCGCGGTGACCCTCAACGTCGCCCAGCCCGTCGTCACGATCGCGCTCGGTCAGCACCGCCGACGCCAAAATAGACGCCCAGCGCATGATCGACGATGTCGACGGCCACCACCTTACGGGTGCGTCCGTCATCGCCGGGATCACCGCGGCGCCGATATCGGGACAGTTCGCCTCGGACGGGTCCGCTGCGGTCAACCTGCCGGTCACCGTTGCACGGTCGGTGCCGGATGGCTACTACTTCCGGTACCTCATCGCGATGGTCGGTGAGAGTGCCCGGAGGTCAACCATTGTGGTGTTCGTCGGGGCCAAACGCGACGAACCGGCCGGCTAGACCATGTCGTTGTCGGCCAGCCAGCGCATCACCGGCCAGCCGATGAACACCGGAAGCCAGCAGGTCAGCACCCGGTACAACAGCACCGACGGCACTCCGATGGCGGCGGGTACGCCGAAGGCGGCCAGACCACCGATCAGCGCCGCCTCCACCGCGCCCACACCGCCGGGGGTCGGCGCGGCAGACGCGAGGGTGCCGCCGACCATCGTCACCACCGTGCAGGTGACGAACGGCGCGCCGCCGCCGAACGCCTGCACGCTGGCCCACAATGCCAGCGCGGCGCCGAGAGTTGTTCCGGCACAACCGAGGATGATCAGCACGAGACGTTTGGGTTCGCGGACCAGTTCGACGAGATCGCCGGCGACCTCCTGCACCCGTGGACGGACCGCCGTCGACAGCCAGCCCCGCAGCTTGGGCACGAACAGGAACGTGCCGACGATGCCCAACGCCACACCGCCGATCAGGCCGATCAGGTAGAGCACAGTGGCCCCGGGGACGAAATGCGACAGATCCATCGACGCACCCGCCACCGTGCTGAACAGGATCAGCAACATCAGGTGCATGATCACCTGCACCGACTGCTGCAGCGCCACCGCGGCGGTGGCCCTCATGACGGACAGGCCGCCCTTCTGCAGGATCCGGCTGCTCAGCGCCAAGCCGCCGACTCCGGCCGGGGTGGTGGTGGCCGCAAAGGTGTTGGCCACCTGCGCGATCGACAACTTCCAGAAGTTCACCGTGCCGTCGGTGCACGCCCACAACGCGGCTACCGCACCCACATAGGTCGACGCCGAAATCGCGACACCGAGCAGCGCCCACCACCAGTTCGCCGTTCTGAGTTCGGAAAAGAACGTCGGCACGGTGCTGATGAACGGATACGCTACGTAGACCAGCGCCCCCAGCAGCACCATCTGGATCACCTGGCTGCGGGTGAACCGGGTGATGGTCTGCTTCTTGATCTGATCCGCGCCAGTCTGTGATTTGACTTCGGCGCGCGCGGCGGTAATGACGCTGGATGTGTCTCCGACGGATTTCCGAACACGTTTAGGCACAGCGGATTTGGTGAGACGCCGGGATGCGGTCAGGATGGTGTCCTTGCCGAATGTGTCGATCGCCGATCGCACCGCCGACTTCGCGTCGTACAGCGCTGTCGTGGTTACCAGCAGCTGCGCCAGGTCGGATTGGAGTTGAGCTTCAGTGGCGCCGTACTCGGCATTGCCGAACCCACCGAAGAGCACCGTCCCCTCGTCGACGGTGATCTCGTGGCGGCGCAGATCACCGTGCGAAATCTGATAGTCGTGCAGCCTTCGCAGCGACTCCCACACCCGCGCGACCGGCGTGGTCTTCGTGCATTCGTCGAGCGGGATACCCCGAATCGGCTTGTGCGCGTAGAGCGTCCAACCGCGATCGAGGGCTGCGAATGCGAGCGTCGACGTGTTTGCCACGCCCACCTCGTTGATCGCGATGGTCATCAGTGCGCGATGCTCGACGGCGCGACGCATCGAGGCATGCAGGGGTGCGGTCTCCGCGTCACGCAGTCGCAGCTTGCGCCAGAGCTCGCGCAGCGCGCCGCCGCTGCGCTGATGAGGCCCGTACAGCTCGATCGCGGCCGTCGAATCCGGATCGCCGGAATCCGTCGACAGCACAATCGGTCCGGGCCCGGCGGGACGGACCACCATGAGCCGCGACACGACAAATCCCCGCTTGGCCATTGCGTGCACCGCACCCACCAGCGGTACCTCCAGCGCCGGGGTGCCGACCACTAACACCACCAGCGCGCCGACGAACCATCCCACCGCCAAGCCCACCAGCGAGCGGGCCGGGACGATGGCGCTGATGATCAGATGGATCGGGACGAACGCGAGCAGCAGCGCCCACCACCAGTGCCGCCAGCGGGCCGGGAGCCACGGCCCGGAGACGGTCAGCACCGCGGCCAGCATCGCGATCCAGCGCGGGTCGTCGAGGAATTGCGCCGGCAGTGCGCTCAACCGGTCCGACACGTCGAAATGCCATCGGGGCGCCGCGAGTCGGTTGCTGCTGATCGACAACGGCAGCGCGGCGAGAAAGGCGGCGGCGCCGTACGCGCCCAGAAGTTTCCACTGCCGCGCGACGACCAAGCCGATCAGGATCATGAACGGCAGCGCCAAAATCGCGAATCCGTACAGCAGATACACCACATCGGATTGCGTCGGCGACAACACCCCGACAATTTCCGAAACCGACTTTTCCAGCCGAACCCAGCTGGTGCGGGTCACCAGCGAGCCGGTGATGACCGTCGCGAGAAACAGGGTGGCCAGGATCAGCCGCAGAATGTCGTTGGTGTGCCGGTTCACCGGTTGCAGCAAGCGGCCGGAAAAGTTGATGTCGAGCCCGTCAACTCGCATGCGAACAGATCCTCCGGGTCGCGGCCGCGCGGTTAGCGGCCCGCCGACAACTTAACCGGATACCGCCGGGTAGGGGGCATGACCTGCCGGAGAGGTTGTTTACCTGCGGCCGGAACCTCGCAAGTGCGCGGCCGGCAGACACAGCGGCGGACAGCTCGCTCCCGTAAGGTCGCCCACGAAGGGTGCCGACCGGGAGGAAGTGAACATGGCCAGAACCGAGAACGACAAGCTGGTACATCACCGAACGCTCGCCGCCACCGACCTCGGCATCGGCACCGGGCACTCCTCGGTGGGCGATCAGGAGAAGGCACGCGCCATCCTCGGGGTGCCGGACGACCACCTGGTCGCCTTCATGCTCGGCGTCGGCTATCCGGCCGAACGTCCGCTGACACCGATCCGCAAGCCGGACCGCCGGCCGTTCGACGTGGGCGTCCACCACGGCCGGTGGCGACGGGCCCCGGCTGAGGAGCGGGTTACAACGCGTCTTGTCACGGTGGCAGGGCCGACGCAGGTCGGATGCCGCATGCTTGACCCATGAACAGAAACGAGATCACCGAACAGATCGTCGTTGCGCGCCTGACGCGTGGCCTCACCTGGCAGGAGCTGGCCGACGCCATCGACCGTCCGGTGATGTGGACCACCTCGGCGTTGCTGGGGCAGCACCCGATTCCGCCGGAACTGGGCAAGCAGCTGGTCGAAAGGCTCGGTCTGGACCAGTCCGTGGTGCCGGTGCTGGCCGCACTGCCGATGCGCGGGGGCCTTCCCACCGCGGTGCCTACCGACCCGACCATTTACCGCTTTTACGAGGCGCGGCAAGGTGTACGGGGGCGCCATCAAAGAACTGATCCACGAGCAATTCGGCGACGGCATCATGAGTGCGATCAACTTCAGCGTCGACCTACAGAAGAAGCCGCACCCGTCGGGCGACCGCGTCGTCGTAACCTTCGACGGCAAATACCTTGCCTACGATTGGGTTTCCGCAGACCCACCTCAACCAGCCGTGGGTCGCCACCCGGGCGATCGCGGTGGAGTCGACCGATGTGGGTGTCCTCGACTTCGATATCGGTGCCGACCGCCTTGAGGCGCTGTACGAAAAGTGTCATCAGGCCGCGCAGGACTTCCTGGCGACCTGGAATTGGTCGACGTATCTCAAGCGGTTCCGCTGGGCCGTTTGACGCCGGCGACGCAAGGTGAAGTGACGGGCGGCTACGGTCGTCGCCTCCTCCTTACAGGCCAAATTCGGCTTCGATGCCGTCGATTCCGGCGCGCAGCGCCTTGAGGGTGTCGGCGCGGGCGCGCAATTTCGTTGCGGCGTGCGCGTTCTGGTGTAGGCCGGCGAATTCCTGCGCGGCCTCCTCGGCGCGACTGACCACCACCTCCGGCAGCACGATCTCGTCGACAAACCCTGCGGCAAGGGCGGTTTCGCCGAAGAACGCCTTGGCCAGCCCGGTGGCCTGCTGATACGCCGACGGCGTCAGCCGCAGCTTCATGATCTCCAGGGCTGCATACGGGATGGTCATGCCGATCGCCACCTCGTTGGCCTGAATGTTGTAGGCGTGGGCGGCCACCCGGTGATCGCCGGAGGACAACAGGAACGACCCCATCGCTATGGCGTGCCCGGTGCAGGCGATCACCACCGGTTTCGGGTAGGACAACAGCCGATACGACAACTTGAAGCCGCCCCGTAGCATGTCGATCGCGGGCTGCACCTTGCCGGAAGTCAGGATCTTCAGGTCGAATCCGCCACTGAACACCCGGTCGTTGCCGGTGAGCACCAGCGCGCCGACGTCGTCGCCGTCGGCCTGGTCGATGGCCTCATTGAGGGCGGCCTGCATGGTGGGGCCCAGCGCGTTGACTTTGCCGTCGTCCATCCTGATGACCGCGATCGCATCCTTGCGGCTGTAGGTGACCGGACCGCTCATGGTTACTCCTTCGCGACGGGCAGCGAAGTCGATTGAATCAGATCGACCAACCGCCACCCCGCGGGGCCGGCCGTACCGCGCCGGTTACGCCTGCTGGACGTGGTGACCGGCGGGATCTTTGCTGGTGCCGCCCCAGCGCAGGCCGACGTCGGTCGGCGCATCTTGTTGCCGAACGCGCCAGCGATCCCGAGTTTCGCGCACCGCGTTGTTGATTCGTTCGATCTCGCTGCGGAACACGTCGGCGCGCGTTTCATTGCTGGCGTAGTGGAAGTAGATCAGCAGGCCGTGGACCAGTTCCAGCTTCTGCTTCTCCCGCTTGGCGAGGTCGTGCGTGGTCATCAACTCGATCCGCTGAACCGGCGGCAGGGCGTCCCAGTCCAGCACGACGTCGGTGTGCAACTGCGGCCGCTCGCGCTGCCAGAACCGCCAGCCGCGCGGCTTGTCGGGGCGGTCGAAGTAGGTCACCGACCCGGTGAAGCGAGACTCGATGGCCGCGCCGATCTCGGCGGGGTCAAGCGCCGAATCCCAGATCAGACGCCACTCCTGCCCGGGCACGAGTACCGGTATTTCGCTGGGCAATCGCAGTTCCACGACTTCGGCGTAGCCGTCGGGAATTCTCGTATTCGGCCACCGTCGACGGACTCGCGAAAGAAAAACGAATGTAGTTGGCGGCGGTCTGACAGAAATTCCGGACCACCAGCTCGATCACGTGCCATTCGGCGGCATGCGGTTCCATCTGCACGCCGACGTGCGGGCGAGTCTGCTCGGCGGCCAATCGCCGGCCGCGGCTGAGCTGGTGGTTGATTACGATCAGGGCGACGATGCCGAGCATGATCGCGGCCCATGCTAACCAGGTGCTGGACTCAAGGTTGGTGAACCCGTGCTAAGTGCCTTGTATCCACCCCGTTGAACCCATGTGACTCCACCCCTCCGCTCATATGGCAGCGATGTGCACCCGAGATTCTGCTGGCACGGGTGCCGAAGCGCAATGACTCCCGTGTGAGGGAAGCCCACGCAGTCCGTCAGCCGCCCATCAACATTCGCCACTGGTCGATATTTGTGGCCCGATACACATAGTTGGAGCGCTTGACCTCGGCCAGCGGTGCGCTCGGTTCGATGGAATACCAATGCCCGGGAAATACCGTCGGATCCCCGGGCAGCGCGGCCAGCTGCGCCAGACTGCGGTACATCTCGTCGGAGTCACCTCCGGGAAAGTCGGTGCGCCCGCAGCCCTCCAGGAACAGGGTGTCACCGGCGACCAGCTGCCCGTCCAGCAGGAAGCACTGGCTGCCCGGCGTGTGACCGGGTGTGTGCAGCAGCTCGATCTCGATGTCGCCGATGCCGAGCTTGTCGCCGTGCTCGTGGGCGGTCAGATCGGCGATCGCGATTCCGGTAACTCGCGAAACCCAAAGTGCTTCATGGGTATTCACATGCACCGGTACGCTGACCCGCTCCAACAGCTCGGCCAGACCGTTGAGTTCGAAGCCCATCATCGAACCGCCCACGTGGTCGGCGTGATAATGGGTGACCAGGACGCCGGACGGGTGCATGCCGTACGCCTCGAGGATGTCGACGAGTTCTCCGGCGGCATACGCCGGGTCGACCACCACGCAGTCCCCGGTCTGCCGATCGCCGATCAGGTAGGCGAAATTGCGCATCTGGGTCGCGAACGGGTCGCCGACGGCGAAATCACGTCCGGCGAGCAATTGACGGAAATACAGCCGGTCCGCTGACGAGTCTGGCACCCGAACAGCCTATGACCCGAGTGGGTGGCCCACATTCGTGGGCGTGTTTCGGCCCGTCAACCGCGCTTTTCGGAACGATTGAGCGGGTTTGCCGCGGGTATTGTTTGTCCATGCTGAAAAAAGTCGAGATCGAGATCGACGACGATCTGGTCCAAGAGGCAATCCGTCGGTATCACCTGGCTGACGCGCGCGAGGCCGTCCATCTCGCGCTGCGCACGCTGGTCGACGGCCCCGGGGCCGCGGAAGGCGAACAAGAGGACATCTACGACGAGTTCAGCGACCTCGGCGCGTGGCAGCGGCACCGAAACGGCGGCCCGGGGTGACGGTTTGGTGCCGCCACGCGTGGCACTGTACCCTCTTTTAAGCCCGAGGCAAGACTGATCGCTACGGGTTCCAAGCCCCCTTAGCTCAGTCGGTAGAGCGTTTCCATGGTAAGGAAAAGGTCAACGGTTCGATTCCGTTAGGGGGCTCGGCGGACGCCGAGCAGGCGGACGGCGCGTGCCAGAGGCGATGTAGCTCAGTCGGTTAGAGCGAACGACTCATAATCGTTAGGTCGCCGGTTCGAGTCCGGCCATCGCTACAACACACTAATGTGCAATGTGCATCGTGAGAGAGAATAGACATGGCTTCCAGTACCGATGTGCGGCCAAAGGTCACTTTGGCCTGTGAGGTGTGCAAACACCGCAACTACATCACCAAGAAGAACCGCCGCAACGATCCGGACCGGCTGGAGCTGAAGAAGTTCTGCCCGAACTGCGGCCAACACCAGGCGCATCGCGAGACGCGCTAGTCAGCTCCGACCGATTCGACCATATTGACCAGGTAGGTTCTGAAGCCGTGCCGTTGACGAAAGACATCGTCGGGATGCACTACCGCTATCCCGACTATTACGAGGTGGAGCGGGAAAAGATCCGGGAGTACGCGACCGCCGTCCAAAACGACGATCCCTCGTATCACGAGGAGGAGGCCGCCGCCGAGCTCGGGTACAAGGGGTTGCTGGCCCCGTTGACGTTTTGCTGCGTGTTCGGCTACAAGGCGCAGTCGGCATTCTTCAAAAGCGCCAAAATCGCGGTGCACGACGCGCAGATCGTTCAGGTCGACCAGGTGCTGAAGTACTTCAAACCCCTGAAGGCCGGTGACCGCCTCTATTGCGACGTGTACGTCGACTCCATGCGTGTTTCGCACGGCAATCAAATCATCGTGACCAAGAACGTGATCACCGACGAAGCAGGTGACATCGTGCAGGAGACCTACACGACCCTGGCGGGCCGTGCCGGCGAGGATGGAGAAGAGGGATTTTCTGATGCCACTTCGTGAGTTCAGCTCGGTGAAGGTGGGTGACCAGCTTCCGGAGAAGATCTACCCGCTGACGCGCCAGGACCTGGTCAACTACGCGGGAGTGTCCGGCGATTTGAACCCCATTCACTGGGACGACGACATCGCCAAGGTCGTCGGGCTGGACACCGCGATCGCCCACGGCATGCTGACGATGGGCATCGGCGGCGGCTATGTCACCTCGTGGATCGGCGACCCCGGCGCGGTCACCGAGTACAACGTGCGGTTCACCGCCGTGGTGCCGGTGCCCAATGATGGCACGGGTGCGGAGCTGGTGTTCAGCGGCCGCGTGAAGTCGATGGATCCCGAGACCAAGTCGGTGACCATCGCCCTCACCGCGACCACCGGCGGCAAAAAAATCTTCGGGCGGGCCATCGCTTCGGCCAAATTGGCGTAGCTCATGGCGCTCAAGACCGATATCCGCGGCATGGTCTGGCGGTATCCGGACTATTTCGTAGTGGGCCGGGAGCAGTTGCGCGAGTTCGCGCGGGCCATCAAATGCGAGCATCCCGCACACTACGATGAGGCCGCGGCGGCCGAGCTGGGCTATGACGCCATCATCGCGCCGCCGACCTTGGTCACGATCTTCGCCAAGTACGTGCAGCTGGACTTCTTCCGCAACGTCGACTTGGGCATGGAAAACCTGGTGATCGTCCAGGTCGAGCAACGTTTCGTGTTCTACAAGCCGATCAAGGCAGGCGACAAGCTGTGGGGGCGTATGGACATCGAGTCCGTCGTCGAGCGGTTCGGCGCCGACATCGTCGTCACCAAGAACATCTGCACCAACGACGACGGCGAGGTCGTGATAGAGGCCTACACCACGTTGGTGGGGCAATATCGGGAAGAAACGGATGACGATTCCATCAAGCTCAGATGGGACTACGAATCGGGGCAGGTCGTCAGAACCGCGTAATTTAGTATCTGGCTCCCGTGCCGATGTACACTCGGACCTCGGGGTTTTCCCATTACAGTGCGCTGTCCGTTAGGTTCGGATCACCGAACGGGGAGCGCGTGTGTCATGTAGGCCCCGGGTAGCTAAGCGCAGGTTGGCCTGCCAACCGCGAAGGGGCGTAGCTCAACTGGCAGAGCAGCGGTCTCCAAAACCGCAGGTTGCAGGTTCAAGTCCTGTCGTCCCTGCAACAACGCGACGTTCGACGACGATGCAGCCGGAACGGCATGAGGAGGAGTCGGATTTTGCGAGACGTGCCATGCTGGACACTGAACCGGGTGTCCGATCAGCTCGGCACGGATCGTGTGATAGCTAGCAAACAAAGGAGCATGCGGTGAGCGACGAAGGCCCCGGTATCGGTGCTGCCAACGACGCTGCACGCGACGACGGCGACACCGAGGCCCGTGCGAGCGGCGGTCGAACGGGCGTGGTGACCAAACCGCAGCGCCCGACCGGTAAGCGGTCCCGGCAGCGCGTGGTCGAAACCGACGACGTGGCCTCTGCGGATGAGGTCGAGACCGCCGCGGAGGCCACGAAGACATCCTCGGCCAAGAAGACCGACAAAAAGATCAAGAAGCCGAAGAAGCCTGGGGACGGGACGGCAAATCCTTTCGTTTTCGTCTTCAACTACCTCAAGCAGGTCGTTGCGGAGATGTGGAAGGTGATCTGGCCGAACCGCAAGCAGATGCTCACCTACACCTCGGTGGTGCTGGTGTTTCTCGCCTTCATGGTGGCGCTGGTAGGCCTGTCTGATTTCGGCCTGACCAAGCTGGCACTGCTGGTGTTCGGCTGAGCTTCGTAAGCATATAGAGAGGACTGAAAACCGTGACTACCTTCGACGGTGACACGTCCGCGGGTGAAACGGTCGACGTGGGAGAGACGGCCCAGGTCTCCGATGTCTCCGGGGCTCCCGAGACTTCGGAAACCCCGGACACCCCGGAGAACCCCGACACTGAGGCCGACGCCGCAACCGCCGAGCTGGATGAGGAAGTCGACCCCGCCGCCGCCCTGAAGGCGGAGCTGCGCAGCAAGCCCGGCGACTGGTATGTCATCCACTCCTACGCCGGCTACGAGAACAAGGTGAAGGCCAACCTCGAGACCCGGGTGCAGAACCTGGACGTGGGCGATTACATATTCCAGGTGGAGGTGCCCACCGAAGAGGTGACCGAGATCAAGAACGGCCAACGCAAGCAGGTCAACCGAAACGTGCTGCCGGGCTACATCCTGGTGCGCATGGATCTGACCGATGACTCGTGGGCTGCGGTGCGTAACACGCCCGGTGTGACGGGATTCGTCGGTGCGACGTCGCGTCCGTCAGCGTTGTGCCTCGACGACGTGGTGAAGTTCCTGCTGCCGCCGGGTTCGTCGAAGAAGTCGGCCAAGGGCGCAACCACGGCCGCCACCACCGAAACCGGTGGCCTGGAACGTCCTGTGGTCGAGGTGGACTACGAGGTCGGCGAGTCGGTGACGGTCATGGACGGCCCGTTTGCGACGCTGCTGGCCACGATCAACGAGGTCAACGCCGAACAGCAGAAGCTCAAGGTGCTGGTGTCGATCTTCGGCCGCGAAACTCCGGTGGAACTCACCTTTACCCAAGTCTCGAAGATCTAGGAAGGAACGTAGGAATCTCATGGCCCCGAAGAAGAAGGTCGCCGGGCTGATCAAGCTCCAAATCGTGGCGGGACAGGCCAACCCGGCTCCGCCGGTGGGACCCGCGCTCGGTCAGCACGGCGTCAACATCATGGAGTTCTGCAAGGCGTACAACGCTGCGACGGAAAACCAGCGCGGCAATGTCATCCCGGTGGAGATCACGGTCTACGAGGACCGCAGCTTCACGTTCGCCCTCAAGACGCCGCCGGCCGCCAAGCTGCTGCTCAAGGCTGCCGGGGTGGGCAAGGGTTCGGCCGAGCCGCACAAGACCAAGGTCGCCAAGGTGACCTGGGACCAGGTGCGCGAGATCGCCGAGACCAAGAAGACCGACCTCAACAGCAACGACATCGACGCCGCCGCCAAGATCATCGCCGGTACCGCCCGGTCGATGGGCATCAACGTCGAATAGGCCCCTAACCGTGGGAGGGCCAGCTTCGGAACTACGACCCAACATCAGATTGGATGAGCAAGTGAGCAAGACCAGCAAGGTATACCGCGCCGCCGCGGAGAAGGTGGACCGCAACAACCTGTACAGCCCGCTCGAGGCGGCCAGGCTTGCCAAGGAGACCGCGTCGGCCAAGCAGGACGCGACCGTCGAGGTGGCGATTCGGCTGGGTGTCGACCCGCGCAAGGCCGACCAGATGGTCCGCGGCACGGTCAATCTGCCGCACGGCACCGGCAAGACGGCCCGCGTCGCGGTGTTCGCCGTCGCTGACAAGGCCGAGCAGGCGCAGGCCGCCGGCGCCGACATCGTCGGCAGCGACGATCTGATCGAGAAGATCCAGGGCGGCTGGCTGGAGTTCGATGCCGCGATCGCGACGCCCGACCAAATGGCCAAGGTCGGTCGTATCGCGCGTGTGCTGGGTCCCCGCGGCCTGATGCCCAACCCCAAGACCGGCACCGTGACCGCCGACGTGGCCAAGGCCGTTTCCGACATCAGGGGCGGCAAGATCAACTTCCGCGTCGACAAGCAGGCCAATCTGCACTTCGTGATCGGCAAGGCGTCGTTTAACGAGAAGAACCTCACGGAGAACTACGGGGCCGCGATCGACGAGGTGATGCGGCTCAAGCCATCCTCTTCCAAGGGCCGTTACCTGAAGAAGGTCACCGTGTCGACGACCACGGGTCCGGGCATCCCGGTCGACCCGTCCGTCACCCGCAACTTCACGGAGGAGTAGCGAACCGGCGCCCAGCGTCGACTTGTCGGGCGTACTAGCCCAATATCGGTACGGCCCCAATGCCGTTCAGTACCAGGTGAGGGCTTCGCCGCGCTGGCCTGCGCCGCAGCAGGTCGGCCCGCAGGGTCGCGACGCCTTCGTCGCACAGTTCGTCGCGTATCGCCGACGGGACCACGGTCGACCAATAGCCCTCGGTGAAAACTTAGTAGATGCAACCCAATACATGCGGTGTGCGCTCGGCCAACAGCTCCGCCGGCGGCTCCCGCAGCGGAATGTTGGCATGGCGAATCTGTTCTTGGCGCGCGTAATTCGCTGACCGATGGCCGTCTCGGTCTGCAGCAGGGCACGCGCGATCTTGGCGACGGTCAAACCGGACACCAGTCGCAACGTCAGCGCCAGTTGCGATTGCCGGTCCAGTGCCGGGTGCGCACACGCGAACATCATCCGCAGCTCGTCGTCGTGCACCGGATGCGATCGGTACGGGCCCTGATCTCGTCCACGAAAGCGGCCAATTCCTTTCCGGGACGGGACGGATTCACGGCGCAGCTGGTCCCGGGCGCGGTTGCGCGCGACGGTCGTCAGCCACCCGCCGGGGCGGTCGGGCACCCCGTCGCGGGGCCAGTTGCGCTGTGCCTCGGCGCAGGCCTCCTGGACGGCGTCCTTGGCGACGGTCAGGTCGCCGGACCACCGCGAGCGCGGCGACCGCCGGGCCCCATTCCCGGCGTAAGACGCCGTCCAGGTCGGTCATCGGGTGGTTAAAGTCCCGAGACTCCTGCGAGTCGCCGCAGCTGCACCGTGGAGGCGGGGATCATCGACGCGATCTTGACGGCCTCGTCGCGGTCCGCGGCGTCGAGCAGGTAGATGCCGGTCGCGATTTCGGCGCTTTCCACGTACGGTCCGTCGGTGACTAGCACCTCGCCGTCGCGCACCCGGACGGCTGTCGCGGTGGACCGATCGTGCAGGGCGGCCCCGCCGATCACGCGGTCACCGGCGGCCGCGTGCAGGTCGGCGTGCTTGGCCGCGACCGCCTCCCACTCCGGGGTGCCCGGCGTGTGCGCGGATTCGGGTGGTTCCAGCAGGAGCGCGAGCCAGTCGTTGCCGGTGAGGGGGCGCGACGGCTCGATCGAGCGGACCTCCGGCCACAGTTCCACCGCGCCGAACGCGGCCTACCGGGATGTCGCGCGCCAGAGCCAGCGCTTCGTCGAGGTTCTCGGCTTTCAACAGGTAGTAGCCGCACGCCACCTCGGCTGCCTCGGCGAAGGGGCCGTCGGTGACCACGGGCGCGTTCGGCCCGCCGGTGATGACCACCGCGTCGGCCGCGGGCGCCAGCGCGTCACCGGCTTTGATCGCCGAACCGGCTTGGCGTGGAAATCCCGCCATGCCTGCATCGCGGCCGGCGGGTCCTTGGGCGTGTGGTTCTGCTCGCTGCTGATCAATAAGGCGAAGTACCGCATGTGTCGTCACCTCCAGGTTGTGAGAGAAGCCCCGTGCGCCATTCTCTACCTATCCGACGAACGACGCAGCATGGATCCGACAGCGGATCAGGGTCAGTTAGCGGCGCCCGGCTTCAAATATGTCACCAGGCTGCAATCCAGCATCTCGTCGCTGAAGTAGTGCTCGCACCCGCGCAGGTACTTGATGTACCGCTCGTAGACCTCTTCGGACGTGACCGAGATGGCCTTCGCCCGGTTGGACTCCAGCGTGTCGCCCCAGATGTGCAGCGTCTTGATGTAATGGGGGCGCAGCGAAAGTGGTTCCGGAACAACAAATCCCGCCTTCTCGCCGTGCTCCACCATCATGCCGGTGGTGGGCAGTCGGCCGCCCGGGAAGATCTCGGTGACGATGAATTTGATGAACCGGGCGGTCTCGAAGGTCAGTTTTTTGCCGCGCGCGGCTATCTCATAGGGGTGGTAGCTGACGCTGCTCTGCACGGTCATCCGCCCGTCGTCGGGCATGAGATCGAAGCACCGCTTGAAGAAGTCTTCGTAGTTCTCGTGCCCGAAGTGCTCGAACGCCTCGATCGAGACGATGCGGTCGACCGGCTCGGTGAAGTCTTCCCAGTTTTGCAGCCGCACCTCGCGGGAGCGATCGGTTTCGATCGCACCCAGCATCTGCTCGCAACGGGCGTGCTGATTCTTCGACAGAGTCAGGCCGATGACGTTGATGTCATAGCGTTCCACGGCGCGGCGCATGGTGGTGCCCCACCCGCAGCCGATGTCCAGCAGGGTCATGCCGGGCCGGAGGTCCAGCTTGTCCAGGTTGAGGTCGATCTTGGCGTACTGGGCTTGCTCGAGGGTCAGCTCCGGCGGCTCGAAGTATGCGCAGCTGTAGGTCCGCGTCTGATCCTGGAACAGCGCAAAGAAGGCGTCGGAAACGTCGTAGTGCGCCTGAATATCTTCAAATCGCGTCCTGATCTTCGTCGAGCCGGTCGGTTGCTCAGCCATAGTCGTGTAGTTCTCCTGACTTCAGATTTCCCTAGGCCGGCTCACCGCCCGCCGAGCTGCCCGGCGGCACCCCCGCGTCGCCCATGCAACAAAGTCTACTTTTCCAGCGTGAACTGGTTGCAGTCGATATAGCCCTTCCGGAACGCGTCGGCGCAGCCGGTCAGGAACTTCATGTACCGTTCGTAGACCTCTTCGGACTGGATCGCGATGGCCTCGTCCCGCCCGGGAAGATCTCGGTGACGATGAACTTGATGAAGCGGGCCATCTCGAAGGTAAGCGGGATGCCGCGCTCGATGCACTGCGGCCCGGTCAGTCCGGTGATCGTGTGCAGCAACATCACCCCCTCACCCAGCAGCAGGGTGTGCGCCATCGCGAAAAAGTCGCTGTAGTGCTCCGGTCCGAAATGCTCGAACGCGCCGATCGACACAATGCGGTCCACCGGCTCGTCGAACTCTTTCCAGTCGGCCAGTAATACCTTTACGCTGCGCAGACTTTCGAGTTGATCGACGGAATTCTGGATGTGGGCTGCCTGGTTCTTCGACAGCGTCAGGCCGATGCCGTTCACGTCGTACTTCTCGACCGCCCGCCGCATCATGGGAGCCCCACCCACAACCGACGTCAAGCAGGGTCATGCCCGGTTGCAGCCCCAGTTTTCCCAATGCCAGGTCGATCTTGGCCACCTGGGCTTCTTCCAGTGTCATGTTGTCGCGCTCGAAATACGCGCAGCTGTAAGTCTGACTGGGATCCAGGAACAATCGGTAACAGTCATCGGACAGGTCGTAGTGTGCCTGGACGTCGGAAAAGTATGGTTCCAGCTTTTGAGCCATGAGTGTTGTGCCCTCCCCACCGAACGCACTCATTCATATATCCCCTGAACTGGGCGCATTCATTATCCAGCTTTACAGGTTTGACGGAGGGCAAACCGCCGCAGTTCAACGCGGCGCATCGGCCGGCGTGTCGGGGGTGTCGTGCTATTTGGTGAGGGTGAACTGGCCGACGTTTGAGATGCCCTTGCGGAACAGGTTCGCGCAGCCGGTCAGGTAGCGCATGAACCGGTCGTAGACCTCTTGGGATTGGATCTCGATGGCGCGTTCGCGGTTGGCCTCCAGGTTGGCCGCCCAGATGTCCAACGTCCGCGCGTAGTGCGGCTGCAGATACTCGGTGTGTTCGAGCGTGAAGCCGCTGTCGCGGGAGTAGTCGACGATGTCGGGTTCGCCGCACATCTGCCCGCCGGGGAAGATCTCCTTGCCGAGGAAGTGCAAAAACCTCAAGTCGGACATCGTGATCGGGATGCCGTGCTCTTTCCAGTACGACTGCGGGTGCGTGAAGATACTGTGCATCAGCATCCGGCTGCCCTCGGGCAGGGTCTCGTAGGCCCAATCCCAGAACGTGGGCCAGCGCTCCTTCTTGAACGCGTCGAAGGCCTCGAAGCTGATGATCCGGTCCACGTGTTCGTCGAACTCTTCCCAGCCCTGCAAGCGTGCCTCGGCGCGCCGGTTGGTGGGAATCGCGGCCAGCTTTTTCTTGGTGCGCGCGTAGTGGTTTCGGCTGAGGGTGATGCCGATGACGTTCACGTCGTACTTCTCGACCGCGCGGACAACCGCTCCGCCCCAGCCGCATCCGACGTCGAGCAGCGTCATCCCCGGCTCCAGGTTCAGTTTGCGCAGGCCGAGATCCAGCTTCGCCAGCTGTGCTTGTTCCAGGGTCATGTCGTCGCGTTCGAAATACGCGCACGTGTAGACCATGTTGGGGTCCAGGAACAACGCAAAGAAGTCGTCCGAAATGTCGTAGGTTGCCTGCGACTCTTCGTAATACGGCTTCAGCTTCGGCACTTTCACTTCCTCCAGATTATTCAAAGCCACAACGCCGTGGGACCTCGCGCGAAACAACGTCGATCGGAAGATCGCCGGGCCGGCTGCTCGACTCCGGGCCTTAGCTGGCCTCGGCGAAATTGCCGGTCAGAACACTGATCACCGAGTCCCACAGCTGCTGTGGCAGATCATGTCCCATTCTGTCGAATAACACCAATCGGGCGCCGCTTATTGCCCGCGCTATCGCCCGTCCGCCCGTGGGCCGCATAAGTTTGTCGGCCCGCCCGTGAATGACAACCGTGGGCGCCACGATGCGCTGATTGTGGTGCACCAGACTTCCGCTGCCCAGGATTGCGCTGAACTGCCCGACGACGCCCTGCGGGGTAATAGTTGCGGTCGTATCCCTCGGCGGCTTCGGCGCGAATTTGCTCGTCGGGTATGCGGTAGCGCGGGCTGCCGATGACCTGCCCACGCGGACCGCGTTGTCGAGGATCACATCGCGCGGTGCGCCCGGCGCCGGGCCCTTGATCAACGACGGCAGTGCGCGCGGCGTCGGCGGCCATGTCTTCGGGCGTGTACGTCGCCTTGCTCGGCAGCCTCACCCACGAGCGCAGCAACCGGGTGACCAGTGGCTGCCCGACGCTGCGCCGTTCGGTCTTGTCGGACAGGCCGACGTCCCGGTTGTCGTAACGGATGATCCGCAGACCGTGGCTGGCGAGCTTTTCGCAGAACTCGGTGCGCCACAGCAGCAGCTGCGCGCCGAGTCCCATGATCAGCAGCACCGGCGAGGCGTCGATATCGCCCATGTCCTCGTAGTAGATCTTCAGGTCGCCCCCCGGCCGCCCAAGATAGTCCCGGAGCTCGCGTAGCCCGTGCGGATCTGCAATGGTCGCCCCTAGACCTCGACGTCGGAGGAATGTTCGCGGCTGACCTCGACCATGAAGTTGGCGAAATACCCTGTGAGCTGCGGATCGGACATCATCTGCCACTTCGGCGCGAGCAGCTTCATGTACCGCTCGACGTAGAGGAACTGCTTGCCGATCAGCACCAGCTCGCGTGGCAGTTTGACGTCGTAGGCGTCGGCCAGTGTCGACAGCTGCCTCCCGATGTCGGCGTAGGACATGTCGCCGAGCGTCTGCATGGTCAGCGGGGTGGCGAATTTCTCCAGGTCCTTGGCGGCCTGGGTCTCGGGCTTCATGGTGCCGACGGCGCCCATCAGCACGACGATTTTGCCGGCCGCCGCGTGGTCCTTCTTGACCAGCAGGGCGTACACGAGTTCGCGCAGCAGCCACCGGGTGCGCGGGTCGATGCGTCCCATGATCCCGAAGTCGAAGAACACGATGCGACCCTGATCGTCGACGTAGAGGTTGCCGGCGTGCAGGTCGCCGTGGAACAGGCCGTGCCGCAGACCGCCTTCGAACAGCGAGAACAGCAGGGCCTTGACCAGTTCGACGCCGTCGAACCCGGCCTTGCGGATCGCCGCGACGTCGTCGATGCGAATGCCGTGCACCCGCTCCATCGTCAGCACCCGGTCGCTGGTGAAGTCCCAGTGCACGGTCGGTACCCGGATGTTCTTGCCCAGCGGGGACACGTGCAGATGCGAAACCCACGCCTCCATCGACTGCGCCTCGAGACGGAAGTTCAGCTCCTCGGCCAGGTTCGCGGCAAAGTCCGCCACCACGTCTTGCGTCGAGAGCCGACGGCCCAGCTTGGTCAGTTCGACGGCCTGGGCGAAACGTTTCAGGATCTGCAGGTCGGCGGCGACCCGGCGACGGATGCCCGGCCGCTGGATCTTCACGACCACCTTTTCGCCGCTGTGCATCGTGGCGTAGTGCACCTGGGCGATCGACGCGGACGCGAATGGTGTTTCTTCCCACTCGGCGAACAGATCGGCCGGGTCGGCGCCCAGCTCATCGACGAACAGCTTGTGCACCTCGTCGGAGTCGGCCGGCGGTACCCGGTCGAGCAGGCCGCGGAATTCGCGGGACAGCGATTCGCCGAAGGCGCCGGGACTGGACGCGATGATCTGACCGAACTTTATGTATGTGGGCCCCAGGTCAGCGAACGTCTGGGGGAGCTGCCTGATCATTTTCTGTTGCCACGGCCCTTTGCCTGGCAATTTGGTGAGGACGCGAGCGGTGGAGCGAGTGACTTGCCAACCAGTGACGGCGACCCGAGCCGCTTCGACCGGCAACGGCACCCTGTCCAGCCTGGCCACCTCGCGGTGTTTGGTAGAAGTCATCCCAGCAGTCTGCCAAATTCAAGTTGGCAACAACCAACACCGGGGTTGACGAGGATCGGCTGGGCGCCGAAATCGCTTCGGTGGCAGCCGATCTCGACTGGCGGCAAGACGATATCCCGTCCCGCAGTGCACAATTCGCGTATCCGCTACGCGCGGTCCGTCCGGGCCCGCGGCGCGGCACGTGGGCGGCCGCCGGGTCGCTGCTGCATGTCGAACCCGCCGACGCCGTGCACCTCGGCGCGCTCAAGGCGGCTGGGAACCCGCTGCCCGCCGGCAAGGCCGAACCGTCGATCCCGCCTCGGTGGCCCTGCGCTTGGTGGAGACGACCGGTTCCCACGCCCGCGTCTCGTCGGATCGACGCTCGGCACGCTGCACGTCACCGGGCTCGCCGACCTGCTCGAGGTGCCGCGGGAAGCCCGGCGATCGATCGAGCTCAGGGCTACCAGGTGACCACCGTGCTGGCCCGGCTGGAACTACCCAAGACCGTCGACCACACTGTCGCACTGGGCCCGGAAGCCGAAGCCGCTCAACCGCTTTACGCCCGCTACTGGCTGCACAATCGCGGACCCGCACCGCTGGGCGGGCTGCCGGCCGTCGCCCACCTGCACCCGCAGCGCGCGACCGCCCCGCCCGGCGGCGAAGTGACATTGCGGCTTACCGCGGTCGGCGACTGCACTGATGCGACGCTGACCGGCACCGTCGTGGTGGTCTGCCCGGATGGCTGGTCGGCGGCGCCGACCCAGCTGCCGTTCCTGCTGGAACCCGGTGAGCACCGGGAAGCCGTTGTGGCGCTGGCCGTTCCGGTCGACGCTGCGCCCGGCCTGTACCCGGTGCGGGCGAAGCTGCGCATCACCGGGCAGGACGTGCCGCCCACATGGTGCCAGCCGGTCGAGGACGTGTGCATCGTCCAGGTCGGTGCGGACCCGCCGGCGGAGTTGGCCTAACCTCATCGGCGGGCCCGGCGAAATCGCGTTGCGCGCCGGGGAGACCGGCCGGTTGACGGTGACGGTGGGCAGCAATGCGGGGGTGGATGTGTCGCTGGAGGCCCATCTGATCAGCCCGTGGGGCACATGGGAGTGGATCGGCCCGGCCGAGCTCGGCGCGGTCCTGCCAGCCGGCGGCAGCGCCGAGCTCGGCTTCAATGTTCGCCCGCCGGCGTGGCTGACCCTCGGCCAATGGTGGGCGCTGATCCGGATCGGCTGCGCCGGACAGCTGATCTACTCGCCCGCGGTTACAGTGACGGTGCCATGAGCGTCGCCTGGGTCGCCACCGTCGCGGTCGAGGAGCTCGACGCGGCGGAGGCGCGGCTACGCGACGGTCCCCGCGCGTCCGCGCTGCCGGACCGCAGTACCAGCGAGGGCCGGCAATTGCGGCGATGGCTCACTCAGCTCCTGGTGACCGAGCGGGTGATCGCCGCCGAGGCCGCGGCGCGGGGGTTGACCGGCGACCGGACGCCGTCCGAGGCCAAGGTGTTGCTCGACCTCACCGCGCGGCTGGAGATCGGCAGCGTCGCGGCGGCGGTGTTGGCCGATCCGCGGGCGCGGGCGCTCTACGCCGACGTGACCATTGCGGTCGAGATCGGCGACGACGACGTCGCCGCCTACCACGCCCGCAATCCGCTGCGGTTCGCCGAGCCGAGCCCCGACCGGGACGGCTGGCGCACGCCGTCGCGGGCGGCACCGCCGCTGGCCCGGGTGCGGCCCGCGATCGCCGGGCACCTGCTGGGCGCCCTCGGCGTCGCGCCTTCCGGCTGTGCTGGATGCGCGGCGTGCCGAGCTCGTCCGGCTCGCCGCGGGTTACGAGCACACCGGCGACCCCCGCCAACACCCACAGGCACTGAGCGAATATGTTTACCCTCTGTCTGGACATTGGTGGCACGAAAATTGCTGCGGGCCTAGCTAATTCGGAAGGCGCGCTGGTGCACACCATCACCCGGCCCACCCCGCCGGGCGGGTCCGGCGAACAGGTGTGGGACGTCGTCGACGCTGTCGTCGCCGAAGCGCTGACGTCGGCCGGCGGCGCGGTACGCGCGGTGGGGATCGCCTCGGCCGGGCCGATCGACCTGCCCCGCGGGACCGTGAGCCCGATCAACATCCCCGGCTGGCGAGGGTTTCCGGTGCGGGACCGGGTCGCGGCCGCGGTGCCCGGCGTTCCGGTAAGGCTCGACGGCGACGGCATCTGTATGGCGCCCGGCGAGCACTGGCACGGCGTCGGCCGCGGTGCGGGATTCCTGCTGGGGATGGTCGTGTCGAACCGGGGTCGGCGGTGGGTTGGTGCTGGGCGGTAGCCGTACACCGGGCGCAGCGGCAATGCGGGTCACGTCGGTCATGTGGTGGTCGAGCAGGGCGGCGAGCGGTGCAGCTGCGGGGGGGCCGCGGCTGCGTCGAGACGGTGGCGTTCGGGCCGTGGTTGGTGCGATGGGCCCGGGCCAACGGTTGGTCGGCGCCCGTCGGCGCCGGGGCACGCGACCTGGCCGCCGCCGCGGCGGCGGGGAACGACATCGCGCTGTGCGCGTTCGACCGCGGCGCAACCGGACTGGCGGCGATGATCGCCTCGGTGGCCGCGGTGTGCGACCTGGACCTGGTCGTCGTCGGTGAGGCGTGGCGAAATCCGGTCTGCTGCTCTTCGACCCGCTGCGTGCGGCGCTGAACGACTACGCCGGCCTGGACTTTCTGAGCGGCCTGCGGGTGGTGCCAGCCGAGCTGGGCGGCGAGGCGGGCCTGGTCGGCGCGGCCCGCCTCGCGGGTCTGTAAGCCGCGGTCGCCCAACTGAGCCGTTTTGGCTGAGCAGGGCGGGTCACGCTATCCTTGGTCCCGATCCACCGAAGACCGTCGGTCACCGAGCAATCGGTCGAAGGTCCGGGACCATCCCGGCGGCCCACGCAGGAGGACGAGGCAGTACCGCTGGCGCCCGCGCCGGTTATATTCACGCCCCGTGCCGCTTCCTGCGCCGGGGCGTTCGTCGTTCCTCGGGTGATCACAGACGATACGTCGAACTTTCACCGAGGAGGTATGTATGGCAAAAGCCGACAAGGCCACCGCCGTTGCCGACATCGCCGAGCAATTCAGCGCCTCAACCGCAACCGTCATCACTGAATACCGCGGGCTGACGGTCGCCAACCTGGCCGAGCTGCGCCGCTCGCTGGCGGGTTCGGCCACCTACACCGTGGCCAAAAACACGCTGATCAAGCGCGCGGCGACGGAGGCGGGCATCGAGGTACTCGACGAGCTGTTCGTCGGCCCGACGGCCATCGCGTTCGTCAAGGGCGAGCCGGTGGACGCCGCCAAGGCCATCAAGACCTTCGCCAAGGAGAACAAGGCGCTGGTTATCAAGGGTGGCTACATGGACGGCCACCCCCTGATGGTGGCCGAGGTCGAGCGCATCGCCGACCTGGATTCGCGCGAGGTGCTGCTGGCCAAGCTGGCCGGCGCCATGAAGGGCAACCTGGCCAAGGCGGCCGGGCTGTTCAACGCGCCGGCCTCGCAGCTGGCCCGCTTGGCGGCGGCCCTGCAGGAGAAGAAGGCTTCCGAACCGGCTCCCGCCGCGGCTGCAGAAGCGGCCCCCGTCCCAGAAACCGCCCCGGAAGAAACAGCTTCGGAAGCTCCCGCCGAGACCTCGGCTGACGCCGAATAACTCAAACCCCCAAATCAGGAAGGACCCACACCATGGCAAAAATCTCTACTGACGACCTGCTTGACGCATTCAAGGAAATGACCCTGCTCGAGCTCTCCGACTTCGTGAAGAAGTTCGAGGAGACCTTCGAGGTCACAGCGGCCGCTCCGGTCGCCGTCGCCGCCGCCGGTGGCGGTGGTGCTGCCGGCGGCGGTGCCGCCGAGGCCGCCGAGGAGCAGTCGGAGTTCGACGTCATCCTCGAGTCCGCCGGCGACAAGAAGATCGGCGTGATCAAGGTGGTCCGTGAGATCGTCTCCGGCCTGGGCCTCAAGGAGGCCAAGGACCTGGTCGACGGTGCTCCCAAGCCGATGCTGGAGAAGGTCGCCAAGGAGGCCGCCGACGAGGCCAAGACCAAGCTCGAGGCCGCCGGCGCCACCGTCACCGTCAAGTAGCCCGCTTCACACGCAAACCCCCCGGGACCCCTGGTTTTAGGAGTACCGGGGGTTTCGTGCGTTCACACCCTTCAGGACGGGTCGAGGCTCTCAGCGACTGGGCCACTCGTTCGGTTGAATCACCCAGCGCCACAAGTAAATTTGATGTGCTCGTCGATCTCGGCGACCGTCAGCGTCAGCACGTTGTGCGCGTTGATGCCGTGTGCGCTGGTGCTGCCGAATATCAGTCGATACATGTGCGGCCGCTCGATCGCGTAGCGCCGGTACGCGGCGCCGACCCGGAGAACAGGTCCGCGACCGGATCCTCCGTCGGCGGCACCGTCAACGCCGCGTCGAACTGGCGCAACCCCTCATCGGCGACCGCCGCGATCTAGCGACCGCATGCCGCCGAAGTGGGTGTACACCGCCATCGTCGAGGTGCCCGCGGCGCTGGTCACCTTGCGGGTCTGCAGGGCATCGGGCCCGTCGTTGTCGAGCAGGTTCACCGCCGCGTGCAGCATCTCGTCGCGAACGCTACGCCGAAGCTCCGAAGTCATCTCATCAGTTTTCTCTAAGCACTTCTTTAGTACTTCAAAGTACTTCTCTAGCAGGCCCTTGCCCTTGCCGCGGCGCCAGCTTACCATACCTAATAACGCTGAAATATCAATGTTATAGGTTATAGCGAGCTCAGCAGTGACTTCCACCCCGATCACCAAAGTGCGTAACCCCTATCTCGAGGATTGAGGATTTCCTGGCACCTGTGAGTGCCGAGGTGACCGCGACCGACCTGCCTGTCACCAGACAGATCCCGGAACACCTCAACGGCCGCTACCTGCGCAACGGGCCGAACCCGGCCGCCGAGATCGATCCGGCGACCTACCGCTGGTTCACCGGCGACGCGGTGGTCCACGGCGTGGCGCGACAGCAAGGCTGTGCTGGTATAGCAACCGGTGGGTCCGCACACCACCCGTGTGTGCCGCCCTGGGGGAGCCGCAACCCACCGGACTGAACCCGTACGCCGGCATGTTGTCGGTCGGACACAACACCAACGTGCTGACCCACGCGGGGCGCACGCTGGCGCTCGTCGAGGGCGGCGGCGCCAACTAAGAACTCACCGACGAGCTGGACACGGTCGGGCCCTGCGACTTCGACGGGACCCTGTTCGGCGGCTACACCCCGTACCCGCACCGGGATCCGCACACCGGCGAACTGCAACGCGGTGTCCTAACCCTTTCGGGCGCGGCCGCACCGTGCACTACTCCGTGATCGACATCGCGGGCCGCGCGCGCCGCACCATCGACATCGAGGTGACCGGGTCGCCGGTGATGCACGATTTCTCGCTGACCACCGGGGCGGTTTCCACCGAATGCCGCGACGACCGGCCGCAGGAGTTCCCGCGCATCGATGAAAGCTTGCTGGGCAGTTGGCGTTGGTTCGGCTATACCGTCGGCATGGATGGCGGCTACTTGTCGAGCGGGGCGACCGAGATGACCAGCGCGCTACAAGCACGACTACGCGACAGGATACAGCGTCGTTGCCGCGCTCGATCCGGACCTTTTGCTCGGCAAGATGTCCTTTGTGCCGAACCCGGCGAACGGAGCGGGCGCGCGTGCCGAGGATGACGGCGTGCTGATGGGTACGGCTATCACCGCGGCCGTGATGAAGGGCAATTACTCTTGCTCGACGCGCAAACGCTCGAGTCGATCGCCACGATCCACCAGCCCCAGCGCGTACCGATGGGCTTCCACGGCAACTGGGCTCCGACCGTTTGACCCCTTTACCGCTGCTCCGATGACCATTAGCCTGCGTCTAAGGGTGGGGGTCTCGAGTCTGCTAATTTTTCCTCCGGTGCTGCACAACTACTGCTGTGCTGGTGCAGGCGTGCACTACAGTGACTCAAGCTACACAAAGGGGCAGGTGGCAGCAGGTGTCGACGGAAGGATTCCTATGGGCGTCGCTATCGAGGTCAGCGGTCTGACCAAATCCTTCGGCTCCTCGAGGATTTGGGAAGACGTGACCCTGGATATCCCCGCCGGGGAGGTCAGCGTTTTGCTGGGCCCGTCGGGTACCGGTAAGTCGGTGTTTTTGAAATCCCTGATCGGCCTTCTTCGTCCGGAACGTGGCTCGATTGTCATCGACGGCACCGACATCATCGAGTGCTCCGCCAAGGAGCTCTACGAGATTCGGACTCTTTTCGGTGTGCTGTTCCAGGACGGCGCGCTGTTCGGGTCGATGAATCTGTATGACAACACCGCCTTTCCGCTGCGCGAGCACACCAAGAAGAAGGAAAGCGAAATCCGTGACATCGTCATGGAGAAGCTGGAGATGGTGGGTCTCGGGGGAGACGAGAAAAAGTTCCCCGGTGAGATATCCGGTGGTATGCGCAAGCGTGCCGGCCTGGCCCGCGCCCTGGTGTTGGACCCACAAATCATCCTCTGTGACGAGCCTGACTCCGGTCTGGACCCCGTTCGTACCGCTTACCTGAGTCAGCTGATCCTAGACATCAACGCCCAGATCGACGCGACCATCCTGATCGTGACGCACAACATCAACATCGCCCGCACGGTGCCGGACAACATCGGCATGTTGTTCCGTAAGCGCCTGGTGATGTTCGGGCCCCGCGAGGTCTTGTTGACCAGCGACGAGCCCGTCGTGCGCCAATTCCTCAACGGCCGACGCATCGGACCGATCGGTATGTCCGAGGAGAAGGACGAGGCGACCATGGCCGAAGAGCAGGCGCTGCTCGACCAGGGTCACCACGCCGGCGGCACCGAACAGATCGAGGGCGTGCCGCCGCAGATCACGGCGACGCCAGGCATGCCGGAGCGCAAGGGTGTGGCCCGCCGCCAGGCCCGGGTGCGGGAGATGTTGCACACCCTGCCGAAGAAGGCGCAGGCCGCGATTCTCGACGACCTCGAGGGCACGCACCGGTACCAGGCGCACGAGTTCGGCGACTAGTCCCCGCCCCCAATCGCTCCCCCGCGTAGCCCCCGCTCGGCGGGTCGGCTGCTCGTGGCGCGTCGAGAACAGCCGGAGGCGGGGGCCGCAAGATTTTCTCACAACTTGCGGTGCGTTCCTCTTGACGACAAGAGCGCGGACACGTAAATTTGTAAGACAGCATGTACCCACGGGATAGTCGAGACGCCTGCCAGCGCCGGTACTCCCTGAATGGTTAGTTGAAGAATGCGCGCGCCTGCGCTATTGTTGGACGTTGCGTTGGCTACTTCTTGCCCGCCCTCACCCGCCACCGTGGTCCTTAGTCTGAGCCTTTTTCTGCAGCTCAGCTATTTAGTTGTGGGCGTGAGAGTCGGGTAGATCGTTCGCCGGCATAACCGACACAATTCGCGGCGAACAGGTCCGGTGGCCCCGGTTCTCGTGAGTCGCACGAGGTGCTGGAAGGATGCATCTTGGCAGATTCTCGCCAGAGCAAGACGGACTCCTCTAGTTCTAACAACTCCGTGCCCGGATCACCTGACCGAGTTTCTTTCGCCAAGCTTCGCGAACCGCTTGAGGTTCCGGGGCTGCTCGACGTGCAGACCGACTCCTTTGAGTGGTTGATCGGCTCGCCGCGTTGGCGTGAGATCGCCGCCGCTCGCGGCGAACTCAACCCGGTTGGTGGCCTCGAAGAGGTGCTGTACGAGCTGTCGCCGATCGAGGATTTCTCCGGCTCGATGTCGCTGTCGTTCTCCGACCCCCGCTTCGACGAAGTCAAGGCGCCGGTGGACGAGTGCAAAGACAAGGACATGACGTACGCGGCACCGCTGTTCGTCACGGCCGAATTCATCAACAACAACACCGGTGAGATCAAGAGCCAGACGGTCTTCATGGGCGACTTCCCGATGATGACCGAAAAGGGCACGTTCATTATCAACGGGACCGAGCGTGTCGTGGTCAGCCAGCTGGTCCGCTCGCCCGGTGTGTATTTCGACGAGACGATCGACAAGTCGACCGAGAAGCTGCTGCACAGCGTCAAGGTGATCCCGAGCCGCGGCGCCTGGCTGGAGTTCGACGTCGACAAGCGCGACACCGTCGGTGTGCGCATCGACCGCAAGCGTCGTCAGCCTGTCACCGTGCTGCTCAAGGCCCTCGGCTGGACCAACGAGCAGATCACGGAGCGGTTCGGCTTCTCCGAGACCATGATGTCGACGCTGGAGAAGGACAACACCGCCGGCACCGACGAGGCGCTGCTGGACATCTACCGCAAGCTGCGTCCGGGCGAGCCGCCGACTAGGGAGTCCGCGCAGACCCTGCTGGAGAACCTCTTCTTCAAGGAGAAGCGCTACGACCTGGCCCGGGTGGGCCGCTACAAGGTCAACAAGAAGCTGGGGCTGCACGCCGGCGAGCCGATCACGTCGTCGACGCTGACCGAGGAAGACGTCGTCGCCACCATCGAGTACCTGGTGCGCTTGCACGAGGGCCAGCCGACGATGACGGTCCCCGGTGGGGTCGAGGTGCCGGTGGAGACCGACGACATCGACCACTTCGGCAACCGCCGCCTACGCACCGTGGGCGAGCTGATCCAGAACCAGATCCGGGTCGGCATGTCGCGCATGGAGCGGGTGGTCCGCGAGCGGATGACCACTCAGGACGTCGAGGCCATCACGCCGCAGACCCTGATCAACATCCGCCCGGTCGTGGCGGCGATCAAGGAGTTCTTCGGCACTAGCCAGCTGTCGCAGTTCATGGACCAGAACAACCCGCTGTCGGGTCTGACCCATAAGCGCCGGTTGTCGGCCCTGGGCCCCGGTGGTCTGTCGCGTGAGCGTGCGGGCCTCGAGGTCCGTGACGTGCACCCGTCGCACTACGGCCGGATGTGTCCGATCGAGACTCCGGAGGGTCCGAACATCGGTCTGATCGGATCGCTGTCGGTGTACGCGCGGGTCAACCCGTTCGGGTTCATCGAGACTCCGTACCGCAAGGTGGTCGACGGTGTGGTCACCGACCAGATCGACTACCTGACCGCCGACGAGGAGGACCGCCACGTCGTGGCGCAGGCCAACTCGCCGATCGACGCCGACGGCCGCTTCGAAGAGTCGCGTGTGCTGGTTCGCCGCAAGGCGGGCGAGGTCGAATACGTCCCGTCGTCCGAGGTGGACTACATGGACGTGTCGCCGCGCCAGATGGTGTCGGTGGCCACGGCCATGATCCCGTTCCTTGAGCACGACGACGCTAACCGTGCCCTGATGGGTGCCAACATGCAGCGCCAGGCGGTTCCGCTGGTACGCAGCGAGGCCCCGCTGGTCGGCACCGGCATGGAGCTGCGCGCCGCGATCGATGCCGGCGATGTCGTTGTCGCCGACAAGTCCGGGGTTATCGAGGAGGTGTCCGCCGACTACATCACCGTGATGGCCGACGACGGCACCCGGCACACCTACCGGATGCGTAAGTTCGCCCGGTCTAACCACGGCACCTGCGCGAACCAGTCGCCAATCGTCGACGCGGGCGACCGCGTCGAGGCGGGCCAGGTCATCGCCGACGGCCCGTGCACCCAGAACGGTGAGATGGCCCTGGGCAAGAACCTGCTGGTGGCGATCATGCCGTGGGAAGGCCACAACTACGAGGACGCGATCATCCTGTCCAACCGGCTGGTTGAGGAGGACGTGCTCACCTCGATCCACATCGAGGAGCACGAGATCGACGCCCGCGACACCAAGCTGGGCGCCGAGGAGATCACCCGGGACATCCCGAACGTCTCCGACGAGGTGCTGGCCGACTTGGACGAGCGGGGCATCGTGCGCATCGGCGCCGAGGTTCGCGACGGCGACATCCTGGTCGGCAAGGTCACCCCGAAGGGTGAGACCGAGCTGACCCCGGAGGAGCGGCTGCTGCGGGCGATCTTCGGCGAGAAGGCCCGCGAGGTCCGCGACACGTCGTTGAAGGTGCCGCACGGTGAGTCCGGCAAGGTCATCGGCATCCGCGTGTTTTCCCGCGAGGATGACGACGAGCTGCCGGCCGGCGTCAACGAGCTGGTCCGCGTCTATGTGGCCCAGAAGCGCAAGATCTCCGACGGTGACAAGCTGGCCGGACGCCACGGCAACAAGGGTGTCATCGGCAAGATCCTGCCCGTCGAGGACATGCCCTTCTTGCCAGACGGCACGCCCGTCGACATTATCCTGAACACGCACGGTGTGCCGCGACGGATGAACATCGGTCAGATCCTGGAAACCCACCTCGGGTGGGTCGCCAAGGCTGGCTGGGACATCGAAGGCACGCCGGACTGGGCGGCGAACCTGCCGGAGCAGTTGCGGCACGCTCAGCCGGACCAGATCGTGTCAACTCCGGTGTTCGACGGTGCCAAGGAGGAGGAGCTGCAGGGTCTGTTGTCCTGCACGCTGCCCAACCGCGACGGCGACGTGATGGTGGATGCCGACGGCAAGGTGGTGCTGTTTGACGGCCGCAGTGGCGAGCTGTTCCCGTACCCGGTGACCGTTGGCTACATGTACATTATGAAGCTGCACCACTTGGTGGACGACAAGATCCACGCGCGCTCGACGGGTCCGTACTCGATGATCACCCAGCAGCCGTTAGGTGGTAAGGCGCAGTTCGGTGGACAGCGGTTCGGTGAGATGGAGTGCTGGGCCATGCAGGCCTACGGCGCGGCGTACACGTTGCAGGAGCTGTTGACCATCAAGTCCGACGACACCGTCGGTCGGGTCAAGGTGTACGAGGCGATCGTCAAGGGCGAGAACATCCCCGAGCCGGGCATCCCAGAGTCGTTCAAGGTGCTACTCAAGGAGCTGCAGTCGCTGTGCCTCAACGTTGAGGTGCTCTCCTCCGATGGTGCGGCCATCGAGCTGCGCGAAGGCGAGGACGAGGACCTTGAGCGCGCAGCAGCGAACCTGGGAATCAACCTGTCGCGCAACGAATCTGCGTCCGTCGAGGATCTCGCTTAGCGCGACCTAGCATTAAATCGTTACTGAACCCGCAAGGGGAAAGGGAGTTACGTGCTCGACGTCAACTTCTTCGATGAACTCCGTATCGGTTTGGCGACCGCGGAGGACATCAGGCAATGGTCTTACGGCGAGGTCAAGAAGCCGGAGACGATCAACTACCGCACGCTGAAGCCGGAGAAGGACGGCCTGTTCTGCGAGAAGATCTTCGGACCGACTCGCGACTGGGAGTGCTACTGCGGCAAGTACAAGCGCGTGCGTTTCAAGGGCATCATTTGTGAGCGCTGCGGCGTCGAGGTGACTCGCGCCAAGGTGCGTCGCGAGCGGATGGGCCACATCGAGCTGGCCGCGCCGGTCACGCACATCTGGTACTTCAAGGGTGTGCCGAGCCGGTTGGGCTACCTGCTTGACCTGGCACCGAAGGATCTCGAGAAGATCATCTACTTCGCGGCCTATGTGATCACCTCGGTCGACGAGGAGATGCGGCACAACGAGTTCTCCACGCTCGAGGCCGAGATGGTGGTAGAGCGCAAGGGTGTCGAGGACCAGCGTGACGCGGATCTGGAGGCACGTGCCCAGAAGCTGGAGGCCGACTTGGCCGCGCTGGAGGCCGAGGGCGCGAAAGCCGATGCGCGACGCAAGGTTCGGGACAGCGGCGAGCGTGAGATGCGTCAGATCCGCGACCGGGCCCAGCGCGAGCTGGACCGGTTCGAGGACATCTGGACGACGTTCACCAAGCTGGCTCCCAAGCAGCTGATCGTCGACGAGAACCTCTACCGCGAGCTGGTCGACCGCTACGGCGAGTACTTCACCGGTGCCATGGGCGCGGAGTCGATCCAGAAGCTGATCGAGAACTTCGACATCGACGCCGAGGCCGAGATGCTGCGCGACGTCATTCGGAACGGCAAGGGGCAGAAGAAGCTTCGTGCACTGAAGCGGCTGAAGGTCGTCGCGGCGTTCCAGCAGTCGGGCAACTCGCCGATGGGCATGGTGCTCGATGCGGTGCCGGTGATCCCGCCGGAGCTGCGTCCGATGGTGCAGCTCGACGGTGGCCGGTTCGCGACCAGCGACCTCAACGACCTGTACCGCCGCGTGATCAACCGCAATAACCGCCTCAAGAGGCTGATCGACCTCGGCGCGCCCGAGATCATCGTCAACAACGAGAAGCGGATGTTGCAGGAGTCCGTCGACGCGCTGTTCGACAACGGCCGTCGCGGCCGTCCGGTCACCGGGCCGGGCAACCGTCCGCTCAAGTCGCTGTCGGATCTGCTCAAGGGTAAGCAGGGCCGGTTCCGGCAGAACCTGCTCGGTAAGCGTGTCGACTACTCGGGCCGTTCGGTCATCGTGGTCGGTCCGCAGCTCAAGCTGCACCAGTGCGGTCTGCCCAAGCTGATGGCGCTGGAGCTGTTCAAGCCGTTCGTGATGAAGCGTCTGGTGGACCTCAACCACGCGCAGAACATCAAGAGCGCCAAGCGCATGGTCGAGCGCCAGCGTCCCCAGGTGTGGGACGTGCTCGAAGAAGTCATCGCGGAGCACCCCGTGCTGCTGAACCGCGCGCCCACCCTGCACCGCCTCGGTATTCAGGCTTTCGAGCCAATGCTGGTGGAGGGCAAGGCTATTCAGCTGCACCCGTTGGTGTGTGAGGCGTTCAACGCCGACTTCGACGGTGACCAGATGGCGGTGCACTTGCCGCTGAGTGCCGAGGCGCAGGCCGAGGCTCGCATCCTGATGCTGTCGAGCAACAACATCTTGTCGCCTGCGTCCGGCCGTCCGCTGGCCATGCCGCGACTCGACATGGTGACCGGTCTGTACTACCTGACCACCGAGGTGGCCGGGGCCGACGGCGAATACCAGCCGGCGGCCAAGGATCAGCCGGAGGTCGGCGTGTACTCTTCGCCAGCCGAGGCCATCATGGCGTCGGACCGCGGTGTGCTCTCGGTGCGGGCCAAGATCAAGGTGAGGTTGACGGAGCTGCGTCCGCCGGCCGAGATCGAGGCGGAGTTGTTCGGCCAAAACGGTTGGCAGCCAGGCGATGCGTGGATGGCCGAGACGACCCTGGGTCGGGTGCTGTTCAACGAACTGCTGCCGCTGGGCTACCCGTTCGTGAACAAGCAGATGCACAAGAAGGTTCAGGCCAAGATCATCAACGACCTGGCCGAGCGCTACCCGATGATCATGGTCGCGCAGACCGTGGACAAGCTAAAGGACGCCGGTTTCTACTGGGCGACCCGCAGCGGTGTCACGGTCTCGATGGCCGACGTGCTGGTGCCGCCGCGTAAGAAGGAGATCCTCGACCACTACGAGGACCGGGCCGACAAGGTCGAAAAGCAGTTCCAGCGTGGTGCTTTGAACCATGACGAGCGCAATGAGGCGCTGGTGGAGATTTGGAAGGAAGCCACCGACGAGGTCGGTAAGGCGCTGCGGGAGCACTACCCCAGCGACAACCCGATCATCACAATCGTCGACTCGGGCGCCACGGGTAACTTCACCCAGACCCGGACGTTGGCCGGTATGAAGGGTCTGGTGACCAACCCGAAGGGTGAGTTCATCCCGCGTCCGGTCAAGTCGTCGTTCCGCGAGGGCCTGACCGTGCTGGAGTACTTCATCAACACCCACGGTGCTCGAAAGGGCTTGGCGGACACCGCGTTGCGTACCGCCGATTCCGGGTACCTGACCCGTCGTCTGGTGGACGTGAGCCAGGACGTCATCGTCCGCGAACACGACTGCCAGACCGAGCGCGGCATCATCGTCAAGATGGCCGAGCGTCAGCCCGACGGCAGCCTGATCCGTGACCCGTACATCGAAACCTCGGCGTACGCACGGACTTTGGGTGCCGACGCGGTCGACGAGGCGGGCAACGTGGTCGTCGCGCGCGGCGAGGACCTGGGCGATCCGGAGATCGAGGCCCTGCTGGGCGCGGGCATCACGTCGGTCAAGGTGCGTTCGGTGCTGACCTGCACCACGGGTACCGGTGTGTGCGCGACCTGCTACGGGCGTTCGATGGCGACCGGCAAGCTGGTCGACATCGGCGAGGCTGTCGGCATCGTGGCCGCGCAGTCCATCGGTGAGCCCGGCACGCAGCTGACCATGCGTACCTTCCACCAGGGTGGTGTCGGTGAGGACATCACCGGTGGTCTGCCGCGGGTGCAGGAGCTGTTCGAGGCCCGGGTGCCGCGAGGCAAGGCGCCGATCGCCGACGTCACCGGGCGGGTCCAGCTCGAGGATGGTGACCGTTTCTACAAGATCACCATCATTCCGGACGACGGCGGCGAGGAAGTCGTTTACGATAAGCTCTCGAAGCGGCAGCGGCTGCGTGTGTTCAAGCACGAAGACGGTTCCGAGCGGGTGCTGTCCGACGGCGACCACGTCGAAGTGGGCCAGCAGCTGATGGAAGGCTCGGCCGACCCGCACGAGGTGCTGCGCGTGCAGGGCCCCCGCGAGGTGCAGATCCACCTGGTCCGCGAGGTCCAGGAAGTCTACCGCGCTCAGGGTGTGTCGATCCACGACAAGCACATCGAGGTGATCGTGCGCCAGATGTTGCGCCGGGTCACCATCATCGACTCGGGCGCGACGGAGTTCCTGCCCGGTTCGCTGATCGACCGTGCGGAGTTCGAGGCGGAGAACCGCCGGGTGGTGGCCGAGGGCAGCGAGCCCGCGGCCGGTCGTCCGGTGCTGATGGGGATCACGAAGGCGAGCCTGGCCACCGACTCTTGGCTGTCCGCGGCGTCGTTCCAGGAGACCACGCGAGTGCTGACCGACGCGGCGATCAACTGCCGCAGCGACAAGCTCAACGGTCTGAAGGAGAACGTGATCATTGGAAAGCTGATCCCGGCCGGCACCGGCATCAACCGGTACCGCAACATCCAGGTGCAGCCGACCGAAGAGGCCCGCGCCGCGGCGTACACGATTTCGTCCTACGAGGATCAGTACTACAGCCCGGACTTCGGTCAGGCCACCGGTGCCGCGGTTCCGCTGGACGACTACGGCTACAGCGATTACCGCTAATTGCTGACGAAAAAGCCCCCGCCTCGTGCGGGGGCTTTTTCGTGCCGGCTACCCGCGCGAGAAGCCGTCGCGTCGCACCGGATCACTAGACTGGCCGACGTGCTCATCGGTTCGCACGTCCGCAATGACGACCCGCTGGCCGCCGCGCAAGCCGACGGCGCCGACGTGGTGCAGTTTTTCCTCAGCAACCCGCAGAGCTGGAAAAAGCCGAAACCCCGCGAGGACGCCGAGGTGCTCAAGACGTCCGGCACACCGCTGTATGTGCACGCGCCGTATCTGATCAACGTCGCCTCGGCCAACAACCGCATCCGCATCCCGTCGCGCAAGATCCTGCAAAACACCTGCGACGCCGCCGCCCAGATCAACGCGACCGCGGTCATCGTGCACGGCGGTTACGCGGACGACAACGACACGGAGGCCGGTTTCGAGCGGTGGGTCAAGGCGCTGGACTATTTGGAAACCGACGTCCCAGTGTATCTAGAGAACACCGCCGGCGGCGACCACGCCATGGCCCGCTATTTCGACACCATCGGCAAACTGTGGGATCACATCGGCGACAAGGGAATTGGTTTCTGCCTGGATACCTGTCACGCCTGGGCCGCCGGTGAGGCGCTGATCGACGCGGTGGGCCGGATCAAGGCGCTGACCGGGCGCATCGACCTGGTGCACTGCAACGATTCGCGCGATGCCGCGGGATCGGGTGCCGACCGGCACGCCAACTTCGGCACCGGAAAAATCGATCCCGAATTGCTGGTGGCGGTGGTCGAGGCCGCCGACGCGCCAGTGATCTGCGAGACCGCCGATGAGGGACGTAAGGACGACATCGCCTTCCTGCGGGAGCGCACTCGCGGCTGAGCCGCCCGTATTACACCTCTTGTTCGGCTGTTGAAAACTGTAATATGAGTGGCATGTCGGACACGCATGTCGTCACCAACCAGGTACCCACTGCCCGCCCTCGCGGATCAAAGCCTCGGTGAGCACTGCGGATGATGCGGGGTTGTGTTCTCCAGCGGCGGTCGAGCTCAAGCTGGCCACCACGAAAGTCGGCATCACCGCCGGGATGTCGATGACCGAGAAGCAGGGTGGTTCCGACGTGAGCGCCGGCACCACCCAGGCCACTCCGAACGGTACGGCAGTTACAGTTTGACCGGTCACAATTGGTTCAACTCGGCGCCCATGTGCGACATCTTCTTGGTCCTCGCGCAGGCTCCCGGTGGGCTGTCTTGCTTCATGCTTCCGCGGATCCTGCCCGACTGCAGCCGCAACCGAATGTTCTTGCAGCGGCTCAAGGACAAGCTCGGTAACCATGCCAACGCCTCGAGCGAGGTGGAGTACGACGGTGCCGTCGTCTGGCTGGTGGGCGAGGAGGGCGTGGCGTGCCGCCTATCATCGAGATGGTCAACCTCACCCGCCTTGACTGCATCCTGGGCAGCGCTACCAGCATGCGCACCGGCCTGACCCGCGCGATCTATCACGCCCAGCACCGAAAGGCCTTCGGCGCCTACCTGATTGACCAACCCCTGATGCGCAACGTGCTCGCCGACCTGGCGTCGAGGCCGAGGCCGCGACGATCGTCGCGATGCGGATGGCCAGCGCCACCGACAACGCACTGCGCGGGGACGCCAAGGAGGCGGCTACTGCGCCGCATCGGTCTGGCGGCCAGCAAGCACTGGGTATGCAAGCGGGCCACCCCGCACGCCGCTAAGGCGCTGGAATGCCTGGGAGGAAACGGTTATGTCGAGGACTCCGGCATGCCGCGGACGTTCCGCGAGGCTCCGCTGGTGGGCATCTGGGAAGGCTCGGGCAACGTGAGCGTGCTAGATACCTTGCGCGCCATGGCAACTCGGCCGGAATGCATCGAGGTGCTGTTCGCCGAACTCGACGAGAGCGCCGGTCAGGACCCGCGGCTGGGCCGCCACGTCGGCCAGCTGCGCGACGAGCTGAGCGACCTGGACACCATCGCCTACCGGGCGCGCAAGGTCGCCGAGGACATCTGCCTGGCGTTGCAAGGTTCGCTGCTGGTCCGGTCCGGCATGCTACCCCGCGGTCGCCGAGGTGTTCTTGACCACCAGGCTGGGCGGTCAATGGGGCGGCGCGGTCGGCACCATGCTGACCGGACTGGATCTGGCGCCTATCCTGGAGCGGTGCCTGGTAAAGGGCTGAGCCACCGGTGACTTACGCGATCAGGCCAGTCGACTTCGACAACCTCAAGACAATGACCTACGAGGTCACCGGCTGGGTCGCGCGGATCACCTTCAACCGGCCGGAGAAGGGCAACGCGATCGTCGCGGACACTCCGCTGGAGCTCTCTGCGCTGGTGGAGCGTGCCGACCTCGACCCCAACGTGCACGTCATCCTGGTATCCGGCCGCGGCGAAGGGTTTTGCGCGGGCTTCGACCTGTCCGCTTACGCCGACGGCACCGGCTCGGCCGGCGGGACCGGCGCCTATGCGGGCACCGTGCTGGACGGCAAAACCCAGGGCATCAACCACCGGCCCGACCAGCCCTGGGACCCGATGATCGACTATCAGATGATGAGCCGGTTCGTGCGCGGGTTTTCGAGCCTGATGCACGCTGACAAGCCGACGGTGGTCAAGATTCACGGGTACTGCGTGGCCGGCGGCACCGACATCGCGTTGCACGCCGACCAGGTTATCGCCGCGGCAGACGCCAAAATCGGTTACCCGCCCACCCGGGTGTGGGGTGTCCCGGCCGCCGGCCTGTGGGCGCATCGGCTCGGTGACCAACTGGCCAAACGCCTTCTGTTCACCGGTGATTCGATCACCGGGGCGCAAGCCGCCGAGTGGGGTCTGGCCGTCGAGGCGCCCGACCCCAAAGATCTCTACGAGCGCACCGAACGGCTGGTGGAGCGCATTGCGGCGGTGCCGGTCAATCAGCTGATCATGGTGAAGCTCGCGCTGAATTCCGCTCTGTTGCAACGGGGTGTGGCTACCAGTCGGATGGTCAGCACGTTGTTCGACGGCATCGCCCGGCACACGCCCGGAGGGGCACGCCTTCGTTGCCGACTCGGTCGAACACGGCTTCCGCGAGGCGGTGCGCCATCGCGACGAGCCGTTCGGCGACTACGTCCGACGTACCTCCGGGGTGTAGTCATGGCGACGATGACCGCGCGCTCGGTGGTACTCAGCGTTCTGCTGGGTGCCCATCCGGCGGCCTGGGCGACCGCGAGTGAGCTGATCAGGCTGACAGCCGATTTCGGAATCAAGGAGACGACCCTGCGGGTTGCGCTAACCCGCAGGGTCGGGGCCGGTGACCTAATCCGCTCGGCCGACGGCTACCGGCTCTCGGATCGGCTGCTGGCACGCCAGCGCCGTCAGGACGAGGCGATGCGGCTCCGGATCCGACCCTGGCGCGGCGACTGGCATGTCGTGATTGTGACCGGCGTCGGCGCCGATGCGCGAACGCGTGCTGCGCAGCGAAACAGCATGTACCGCAATCGTTTCGGTGAATTACGCGAGGGTGTATGGATGAGGCCCGAACAACCTCGACCCCGACCTCGAACCCGATCTGGCCGATCGGGTCCGGCGGGTGCTCACCGCGCGCGATGACGCGCCCGAGCAGCTCGCCGCGCAGCTGTGGGACCTGCCCGGCTGGGCGGCGGACGGTCGCCGGCTTCTGGATGAGATGGCCGCTGTCGCAGACGTTCCGGGCCGCTTCGTGGTCGCCGCGGCGATCGTGCGGCACCTGCTCACCGATACGATGCTGCCTGCCGATCTGCTGCCCGAGGATTGGCCCGGTGCGCCGCTGCGTGCCGTCTATCACGACTTTGCGACCGAACTGCTCGACCGGCGCGATACAACTCAACTCCTGGAGGCGACATGAGTGATGCGGTGCGGGTGGAGCGCAAGGGTCCGGTGACGACGGTGATCCTGAACCGGCCCGAGGCGCGTAACGCGGTGAACGGTCCGGCGGCAATCGCCCTGTACGCGGCCTTCGAGAAATTCGAACGCGACGATTCCGCGTCGGTGGCGGTGCTGTGGGGCGAGGGCGGAACGTTCTGTGCGGGCGCTGATCTGAAGGCCTTCGGCACACCGCAGGCCAACGAGCTGCACCGGACCGGTCCCGGCCCGATGGGCCCGTCGCGGATGGTGCTGTCCAAGCCGGTGATCGCCGCGGTGAGCGGCTACGCCGTCGCGGGCGGTCTGGAGTTGGCTATCTGGTGCGACCTGCGGGTGGCCGAGGAGGACGCCGTGTTCGGCGTGTTCTGCCGGCGTTGGGGAGTGCCGCTGATCGACGGGGGCACCGTGCGGCTGCCGCGGCTGATCGGCCAGAGCCGGGCGCTGGACCTGATCCTGACCGGCCGAGAGGTCAAGGCCGATGAAGCCCTGGCGATGGGATTGGCCAATCGGGTCGTCTCGAAAGGTCAAGCGCGGCAAGCGGCCGAGCAGCTGGCGGCCGAGTTGGCCGCGCTCCCGCAACAGTGTCTGCGGGCGGACCGGCTGTCGGCGCTGCATCAGTGGGGGTTGCCGGAGTCCGCGGCGATCCACCAAGAATTCGTCAGCATCGCCAAGGTTGCCGCCGAAGCCAGCGAGGGGGCGGGGCGATTCGCCGCCGGGGCTGGTCGGCACGGAGCGGCCGCGACGTAACCGATCAGCTGCCCTCACTGATGGTGTTGCCAGAGCCGAGGTTGTCCACCTTGGGATCGCCGCCCTTGTAGGTGATGGTGTTGTCGAGGCCCAGCACGGTGATGCGGGTGTCGACCTTGTCGATGGCGATCTTGTTGTTCGCGCCGCCGACGCTTACCGTCGCGCAGGTACCGGTGACTGCCAGCGTGTTGTTGGATCCGGCGACGTTCAGCGACTTGCCGGAGGCGCAGTCGAGGGTTGCCGTGGTGTCCACCGAGCCGTAGTTCAGGGTGTTGCCGATTTCGACTGAGGCGGTGGTGTTTTCGCTGTTCGGCGCGGTCGTGGCGGCCGCGCCGGTGGTCGTCGTGGTGGTGCTGCTCTTCGTCGTCGTGCTGGGGCCGCCGGGCGGGTTGGCGGTCGAACTGCAGCTGGCCGCGACGGCCGGTGCCACGGTGAGTACGGCCAGCCTGATCGAACGGTCGCTGACGTGGACGCGCATGTTCCCCTCCTTGGTGCGGCAGCTATAGGTCAGGCGGGCACCTGCTGCAGGCGATTCGTCATTCCCAGTTCGCGACCGCGGTCCCACAGAATCGGCGATCCATTGTGAAAGAAGACCGTCTGGTCATAGCCGTACACGGTGATGTCATGGGTGACCGAGTCAGCGATTACCGTATTGCCCGACCCCATGACCGTCACCGCCCAACAGTTGCCCAACGCGTTGACGGAATTCCGGGTGCCGTTGACGTACAGCGTGCTGTCGTTGCAGTCGATGGTTTGCTGACTGCCCTCCCCGATGATGTGGGTGTCGCCGTTTTTGGCCTGCGCGGCCGGCGGCGGCGCGGCCGCGGCCGTGATCGCGATGACACCGGTTGCAAGCGACCCGGCGGCCGTTCTCCAGTGCATCGCGGGTCCCCCTTCGGCGGCTGCGGGTATGTGCTGGAATGAGCCTACGTGTATCGGCCTGCGCAATGGCAAATAGTTTCGCCCGGGTTGACTAAGGCCCGTCCCGGATCCACTGGCGTCTATCAGCGGCTTCGTCAACTAGAGTCATTAGTTGAGCATCCCCTGATCACCGCGTCGAAAGGCGTTTCCATGGCAGCCCACCCGGAACCACCATCGGTGGGTGGCGCCCGCGGGCCGGGATGGGACTCGCTGACCATCAACGCGCTTGCCACGCAGTTGGGCACCAAGGGGCCGTCGCTCTACAACCACGTCGACAGCCTGGAGGACCTGCGGTGCGCGGTGCGGATCCGGGTCATCGACGACATCATCACGACGCTCAACCGGGTCGGGGAGGGGCGCTCGCGCGACGACGCGGTGCTGGTCATGGCCGGCGCCTACCGCAGCTATGCGCACCATCATCCCGGGCGGTATTCGGCGTTCACCCGGATGTCGCTGGGCGGTGACGATCCCGAATACACCGCACCCACCCGTGCCGCGGCCGCACCCCATCATCGCCGTGCTGTCTTCCTACGGTCTCGACGGCGAGGAGGCCTTTTACGCCGCGCTCGAGTTCTGGTCGGCGTTGCACAGGTTTCTGCTGCTGGAAATGACGGGTGTGATGGACGACATCGACACCGGTGCGCTGTTCACCGACATGGTGTTGCGATTGGCGACAGGGTTGGACCGGCGAAGTACCCAGGCCGGTTCTTAGCTTGAAGGCGGGCCGAAATAACGGTCAGATCGACGGGGGTGGCACGGCGGTTGGTGCGGTGCGACACTCGCTTTGACCTGCCAGACCAGCGGCGGGTATTGTGGAAACTCATGCCTGGCGGCTTACGGCGCCTGACGTAAGGAAGCGAATGCCGGGCAAATTCGTATGTCCACGCATCGGATTTATCTGGTGCTGAGCGCGTGCGATACGCCCGGCCGCGGGGTACGTCAGGTGCTACGTGGCGGTGGATAGCTGCAGGACAGAGACTTAAAAAGACCTCGAACACAGAAAGTCGGTAGATGCCAACCATTCAGCAGCTGGTACGCAAGGGTCGCCGCGACAAGGTCGCCAAGGTCAAGACCGCTGCCCTGAAGGGTAGCCCGCAGCGTCGTGGCGTGTGCACCCGCGTGTACACCACCACCCCGAAGAAGCCGAACTCGGCGCTTCGGAAGGTCGCGCGCGTGAAGCTGACGAGCCAGGTCGAGGTCACCGCCTACATCCCCGGCGAAGGTCACAACCTGCAGGAGCACTCGATGGTGTTGGTGCGTGGTGGCCGGGTGAAGGACCTGCCGGGTGTGCGCTACAAGATCATCCGCGGCTCGCTGGACACCCAGGGTGCTAAGAATCGCAAGCAAGCTCGCAGCCGGTACGGCGCCAAGAAGGAGAAGAGCTAATGCCGCGCAAGGGGCCCGCGCCGAAGCGTCCACTGGTCAATGACCCGGTTTACGGATCGCAGCTGGTCACCCAGTTGGTGAACAAGGTTCTGCTGAAGGGGAAGAAATCGCTGGCCGAACGCATTGTTTATGGTGCGCTCGAACAAGCCCGCGACAAGACCGGCGCCGATCCGGTGATCACGCTCAAGCGGGCATTGGATAACGTCAAACCAGCCCTGGAAGTCCGCAGCCGCCGCGTCGGTGGTGCCACCTACCAGGTGCCCGTCGAGGTGCGGCCGGACCGGTCGACCACCCTGGCGCTGCGTTGGCTGGTCAGCTTCTCGCGGCAACGCCGGGAGAAGACGATGATCGAGCGGCTGGCGAACGAGATCCTGGACGCCAGCAATGGCCTCGGGGCTTCCGTGAAGCGGCGTGAGGACACCCACAAGATGGCCGAGGCCAACCGCGCCTTTGCGCACTATCGCTGGTAAGGCCGAAACGGCGCCGACCGGCAGTGCGGCCGGGCGTAACCGACAGCGAACTAACTACGCAATCGAAAGAGTGGGAAGACTTCTGTGGCGCAGAAGGACGTGCTGACCGACCTGACCAAGGTCCGCAATATCGGCATCATGGCGCACATCGACGCCGGCAAGACGACGACGACCGAGCGCATCCTCTACTACACCGGTATCAGCTACAAGATCGGTGAGGTCCACGACGGCGCCGCCACCATGGACTGGATGCAGCAGGAGCAGGAGCGGGGTATCACCATCACCTCGGCCGCGACCACCTGCTTCTGGAACGACAACCAGATCAACATCATCGATACCCCCGGGCACGTCGACTTCACCGTCGAGGTGGAACGCAGCCTACGTGTGCTGGATGGTGCCGTTGCCGTGTTCGACGGCAAGGAGGGTGTGGAGCCGCAGTCCGAGCAGGTGTGGCGCCAGGCGGACAAGTACGACGTCCCACGGATCTGCTTCGTCAACAAGATGGACAAGATCGGCGCCGACTTCTACTTCTCGGTGAAGACGATGGAGGAGCGCTTGGGCGCCAACGTCACCCCGATCCAGCTGCCCGTCGGCTCCGAGGGCGACTTCGAAGGCGTCGTCGACCTGGTCGAGATGAAGGCCAAGGTGTGGAGCGCCGAGGCCAAGCTCGGTGAGAAGTACGACGTGGTCGACATTCCCGCCGAACTGCAGGAGAAGGCCGACGAGTACCGCACCAGGCTGCTCGAGGTCGTCGCCGAGACCGACGAGGCGTTGCTGGACAAGTACCTCGGCGACGAAGAGCTCACGGTCGCCGAGATCAAGGCCGCCATCCGCAAGCTGACCATCAGCTCGGAGGCCTACCCGGTGCTGTGCGGCAGCGCGTTCAAGAACAAGGGCGTCCAGCCGATGCTGGATGCGGTCATCGACTATCTGCCCTCACCGGTGGATGTACCGCCGGCCATCGGCCACACGCCGGGCAAGGAGGACGTTGAGGTCGTCCGCAACCCGTCGACCGACGAGCCGTTCTCGGCGCTGGCCTTCAAGGTCGCCACGCACCCGTTCTTCGGCAAGCTGACCTACGTCCGCGTCTACTCGGGCAAGGTCGACTCCGGCAGCCAGGTGATCAACGCCACCAAGGGCAAGAAAGAGCGGCTGGGCAAGCTGTTCCAGATGCACTCCAACAAGGAGAACCCGGTCGAGACCGCCTCGGCGGGGCACATCTATGCGGTGATCGGCCTGAAGGACACCACCACCGGTGACACTCTGAGCGACCCGAACTACCAGGTCGTGCTGGAATCCATGACCTTCCCGGACCCGGTCATCGAGGTGGCCATCGAGCCCAAAACCAAGAGCGACCAGGAGAAGCTGTCGCTGTCGATCCAGAAGCTCGCCGAGGAAGACCCGACCTTCAAGGTGCACCTGGATCAGGAGACCGGTCAGACCGTCATCGGCGGCATGGGCGAGTTGCACCTGGATATCCTGGTGGACCGGATGCGCCGCGAGTTCAAGGTCGAGGCCAACGTCGGTAAGCCACAGGTGGCGTACAAGGAGACCATCAAGCGGGCCGTGCAGAACGTCGAGTTCACCCACAAGAAGCAGACGGGTGGCTCGGGTCAGTTCGCGAAGGTGATCATCAACCTCGAGCCGTTCACCGATGAAGACGGTGCCACCTACGAGTTCGAGAACAAGGTGACAGGTGGCCGCATCCCTCGGGAGTACATCCCGTCGGTGGACGCGGGCGCCCAGGACGCCATGCAGTACGGCGTGCTGGCCGGCTATCCGCTGGTGAACCTGAAGGTTACCTTGCTCGACGGTGCCTACCACGAGGTTGACTCCTCGGAAATGGCGTTCAAGATCGCAGGTTCACAGGTGCTGAAAAAGGCTGCGCAGCAAGCCCAGCCGGTGATCCTCGAGCCGATCATGGCGGTCGAAGTGACCACACCCGAGGACTACATGGGTGACGTGATCGGTGACCTGAACTCCCGCCGTGGCCAGATCCAGGCCATGGAGGAGCGGGCTGGTGCGCGCGCCGTTCGGGCGCACGTGCCGCTGTCGGAGATGTTCGGCTACGTCGGCGACCTGCGGTCCAAGACGCAAGGCCGGGCGAACTACTCCATGGTGTTCGACTCGTACACCGAAGTCCCGGCGAACGTGTCGAAGGAGATCATTGCGAAGGCCACGGGCGAGTGAGCGGTCAACACCGGCTCACCCGTAACGAGCCAAGCGGTGATCGGTAAATCGCCAGGGAGTAACCTGGCCCGGTCACTACCGCGGCACAGCTGAAAACATCAAAACTGCTTTTCACGAAGCACCAACACAGTCGGAGGACACAACAGTGGCGAAGGCGAAGTTTGAAAGGACCAAGCCCCACGTCAACATCGGGACCATTGGTCACGTTGACCACGGCAAGACCACACTGACCGCGGCGATCACCAAGGTTCTGCACGACAAGTACCCGGACCTGAATGAATCGCGTGCATTCGACCAGATCGACAACGCGCCCGAGGAGCGGCAGCGCGGTATCACGATCAACATTTCCCACGTGGAGTACCAGACCGAGAAGCGTCACTACGCGCACGTCGACGCCCCGGGCCACGCCGACTACATCAAGAACATGATCACCGGCGCCGCCCAGATGGACGGCGCGATTCTGGTGGTCGCCGCCACCGACGGCCCGATGCCGCAGACGCGTGAGCACGTGCTGCTCGCCCGTCAGGTGGGTGTGCCCTACATCCTGGTCGCCCTGAACAAGGCCGACGCGGTGGATGACGAAGAGCTGCTCGAGCTTGTCGAGCTGGAGGTCCGTGAGCTGCTGGCCGCCCAGGAGTTCGACGAGGAGGCGCCGGTGGTGCGGGTGTCTGCGCTCAAGGCGCTCGAGGGTGACGAGAAGTGGGTCAAGAGCGTCGAGGAGTTGATGGACGCCGTTGACGAGTCGATCCCGGACCCGGTCCGCGAGACCGATAAACCGTTCCTGATGCCCGTGGAGGACGTGTTCACGATCACCGGTCGTGGCACCGTGGTCACCGGTCGTGTCGAGCGCGGCATGATCAACGTCAACGAGGAAGTCGAGATTGTCGGTATCCGCCCAACCAGCACCAAGACCACGGTCACCGGTGTGGAGATGTTCCGCAAGCTGCTCGACCAGGGCCAGGCTGGCGACAACGTCGGGTTGCTGCTGCGCGGTATCAAGCGTGAGGATGTCGAGCGCGGTCAGGTTGTCACCAAGCCCGGCACCACCACGCCGCACACCGAGTTCGAGGGCCAGGTCTACATCCTGTCCAAGGACGAGGGCGGTAGGCACACGCCGTTCTTCAACAACTACCGTCCGCAGTTCTACTTCCGCACCACCGACGTGACCGGCGTGGTGACGCTGCCGGAGGGCACCGAAATGGTGATGCCCGGTGACAACACCAACATCTCGGTGAAGCTGATCCAGCCCGTCGCCATGGACGAGGGTCTGCGGTTCGCGATCCGTGAAGGTGGCCGCACCGTCGGCGCTGGCCGGGTCGTCAAGATAAACAAGTAGGGCTACCGGCTCGAGAGTCGACATAAGGCCCGGACTGCCGTTTTCGGCAGTCCGGGCCTTATGTCATGCGGCGGCCGTTGAGCCGTCTTCAAGCCCAAAGGTGCATTCCTGATCAGCGAATTTCCGGTAAGATCTGCATGTCTAGTTTGAATTGACGGTCGGGGAAGTCGACCGTCAGGGCTTGGCCGGGAGGTTCGGATGTCGTTCGTGAATGCGACGCCGGAATATGTGGCTGCCGCGGCATCAGACCTGGCGAAAATCGGCACCGCCATCAACTACGCGAACTCGGCCGCGGCGGGTGCCACCCAAGTTGTTCAGGCCGCCGGCGCGGATGCCGTGTCGACAAGCATCGCGCAGTTGTTCGGCGTGCACGCCCAGATCTACCAGGCGATCAGTGCGCAGGCGGCGTTGTTCCACGAGCAGTTCGTACAGTTGATGAGTGGCGGGGCGACACAGTACGCCGACACTGAGGTCGTCAACGCGGCGCCCCTGCAGGCCGCGGCGCAACCCGTGTTGGGCGCGTCCACCGCCGCCACCCACGCGCTGAGCGCGCAGCAGCCGCTGGTCGGAGCTGCGGCACAAGCGGGTTCGCTGGCGTCGGGCGTACCGGTACCGGTGACCACGGCGGCCGCGGTCACCGGTACCCCAGCGCCGGCCGCGGTGGCCGGGAGCGCGGCGCCCGCGGCGGCGACAGTGACCCCGATGGCGGCGAGCGCGGCCGGGCCGGCCGGTTCGGTTGCTCCCGCCAACCCGGCCAATCCCGCCGGCCCGGCCGCGACGACGCCGGCGCACACCGCGTCGTACGCACAGGCGGCACCCGCTGCCGGCGCATCCGTGACCCCGGACATGTCGGGTCCGCTGGGCACCTCGGCCCCCCGGTGAGTGCGGAAGCCGCCGGGCTGTCGTCGGCCACCATGCTTCCGGCGTCCGTGCGGCCGGTGTCGAACACTCCGGCGACGCCCTTCCCGGCAACCTCGTTTAAGGGGCAACCGCCTGTCCCCAGTCGCTGACGGGCTGGCACGGTTTGCCACTACTGGGCGCGTGGCGGCGCTAATCTGACACGAACTTCCCGGCAAAGCGAGGAGAGACACGTGTTGGCGCGCTACCTGAAGACGCAGTTGGTGGTTTTTGCTGCTGCTCATCGTCGGGAAGGCGAAGAATCCCCAGGTTCCAGCGGCCAGGGATCCGACGAAATACACTGGGCACCTGTCGAATCGTTCGCTGAGACCCCGAACAGCGGAATGACCGCGAAGTGCACGGCGTTTGCGGCCAGCAGCCACCACAGGATGGTTTTGGTGTTCGCGTGGACTTGCATTGAGTTAGGTGATCGAGAAGGTGACCACCAGGTAGTACATGATGTTCTCGCCCACGCGTAGTCCCATCGCGGTCAAAATGCCGCGGGGATAACGCTTTATCGCCTCGACCACAACCACCCGGTCGTCTTTGGTGCGCTCCGCCTCTTCCAGCGCTGCCAAAAAGATTCGGCGCGTCGCTGACTTTGGTCCGGATGTAGTAACCGATCACCACCACGACCGCGGACAACCAAAAGGCCACGCGCCAGACCCAGCTCAGGAACGCCGTGTCCGACAGGGTCGAGGTGAGCACCAGCAGCACCGCGGTGGCCAACAGGTTCCCGCCCGGCACACCGGATTGCGGCCAACTCGCCCAGAAGCCGCGGCTGTCGTTGGGGCTGTGCTCGGCGACTAACAGCACGGCGCCGCCCCACTCGCCGCCGACGGCGAAGCCCTGAATGAACCGCAATACCACCAAGAGCGCCAGCGCCCAATAGCCGATCTGGGCGAACGTGGGCAGACAGGCCATCAGGAAGGTCGCGATGCCGACCAGGACCAGGCTCAGCTGCAGTAGCTTCTTGCGCCCGTACTTGTCTCCGAGTTGGCCGAACACGACGCCGCCCAGCGGGCCGGGCCGCAAAGCCGACGGCGTAGGTCACGAAGGCGGCGAAAATGGCGTCGAGGTCAGTGCCGCCCTTGGCGAAGAACACCTTCCCGAACACTAGCGTGGCCGCGGTGCCGTGGAGGAAGAATTCGTACCATTCGACGATGGTGCCCGCCATCGAGGCGGCGACCACCCGACGAAGGTATGCGCGTCCGGCTCCGGATTTGTTCGGCCGCACTGTGTCGTCGATGCTCACCGGTCGTCCTCCTTGGCGGACCGTCCACCCGGGGTGGCCCAGACCGTGTTGGTGCAGGAGCAGTGGGTGTGCGGCGGATCACAGCCTAGGCGGCCAACTGGCAGTATGCGGCTCGGTGACGACGGTAACTGCGGCGCTTGTCTTTGCGGTGCTGCCCGCGTGTCGGCGCCGTACTCGGGCGCGACGAACCGGACTCGATTTCAGCAGCTAGCAAAGATCGCGCGGAAGCGCTGGAAGCCTCGGTTTCGACACGGTCACGGATATATACCTATTGGCTGATGACTGGTCACATGAGCCCCGTTGATCACTATCGTCACATGAGCCAACGCGAACGTCAATGTGACGACTCGCCACTGGAAGGGTATGACTTTGTCGGGGATTCTTCGGACCATGTCGCCAGCGGTGGTGCCGGTGGCCGCTATCGCCTACATCGTCGCGGCAGGACCCGTGCCATCAGCAAACGCCACACCGTGTGGTGCACCCGAGGCCAACATCGACCCCCCTGCTGCGCCACCGGCCATTCCCGCGCCGCAACCGGTCGTGCAGCCGCCGACGGGGCGAAGGCCGTCCCACACCAATGACCAGGCGCCGCTGCCCAAACTGGGCCCGCTGATCTCGTCCGTGCTCAAGCCCCACACCAGCGCGCGGCGGTATTCCGCGCCGATGGTTCCGCAGGCCGGGGTGGTACCGCCGCCCGCACCGAATCCACCCGCGCCGGGTCTGCCGCAATCGCCGAATGCCACGCCGTTGCAGCCGAATGCGGCCCCGGGCGCCCAACCCGCACCGCAACCGGCTCCCGACGCGCTGCCACCCCCGGCGCAGATTGCGGGATCGCCGACGTCGCTGGTGGACTGGGTCACCGGCCCGAATGGCCCGAACAGGACGCTGCAGCGGTTCGGTATCTCCGGCACCGACCTCGGGATCGTTTGGGACAACGGCGATCCCGTCAACCGTCAGGCCTTGATGGCGTTCGGCGACACCTTCGGCTACTGCAAGGTGCGCGGCCAGCAATGGCGGTACAACGTGCTGTTCCGCAGCAACGACCGCGACCTGTCGCACGGGATCCACATTCCGGATGGTGTGCCCAACGACAACTATTCCGGCTCCCCAGTCTGGACCAACGGCCTTTCCAAGCAGGTCGTCAACACCATTCACAAGGCGACCCATGAGACGGGAATCATTCCAACGTCGGCCATTTCGATAGGGCGGACGCAGTACATGAGCTACATGTCGATCCGCCGCTGGGGCCGCGACGGTCAGTGGTCGACCAACTATTCGGCGATCGCGAGGTCCAACGACAACGGCACGAACTGGGGGATCTTCCCCAGCTCCATCCGCACGGCGGCACCCGACGCTGTCCCGGGTTTCGGGTTCACCCCGGGCAACGAGAACTTCCAGATGGGTGCGTTCATGAAGGGTCAGGACGGCTACCTGTACAACTTCGGCACACCCTCGGGACGTGGCGGCGCGGTGTTCCTGTCGCGCGTCCCGCCGAACCAGCTGCCCGATCTGAGCAAGTACCAGTACTGGAATGGTGACAACGGCGGACGCTGGGTGCCGGCGAACCCGGGCGCGGCGACCCCGCTGTGGCCGGGCCCGGTGGGCGAGATGTCGGCCCAGTACAACAACTACCTCAAGCAGTACCTGGTGCTCTACACCAATGGCAGCAGCAACGACGTCGTCGCCAGGACCGCGCCGACGCCGGTGGGACCGTGGAGCGACGAGCAACCCCTGGTCTCGTCATTCCAGATGCCCGGCGGCATCTACGCGCCGATGATCCATCCGTGGTCGTCGGGCCGGGACCTGTACTTCAACCTGTCGTTGTGGTCTGCCTACGACGTGATGCTGATGCACACGGTGCTGCCTTAGCCATAGAGGTTAGTCAGAGAAATAGTTAGCGCTCGGACCGCCACGCCTTCGGATCGCCCCCCCACAGCGGCCCGTCCTTGTCCGCGTGTCTCGACAGCTCCAGGGCGTCGTTGCCGACGAACAACATTTCGTCGCCGGCTTCGAGCACATCACCGGGCTGCGGAACAATCACCTCGTCGCGTCGGAGCACGGTGACCAAGACGGTGTTTTCCGGCAGATCCAAGTCGTGCATCTGCTGTCCCACGAGCGGATTGCCCTCGGGCAGCGTGAGTTTCGTCAGGGCCGCGCGCCCTTCGTGAAGTGCCATCAATCGCACCAGGTGGCCCACATCGATGGCACCCTCGATTCCGGCGACCATTGCGTCCGGTGTCGAGACCGCCACGTCGATGCCCCAGGTCTGGGTGAACAGCCACGCGTTGCGGACGTCGTTGATCCGGGCCACCATCCTGGGCACCCCGAATTCGACCTTGGCCAGCAGTCCGACGACCAGATTGGATTTGTCGTCTCCGGTGGCGGCGATCACGACATCGCAGGTATCCAGGCCCGCCTCTTGCAATGCGGTCAGCTCGCAAGCGTCCGCGTTCAGCCAGTCCGCACCGGGAACTGTGTGCGGTTCGAAATTGCTCCGTTCACGTTCGATCAACAGAATTTTGTGGCCGTTGTCCAACAACTCACCCGCGACCGAACGGCCGATCTTGCCCGCACCGGCAATTCCGATTCGCATTCTCCGCTTCGCCACCCTGCTATTTTGTCGCATCGACGTCGGCCGGGCGTGGACGCTTCCCCAGGTACGGTGAGCGCACCGGGAGGCGGTACTGATTTACTGACAGCACGCCAATGGCGGGCCCCTTGTCGTAGATGAATGCTGATCCGGCTACCGGTGCCGGGACGTATCCGAACGGGAATGTAATGACCTTGCAGCAGCTGTATCTGGCGTTGCTGGTCGGCGGCCTCGTGCTGCTGGCCAGCATCGTCGGTACTCGCGTGGCAACCCGGGTCGGTTTTCCCAGCCTGCTGTTCTTCCTGCTCGTCGGCGTGGTGCTCGGCGAAGACGCGCTCGGTCTTCAGTTCGACGACGTGCAGCTGGCCAGGAACATCGGCACCGCGGCGCTGGCGCTGATCCTCATCGAGGGCGGGTTGGCCACCCGGTTCAACGACATCCGCAAGGTCCTGGTACCCGCGGTCGCCCTGGCCACGGTCGGCGTCGTCATCAGCACCGTGGTGACGGCTTGCTTGGCGCACTTACTTCTGGGCATTGACTGGCAGCTCGCGTTGTTGCTCGGCGCCACTGTCTCCTCGACCGACGCCGCGGCGGTGTTCTCCGTCCTGCGCGTGCTGCCGCTTCCCCGTCGGGTCGCCGGACTGCTCGAGGCGGAGTCCGGGTTCAACGATGCGCCGGGCGTGATTCTGGTGCTGATGTTCAGTGTCGTGCCCTTCGTGCTGGAACCGGAGAGCGCCGTCATCGACCTGGTCGGGAAACTGTTCGGGGGCGCCGCGGGCGGCGTGGCCGTAGGCTACCTCGGCGCGGTCGCGCTACGGCGCATCGCGCTGCCCGCTTCCGGCTTGTATCCGATCGCGACCTTCGGCCTGGGACTGGTTGCATTCGCCGCCGCCGGTGAGGCCCATGCCAGTGGATTCATCGCCGCATATCTGTCTGCGCTGGTGCTGGCCAACTCTGGGCTGCCGCACCGGTCGGCAACCCGGTCGTTCGCCGAAGGAGTCGGCTGGCTGGCGCAGATCGGGCTATTCGTGCTGCTGGGTCTGCTGGTAAACCCCAGCGACCTGGCCGATGACGTGATCCCGGCGATCGTCGTCGGACTCGTCTTGCTGCTCGTCGCCCGGCCGCTGTCGGTTGTCGCCTCGCTCGTCTGGTTCCGCATTCCCTGGCGCGAGCAGATATTCCTGTCGTGGGCTGGTCTGCGGGGCGCGGTCCCGATCGTGTTGGCGACCTTCCCGGTCGTCGAAGGGGTGGCCGGCAGCTACCGCCTGCTGAACATCGTGTTCCTGCTCGTGGTGGTGTTCACGCTGGTGCAGGGCCCCAGCCTGCGCCCGGTGGCACAGCGGCTGGGCCTGATCGCCCGCGATCCCACCCGGGAAATCCAGGTCGAGGCGGCGCCGCTGGACATGCTCGACGCGGAACTGCTGACCATGACCGTGCAGGCACCGTCGCGGCTGCACAACGTCACCATCCTCGAACTCAGGCTGCCCGACCCGGCGGTGATCACGCTGATCATTCGCGACGGACATACCTTTGTCCCGATTTCCAATACGCGCATCGAAACCGGCGACGAATTGCTGATCGTCACCACCAGCAAAACGCGGGCCGCGGCCGAATCCAGGCTTCGCGCGGTCAGCCGGCGCGGCAAGCTCGCCTACTGGTTCGACGAGTACGGGGAAGTTGACTGACGTGGGTCGCGACCGGGACCCGTGGTTGGCGTCGGCGCGGCTCTGGAGCAGAACTGTCGGCCTGCGGCGGTGATCGCGCGGATCGGAGGCGAGGAGTTCGTCGTCGTCGACACGGCCGGCACCCCCGAGCACGCCGATATAACTGAGACGATGCGGCAAGCGATAGCCGACCTTCCTTTTCCGATCACCGCCGCGGTTGCGCTCGACCAGATTCCGACACCACCGGATGTGCACCTCATCGATGCATTGGTCGGCACCCGCCGACACCGCGATGTACGAGGCCAAACGCGCCGGGGGCAACCGGGCTTATCACCATCTCGATCTGCCGCATCCCGGCGCCCTGTGCCGTGCGGAACGTTAAATGCTGCTGGATCAACAACTTTCAACAATAATGACGCGCACCAGGCAACTGGTAGCGGAGTTCTGCGAGCTCAGAGTTCTTCTGTCGTAGCGCGCCTTCACGTCGACCTCAAACAGTCCTCTGATGAATCAGAGTTCATCAAGCATTTTCAGCGAAATCGGCGGGTACTAGGCGATCGAGGGCGTTGAGCTGCCACGCATCCGCTCCGAACGGCCGGCCTTTGAGTTGCACTATCCGCACATAGTCGCCCGGAGCGCAGTGAGGCCCACGTCCTACGGCAACGCCACGAATCGATCTGACGAAATGTGAGGTGTGCTGATGGGGATTTCTGAATTCGATGATGTGCAAGGCCCACCTGCTCGAACCCGAAGAGACTCTGGACTCCGAACAGACCGGCATCGATCTCGACGAAGGCTACTCGCCTCTGGAACGCCCCCGCGAACTGCTGGCCTGGGGCTTACCAGCAGCGAAGCGCGGACCCATGAAAGTCTGGGCGTCGACTGGCCCGCGAGGTGCCCGACGTCAGCGATGCGTGGGACGGTGACGGAATCGGCGATAGCGTCGACAGCGACGGCGAGTCACTCGACAACCAGGTCGGCGACCTGCGCGCGGGCCGGCTCGTCGCATTCGACGTGGACCCGACGGATCCGGGTACGGAATTACCTTGCCCACGACGTCGGCGTTGACGGTGGCGGCGCCTCGGCCGAGGAAGCTGCCATGCATATGGTCGTCTACGAGGACACCAATGCCGATGAGATATGGCACCTTTGGTTGACCCCGCGGCCGAATAGCACACAGGAGCAGAGAATGAA
>NZ_LR655691.1 GCF_902168065.1 Mycobacterium tilburgii | reverse complement strand
GGGTTTCGGCGCAGCGGGCGCGGCCGCTGCCTTGGTCGCGGTCGCCGCGTCAGCCTTCGGTTCGGTGTCGGTGGCCGGGGCCGTTTCCGTCGTGGCCTCGGTTGCCGGCTTAGCGGCCGGAGCCTTCTTGGCGCCGGGTCGCTTGGCACCGGCGGCCAACCCCAGGCCCTTAACGGGCGCTGCGGGTGCCTTGGGTGCCTCGGCCTCGGGGCTCGGCTGCGCCGCCGGGGTCTCCGCCGCGGGCGCTGTGGTCTCCGCGGCCGCCTTCTTGGCGCCCGGCTTCTTGGCACACCCTGCGATCCCTAGGCCCTTGGCGGGAGCCGGGGCCGCCTTGGCGGCTTCGGTCGCCGCGGGGGCTTCCGCCGGAGCCGTCACGGCGGTGGCCTTGGGCTCGGCTTTCGCGGCCCGTTCCTCCGCCCGCTTCGCGGCGGTGCCCTTCTCCGGCAGCGTCGCCTTGTCGTACTCGAGCGATCCCAGCAGGATCTGGGCGACGTCAAGCACTTCGACCCCGCTGCGGCCGGCCTCTTCCTGTCGGTCGTTGACCCCGTCAGTGACCATCACCCGGCAGAACGGGCAACCGGTCGCGATCGTCGCGGTGTTGGTGGCCAGCGCCTCGTCGACGCGTTCGTGGTTGATGCGCTTGCCGATGTGTTCTTCCATCCACATCCGCGCGCCCCCGGCGCCGCAGCAGAAGCTGCGTTCGGCGTGGCGCGGCATCTCAGTGAGGTTCGCCCCGGCGAAGCCGATCAGCTCGCGCGGCGCCTTGTACACCTTGTTGTGCCGGCCCAGGTAGCACGGGTCGTGGTAGGTGATGTCCTGCGAGACCGGCGTCACCGGCACCAGCTTCTTGTCCCGCACCAACCGGTTGAGCAGCTGGGTGTGGTGCAACACGGTGTAGTTGGCGCCGAGCTGGCGGTACTCCTTGCCGAGGGTGTTGAAGCAGTGCGGGCAGGTGACCACGATCTTGCGGTCGACGGTCTCCACACCTTCGAACACCCCGTCCAGGGTTTCGACGGCCTGCTGGGCCAGCTGCTGGAACAGGAACTCGTTGCCGGAACGGCGGGCTGAGTCACCGTTGCAGGTTTCGCCGGTGCCGAGCACCAAATACTTCACCCCGGCGATGGCCAGCAGCTCGGCCACCGCCTTGGTGGTCTTCTTGGCCTTGTCGTCGTAGGCGCCGGCGCAGCCGACCCAGAACAGGTACTCGAAGCCATCGAAGCTGTCCACGTCTTCGCCGTAGACCGGAACGTCAAAGTCGACCTCGTCGATCCAATTGGTACGGTCACCAGCGTTCTGGCCCCACGGATTGCCTTTGTTCTCAAGGTTTTTGAACAGCACCAAGAGTTCCGACGGGAACTCCGACTCCATCATCACTTGGTAGCGACGCATGTCTACGATGTGATTGACGTGTTCGATGTCGACCGGGCACTGCTCGACGCAGGCGCCGCACGTCACGCACGACCACAGCACGTCGGGATCGATCACGCCGCCCTGCTCGGCAGTCCCGACCAGCGGGCGCGCCGCCTGCTCGGGTCCATGTCCGGGCACCCGGCCAAAGCCGGATTCCGGGACATGGTGGCCCTTCTCGTGGGTGGTCTCGAGATCCAGGCCCTCCAGCGGCTCGGCCTTCTTCTCGCCAAGGATATAGGGCGCCTTGGCCATCCAGTGGTCGCGCAGGTCCATGATGACGAGCTTGGGCGACAGCGGCTTACCGGTATTCCAGGCCGGACACTGCGACTGGCAGCGTCCGCACTCGGTACAAGTGGCGAAGTCGAGGTTCGCCTTCCAGGTGAAGTCCTCGATCTTGCCGCGGCCGAAAACGTCGTCCTCGCCGGGATCTTGGAAGTTGATCGGCTTGCCGCCGGACTCCATCGGAAGCAGCGGGCCCAGGCCGTCGGGCAGGCGTTTGAACGTGACGTTGATGGGCGCCAGGAAGATGTGCAGGTGCTTGGAGTGCAGCACGATCAGCAGGAAGATCAGCGCGACCGCGATGTGGGCCAGCAGCGCGAGGGTTTCGACCCACTCGTTGACCGTGGGGCCCAGCGGCTGCATCAGCGCGCCCATCGCGTGGGAGAAGAAGGCCCCGTGGCCGTAAGGGAAGTCGCCGGTGTTGACGGCGGCGCCGCGGAAGATGGCGTAGCTCAAGATGACCAGGAAGATCATGAACAGGATCAGCCAGGCGCCGCCGATGTGCGAACCATAGAAGCGTGACGAGCGGCCGTGTTCCTTTGGCTCGCTGCGCAACCGGATGATGGTGAAGGTTGTGATGCCGGCCAGCACCGCCAGGGCGATGAAGTCCTGCAAGAAGCCCAGGGCGTTCCAGCGGCCGACGATCGGGATGTGGAAGTTGGGCTGGAACAGCGTGCCGTAGGCCTCGATGTACACAGTGATGAGGATGAAGAAGCCCCACATGGTGAAGAAGTGGGCGAGGCCGGGAACCGACCACTTGAGCAGCTTGCGCTGACCGAACACCTCGGAGACCTGCGCCCAGATGCGCGAACCGATGTTGTCGGTGCGGCCGGTCGCGGGCTGGCCCGCCATGACCAGCCGGTACAGCCACCAGACGCGTTTGAGTGCCAACGACACCACTACCGCGGTCAAGCCCAGGCCTAGCACCAGTCGTATGAGCGTCTGTGTGGTCACAGAAGGTCTCTCCCCACGCCTCGTCACCCAGCGAAAATTCGTTCGACCTTTGCTAGCTCATAGTGACATCTGCACCGTTACCGTCGCGAGAAAGGCTGACCTAACCGCCGTTGTTGCAGGTCGTTGACCAGCGGCTTAGCCGTTCGGAGCAAGCATCGCACGGATCATTAATAGAGCATCTCTGAGCGCGGCCCGGCGCCCAGTCGGCGGCGTATCCGGGCCACGTGATGCTCAACCGTTTTCGCCGAGATGAAAGTTGCGTGCCGATGTCCCGGTATGGCATACCCAGCAGCAGGAGTTCGGCAACCTCGCGTTCGCGCTGCGTCAGCGCAGACCCTGACGGCGGCTGCGCTGACGGCGAAGCCGCGCTGTGCGTTTGGTCACCGGGGGCCTCGTCCGGGGTGGCTCCGACCTTCAGGTCGCGGGCGAGCTGCAGCATCGCACCGGACACCTTGCCATCGGGTGTCTGCAGCGCGGCCTGACCAGTCAGCCGGGTGGCGTCGGAAGTCAGGCCATACGTGCGCGAGCGCGCGCCGCCGCGGTGACCTCGTCGACGTCGACCTGGATGGCCAGTACCCGCAGCCAGGTGCGGCCCGCGCCCGACAGGGTGTGCGCCAGCGTGCTGACCGCGGCCGCCGCGCCGAGGGCCTGACCGTGCGGCGCCACCAGCTCCGGCGCGTTGGCGAGGATCCCGGCGTGCACGCCCGCCAATGCAGGGGGTGGACCACAGTGCTGGATTGCCCAGCGAATCCAGCAGGGCGAACGCCCGCTCCAGGGTGTGGCGCAGCTGCTCGACCTGGCGCATGCGCACGGCCGCGACCCACAACTCGCCCAATGGCAGCAGGGCGAACAGATCGACGGAGTGCTCGGCGAGCACTTCCATGCCCGCGTACCAATGCTTGTGCAGCGCACCGGCATCCCCGCTGCGACGGGCGATGGCGGTCTGCAGCGTCGCTGCTCACAATGCGTCACGGCGGTGCAGCTGGACGGAACCGGCTGCGACGACATCCGCGCCGGCCGCTGCCAGCTGCCCGTCCTGCATTTTGATCCAGGCCCCCAGCAGTGTGTGCCGAGAGTGGAACACCGCGTCGCTGTCGGCGTGCACCGCGCGGCCGATCACGCTGCGGGCCCGGACCGGATCGCCGGCATGTATCGCGGCCAGGGTGACCAGCCTGGTGGGGCTGTCGAGCAGGACTTCGGTCATGGGTTGCGCGGACGCGATGGCCTGGCCGAGTCGCGCGATCGCTGCCGGGTAGGGCTGATCCATGGTCAGCAGCAGTCCCTCGGCGAGACCGCGCGCGGTCCGCGCGGCCATGGTTGGAGGCCCGGAATCCTTGATCTGAAAGGCATTACGTGTGGCGGCGAGGTCTCCGGTCGCGGAGAACACGATCGCTGCGGACGCGCCGGCCACAGCGTCCGGTTGCGGGCCTAGCCAGCCGAATAATTCCGCCGCTTGCGCCGCGTTGCCGTCATGTGTGGCGACGCTGGCCGCGCCACGGCACCGACCATACTGACCCGCGTCAGAACGTGGTGACCTTCTCTACGCTGACGAACATTCCGTGTCCGGTGCGCCTGTTGGTGAACTTGGTGCCGGCTTCGGAAGCGTCGATGGTCCAGCCCTGCGCGTCGTAGATCTTGTAGTCGATCGTGACGGTGGGGATCGCCCCCAAGTTGCCCAATATCCACTGCACCGTGCCGCCAGAGGTGATGTGGACGCCGTTGGCGTGTTCACCGTCCTGCATAGGTGAGTTGGTGAATGGTGCCTCGCACCCCACGCTGTCCTTGTTGATCTGGCAACGGGTTGTGCCGGACTTGGTTTCGATGAAGACGTAGCCGTTCTGGTCGGGTGGCAGCGGAATGGCGCTGGCCGGGGTGGTGGGGCTCGCCGGTGGCGCCGGAGTTTGGCTGGACGGCGGTAGGGCGCCGCTCGGCCGGGGTGTCGGGAACGCGGGCTCGGTCGGCCCGGTGCCCGGCGTGGCAACCGGCCTGCCCTCGATGACGGAGCTGCAGCCGGACGTCAGCGCGGGGCCCGCCAGCACGGCCACCAGTAGCAGCGAGCCGCCGGCCAAGCCCCGCCGTGCCTTGTGGTATAACCGCACGCGTCGCTCCCCGAAGATCTGAGATGTCAGACGTAGAGTACGCACGAGGAGGGGAAAGCTGCGGTGGCGACGCGCCCTTGAGACGCCGATGATAACGAAGCGTTATCGTCGAATCCGGGCTCGATTGCCGCGGGCCAAGCCCACTCAGAGACCGAGCAGCCGCTCGGCGTTGCGGTGGCTGATGCGCGCACGCTCGTCATCACTGAGCGGGAGGCCGTCCAGGAACGCACGGGCGGCCTTCATCGACCCGAACGGGATAGTCGGCGGAAACGCTCACCGGTCAATGCCGACCTGTGAGACCAGGTTGGCCGTAGGTGGCCTCGTTGTTGAAGTTGGCAAAGGTGTAGTTGACGTTCTTTCGCAGGTACCAGCTGACCAGGTGCTTGAGGCCGGTCAGTTCCGGCCTGAGTGTTGCGTCGAACCGCGGCAGCATGAACGACATTCCCTTGCCCATGTGGCCGATGATGATCTGCAGGTCCGGGTAGGTGTCGAATACCCCGCCGAGATTCATGCGCAGCACGCGCGTGGAGGTGTTGATGTGCCAGCCCCACCCCACGGTCGCCAGCGCGAACGTCACCTCGGGCGCGAACCCGGCGTAGCAGGACTCGATGACGCCCGCCGGCGGGATCGTCGTGTGCAAGTAGATGGGGGCCTTGAGCGTCGCCGCGCGATCGAAGATCGGCTCGAAGAACGGGTCATCCAGGTAGCGACCCTGGCTGTGCCCGTTGATGACCGCGCCGAGGAAACCGAGCGTACCTATCGCCTGCTCGACTTCCTCGGCCGCGGCATCTGGTGCACTCGTCGGCATCGTGGCGAAACCCGCCAGCCAGTCGGGGTAACGCCCGATCGCGGCGGCGAGTTCATCATTGCATTCCCGGTCCAGCTCAACGGCTTTCGGCCCGTCCAGCTGCTCGACACCGGGCGTCGCCAGCGGCAGCACCGCGAGGTCGACCTCCGCCTCATCCATCGCCGCTATGCGAGTCTCGTCCATACTCGGCGATGGCGTTCGATCACGCCCGCGCGGGACGCCAGCCAGCTACCCGGTCCACGCAGAAATCTGTCGGTGGCGAAATGCTCTTCAAGTGCGATGGTGCGCAAGACGCTCCTAACCTTCCAGCACGCGGCTGGCGGCGGTCCAGTACGGCAACTCTTCGCACTTGGCGGCCCACCGGATCGTCTTGGTGTAGGCGTATTCCGACAGCGTCTCCTCGGCGTGCTCGGCTGAAGCCGCTGTGTCCGACCCCACCGAAGCCCGTCCCGATCGCGATCCGGAAGTAGTTGTTGACGAACACGGCGCCGGCCCACCTTTCACTTGCCGGGCACCGCGTGCAGCAAGCGGTGCCCGGCAAGTAAGCACCGACTGGATCAGCTCCACCATCCGCAGCACCACCGAGGGCGTCTGCTCCGGTGGCTTCAGCACGACGGCGTTACCGACGGCGAGCGCCGGGGCGATCTTGTCCGCGGTGTGAATCGGCGGCCAACGACGAACTGGTCGTCGGTGGAAGGAGAGGACCAGCGAGTCCTGGTCCTTGTCAAGGCGGGAGCTTGCAGAGTCATTGGCACGTCCAGCAGGTTGGGGGTTTGATCATTCGCCGGGCGGTCAGAACGCTTGACGAAATCGACGCTACGATCACCTGCTGCATCTGGGCCAGCGACATGTTCTGATGGACGTTAGCACGTGCGGTGATAATAGCTGTGTGGAGCTTCGCCATCTTGAGTATTTCCTTGCGGTCGCAGATAACCGGAGCTTCACCGAGGCCGCGAAGAAATTACACGTCGTCCAATCGGGTGTGTCGGCGACGATCAAGGCCCTCGAGCGTGAACTGGGAGCGGAACTGTTCGTCCGCGGTCCGAGCGGAGTGGAGTTGACCGCGGCGGGCGTGGAGTTGCGTCCGCGCGCTCGTGAGACTCTGGACGCGGCCCGCGCCGCCAAGGACGCCGTCAACGCCACCCGCGGTTCTATTCGCGGCACGGTGACGGTGGGGGTCCTGACGTCGATCAGTGTGATCGACATGCCCACGGTGCTCGCGGAGCTGCACACCCGCCACCCCGGGGTGAATGTTCACCTGCGCGCGGCCAGCTCCGGGTCGGCCGGTTTGGCCAGCCAGCTCCGCGATGGGGATCTCGACGTGGCGTTTCTGGTCTTCACTGGGCCGCCGCCGGCCGATCTGAACGCCCGGCTGGTCGCTTCGGTTCCGCTGCTGCTGGTCGTGCCCGCTGATCATACTCTCGCCCAACGGGATTCGGTGGAGCTGGCGGAGCTGGCGGGCATGTCGTTCGTGGACGGCCCGCCGGGATACGGCACCAGAACCGTGATCGACAACGCGTTCACCGCCGCCGGCGTCGAGCGGACCGTCACGGTGGAGGTCGCCGATCTGGGCACGGCCGCGACCTACATCCGCAACGGTCTGGGCATCGGTTTTCTGAGCCGGACCATCCTGGACGAGATCGACGATTTAGGCTTGGCCACGCTGCGGGTGAGCGACCACGACCTGGAGTGGCGGCTGTTCGTCACCACGTCGGCGGCCCGGTCGATCAGCGCGGCGACCCGGGTCGTGCTGGACCTGATCGAAGAGATCGCGTCCCGCTGACTACCCCGCCAGTGCCGTCTCGGCGCACTCGATCGGCGCATCCTCGGCCGCCGCGTAGCCGTAGCGTTCGATGAACTCACCCTAGCGTTCGGTGACGACGGCGCGTTGTTCGGCCGTCAATTGGTAGCTGTTGGTCCGGTAGGTCGCCTTGTCAGACAGATACTGGCGCAGTCGCGGCAGGTACGACTCGAAGTCGCCCAGTTTCAGGTGCTCGTACAGCCAGCGCAGCTGACCCTCGGGATCGCTGATCAGGTCCTCGTAAGGCTTGATGACAAATTGAGTGTACTAGACTCAATATTGGGTTTTGACAGGTCAGCGCTCACGAGGCAGGATTGAGCGGGGTTCACTCAGCATAGTGGCACCAAAGAAGCCCTACATCAATCAGGAGGAATCACTATGGCTCGTGCGGTCGGTATCGACCTCGGGACCACCAACTCCGTCGTCGCAGTGCTCGAGGGTGGTGACCCTGTCGTCGTCGCCAACTCTGAAGGCTCACGGACGACGCCATCCATCGTCGCGTTCGCCCGCAACGGTGAGGTGCTCGTCGGTCAGACCGCCAAGAACCAGGCGGTCACCAACGTCGACCGCACCATCCGTTCGGTCAAGCGGCACATGGGCACCGACTGGTCCGTCGAGATCGATGGCAAGAAGTACACCGCTCAGGAGATCAGTGCGCGCACGCTGCAGAAGCTGAAGCGCGACGCCGAGGCATACCTGGGTGAGGACATCACCGACGCGGTCATCACTGTGCCCGCGTACTTCAACGATGCCCAGCGTCAGGCGACCAAGGAAGCCGGCCAGATCGCCGGCCTGAACGTGCTGCGCATCGTCAACGAGCCGACCGCAGCGGCGCTGGCATACGGCCTGGACAAGGGCGAGAAGGAACAGACCATTCTGGTTTTCGACCTTGGGGGTGGCACGTTCGACGTGTCCCTGCTCGAGATCGGCGAGGGTGTCGTCGAGGTCCGCGCCACCAGTGGCGACAACCACCTCGGTGGCGACGACTGGGACGACCGGATCGTCAACTGGCTGGTCGACAAGTTCAAGGGCACCAGCGGAATTGACCTGACCAAGGACAAGATGGCGATGCAGCGGCTGCGTGAGGCCGCCGAGAAGGCCAAGATCGAGCTCTCCAGTTCGCAGAGCACCTCAGTCAACCTACCGTACATCACCGTTGACGCCGACAAGAACCCGTTGTTCCTCGACGAGCAGCTGACTCGCGCCGAGTTCCAGCGAATCACGCAGGATCTGCTGGACCGCACGCGTCAGCCGTTCCAGTCGGTCATCAAGGACGCCGGCATCTCGGTGTCCGAGATTGACCACGTTGTGCTGGTGGGTGGTTCCACCCGGATGCCGGCGGTCACCGATCTGGTCAAGCAACTGACCGGCGGCAAGGAGCCCAACAAGGGCGTCAACCCCGACGAGGTTGTGGCCGTGGGTGCCGCGCTGCAGGCCGGTGTCCTCAAGGGTGAGGTGAAAGACGTTCTGCTGCTGGATGTCACACCGCTGAGCCTGGGTATCGAGACCAAGGGTGGCGTGATGACCAAGCTGATCGAACGCAACACCACCATCCCGACCAAGCGGTCGGAGACCTTCACCACCGCGGACGACAACCAGCCGTCGGTGCAGATCCAGGTCTACCAGGGTGAGCGTGAAATCGCCTCGCACAACAAGCTGCTCGGCTCCTTTGAGCTGACCGGTATCCCGCTGGCCCCGCGTGGTGTCCCGCAGATCGAGGTCACCTTCGACATCGACGCCAACGGCATCGTGCACGTCACCGCCAAGGACAAGGGCACCGGCAAGGAGAACACGATCAAAATCCAGGAGGGCTCCGGCCTGTCCAAGGAAGAGATCGACCGGATGATCAAGGACGCCGAGGCGCACGCCGAGGAGGACCGCAAGCGCCGCGAGGAGGCCGACGTTCGCAACCAGGCCGAGACCCTGGTCTACCAGACGGAGAAATTCGTCGCTGAACAACGGGGCGCAGCGGCCGAGTCCGGTGGTTCGAAGGTTCCCGAGGACACCTTGAACAAGGTGGATGCCGCGGTGGCCGAGGCCAAGTCGGCGTTGGGCGGCACCGACATTGCCGCGATCAAGACGGCGATGGAGAAGCTGGGTCAGGAGTCCCAGGCTCTGGGTCAGGCGATCTACGAAGCCACCCAGGCGGCCGGGGCGCAGGCCGGCGGTGCAGAGGCAAGCGGTACATCTGCTTCCGCTGACGATGTCGTGGACGCGGAGGTGGTCGACGACGACCGGGAGGCCAAGTGAACGAAGGCAATCCGCAAGAACCGGTGACTGTGACCGACAAGCGGCGGATTGATCCCGAGACCGGAGAAGTGCGGAACGCCCCTCCCAGCCCTGCTAGCCCGGGGCCGGGAGGGGATACACCGACGGCCGCCCCGACGGACTCCGCCGCAGATGACGGCACCAACAAGGTCGCCGAGCTGACCGCCGATTTGCAACGGGTGCAGGCTGATTTCGCCAACTACCGGAAACGGGCATTGCGTGATCAGCAGGCCGCGGCGGATCGGGCCAAGGCCACCGTGATCAGCCAATTGCTGGGCGTGCTGGACGATCTCGAGCGCGCCCGTTCACACGGTGATCTGGAGTCGGGTCCGCTGAAGTCGGTAGCCGACAAGCTGGACAGCGCACTGACCGGGCTCGGTGTCGTGGCGTTCGGTGCCGAAGGCGAAGACTTCGACCCGGTGCTGCATGAAGCCGTCCAGCATGAGGGCGATGGCGGCGAGGGTTCCAAGCCGGTGATCGGCACGGTCATGCGCCAGGGCTACAAGCTGGGCGAGAACGTGTTGCGTCACGCCCTGGTCGCCGTCGTCGACACGATCCCGGACGACGGCGACGCCGCTGTTACGGCCGAGCCCGCCGAGACCGAATCGAGCGATACCGACGAAAACGCTGCCGCCGCCGGTGAATAAGGCACAGAATCAGAACAACAGCCAGAAAGGTGGGAGGGGGTGACGCGACATGGCCCAGCGTGAATGGGTCGAAAAGGACTTCTACGAGGAGCTGGGCGTCTCCTCCGACGCCAGCCCCGAAGAGATCAAACGCGCCTATCGCAAGCTGGCGCGTGACTTGCACCCGGATGCGAATCCCGACAATCCCGCGGCCGGCGAACGGTTCAAAGCGTTGTCGGAGGCGCACAACGTGCTTTCGGATCCGGCCAAGCGCAAGGAGTACGACGAGACCCGCCGGCTTTTCGCCGGCGGGGGCTTCGGCGGTCGGCGGTTCGACGGTGGCGGCTTCGGCAGCTTCAACGTGGGCGGCTACGGCTCCGATGGCGCCGAGTTCAACCTGAACGACCTGTTCGACGCCGCGGGCCGCAGCGGCGGTGCCAACATCGGCGACCTCTTCGGCGGCCTGTTCGGACGCGGCGCGGGCGCGCGGCCCAGTCGACCGCGCCGCGGCAACGACCTGGAAACCGAAACCGAGCTGGATTTTGTCGAGGCCGCCAAGGGCGTCGCGATGCCGCTGCGGCTGACCAGCCCAGCGCCGTGCACGAATTGCCATGGCAGCGGGGCACGTCCGGGCACCAGCCCGAAGGTGTGTCCCACCTGTAATGGGTCCGGCGTGGTCAGCCGCAACCAGGGGGCGTTCGGGTTTTCCGAGCCGTGCACCGAATGTCGGGGCAGCGGCTCGATCATCGAGCACCCCTGCGACGAGTGCAAGGGCACCGGTGTCGCCACCCGCACCCGCACCATCAGCGTGCGGATCCCACGGGGAGTCGAAGACGGGCAACGGATCCGGCTGCCCGGGCAGGGTGAGGCCGGGCTGCGCGGCGCCCCGTCGGGCGACCTGTACGTGACGGTGCACGTGCGGCCGGACAAGGTCTTCGCCCGCGACGGTGACGAATTGACTGTGACCGTGCCGGTTAGTTTCAGCGAATTAGCCCTCGGGTCAACACTTTCCGTGCCCACCCTGGACGGGAAGGTCAGTGTTCGCGTGCCCAAGGGTACGGCGGACGGCCGTATCCTGCGGGTACGTGGGCGCGGTGTGCCCAAGCGTAGCGGTGGGCACGGTGACTTGCTGGTCACCGTGAAAGTCGCTGTGCCGCCGAACCTGGAAGGCGCCGCACAAGAAGCTCTGGAGGCGTACGCCGAAGCCGAGCGGGCGAGCGGCTTCAACCCGCGGGCCGGATGGGCAGGTAACCGCTGATGGTTAAGAACTCCAGGCGCGACGAGGCGCGGACCTTTTTGATCTCAGTGGCGGCCGAACTCGCCGGCATGCACGCTCAGACGTTGCGGACCTACGACCGGCTGGGGCTGGTCAGCCCGAGCCGCACTTCCGGTGGCGGGCGACGTTATTCGCAGCACGACGTGGAATTGCTGCGCGAGGTGCAGCGCCTGTCCCAGGACGAGGGTGTCAACCTGGCCGGGATCAAGCGCATCATCGAGCTAACCAATCAGGTTGAGGCACTGCAGTCGCGGGTGAAGGAAATGGCCGAGGAAATCGCAGCGTTGCGCGCCAACCAGCGCCGCGAGGTCGCTGTGGTACCCAAGAGCACGGCGCTGGTGGTGTGGCAGCCGCGTAAGGGTCGCTGACCCGCGGATGCGCTGGTTCACCTGCCGCGGCGCGGCTTTCAGCGGTCGGCGGGGTCAGGCGACTCGGACGGAGAACTGAGCGACTGCCGGTTCGCCGGGGCGGGCGGTGGATAGCCGCCACGGCTGAGCGCCGCGGTCGGCGCCGTTCATCGGCTCGAAGCACACCACTTCCTCGCTCGGCGGTGCGAAGATCTGGGCCGCCGAATACCCTTGCTCGAAGTGCACTTCCAGCCAGCGCCCGCCACCGGACACCGCGAACACGGCACCGTCGGATACCTGGTCGTAGGCGTCGTCAAAGGTGTTTTTGCCCAGCAGTTCTCGTGTGGCGGGCTGCTCCGACGATTGTCCGGTGGGCAGGCCGCGTCCGTCGAGGCTCAGATGCAGCAGCGGCGGGGTCTCGATGAGCCACTCGCCGCGGGCCGCCTCCGGCACCTGCAGGTAAGGATGAAAGCCGTAGCACAGCGGGACGGCGGTGTCGCCGGTTGCGTGACGGTCGTGCGCACCGTCACCGCCCGGTCGGCCAGCCGCATGTCCACTGTGAGCAAGTGCGGGTAGGGGAAGCTGGCCAGCAGTCGCCGGTCGGCACCGAAGTCCACCTCGGCTGTGAGCTCGTTGGTCGACTGGGTGATCACCCGCCATCCCGGGTAGGCGGCCAGGGCGCCGTGAATGGGTAGCCCGTTGGTGTCCGCCCGGACGCCGTTATCGCCCGGCGTCAGCTCGGCGGTATAGGTGTTGGCGCTCAAGCGATTCGCCCAGGGATACAGAATCGGAACGCCCATCGTCTTGCTGGCGTGCAGGTAGCCGTCCAGGCCTCGCCGCTGGCCGAGCAACTCGACGCCGTCGTCGGTCAGCGAGGTGCCGATCATGCCGTCGTCGGGGCGCGAACTGCGCGGCCAGCGAGGAGGTGGGGTCCCGCAGGGTCACCACATGCACAGGGTCAGCCTAGCGGCGATCGCAAGTGCGGCGTGGCCGCGCGCGGCGGGTCGTCGCCATCAAACCTAGCGGTCGGGCCTAGCGACTCAACGGATCGTGCTGAATGCGCTGCGGCGGAGCGCCTTTGGCCAGCAGCGCGTTTTTGGTGACCTGCACCATGGCGGGCCCACCGCAGATCAGGATCTGCCTGTCGCCCCATCCGCCGTACCGGGTCACCACCCTCGGCAGCCGGCCGACTTGATGCACATGCAGACCGCGCGGCGGCGTCACATCGGGATAGTCGGCGGCCCAGGCCGGGTTGTTGTTGTAGTCCGATACGGGCGAGACCGACAGCCACGGATTGTGCGCGGCGATCTGCCACAGCGTAGGCAGGTCGTACAGCTCGCAGCGGTACCGCGCGCCGAAAAACAGGTGCACCCGCGGGTTTTCCGCGTACCGGCACAGGTCCATGATCAGCGTCCGCAGCGGCGCCAAGCCGGTGCTCCCGGCGACCATCAGGACGTCGCCGCCGCCCCGGTCGACGTGCAGGCCGCCGTGCGGGCTGGACAGTCGCCACCGGTCGCCCGGCCGCGTCTCGTTGACGATCGCGCTGCTCACCAGCCCGCCGGGGACCTGGCGGACGTGGAATTCGATGCCGCCGTCGGGGCCGGCCGGGATGGCGGGGCTGAGGAATCGCCAACGCCCTGGGCATTGCGGAACATGGACGTCGACGTATTGGCCGGGGTGGTAGTGCATGGGGTGGTCCAGTCGCAGTCGGACGACGGCGAGGTCCCGCGAAACCCGATGGTGTTCGACGACGGTGCCGTCCCACCAGGCGGGACCCTCCTCGGCGTCGGCGGCACCGCTCATCACGCCGGTGATCAGGTTGAGCGATTGGTGGGCCGCATCGTCGACGGCATCGGTCCAGGCGTCGCCGACCTGCCTGCGCAATGCGGCCAGTAGGGCGGCCCGCAGCGATTCGTAATGTCTTGGCAGCACACCGTATTTGCGGTGGTCCCGGCCGAGCTGGGCTAGGAAGGCCACCGGTTCCTGAGCGCGCTGCGCGACCAGCTCACCGTAGACCCAGTGCAACGCGTGACCGAAAGCTGCCCGCTGAGCGTCCATTTCGGGTGGGAACAGGTCGCGTAGCGAGACGTTGAAGGCGAACCACTGGGTGTAGAAATGGCGCACGAGTTCGGCGCCCGCGGCGTTGGGGGCCAGGGCGTCGCGCAGCACTTGCAGGGCATCGGAGTCCTCTAAGCCCACGGGGCCCGATTCTAAGTCGGCTGGCAGCGCCGCCGTTAGCCCTGACGGACGGTGTTCGACCTGCCGGTGTTGGCGATCGTCGGTGAACCCCAGTGGTAGGTGATCACGTTGCCGGTGCCCGAGATGCTGATTGCGTCGACGGTGAGGCGATTTTCTTTGCCGGCAACGGCGACGCTGGTGCAGGTGACCGGTGACGGTGTCCATGTTGGCCACGCCGCTGACCGACAGGTAGCCCCCGTTGCACTGCACCGTTCTCGTCATGCCGGACCCACTGACCTGCAACGTGCCGGCGGCGGGCACGTTCTCGGCGGGGGTGTCGCCGACGAGGTTGGTGCGGAATCCGGCGGCCGCCAGCCCGGCCAGGGGCAGCAACCCCACCACGATGACCAACCAGCAGGACATTCCCACCAATAACCTGGGCCGCAGCGCGCCGATCCAGTTGCCGGTCCGGTCGAGGTCGTAGGCAAACGCGCTCACGCAGCGGGCGCGTGCCGGATTGCGCTGGTCGGCGAGGATCACCCCGTCGACGTATTCCCGCCCGCGCATCACCAGAGCGCCGCGGTGGCCGTCGAGTGTGAACGACACCGTCGTCTTGGTGTTGGGGCCGCTCCAGCGCAGCCGGGTGACGGTCCACTCCCGCGCGATCGGTAGTCGAGTATTGAAATACTGTGCTCGGGAAGGCTTTCGATGCCGGTGACGGTCGCGACGCGCCCCCACTTGAGCAGCCCGAGCCGAATACGCGCGCCGTAGAGGTGAACGGCGTAGATCTCGGCCAGGGTGATCACCGCGGTGGCGGCAAAGGCCGTCAGTAGTTGCAGCCACAGCGCGATCGGCGCGATCGCGACGACGAACAGCGTCCAGACGTACCGCCAGCGAAACGGGAGCAACTCAGCCACCCAAAAGGTGACCGGAATCCGCCGGGGCGGCGGCGCGAGGCGGAGTCGTCGCCTCCCTCGTGCAAAATTCCTCCAAGAAATCTAGACTTGAGCGAAACAGACTCAACCTTGACGACGTTGAACATCGCGAGAAGCATTTTCCCTATACCCGAACGGAGGTGTCTCGGTTGGCCAGCGACTCTTTCAACCCGACCACCAAGACGCAAGCAGCTCTGACGTCAGCCTTACAAGCGGCCAGCGCTGCCGGTAACCCCGACATCAGGCCCGCACATTTGCTGCTGGCGTTGCTAACCCAGAACGATGGAATCGCCGCGCCGCTCCTGGAAGCTGTCGGTGTCGCGCCCGGGACCATTCGGACCGAAACCGAGCACCTGCTCGAACGGCTGCCCCGCGCGAGCGGCTTCAGCTCGCAGCCCCAGTTGTCGCGTGAATCGCTGGCCGCCATTACCACCGCCCAGCAGCTGGCCACCGAGATGGACGACGAGTACGTCTCCACTGAGCACCTGTTGGTGGGCCTGGCTACCGGCGACTCCGACGTCGCCAAGCTGCTCACCGGCCACGGCGCGTCCCCCCAGGCTCTACGGGACGCGTTCGTCAAGGTGCGCGGCAGCACCCGGGTCACCAGCACCGACCCCGAAGCGACGTATCAGGCGCTGGAGAAGTACTCCACCGATCTGACCGCCCGCGCTCGGGAAGGCAAGCTCGACCCGGTCATAGGGCGCGACAACGAGATCCGTCGCGTTGTGCAGGTGTTGTCCCGGCGCACCAAGAACAACCCGGTGCTGATCGGTGAACCCGGCGTCGGCAAGACCGCGATCGTCGAGGGCCTGGCCCAGCGCATCGTGGCCGGCGACGTTCCGGAGAGCCTGCGCGACAAGACCGTCATCGCACTCGACCTCGGGTCGATGGTCGCCGGCGCGAAGTACCGCGGCGAATTCGAGGAGCGGCTCAAGGCCGTGCTGGACGACATCAAGAACTCCGCGGGCCAGATCATCACGTTCATCGACGAGCTGCACACCATCGTCGGTGCCGGCGCGACCGGCGAGGGCGCGATGGACGTCGGCAACATGATCAAGCCGATGCTGGCTCGCGGCGAGCTGAGGCTGGTCGGCGCCACCACCCTCGACGAGTACAGCAAGTACATCGAGAAGGACGCGGCGCTGGAACGCCGGTTCCAGCAGGTGCTGGTCGGCGAGCCGTCTGTGGAGGATACCGTCGGCATCCTGCGCGGCCTCAAGGATCGCTACGAGGTGCATCACGGGGTGCGGATCACAGACTCCGCGCTAGTGGCGGCGGCAACCCTGTCCGACCGGTACATCACCGCCCGCTTCCTGCCGGACAAGGCCATCGACCTGGTCGACGAGGCCGCCAGCCGGCTCAAGATGGAGATCGACTCCCGGCCCGTCGAGATCGACGAGGTCGAGCGGCTGGTGCGCCGCCTCGAAATCGAGGAGATGGCGCTGGCCAAGGAGGAGGACGAGGCGTCCAAGGAGCGGCTGGATAAGCTGCGCTCGGAGCTGGCCGACCAGAAAGAAAAGCTGGCCGAGCTGACCACCCGGTGGCAAAACGAGAAGAACGCCATCGACACCGTGCGCGAGCTCAAGGAACAGCTGGAGGCCCTGCGGGGCGAGTCGGAGCGCGCCGAGCGCGACGGCGACCTGGCCAAGGCCGCGGAGCTGCGGTACGGGCGCATCCCGGAGGTCGAGAAGAAGCTCGAAGCGGCACTGCCGCAGGCCGAGGCGCGGGAAAATTGGATGCTAAAGGAGGAGGTCGGTCCCGACGACATCGCCGATGTGGTGTCGGCGTGGACCGGGATCCCCGCCGGCCGGATGCTCGAGGGTGAGACTGCCAAGCTGCTGCGCATGGAGGACGAGCTGGGCAAGCGCGTCATCGGCCAGAAGAAGGCGGTGACCGCGGTTTCCGACGCGGTGCGTCGGTCCCGGGCCGGCGTCGCCGACCCCAACCGGCCGACCGGGTCATTCATGTTCCTCGGCCCGACCGGTGTCGGTAAGACCGAGCTGGCCAAGGCGCTGGCGGAGTTCCTGTTCGACGACGAACGCGCCATGGTCCGCATCGATATGAGCGAGTACGGCGAGAAGCACTCGGTGGCCCGCCTGGTCGGCGCCCCGCCCGGCTACATCGGCTACGATCAGGGTGGTCAGCTCACCGAGGCGGTGCGGCGGCGCCCGTACACCGTGATCCTGTTCGACGAGATCGAAAAGGCGCACCCCGATGTGTTCGACGTGCTGTTGCAGGTGCTCGACGAGGGTCGGCTGACCGACGGGCAGGGCCGCACGGTCGACTTCCGCAACACCATACTTATCCTGACGTCCAATCTCGGGTCGGGCGGCAGCGAAGAGCAGGTGATGGCGGCGGTCCGCTCGGCGTTCAAGCCGGAGTTCATCAACCGGCTCGACGACGTGATCATCTTCCAGGGCCTGGAGCCCGGCGAGTTGGTGCAGATCGTCGACATCCAGCTGGCTCAGCTGCAGAAGCGGCTGGCGCAGCGCCGCCTCACGCTGGAAGTGTCGCTGCCGGCCAAGCAGTGGCTCGCCCAGCGCGGGTTCGATCTCGTGTACGGCGCTCGGCCATTGCGTCGGCTGGTCCAGCAGGCCATTGGGGACCAGTTGGCCAAGCTGCTGCTGGCCGGCGACGTCCACGACGGCGACACCGTGCCGGTCAACGTCAGCCCGGGCGGCGACAGCCTGATCTTGGGCTGACGCCGCGCCCCCGCGCCGAACGTGCACTGATAGCGAGATTTCCGCGATTTTTCGCGCTGAGTGCACGTTCGGCGCTCGCAGGACGCTATTGGCGCCGGTCGCCCAGCTCGCAGTCACGAGTCTGGGCGCCGGCGGGCGCCACCTCCGGGTGACCCAGCACGGTCGTGCCGAGCGCGGCAAAGCGCATGTCGAATGCCATTGCGAACTCGCAGCCACCGCCGCGGCAGACCCCCTGGATGACCGCGACGGTCGCCATCGGCAGCGTCCGCACCTGCTCGGTCACCGCGTGAAACAGTGACAGCTCCGGGTGCGGGCCGAGGTCCTCGCTTGTCGTGAAGGCGGGCAGATCCAGGATCAACTCCACGTCAGCGTGGGCGATGAATATCTCCGGATCGGTCGAATCGACGACCAGCACGCGCACCGCGTCATCGGCTGCGACCTCGCGCGTCAGCCGGTCGATCTTGTGCAGCAGCGACGCGTCCAGCAAATTGATCGGGGGTGGTCGATGGTTGCCCGGCAAACACTGTCGGCCGCCGCGACGCGAATGAACTGGAAGCCGTCGTAGGCCATGCGGGAAACCCTACGCGTATCAGCAAACTTAATGTGGTTGTGACCTGGTCGCATTCTCGGTTCCGGTCCGATAGCGGATACGCTACTTAGGATGGTCCCGCTTTGGTTCACGCTCTCCGCGCTGTGCTTCGTCGGTGCGGTGGTGCTGCTGTACGTCGACATCGATCGACGCCGCGGGCGCAGCAGACGGCGTCGATCCTGGGCGCGCTCGCATGGATTCGATTACGAGCGCGAGTCGACCGAAATCCTCAAGCGCTGGAAGCGCGGCGTGATGTCGACGGTCGGCGATGTTCCCGCCCACAACGTCGTGCTGGGCCAAATCCGTGGTGAGGCAGTGTACATCTTCGATCTTGAGGAAGTCGCCACCGTGATCGCGCTGCACCGCAAGGTGGGCACCAACGTTGTCGTCGACCTGCGGCTCAAAGGTCTCAAAGAGCCGCGCGAAAGCGACATCTGGTTGCTCGGCGCGATCGGTCCGCGGATGGTGTACTCCACCAACCTGGACGCCACCCGCCGGGCCTGTGACCGCCGGATGGTCACCTTCGCGCACACCGCGCCGGATTCCGCCGAGATCATGTGGAACGAGCAGAACTGGACGCTGGTCGCGATGCCGGTGTCCAGCACGCGCACCCAGTGGGACGAGGGTCTGCGGACCGTGCGCCAGTTCAACGACCTGTTGCGGGTGTTGCCGCCGGTGCCTGCCGAAAGCGACGAGCCGGCCGGGCCGCGCGCCGCCGCGCCGAGCCGACCGCTGCCCCCGGCCAGCCGCGCCGAGTTACCGCCCCGGCGTTCGGCCCAGGATGTGTCCGGGCTGGTGGGCTCGGATCCGCAGGTCGCCCGCCGCGCCGCGGAGCCCGGCCCCTGCGACGAGGGGCGTACCGAAGCGATCCGGCGCCCACCGTCGACCGAGCGCAACGGCCAGCAGGCCCCCAACTTCCATCACTGAATCCTGTTGCGCTGCAACGGTAAACACACAAAGGGTAAATAAGGCCGTGTCCGAATCTGACCGCGCGGAACTGGCAGATCTGGTGCGACGACTGTCGGTGGTGCATGGCCGCGTCACGCTGTCGTCCGGCAAGGAGGCCGACTACTACGTCGACCTGCGCCGCGCCACCCTGCATCACCGGGTCGGTGCGCTGATCGGTGTGCTGATGCGGGAACTCACCGCTGACTGGGATTACGCCGTCGCCGGGGGCCTGACCCTGGGCGCGGACCCGGTCGCGACCGCCATCATGCACGCACCCGGTCGCCCGATCGACGCGTTCGTGGTGCGTAAATCGGTGAAAATCCATGGCCTGCAACGTCTTATCGAAGGATCCGAGGTTTCCGGGCAGCGGGTGCTGGTGGTCGAGGACACCAGCACCACCGGGGGGTCGGCGCTGACCGCGGTGCACGCCGTCCAGGACGCGGGCGGCGAAGTGATCGGCGTGGCCACCGTGGTGGACCGCGCTACCGGCGCCGCCGAAGCCATCCAGGCGGAGGGCCTGCCGTATCGCAGCGTGTTGGGTTTGGCCGATCTGGGGTTGAGCTAGGACCGTCACCGTTGTGCGCACTTTCCTGGCTATAGCAGCCTGTTTGGTACTCTGCCTGGCGGGCTGCTTGGGTTCCGGCCGTGTCGCGGCGCCATATGGCGCGCAGTCGACGCGGTTGGGCGAATCGCTGGCGGTGCTGGGCTGGAACATCTCGGTATCCAATTTGCGCTGGGGCGGCGACTACGTGCTGGTCGACGTCGAGGCGTCGCCGACGGACCCGAAGGCGCCGCACACCAAGCCGGAGGACATTCGCTTCGGGTTGTACGGCGCGCTCGCCCACCCGATGGAGTCGGACGGGTTGGGCAGCTGTGACACCGCGATGACGACCGTGCACGACATCCCGTCGCCGCTGAAGGCGCCGCCCGGACGGCTGACCGGCACCGTGTGCCTCGGCCCGCTAAAGGACCGCAGCCAGGTGCGCGGCGTGTACAGCTACTCGACACGCGACCGGATCCCCGACACTTCCGCGGCCTACCCGGCCGCGTTCCCGGTGGGCCTGATGCCGACCAACGTCAACGACACCGGCCTGGTCGTCAAGACCACCAGCCTGTCGGCCTGGCGGGCCGACGGCACGCCGGTGACCCGGGCGCAACTCGGCGATCCGGGGGCCTTCACCGGCAACGGCTACATGCTGCTCGGGCTGGACGCCGAGGCCGTCGCGGCGCGCTACCGTGACGACTCCGCCCGCCGCGGCGGCCCGATGATGTTGCTCGCGTCGCCGACGCTGCCCGCGCCCGGCCTGGACCCGGCGTGCGCGGTGTACGGGTCGTCGGTGCTGATCTTGCCCGAGGCGTCGCGGGACGCCGTGCACGTCTCCGCGTCGTTGTGCACCCAGGGCGAGATCAATCAGGCTCTGCTCTATGCGACGGTGGCGATCGTCGGTACGCACGCCGGGGTGTGGACCCAGCGATGACCGAACCCGGCCCCACCGAATGGGCGGCGCAGCCGGCCGCCGGCGTCGGTCCCTGGCCGGGGGAGCTTCCCGACGGCCCGCGATACGACCCAATGTTGTTGCGCGACGGCGATACCCGCAATGTCGTCGACGCCTACCGGTATTGGACCCGGGAGGCGATTATCGCCGACATCGACCGCCGCCGCCATCCGCTGCACATCGCGATCGAGAACTTCGGGTACGACGTCAACATCGGTTCGGTAGTGCGCACGGCCAACGCCTTCGCGGTGGATACCGTGCACATCGTGGGTCGGCGTCGCTGGAATCGCCGTGGCGCCATGGTGACTGACCGCTATCAACGGTTGTGCCATCACGACAGCACCGCGGAATTGATGGAGTTCGCCCGGGCCGCGGGGCTGGGTGTGGTCGCGGTGGACAACGTGCCTGGGGCGGCGCGGCTGGAGGACACCGCGCTGCCGCGGGAGTGCCTGCTGGTGTTCGGCCAAGAGGGGCCGGGGATCACCGACGACATCCGTTCGGCCGCGGCGATTACGGTCTCGATCGCGCAGTTCGGCTCGACCCGCAGCATCAACGCCGGCGTCGCCGCGGGAATCGCGATGCACGCCTGGATCCGCCAGCACGCTGACCTCGGCTCCGCCTGGTAGTGCCCTGCGGCTGTCGCGACGCCGGCGCCGGCGTCGCCGCACACCACTCACTCGCGCGGTCTAGGCCCGGCCCGTTGACGTGCACCAGCCGCCCAGCGGCGAGGTCCTTGGTGACCGAGAAACCGATGGTCAGCGTGACCCCGCCGACGCGTTGCACCTCTTTCAGCGCGGCGTCATCACTCTGAAAAATCCGCTGCTGAGATTCGGGAATAGCCAAGTCGCGCAACATGGCTGCGATCTCGCGTCCACGCTGCCCGCCGACGGTCCCAGCATCCACTGCTGTTGGCGCAACAGCACCGGGGACAGAATACCCACGGCCAGTGGACTGTTCGGCGCGACCAAGACGACCTTTCCCAAACTCGGCGCGATCGCCGACGACAACGACGCGCACCGGCCGGTGGCGGTCGCGACCGTCATCGCGCACCGCGACGACGCCTGGATCGGCCGCCGTCTCGTCGTCCGCCCGGATGCGGTGGCGGCGTCACTGGGATCGGCGCGTGCCGATGCCGCGGTCGCCGACGATGCCCGCGGCTTGCTCGCGTTGGGCCGCGGCGAGGTTCTCACCTACGGGCCGGACGGCCAGCGGCTCGACGAGGGCATGGAGGTCGGCACGGCAAGGCGCCTTCCCTGGCTGCCGGGTCACCGTGTGCGACGCCCGCGCGGTGTTCGCCACGACCGCCCGTTTCCCGGCGGCCGAAGAGGTCGTCGTCGACTGGCAGCATCGCTATCTCGCCGCCCAGGCCGACGCCAGCGCCATCGACGACAGCACGGTGATCTGCGTGCTTACCCACGACGCCAAGTTCGATGTCCCGGTCCTCGCGAGGTGGCGCTGCGCCTGCCGCGTGTCGGATACGTCGGGGCGATTGGCTCACGTCGCACGCACGACGACTGGATGGCGCGGCTGCGGGTTCGAGACGACTTCAACGATCGCTTAACTCGTTCTTGATGCGCAGGTCAGAGGGGGTCGACACCGGGTCCGCCCCCTGCCCAGTGAGGTGCGTCACATGCAAGTATCCGGTCCCTTCGAATACGAGCGCACCACCAGTGTTGACCACGCCATCGGCCTACTCGATCGGCTGGGCGACGGCGCGCGAGTGGTCGCCGCCGGGCACAGCCTGCTATCCTGAATAATTCACTGTGCCAAACCGATCCGGACCGAAGACCTCTCGACGGTCTGCGAGGCGCTGGACGCGGTATGCCTGGCCCGCGGCCCGTCGAGGGAACGCGAGATACCGATCGACGACTTCATCCTCAGCCCGTACGAAACGGCGCTGGCCTTCAACGAGATGCTGGTAGTGTTCCGTATTCCGTTGTGGCACAAGATATCCAGCGCCTACGCGAAGGTGGAACGACGAGTGGATGACTGGGCCGTGGCGGCGGCCGGCGCCTCGCTGACCCTCGACGGCGCCGCGATCGCCGCGGCGCGGTTGGGCCTGACCGCGGTCAACGTGGACCGCGAGGCGCTGGCCAAAGTCGCCGCGTCGCTGGCCGGTCAGCCGGCCACCGACGAGGTCTTCGCGGACGCGCCGCGCAGGCCTGCGACCCGGTCACCGATGTCCGCGGCACCGCCGAGTACAAGCGGCATCTGGCGTCCGAATTGACCGTCCGCACCTTGCGCACAGCCGCCGAACGAGTACGGGCAGCCATGCCCAGGCCGGCCAGCCAGGCTTCGAATTCAGGTGCGGGCCGCAGCCCCAACACCTTTCGCGCATACAGCACGTCGTGGAAGGACAGGCTCTGGTACCCGAGCATGATGTCGTCGGCGCCCGGAACGGCGATGACGAACGCGGTGCCCGCTGCGCCCAGCAGGGTCAGCAGCGTGTCCATGTCGTCCTGGTCGGCCTCGGTGTGGTTGGTGTAGCAGACGTCGACGCCCATCGGCAGGCCGAGCATCTTCCCGCAGAAGTTGTCTTCGAGCCCGGCGCGGATGATCTGCTTGCCGTCGTAGAGGTATTCCGGGCCGATGAAGCCGACCACGGTGTCGATCAGCAGCGGCTGCAGCGCCCGGGCCACCGCGTAGGCCCGCGCCTCCAGCGTCTGCTGGTCGACCGGCTGGTTTCCCACGCCCAGATGCGCCTCCGCCGACAGCGCCGCGCCCTGGCCCGTCTCCAGGTACATGACGTTGTCGCCGACGGTGCCGCGGCGCAACGACCGGGCGGCCTCGTTGGCCTCCTGCAGCATCGCGATGGACGTGCCGAACCCGGCGTTGGCGCTCTCGGTGCCCGCGATCGACTGAAACACTAGGTCGACGGGTGCACCGCGGTCGATCAGGTCCATCGTGGTGGTGACATGGCACAGCACGCAGGACTGGGTGGGGATCGCGAACCGCTGCCGAATGTCGTCGAGCAGGCGCAGCAGCTCCCCGGCCGCGGCCGGGGAGTCGGTCGCGGGGTTGATGCCTATCACCGCGTCGCCGCAGCCCATCAGCAGCCCGTCGAGCATCGCCGCGGCGATCCCGCGCGGGGTCGTCGGTGGGATGGTTGGGCTGCAGTTGGGTGGCCAGCGTGCCCGGCAGTCCGATCGTGGTGCGGAACGCGGCGGTCGACCTCGCCGCCGCGGCCACCAGAATCAGGTCTTGGTTGCGCATGATCTTGGACGCCGCGGCAACCATTTCCGGCGTCAGCCCGGGCGAGACGGCGGCAATGCGTGCGGCGCCGTCGTCGCGCGACGCGGTGTCCAGCAGCCAGTCGCGAAAACCGCTTACGGTCAGATGCGCGATCGGGCCGAAGGCCGCGCGGTCGTGGCTGTCGATGATCAGCCGGGTGAACTCGTCGGTTTCGTACGGCACGACGACGTCGTCCAGAAACGTCGTCAGCGGTATGTCAGCCAGCACCCAGGCGGCCGCGGCGCGCTCGGCGTCGCATCCGGCGAGCTGATCACCGGAGCGCAGCGGCGTGGCCTTGGCCAGCACGTCGACCAGCCCGGTAAACGAATGCGTGGTGCCCGCAATGGTTTGCCGGTAGCGCATATTTCAGTATGAGGCGGCACAACTGACTTGGCCATCTGCGGTGTTGAGGTGTGCGTCCAGCGCGACGACACGCGGGCGTGGGCCGCCCTGGACGCACAGCTGAGTCCGCAACTGCACACTCGGCGCTCGAACAACGATGAGGCTAGGGTCGGCACGTATGGATCAGCTATGGGCCAACCGGGCCGCCAGCGCCGAAGCCGCTGTCGCGCACCGGCACCTGAAACGGTTGTGGGGGTTACCCGGAACGCAGCTGGGTGTGGTGGTCTGGCCGCCGACCCGGCGCGACCGGCTGTTCGGTACCTGGCATTACTGGTGGCAGGCGCATCTGCTGGACTGCCTGGTCGACGCGCAATCGCGTGATCCGCAGCCGAAGCGGCGGGTCAGCATCAACCGTCAGGTCCGTTCACACCGGCTGCGCAACAACTTTCGCTGGACCAACAGCTACTACGACGACATGGCGTGGCTGGCCATCGCGCTGGAACGGGCCGCGCGGCTCGCCGGCGTCGAGCGCAGCCGCGCACTGCCCAAACTTGCCGCCCAGTTCGTCAAGGCCTGGGTGCCCGAGGATGGAGGCGGCATCCCGTGGCGCAAGCAGGATCAGTTCTTCAACGCCCCGGCCAATGGACCGGCCGGAATCTTTCTGGCGCGCTACGGCGACCACGTGCGGCTCGCGCAGCAGATAGCTGACTGGATCGACGAGACCCTGATCGACCCGCAGACCCACCTGGTGTTCGACGGGATCAAGGCCGGCTCGCTGGTCCGCGCCCAGTACACCTACTGCCAGGGCGTGGTGCTCGGCCTGGAAACCGAACTCGCGGCCCGCACCCATGACGACCGGCACGCCCCGCGGGTGCACCGTCTGGTCGCCGCCGTCAGCGAGCACATGGCGTCGTCCGGCGTGCTGAAGGGCTCCGGCGGCGGTGACGGCGGGCTGTTCGCCGGGATCACCGCCCGCTACCTGGCGCTGGTAGCGACCGCGCTGCCGGGTGCTTCCGCCGACGACGTGCTGGCCCGCGACACCGCCCGCACGATCGTGCTGTCCTTGGCGAAGTCCTCCTGGGAGTACCGGCAAACCGTGGACGGGCTGCCGCTGTTCGGAGCGATCTGGGATCGCGACGCCGAACTGCCGACGGCCGGTGGCGCCCAGGCACAATTCGTCGGGGGCGCGGTGCACGCGTCGGAGATCCCGGAGCAGGATATGTCGGTCCAACTGTCGGGGTGGATGCTGATGGAAGCCGCATGCAAGGTTACTACCGAATCGTCGTCTCAGGACAGTAGCATGCCGTGAGTAAAGTCCACCCCGACGCCCAGTCGGCTCTAGGAGACCTGCTGAAGGACGGAATCACCATTGCCGCAGGCGGTTTCGGGCTCTGCGGCATACCCGAGAACCTGATTCAGGCGCTGGTGGACAGCGGCGTCAGGGACCTCACGATCGTCGGAAACAACGCCGGCGTCGACGATTTCGGCATGGGTTTGTTGCTGAAGGGGCGGCAGGTCAAGGAAGTTATTGCCTCCTACGTATGGAGAAAACAAGGAATTCGAGCGCCAGGTGCTCGCCGGCGAATTGGATCTGGTGTTCACCCCGCAGAGCACGCTGGCCGAGAAGTTGCGCGCCGGTGGCGCAGGGATTCCGGGCTTCTACACCCGCACCGCGTTCGGCACTCAACTCGCCGAAGGCAAGGACATGCGGGTTTTCGACGGCACCGAATACGTGCTGGAGGAAGGAATCCAGGCCGACGTCTCGATCGTCAAGGCCTGGAAGGGCGACACGGCGGGCAACCTGATCTATCGGAAAACGGCCCGCAACTTCAACCCCATGATCGCCACCTGCGGCAAGGTGACCGTCGCCGAAGTGGAAGAACTGGTTGAGGTCGGCGAGCTGGATCCGGACCAGATCCACACCCTCGGCATCTACGTGGACCGCATCATCGAGGGCCCCGGCTGCGAGAAGCGCATCGAATTCCGCACCATCAGCGCCGGCGCCGAGGCCAAGAAGGACAGCCCGATCCGCGAGCTGATGGCCAGACGCGCGGCGAAGGAGCTGCGCGACGGCTACTACGTAAACCTGGGCATTGGCATTCCGACGCTGGTCGCCAACTACATCCCCGACGACATCAACGTCACGCTGCAATCGGAGAACGGCTTGCTCGGGATCGGGGCCTATCCGACCGAGGATGAGGTCGACCCCGACCTCGTCAACGCCGGCAAGCAGACCATCACCACGCTGAAGGGCTCGAACTTCTTCAGCAGCGCCGAGTCGTTCGCGATGATCCGCGGCGGCCACATCGACCTGTCCATCCTCGGCGGCCTCGAGGCGGCCGAGAACGGCGACCTGGCCAACTGGATGGTTCCCGGGCCGGGGCCTAGGGCCGTCGTGCCAGGTAGCTCCGGGTCGCGGCGATCAGCGCGGGCAGCAGCGACACGAACAGAATGCTCAGGATGATCTTTTCCAGGTTCTGGTGCACGAACGGAATGTTGCCCAGGAAGTACCCGGCCACCGTCACGCCGCCACCCCACAACACCCCGCCGACGATGTCGAAGCCGAGGAACAGCGGGTAGCGCATGTAGGACACCCCGGCGACCACCGGCGTGAACGTTCGCACGAACGGCATGAAGCGGGCCAGGATGATCGCCATAGGTCCGTATTTTTCGAAGAAGGCGTGTGAGTCGGTCACGTAATGCTGCTTGAAGAAGCGGGAGTCTTCCTTCTTGAACAGCGCCGGACCTATCCGGCGGCCAATGAAGTACCCGGTCTGGTCGCCCGCCACCGCGACCACGGCCACCGCGGGCGCCAGCACCCAGATGTTGAGCTTCCCGTGCGCGGCCAGCAGGCCACCGGTGAACAGTAAAGATTCGCCGGGTAGCAGGGGGAACAGCAGACCGGTCTCGACGAAGACGATGACCAGGATGGTCGGCAGCACCGCGGAGGCGAACAAGCCCTGCGGCCCAATCCAAAACATCGGGTCGACGATGTCGGGCATCAAAACCACTCAGCCGTCGCGGCGATGTTCATGGGGTCCAAACATACCGGCACATGGAGGGCTGCCCCGCGCGCACGGCGGGTTGCGATACTAAGCCGACTCAGTCTTCAGGAGGAATGTCATGCCCATCGCCACCCCCGAGGTCTACGCCGAGATGCTGGCACGCGCCAGGGAGAACGTCTACGCGTTCCCTGCGATCCACTCTGCACCTTGTCGGAGACCGTGAACGCCGCCATCAAGGGCTTCGCCGACGTCGGCAGCGACGGCATCATCCAGTTCTCCACCGGCGGTGCGGAGGTCGCCTCGGGTCTCGGCGTCAAGGACATGGTCACCGGCGCCGTCGTGCTGGCCAAGTTCACCAGCACCATCGCGGCCAAGTACCCGATCAACGTCGCCCTGCACACCGACCACTGCCCGAAGGACAAACTGGCCTGCTACGTGCACCCGCTGGTGGACATCTCGGCGCAGCGCGTCGCGGCCGGTAAGGACCCGCTGTTCCAGTCACACATGTGGGACGGCTCGGCGGTTGCCGCTCGACGAGAACCTCATCATCGCCAAAGAGCTGTTCAAGGCGGCGGCCGCGGCCAAGATCATCCTGGAGATCGAGATCGGCGGGGAGGAGAACGGCGTCGACAACGAGATCGACGACAAGCTTCTACACCACTCCGGAGGGCTTCGAGCAGACGATCGAGGCCCTCGGCACCGGTGAGCATGGCAAAGTACCTGTTGGCCGAGACGTTTGGCAACGTCCACGGCGTCTACAAGCCCGGCAACGTCAAGCTGCGGCCCTACATCCTGGCGCAGGGTCAGAAGGTGGCGGCCAAGCTCGGTCTGCCCGACGACGCCAAGCCGTTCGACTTCGTCTTCCACGGCGGGTCGGGCTCGCTGAAGTCGGAGATCGAGGAGGCGTAGCGCTACGGCGTGGTGAAGATGAACGTCGACACCGACACCCAGTACGCGTTCTCCCGTCCGATCTCCACGCACATGTTCACCAATTACGACGGCGTGCTCAAGGTCGACGGCGAGGTGGGCAGCAAAAAGCTCTACGACCCGCGTAGCTACCTCAAGAAGGCCGAAGCCGGGTGACCGAGCGGGTGATCGGCGTGTGCAACGACCTGCACTGCGTCGGAAAGTCGATCGGCATCTAGCCGCTGGGGGCTTGGCAGATCTTCCACTGATCGTCGCGGTACTGCAGGTCGAGGCTGCGCGTCGACCGCAGTTGCGGGTCGTAGGCCATGAACGTGGTAACGTTGGCCTCGGCGTGCTGGCCGTTGATGACGATCTGGTCGACGCTGGCGATCACCGGGTATTGCTTGGCCGCCGAAACCCGTTGGTACGTCTCGGCCCATGAGCGTTCGTCGTAATCGACGTAACCGTCACGGGTGGTGCCGCAGGTGATGCTGCGCAGCTGGGTGAGGTCTCCGCGCTGTACCGCGCTGTCGAAGTTGTGGATGGCCTGACGTACCAGGTCTTTTTGCGAGACGTGGGTGTGCCTTCCGCGGGTGAGCAGCACGGTACCCAAGATCGCGATGGCCGTCAGCGCCAACACGATCACGGTGATCGCCAGCACCCAACCCCAGTTGAAATTCTGCGACGCAGGACGTGGCTTGTTTCCGTCGTGTCCCGGAATAGATTGCGGAACAGCCGGTTTCGGTTGAGGTGGAGGTTGTCCCGGCGGTCCGGGTTGTCCGGGGGCGGTGTTGAACACCTCGGTCGCCGGCTCGGCAGTGGTCGCGATGATCGCGGTTTCCTTCGCGTCGAAGCCCGGTGCGGTGAAGCGGCGTTCGCCCTGCTGCTGGTCCGGGTCGGTCTCGGGATCGGATTTGTCGATCACCACGGTCTCGGTCTCCGGGTGGGTCGGAACGAGCGGGTAGGCCTCGGTGGCGTTATCTTCGGCCTGTTCCGCGCCCGGGTCTTCACCTGGCGGGGTGCTTCCGCGGTTGGGCTCCGGTGGGTTAGGCATGAGTTGGAGCTTAGCGACCCGCGGCGGGACGGCAGAATGGAACTTATGACACCAATGGGTGATCTTCTGGGACCAGATCCGATCCTGCTGCCCGCCGACAGCGAAGCGGAAGCCGAGTTGCTGGCTAACGAGAATCCGGGCATCGTCGCCGCGGCGCATCCGGCGGCGTCGGTGGCCTGGGCGGCCCTCGCCGAGGAGGCGCTGGCCGAGGACCGGGCCATCACCGCGTACGCGTACGCCCGGACCGGTTACCACCGGGGCCTGGACAAGCTGCGCCGCAACGGCTGGAAGGGCTTCGGGCCGGTGCCCTATTCGCACGAACCCAACTGCGGCTTCCTGCGGTGCGTGGCGGCGTTGGCCCGGGCCGCCGACGCGATCGGCGAGGCCGACGAGTACGGCCGCTGCCTGGACCTGCTCGACGATTGCGACCCGGCGGCCCGTAAGGAGCTGGGGCTCTAGAGCTCCCCAGAACGCCTCAGAAGTCCTCGGCGCAGTAAATGTTGCCGTTCTCGACCTGGACGGTGGCGTGCTCGAGGCCGCGTTCGTGCAGCACGGCACGCGCGGCGCTGAGCACCTGCGCGGAATCGTGCGGGCGGCGCTGGTCAGGTGCACGGTGCACATGTCCCTGCCCGGCGACAACGTCCACACCTGCAGATCGTGCACTTCGGTGACACCGTCGACCGCGCGCAGTTCCTCGACGTCGATGTGGGCCGGCGACGTCTCGGACACCGCATCGCCGCGCGCGCCAGCGAGAACGCGTGTGGCAGCACCCACATCGCGACCAGCAAGGCCACCACCACGTCGGCGTAGGACCAGTGCGTCGTGACGGTTACGACGCCGGCGATCAGCACGCCGAGGCTGCCGACGGTGTTGGTGACAACCTCCATGTAGGCACCCTTGACCGCGAGGCTGCCCCCGGAGTGGTGACCGCTGCAGCATCGCCACCACGAGGTTGGCGCCAACCCCGGCCAACGCCACCACGGTCATCGGGACACCGTGCACTACTTCCCCTGTACCGAGCCGGTCGATCGCCTCGACGAGGATGAACACCGCCACGCCGACCAGCAACGCGGTATTGGCTATCGAGGTGAAGACTTCGGCGCGATGCCAGCCGTAGGTGCGATTCGGCGATGTACTGCTGCGCCTGGCCAGGATCACCGCGAGCCAGCCTCATGAACACCGCGACCACGTCGGTGAGCATGTGACCCGCATCGGCCAGCAGCGCAAGGGAATTGATCAGCAGAGAGGTGGTCAGCTCCACCACGAAGAAGACTGCCAGGATCCCGGCGGCCATGGATCTGCGCGGAATCATTCGAGAAGCGGAGGCCCCATCCGAGGCCTCCGCAGGGGGGTGGCTGTGTCCGGCGCCCATGCCGCCAATATATGCAGGAAAGCGCATATATTTCAGGGTCGGATCCAGCGGCTCCAGAAGCGGGTCAGCGAATTCCCGGCGCTGGCGAGCAGGTGCGGTATCCCGGACAGGTCGAAGAACCAGGCCACGATCCCGAACAACCATTGGTTGATCACCGGCGCCAGCAGCAGGAACAACATGATGAACACGCCATACTGTTTGGCCGGCGCGACCGCGCGCTGCGTGTCCGGACTCAGGTGCGGTTCCAGCGCGTCGTAGCCGTCCAGCCCCGGGACGGGCAGCAGGTTCAGCATCACCGCCATGATTTGCAGGAAGCCGAGAAACGCCGCCCCGGCCCACAGCACCCAGTGGTCCGGGTCGAAGAACAGCCGCGTCAGCGTCAGCAACAGCACCGCCAGCACCAGGTTCGCCGCCGGGCCGGCCAGACTGACCAGCGTGCGGCGCGTCGGCGTCCTGAACCAGCTGCGCACATAGACCGCGGCGCCGGGCAGACCGATCCCGCCCAGCGCGATGAAAACCATCGGCAGCAGCAACGACAGGCCGGGGTGCGCGTACCGCCGCGGATCCAGCGTCAGGTAGCCGCGCACCGCCTCGTCATGATCCCCGAACCGCCAGGCCATCATCGCGTGGCCGAATTCGTGCAGGCACAGCGACACCAGCCAGCCGGCGATCACGAAGATGAACACTCCGGCGTAGGCCATCGGACGCACTGTCGTTCCGGCCAGCCACGCCAACACGCCGCCGGCCGCCGTCAGCGCGATCAGGGTGAAGAAGATCGGGCTGGGTCGCACCGAAGCACGCCCGTGTGAGTCCACCGGTCGAAACTACCGGACTAGCAGCCAGCCTTCGACGTGGCGGTAGAACGTCGACCGGCGCGCGGGACGGGGCGCGGCGACCCCGTCGCGGATCACCACGACACCGGTGCTGCCCAGCTGGACGGCGCGCCCGGTGATCCATCGCCGCCAGGGTGGGCGCAGCGCGGCCCGCAGGCCCGGCATGGACAGTGTCGGTTCGACGTCGGCGCCGGTGACGTCGCCGTCGAACAGCTGGGTGTCGTCGACGACGGCCTCACCCCTCAGGCGTTGCACGTCGGCCGGTGGCCGCCAGCCGGCCCGGCCCACGATCACGGAACCGGTCTCGTCGCGCACCAGCGTGACCCGCTGCGCCGCACCGCGCCGCGCTCGGCGCGCCGCGCGACGGCCCGCCGGCACGCGGTAGATCCGGGTGGCCCGGGTGCGCCGTGGTGGCACGTAGGCGACCTCGACGTCGAGGCGTTCGGCGCGCATCAGCCGGCTCAGCACGGCGGCCAGCTCGGCGTCGGCGCCGACCACCGCCAACCGCCGATACGGCCCGATCGCCGCGCCGATCGCCGCGGCGGCGGCGCGGTCGACTTGGTGGATCGGCAGCCCGCGCAGCGGCGCGGGGAGTCGTCGCCCGCCGAAGCGCAACACCGCCACGCTCGACGTGTCGGCGGCGATATTCATGAGCTCCTCACGACCCTACTGAGATATGGTTGTTTCCCGGCTGGACCACAATAAGCAGGCGAGACCAGGCGGGAGCGTGCCACATGCCGGCAATCGTCCTCATCGGCGCCCAATGGGGCGACGAGGGCAAAGGTAAAGCCACTGACCTGCTTGGTGGCCGCGTGCAGTGGGTGGTGCGCTATCAGGGTGGCAACAACGCCGGGCACACGGTCGTCTTGCCGACCGGCGAGAATTTCGCCCTTCATCTGATCCCGTCGGGGGTCCTGACTCCCTGTGTGACCAACGTCATCGGCAACGGCGTGGTGATTGATCCCGGCGTCCTGCTCGACGAGCTCAAGGGGCTGCAGGATCGCGGTGTCGACACCTCCAGGCTGCTGATCTCCGCCGACGCCCACCTGTTGTTGCCTTACCACGTGGCCATCGACAAGGTGACCGAGCGCTACATGGGCAACAAGAAGATCGGCACCACTGGTCGCGGCATCGGGCCGTGCTACCAGGACAAGATCGCCCGCCAGGGCATCCGGGTGGCCGACGTGCTCGACCCGGAGCTACTGGCCCACAAGGTCGAGGGCGCCCTGGAGCTCAAGAACCAGATTCTGGTCAAGGTCTACAACCGCAAGGCGCTCGATCCGCAGCAGGTGATCGAGGCGCTACTGGAACAGGCCGAGGGGTTCAAGCACCGCATTGCCGACACCAGGCTGCTGCTCAACACCGCGCTCGAGGCCGGCGAAACCGTGCTGCTGGAAGGCTCGCAGGGCACGCTGCTCGACGTCGACCACGGCACGTATCCCTATGTGACGTCGTCGAATCCGACGGCGGGCGGCGCGGCCGTCGGGTCCGGCATCGGTCCCACCCGCATCACCACCGTGCTCGGGATACTCAAGGCCTACACCACCCGCGTCGGCTCGGGCCCGTTCCCGACCGAATTGTTCGATGAGAACGGCGCATATCTGTCCAAGACCGGCGGCGAATTCGGCGTAACGACCGGTCGGCGCCGCCGCTGCGGCTGGTTCGACGCCGTCGTCGCCCGCTACGCCACCCGGGTCAACGGCATCACTGACTACTTCCTGACCAAGCTCGACGTGCTGTCCAGCCTGGAGACGGTGCCGGTATGCGTGGGGTATCGCGTCTACGGCACCCAGACCAACGAGATGCCGATGACCCAAAGTGACCTGTCGCGGGCCGAACCGATCTACGAAGAGCTGCCCGGCTGGTGGGAAGACATCTCCGACGCCCGCGAGTTCGACGACCTGCCCGCTAAGGCGCGTGACTACGTGTTGCGTTTGGAAGAGCTTGCCGGAGCGCATGTTTCGTGCATCGGGGTGGGGCCGGGCCGCGACCAGACCATCGTGCGCCGCGACGTGCTGGCGGCCCGCCGGTGACCGACCCCGACCCCAAAGAGCTCGACCCCGACTACGAACACCACGGCGGTTGCCCGGAATACGGTCCGGCTACCCCCCGCCCAGGCTTCGGCCGGTTCGTGGCGACCATGCGCTGGCTGCAGGACCTTGCCGTGTCCGCCGGCCGAGCGACGACGTCTGGGACGAGGCGGCCGATCGTGCCGCCGCCCTGGTGGAGCTGTTGAGCCCGTTTCAGGCCGACACGAGGGTCAGGCCCCGGCGGGGCGGACGCCCGATCTGCCGGGCATGGGCAGCATGCTGTTGCCGGCCGTGTACGTTGACCCGCTACCAGCCCGACGGCTTCGAAATGACCCGCCAGTTCACCCGGTCCACGTTGGCGGCAACTACACGGTGCACGGGGGTGTGCTGCCGCTGCTGTTTGATCACATGTTCGGGATGATCTCGCACGCCGCCAACCGGCCGATCAGCCGCACGGCCTTCCTGCACGTCGACTACCGCAAGATCACCCCGATCAACGTTCCGTTGCGGGTGAGCGACGGGTCACCAGCACCGAGGGAGGAAGGCCTTCGTCGCCGCGGAGTTGGTTGATGCGGACGGCGCACTGTTGGCGGAGGCCAACAGTTTTTGATGGTGCGTTTGCTGCCTGGCCAGCCCTGACGCGCGCGGCACATATCCTTGGCTGGTGACTGACGGCGTTACCGAAGGACCGCCCGCGCCCGCCAGCGGGCCCCGCGTGCTGTTGCTGGGTTCCGACGAAGCTCAGCGGGGACCTCGCGATCGCCCTGCGCCGCCTCGGTGCGCAGGTGGACGAGCATCGCGACGTCGTGACCGACGCGGTGGCGGGGGTGATCGACCGGCTGCGCCCGTATGTCGTGGTGACCGCCACCTCGGCGGTGTCGGGTCGGACCCTCGACGTCCTCGCCGCCCGCGCCGACGAGGGCACCCTCGAGCTGGTGCCCAATGCCCGGACGGTGCGGCTGACGAGCGACCGCGAGGCATTGCGCCGGGCTGGCCACCGATCGATTGGGCCTGCCGACCGCGCTGTTCTGGTTCGTCGGGTCGGTCGACGAATTGCGGGCGGTCGCCGCGCACGGCGGCTACCCCATGCTGGTCGAGTCGGTGAGCGGCCCAGCCGGGCGATCCATGGTGGCCGGCCCGACGAGGTCGAGGCGGTCTGGCATCGCGCCATCGGGCAGAGCGAGACGCTGCGCGTGCTCGCCGAGACCGTGGTCGAGGTCGAGGTTTGCTTCACACTGCTCGCAATCCGCACCGAGGGGCCCGGCGGGCCGGTGATCGAGTTCTGTTCGCCCATCGGGCATCGCCGCGCCGAGCAGGACGTGCTGGAGTCCTGGCAACCGCAGCCAATGAGCCCGGCCGCCCTCGACGCGGCCAAGTCGATCGCGGCGCGCATCGTCAAGGCGCTGGGTGGCCGCGGTGTCGTCGCCGTCGAACTGATGATCCACGGCGACGAGGTGTACTTCGCCGCTGTCGGGGCGGTGCTGCCGCAGAGCGCCTGGGTAACTCTGCGCAGTCAACGGATTTCGGCGATCGAACAGCAGGCGCGGGCGATTCTAGGGCTGCCGGTGGACGCGCTGATGATCTCACCGGCGGCCGCCCGCTCGACCCGTCCGGCGACCACCGCCGCGACGCTGACCGCGGCGGTGGCCATCCCGGAGACCGACCTGCGGGTGTTCTGGTCGCGGGCCGGACCCGCGGCGGGGCGTGGCGCTGGCCACCGCACCGGAAGTGGCGGCCGCCCGGGACCGCGCTCGCGATGCGGCCGCAGCGGTGTCCGAGGACCGCCACTAGACTCACGCTGATGAGCTACGCAGGAGACATCACACCGCGCGAGGCCTGGAGGTTGCTCAGCGACAACCCGCAGGCGGTGCTGGTGGACGTGCGCACCGAGGCTGAATGGCGGTTCGTCGGAGTGCCCGATCTGTCCAGTCTCGGCCGCGACCCGGTCTTCATCGAGTGGACCACGGCGGCCGGTCAGCCCAACCAGAACTTCTTGGCCGAACTGAAGGAGCGGGTTGGGTCCGAGGCGGGCCCGGTAGTGTTCCTGTGTCGTTCCGGCAACCGCTCGATCGGCGCGGCCGAGGTCGCGACCGAGGCGGGTATCACGCCGTCCTACAACGTGCTGGACGGTTTCGAGGGGCACCTTGACGAGCAGGGGCATCGTGGTGAAACCGGTTGGCGTGCAGTCGGATTGCCATGGAAGCAGGGATGAAACAACAATGACCGACAAGCCTTCGGTGCGCATTTCGAAGGTCCTTCCCGACGGTGTAGGCCAAGCCACGATCGGCGTGCGCGGGGGACTATTGCGGTCGGCATTTGACGAGACCGCCGAGGGGATGTTCTTAAGTTCCGGCTATGTCTATCCGTCCGCGGCGGAGGCCGAGCAGTCGTTCTCGGGGGATATCGACCGCTACGTGTACTCGCGCTACGGCAATCCCACCGTGTCGATGTTCGAGGAACGGCTGCGGCTGATCGAGGGCGCGCCGGCGGCGTTCGCGACGGCCAGCGGCATGGCCGCGGTGTTCACCTCGCTGGGCGCGCTGCTGGGTGCCGGCGATCGGTTGGTGGCCGCGCGCAGCCTGTTCGGGTCATGTTTCGTGGTTTGCAACGAGATTTTGCCGCGCTGGGGCGTGAAGACGGTCTTCGTCGATGGCGACGATCTCACCCAGTGGGAGCAGGCGTTGTCGGTGCCCACCCAGGCGGTGTTCTTCGAGACGCCGTCCAATCCGATGCAGTCGTTGGTGGACATCGCCGCGGTGACCGAAATGGCGCACGCCGCGGGAGCAAAGGTGTTGTTGGACAACGTCTTTGCCACTCCACTACTGCAGCAGAGCTTTCCGCTGGGGGTGGATGTCGTGGTGTATTCCGCCACCAAGCACATCGACGGTCAGGGCCGGGTGCTGGGCGGCGCCATCCTCGGCGACCAGGAGTACATCGACGGTCCGGTGAAAAAGCTGATGCGCCACACCGGCCCCTCGATGAGTGCGTTCAACGCCTGGGTGCTGCTGAAAGGCCTTGAGACACTGGCGGTTCGGGTGGAGTACAGCAACGCCTCGGCACATCGGATTGCGGAGTTCCTCGAGGAGAATCCGGCGGTGCGGTGGGTGCGCTACCCGTATCTGTCGTCCCACCCGCAACACGTCCTGGCGAAACGCCAGATGTCCGGTGGCGGAACGGTTCTCACTTTCGAGCTGGACGCGGACGCCGCCGTCGTCAAGGACCGGGTCTTCCAGGTGCTGGACAAGCTGCGGATAATCGACATATCCAACAACTTGGGCGACGTGAAATCGCTTGTCACACACCCGGCTACGACGACGCACCGGGCGATGGGGCCGGAGGGTCGCGCCGCGATCGGGCTCGGTGACGGCGTGGTCCGCATCTCGGTCGGTCTGGAGAACACCGACGATCTGATCGCCGACATCGACCAGGCCCTGAGCTAACTGGCGGCCTGCTTTTCGGCTTGTTCGGCCTGGGTGAGTGCTTACATCCAGTTCCGGGTCACCACCCTGGCGTAGATCATCTGAGTGATGATGGCCATCTGGCTTCGGCCATCGCCCAGGAAGGTGGTGAACCAGGCGACGACGGCGGTGAACCGGTTCTTGAGGCCGACCAGGTAAAGCAGGTGCAACCCCAGCCAGGCCAGCCAGGCGATGAAGCCGCCGAATTCCAGCTTGCCGACCTGCGCGACGGCGCTGAACCGGGAGATGGTGGCCATGCTGCCCTTGTCGAAGTAGCTGAACGGCTTGTGGGTGGCCGGGTTGTCTGTGCCCTTGACCATGGCTTTGATTCGGTAGGTGGCATAGTGTGCGCCCTGGGCCATCCCGGGCACGTTGGGCACCGACATCAGGTCACCGACGACGAAGATGTTCGGGTGTCCCTTGATGGTCAGGTCGGGCTCGACCACCACCCGTCCGGCCCGGTCGATCTCGGTGCAGTCGGACTGGTCGGCGAGGATCTTGCCCAGCGCGCTGGCTTGCACGCCGGCCGCTCACACCTTGCAGGCGCATTCGATGCGGCGCTTGGTGCCGTCCTTCTCCTTGATCGTGATGCCCATGTAGTATACGTCGTCGACTATCGCGTTGAGCTGGACTTCGACCCCCCCCCCTTCTCTCCAGCCTCTTTCAGGTCTGCAGATCCTTCTGGCTTTCTCCGTAGCGCATACCCACCCTAATAACGTCGCCTCGCGCGGTGTCGCGCGTTCACGGAGTCGGCGCGGGCCATCGCCACCCGCAAACTCACAATCAACGGTAGTGTTCCGATAGCCATGAAACAATTCGTCGTTGCAGGACTGGCGGGCGGCCTCACGGTCGGCGCGCTACTCGCCTTAGCACCGCCGGCCAACGCGGGTTGCCAGTTCGGCCGGAGTCGCGTTCAGCAAGTGCGACGGACCAGTTCAGCCCTACGGAACCTGGCAGCGGTGTGTCGTGTTCCCGCCCGCTCGCAGTCACTGATATTGGCTGCGGCAGTGATGAATTGAGCCGTGTCCTGCCCATCGGATTCTTGGGCGTCGGGTCGTTGAGACTCTTGAGTTGCTGGGACAGCTGCGGCGCCGCACCCGACTCGCCGATGACCGGTCCAGCGTTGGTGGTGGTCATCGGCGGCAGCGTGGCGTTTGCGCCCTGTCCGGCCAGCCTAATGCACCGAGGCCTGGGGCTTTCGGCGTTACTGGGTCGCCGAGCAGCACTTCGTGGCCGTCGCCAGCGCCGCGCCGGCGGTGCTGATCGGATAGATCGCGGCCGCTACCAACACGATTCGAGTTGGCGCCGCGGCTGTGCAACTGGGCTACACCACCACCATCGCGGTGGTCGAGAGTTTCGGCATGCCCGAAGCTTTCTACCCGGGGCGCATCGATCTGGGGGTCGGACGGTCCGGGCAGCGACGCGCCGAACAGCACAAGCCGAAGAAGCCGACACAACGACGGCATACTGGCCCTGCTCGACGGCACGTACCGCGCGGGAAAATTCGACGTGCACGCGGTGCATGGAGAAGGAAGTAGCTTGCGGCCTCGGGTCTTTGGCAGCACCGGGGTCAAAGTGCGCGGGTGGTCGGGGTGCGGGGGCTGTCGTTCGTCGCGAGCTACCACATCACGCCCGCCACCGCTCTGGAAGCGTCGAGGCCTACCGCGAGACGTTTGTGCCGTCGGCGGCGCTAGCGCGACTCTACGTGGTGGTGTCGGCGGACATCGTCGTCGCCGACGACAGCGACACCGCCCAACGGCTGGCCGCCGGGTACGGCTACTGGGTCTACTCGATACGAACCGGTGTCGGCGCCATGTCCTACCCCGAACCCGGAAACTGTCCGCCACTGACCGAAGAGCAGCTGGTCCTGGTAAAGGATTGGACAGCAACGCAATTAGTGGGAACCTCGGGTGAGGTTGCCGAGTGGTTGCGGGCGTTGCAGCGGGTCACCGGCGCCGACGAACTGGTCATCACCTCGGTGACCCATCGCCACAAGGACCGGTTGCGCTCGCACGAGCTGATCGCGCGGGAGTGGGCAGCCAGATCGAATTAGATTCGTTCGTCCACCTCGCCCGCACCGCCGAACGGGGAATTTTCGACCTCTTCTTCCTCGCCGATGGCCTGCGGCTGCGCGAGCACCGCGGACGCATCTACGACCTCGACGTGGTGGGACAGCCGGACACGTTCACCGTGCTGTCGGCGCTGGCCGGTGTCACCGATCGGATCGTCCTGACCGAAACGATCAACACCACCTTCAACGAACCATTCAAGGTGGCAAGACAATTCGCCACGTCATCATCAGGTCAGCGGTGCCACCGCAATCGCCATGCTCGAACAGGTGTGGGGGCGTGAACTCTATTGATTTCGACCCGGACGGTCCGCTGCCCGAGTTCGATCCGGTCGTAGACAGCGACATCACCCAGGGCCGGGTACGCCACGTCGACCCCGTCGCGGTCGCGACCCATTGGCGGCAGCGCGTCGAGGCAGAAACCCTCTCGATCCGAGAGCTGATCATCACCGTCACCAGCCGGGAGCAGTTCGTCGGCACCGCCGCCCGAATCGCCGACGAGATCGACGAATACATCCAGGCCGACGCCTGCGACGGGTTCATCCTGGTGCCGTATTTGACGCCGCACGGTTTCGACGAGTTCGTCGACCGGGTGGTACCGCTACTACAGGAACGCGGCGCCTATCACACTGAGTGCGTCGGCGAAAATCTGCGAGATCATTTTGGGCTCAGCGAGTTCGCGGCGCGTACATGATCACCGCCACGCCGATCAGGCATATCAAACGCGCCGGCGACATCCCAGCGGTCGGGCCGAAACCGGTCAAAAGCCATGCCCCACAACAGTGAGCCCGCCACGAAGACGCCCCCGTACGTTGCCAGGACCCGACCGAAATGGGAGTCAGGCTGCAAGGTGGCGACGAAGCCGTAGGCGCCGAGGGCGACGACGCCCCAGCCCGCCCACACCCAGCCGCGGTGTCGCGGATGCCCTGTCACACCAGCCAGGCGCCGCCGATCTCGAGCAGCGCCGCCAGGGCGAACAGTGCGACCGACTTGGCGGCCGTCACCGAACACTCGCTTGTTTCGACGCCTTCGCCAGCGCCGCGTCGGTGGCTTCGCGGATCGGGCCGCGCCACAACGGACCGTGCCCGGGCGCCAGGAGCTCGGTCTCCAACAGCGCCAGCGCGGAAAGAGTGCGGATACAGTCCTCCTGGCTGTAACTGAAGATCGCCGGCAGCAGCTGCGGCCCGTCATGACGGATCAACGGGTGCCCGGTGATCAGCGCGTCGCCGCTGACCAACACATTGTCGACCAGGTACGAGTAATGACCGTGGGTGTGGCCGGGGCTGAACACCGGCCGCGGGTGTCCAGGCAGCGCCGCGGCGCTCTCGGGTGTCAGCGGCTTGGTGGTCGGGATGCCGTCGCGTAACAGGCCGCCGCTGCGCACCACGTGAGCGGTCCACACCGCCCAGCGCGGTCGCCAGAGCCGCAGCGCGAGATCGACGGGCGACACCTGCTCGAGGTATTCGCGCTTGGCGTGGCCGACTTCATCGGCGTGGCAGTAGACCGGTGTGCCGTGCTCCGTGGCAAACCAGATGGCCGAGCCCAGGTGGTCGATGTGGGCATGGGTGAGGAGGATGGCGCGCACGTCGCCAGGGCCGTGGCCGAGCCGGCGCAGCGAAGACAGCACCGCTTCGCGGTCGCCGGGATAGCCCGCGTCGATCAGCAGCACGCCGGTGTAATCGGTGACCAGTGTCCAGTTGACCGCCTCACCCTCGACGAGGTGAACGCTGTCGGTGACTTGGACAAGAGCTCGCGCCGTTCCCATGCGGGCGAGTCTAAAGCGATCGCAGGTTCGGCAAAGCCGCGCGCGGCGCTTCGAGATCCGGACGTCGCGGGTCGCGACTGACAACGTATGGAGTACAAAGAATATTGGAGTACAAAGAACGAGTGGCCGAACTGAAGCTTGGATATAAGGCGTCCGCTGAACAATTTGCTCCGCGTGAGCTCGTCGAACTTACTGTGGCCGCCGAAGAACACGGCATGGACAGCGCTACGGTCAGCGATCATTTTCAACCCTGGCGGCACGAGGGCGGGCACGCCCCGCTCTCGCTGGCGTGGATGACCGCCGTCGGCGAGCGCACCAAACGACTCCAGCTGGGGACGTCGGTGCTCACCCCGACGTTCCGCTACAACCCCGCCGTCATCGCGCAGGCGTTCGCGACGATGGGCTGCCTCTACCCGGACCGCATCTTCCTCGGTGTCGGGACCGGGGAATCGCTCAATGAGATCGCCACCGGGTACGAGGGCGAATGGCCGGAGTTCAAGGAGCGCTACGCCCGGCTCCGCGAGTCGGTGCGGCTGATGCGTGAGCTGTGGCTGGGCGATCGGGTCGACTTCGAGGGCGAATATTACCACACCAAGGGCGCTTCCATCTATGACGTGCCCGAGGGCGGCATCCCCATCTACATCGCGGCGGGTGGTCCGCAGGTCGCCAAGTACGCCGGCCGCGCCGGTGACGGCTCCATCTGCACCTCCGGCAAGGGGGAGGAGCTGTATAAAGACAAGCTCATTCCCGCGATGCGGGAGGGCGCCGAAGCGGCGGGCAAAAATCCTGATGACATCGACCGGATGATCGAGATCAAGATCTCCTACGACACCGATCCCGAGCGGGCGCTGGAAAACTGCCGGTTCTGGGCACCGCTGTCCCTGACGGCCGAACAGAAGACCAGCATCCACGACCCGCTCGAGATGGAGAAAGCCGCCGACGAGCTGCCGATCGAACAGGTCGCCAAGCGGTGGATCGTCTCCTCGGACCCCGACGAGGCCGTCGAAAAGGTCGGGCAATACGTGGAATGGGGCCTCAACCATTTGGTGTTCCACGCACCAGGACACGATCAGCGCCGGTTCCTCACCCTCTTCGAGAAGGACCTGGCGCCCAGGTTGCGACGACTTGCCTGACACCGCGCCAGCCGCTTCGGCGATCTACATCGCGGCGCCCGAGCCGGAGACCGGCAAATCGACGATCGCGTTGGGATTGCTGAATCGGTTGACCGCAACGGTCGCCAAAGTTGGTGGGTTCCAGCCGATTAAGCGGGTTTCCGGTGTCGGTGGGTCGCCGGAGCAGCGCCACTACATCTTGGAGCTGCTGCTGACGCGTACCACCGCGGACCTGTCCTACGAGCAGTGCGTGGGCGCCACCTACCAGGACATCCATGCCGAGATCGACGCCGCGCTCGCCAACATCGTCGATGCGTATCACGCCATGGCGCAGGCCTGTGATGCGGTGGTGATCGTCGGCAGCGACTACACCGATGTCACCACGCCCGCCGAGCTTTCGGTCAATGCCGCGCATCGCGGTTAATCTCGGTGCCCCCGTGCTGCTGGCGGTGCGCGCGAAAGGGCGTTCGGCCGAGCAGACCGCGACGGTCGTCGGGGTGTCTCTGGCCGAACTGGCCACCCAGCGCGCGCACACTGCGGCAATGGTGGCCAGTCGGTGCGAGCCAGCCGAGATGAGCGTGGCCGCCGAAGCGCTCGGCAGATTAGAGCCCACCCAGCTATGTGATGCCGGACGATCCGGTGCTCGCGGCGCCGACCGTGGAGGAGCTGCGGCAGGCCGTACGCGGGACGCTGGTCAGCGGGGACACCGAGTTGGTCGAGCGTGAGGCGATGGGCGTGCTGGTGGCCGGTATGACGGCCGACCACGTGCTGGAGCGGTTGCGCGACGGCATGACGGTGATCACCCTGGGCGACCGCTCCGACGTCGTGCTAGCCGCCGCGAGTTCCCATGCGGCCGAAGGGTTTCCATCGCTGGCGTGCATCGTGTTCAACGGTGGCTTCCAGCTGCACCCGTCGATCGCGGCGCTGGTCGCCGGGCTTAGGCTGCGCCTGCCAATCATCGGGAACGACCCGGGGACCTACGACACGGCCAACGCGGCGTTCCTGGCGGGGGCGGGTCACCGCTGGCTCGCAACGCAAGATCTACACCGCGCTGGAGTTGATGGAGCATCACTTCGACATCACCGAGCTCGTTGCCCAGCTTGCCATTCCTATCCCGACGGTGACGACTCCGCAGATGTTAACTTATCGGTTGACCCAGATGGCGCGGGCGGACTGCCGGCACATCATGCTGCCCGAAGGCGACGACGACCGAATCCTCAAGGCCGCCGGTCGGGTGCTCAAACGCCGCATCGTCGACCTGACCATTTTGGGCGATGAGGGCCGAATCCGTTTACGCTCAGCAGAACTCGGTGTCGCATGCACGATGCGACGATCCTCGATCCGTACGACGAGGACTTGTGCAACCAGTTCGCCTGCAGATACGCGGAGCTGCGTAAAGCCAAAGATATCACCTTAGAGCATGCCCACGAGTTCATGCATGACGTCTCGTATTTTGGCACCATGCTGTTCTACAACGGCACGGTGTCCGGTGCCGCCCACACCACCGCCCATACGGTGCGCCCGGCGTTCGAGATCATCCGGACCGTCCTGGACGTCTCGACCGTGTCGAGCATCTTCCTGATGTTCCTGCCCGATCGGGTGCTCGTCTACGGTGACTGCGCGATCGTCTCGGACCCCGCACCCGAACAGCTCGCCGATATCGCGATCAGCTCGGCGCGCACCGCCGCGTGGTTCGGCATCGAGCCGAGGGTGGCGCTGCTGTCCTATTCCACCGGCGATTCGGGAAGTGGGGCGCTGCTCGCCGGTGGCCGGTCACGCGACGGTGCTGATTTTTCCCAACCTCAATACCGGCAACAACACCTACAAGGCGGTGCAGCGCAGTGCTGGGGCCATCGCGATCGGACCGGTGCTACAGGGTCTGCGTAAGCCGGTGAACGATCTGTCCCGCGGTGCGCTGATTGAAGACATCGTCAACACCATTGCGATCACCGCTATCCAGGCGCAGGGCGTCGGCCATGACTGATCGCGCCAACCGCCCTGTGCTGGTGATCAATTCGGGGCCATCGTCGCTGAAGTATCAGCTGGTCGATCCGGAATCCGGCGTTGCGTAGGCCGGTAGCGGCATCCAGCAGATCGGCGAACCGTCATCGCGGGTGGCTTCCCACGAGGAGGCGTTGCGTCTGGCGTTCGAGCAGATGCGCGAATCCGGGGTTGACCTGCGCTCGGGCGGACTGCTGGCGAGTCGGACACCGGGTTGTGCACGACGGCAAGGAGTTCTATCGTCCGACGCTCATCGACGATGCGCGGATCGTCGATCTCGAGAAGTTGTCGCAACTCGCCCCGCTGCACAATCCCCCGGCGATCGAGGGCATCAAGGTGGCACGCCAACTGCTGCCGGACGTCGTTCACATCGCCGTGTTCGACATGGCGTTCTTCCATGACCTGCCGCCCGCGGCCGCGACCTATGCGTTGGACCGGGACGTGGCCGAGCGATATCAGATCCGCCGTTACGGGTTTCACGGCACGTCGCATGAGTATGTGAGCCAGCAGGCGGCCGCGTTCCTGCACCAACCGTTGGACGAGCTGAACCAGATCGTCCTGCACCTGGGCAACGGCGCGTCGGCGTCGGCGATCGCCGCCGGCCGGCCGGTGGACACCTCGATGGGCCTGACCCCGCTGGAGGGGCTGATGATGGGCACCCGCAGCGGCGACGTGGACCCGGGTGTCATCAGTTACCTGCGGCGCACCGCGCACATGGATGTCGACGCGGTCGAGTCGATGCTCAACAATCGCTCCGGTGTCTGTGGCTGGTCGATGAGCGTGATTTCCGCAAGCTGCACGCGATGATCGAATCCGGTGACAGCGCAGCACGATTGGCCTACGACGTGTTCATCCACCGGCCGCGCAAGTACATCGGGGCTTATCTGGCAGTGCTGGGCAGCACCGATGTCATCACCTTCACCGGGGGCATCGGCGAAAACGATGCAGCGGTGCGCCGCGACGCGATGGCCGGGCTGGATCGGCTGGGTATCGTCCTCGACGAGGGCCGCAACCTCTCGGCCGCCAACCGCGCGTCGCGGATCTCTGCCGACGATTCGCCGATCGCCGTGCTGATGATCCCGACGAACGAAGAACTCGCCATTGCCCGTGACTGCGCGAACCTCCTGGCCGGCTGACCCCGCTTGAGTGTGCACTTGCGGCGTTGAATGTTTTGTCCAGGGCGGGGCGCATCGGCGTGTCGCCGCCGCACACGCACACGCAACGCCCCTGTGCATAACTGAATTCACGGTCGGGACCGCTGTGCCAGGGTTCCCGTCATGTGGGATCTGAGTCAGCCGTTCATCGGCAGCGAGGCATCGGCGTCCGGCGTCCTGAACTGGCCTCAATTTGCGCACGCGCTACCGCGCGGTGTTCTCCAACGTCTATCTGTCCCGGCACGTCGAGGCGTCGCTTCAGTCGCGCACGGTCGCGGCCTGGCTGTGGTCGAGGCGTCGCGGCATCGTCGCGGGGTCCGCCGCTGCGGCATGGCACGACGCAGGTGGATCCCCGACGGCGTCCCGATCGAACTGCTCCATGCCAGCACACGCGCTCCCCACGGTATCCTCTCGAGACGGGATACGCTGCTGGACAACGAATTCAGGTCGTCGGTGGGCTGCACGTCACCACGCCGGAGCGGACGGCCTTCAACATCGTCCGTCGCGGGGCGATTCGATTGCGATGGTCCGGTTGAATACGCTTGCGCAGGCAACGGGTGTCAAGGTAGACGACGCGCTTCGCGTCGCGAGCGATCACCTGCGCTCACCGGGGCTGCGCCGCCTCGAGTCGCTAGAGCTGGTTGATGCGGGCGCTCAGTCGCCGCGCGAGAACTATCTGCGGTTGCTGCTGATCGACGCGGGTCTGCCGCGGCCGCGGACTCAGATCCCGGTCGTCGGGGTGGACGGCATGCTGGTGGCCTACCTCGATTTGGGCTGGGAGGACTGCATGGTAGGGGTGGAATACGACGGCGAGCAGCATCAAACGGATCGACGGCAATATCTCAAGGACATCCGCCGGCTGGAAACCGTCGAGCAGCTGGGCTGGACGGTCGTTCGGGTGGTGGCTGAGAACCGGCCCGCCGCGATCGTGAGGCGGGTTCGTGCTGCTCTCGCCGCCTCGAGTGTGCAGCAACGGTTTTGAGTGTGCACTGGCGGCGGGGTGTGCGGGCGTGTCGCCGCCGCGAGAGCACACTCAACGTCGCAGACGCACAGGGCCGCACACCTAGAAGGTGCTGGTTGGGCGCACCTTATTGGCCATGTCGACCAGCGTGTAGCGGTGCCGCTGCGTCGGCGCAACCCGGGCCAAGCTACGCAACGACGCCTCCACACCCAGCCGCAACCCGTGCTGGGTGAACGGGAAGCCGAGGATGTGGTTGGTGCTGGCCTGGTTGTCCTGCAGCCAGTCCATCGCGGCGCCCAGGACCAGCGCGCGGATCTGCAGCACCCGCGGCTCGGTGGGCGGCAGCGCCTCGACTCGCCGGGCGGCGTCGCGAATCTGCTCCTCGGTGATCTCGCTGCTCGATCGGCCGGACAGCAGCGTCACGGCGCTCGTCAGCCGGGCGGTGGTGAAATGCCGAGACGTCGGCGGGACCTCGTCGAGGGTGCGCACCGCACGCATCCGATCTCCCGCCGCGGAAAGGGATCTCGCCAACCCGAACGCCGCCGAGATCACGCCGTCGTTGGTGCGCCACACCGTTTCGTAGAACTTGTTCACGTCGACGTTGCCGGCGAGCTCGCCGGTCGCGGCCAACGCCAGCTTCGGCGCCAGTTCGCCGGGGAAGATGTCGAGCACCTCGGTGAAATGCTTGATCACGGAATCGTAGTCGCCGGTGAGCAATTCGGCGACGGCGCGGAACCAAACAAGCCGCCAGCGCCACCCTACCCGCTCGGCCAGGTCGTCGAGCTTGCGGGTCGCCTTGGCCACATCGCCTAGGTCGAGCAGCGCGCGGACTTCCATCAGCGGCAGCTCGACGGACTCCGAGACGTCGATACCCTCGGCGGCCAGCGAACCGTGCCGCGCTGCACGCAGCGAGTCCAGGGTCTGCACCGGCTGAGACAGCACGGTGGCCTGCAGCACCGGGGCGGCGACGTCGGTCGGATCGACCAGCGGCACCGACAGCGCAGTCACGATCTCGCGCGCCGTCAGCTTCTCCGAATGCACCTGGCCGTCGAGATACACATCGGTGTGCGCGACCGACAGATCCACCCCGAAGGTGGATCGGCTGGGGCTGAACAGTGTCGACAGCCCGGGCCGCGGCACGCCGGAGTCCTGTGCGACCACTTCGCGCAGCACGCCCATCAATTGCGTGGACATCTCCTCGGCGGAGGTAAACCGGCGCCGCGGGTCCGGGTCGATGGCGCGGCGCAGCAGCCGGCCGAACGAGTCGTAGGTGGATAGCACCGGATCGTCTTCGGGCAGCCCGTCGACGTAGCGTCCGTTGCGGGTGCGCAAATTCAGCGTCAGCGCGGCCAACGTGCGGCCCACCGTGTAGATGTCGGTGGCGATCGTCGGCCCGGTGCGCACGATCTCCGGTGCCTGATAGCCCGGTGTGCCGTAGAGGTAGCCGAACGAGTTGATCCGCGAGACCGCGCCGAGGTCGATCAGCTTCAGCTGCTCCTCGGTGAGCATGATGTTCTCCGGCTTGAGGTCGTTGTAGACCAAGCCGATCGAATGCAGATAGCTCAGCGCCGGCAGGATTTCCAGCAGGTAGGCGATGGCTTCGGCGACGGGCAGCTTTTTGTCCTTCTTCCCCCGCTTGAGTGACCGACCGCCGATGTACTCCATGACGATGTAGCCGACCGGGTTGCCGTGCCGGTCGGTGTGCTCGACGAAGTTGAAGATCTGCACGATCTGCGGGTGGACGACCTCGGCGAGGAATTTCCGTTCGGCCATCGCGATAGCCTGCGCTTCGGCGTCACCAGAATGCACCAGCCCTTTGAGCACCACCGGCCGGTCGTTGACGTTGTGGTCGACGGCCAGGTACACCCAGCCCAGCCCGCCGTGCGCAATGCAGCCCTTGACCTCGTACTGGTTGGCGACGATGTCGCCGGCGTTGAGCTGGGGCAGGAACGAATACGGACTACCGCACGACGGGCACTTGCCCTCCGATGCGCCCTTACCCTCGGCGCTCGACCGGCCCACCGGCTTGCCGCAGTTCCTGCAGAACCGTTTGCTCTCCGGCACCACCGGATTGGTCATCAGCGCCTCGAGCGGATCGATGTCGCGGACCCGCGGGATCTCCACCAGCCCGCCACCGAGCTGCCTGGTGGGCGGCAGCACGCGGGTCGCGACCGTCATCCGGTCTTGCGGTTCGCTGTTAAGGTTGCCCAGCGCGACGTGAGGCAGGTCGTCGTCATCGTCGTCCCAGTCGGGACGGAACAGCGCCTGGGTGGCGTGTATGCGGCCCGTGGTCGCGCCGGTTTGTGCGTCCTGGGTGCCGGGGTCCATGTCCTCGGCGTCGTGTTCGGATTCAGACATCAGTTCACATACCTCGGTACAGGGGGCGCCGGCGCCGGACCCAGAACCGTTAACCACTTGCGGTACAACGTGTTCCAGGTGCCGTCGCGGCGGATGCGCTCCAGTGTGCCGTTGACGAACCGGACAAGTCCCGTGTTGTCCAGGTTGATCCCGATGCCGTAAGGCTGGGTGGCCATGTTCGGTCCGACGATGTGCAGGTAGGGGTCTTCCTCGACCAGCCCGGCAAGAATCGAATCGTCGGTGCTGACGGCGTCGATCTCCCGCTGCTGCATGGCGACCAGGCAGTCCGCCCAGTTGACGACGGAGACGATGATCGGAGGTGGGTCGATCTGGCGGATGCGGTGCAACGACGTGGTGCCCCTGGCCACGCAGACCCGCTTGCCGGACAGGTCGCTTACTTTGGTGATCGGAGAATCACGCGGCGCCAGGATGCGCTGATTGGCGTCGAGGTAGACCGTGGTGAAGTTGACTAGTTTGCGGCGCTCGCAGGTGATGGTCATCGTCTTGACGACGACGTCGACCTCGGAGTGCTGCAGGGCGGTGATGCGCTCGTCCGACGACAGGATCCGGTACTCGACATGCGACGGCGCACCGAAGATGTCGCGCGCGATCTCCCCGGCGATATCCACGTCGAAGCCGGTGATCTCGCCGGTGATGGGGTCACGGAAGCTGAACAGGTTACTGCCGATGTCGAGGCCGACGATCAACCGGCCACGGGCGCGGATGTTTGCCACGGCCGCGTCGGCCTCGGACTTGGTGGCGAACGGCCGCAGGCTGGCGGTGGCGTCGCAGTCCTCCTGGCCGGCGGCGTCCGGCGGCTGGGGCGGCAGTTGCTGCATGCCGACCGGGGTGGGCGGCGGCAGCGTGGGCGCCGTGGCGACGGTCAGCGATTCGGTGTGCCCACAACTTGCCAGCAGCATCGCCGCGGCGAGTGGCCCGAGGTAGGCGCACGCCCGGCGGGTCCTGGGCGGGCGGTTCATTATCGATACTCTTTCAGCCGCGGCCACAGGCCCAGGGCGACCGCGACGGCCGCGCCGAGGCTGAGCACCACGCCGCCGACCTGGGCGCCGGACAGTCCGCTGCGTGCGTTGACCACGTCGTTGCGCAGGCGGGTACGGCTCTGCGTCATCGCCTTGCCCAGCTGATCCTCGAGTTTGTCGAACGCCGGGGTCGAGTCGTCCTCGGCGCTGCCCAGTGCGATCTGGGTGGCGGCGCGGTAGTTGCCGACCGAGATGTAGGAGTTGATGCGATCGTTGGCCTGACGCCACCGCACCAACAGCTCGTCGGCGCCTTGCAGATCGGCTTTGTCGACGGCGTCGTTGCGGGCCATGTAGTGGTCGATCTGCTCGTGCATGTAGTCGATGCGCTGATAGAACGACTGCTTGCGGATCTGCTCGTCGCCGCGCCGAATCAGCGACAGCGTTTCGTCGGCCCGGGCTTGCTGGGCGGTGATCGCCACGTTGGTCGCGGTCTTCAGCGACGCGGCCGCCGTGTCCTTTGCGCTTCGACTGGCGGCCGTGGAGATTGTCAGCGCGGTTCCGACCCAGACCACCATGACGAGAATACCGAGAGCACCCACCACCAGGCCCGGGTTGATTCGGCGCCGGGTCCGCCGGGCCAGCCAGCGATGCGAGAACAGACCGAACGCCACCGTGGTGGCGACGACCAGAATGACCGGGGCCGGGAAGTGCGTGGACGCAGTGGTTTCCGTGTCCACCCGCTCCGAGGTCGCCCGGTACAACTGGGCGGCGTCCGGCAGGATCGTCGACTGCATCAGACCTGAGGCTTCCGACAGATACGACGACCCCACCGGGTTGCCCTCCCGGTTGTTGGTCCGCGCGATCTCGATCAACCCCGTATAGACGGCCAACTCGGCGTTGATCTTGCCGAGCAGCTGCACCAACGGTTCATCGGTCAGCCCACTCGATGCCCGGGTCACGGCCACCGCCGCATCGGTGATGGCCTGCTCGTACCGCAGCCGCACCGGCCACGGCTCGGCCTGGGCGATGAACGCGGTGGCCGCCGCGGCGTCGGCCACCGACAGCGTGGTGTAGAGCCGTCCGGCCGCAAAGGCCAGCGGCTCGGTGTGGTTGAGCACGGTGGTCAGCACTTGCTGGCGATGGTTGATGGTCGTCGAGGTGGCGAACGCGCTCGACACACCGAGTGCCGCCAGCAAAATGCCGATTGTCAGGATGCGTCCTGGGGTCGTCGAGAAGAACCACCAGCGAGGGTGGGCCGGTTCGCCCGGCGACCGCGACCCCAGCGGCTCGGTCGACGGATGCGCCAGCTCAACCGTCACGTGTCTGCAGACCTCAACTTTCGGCCACCGGAGTGCACTGTTCGAAGGCGTATAAGCAAATTCTAAGAGCATGTCGGGACTGATGGGGGAGGCAGACCCAAGTTCGCTGATCGCCTGCATATCCTGAACGCGTGCAAGGCGACGGCGACGGCTGGGTGATCTCCGACAGCGGCGCCCACTACTGGGGTCGGTACGGCGCGGCCGGTCTGTTGTTGCGGGCGCCCCGCCCCGACGGCACCCCTGCCGTGCTGCTGCAACACCGGGCGATGTGGAGCCATCAGGGTGGCACCTGGGGTTTGCCGGGCGGCGCTCGGGACAGTCACGAAACCCCAGAGGATACCGCGGTTCGCGAGGCCCACGAGGAGGCGGGTCTGCCCGTCGAGCGGTTGGCGGTGCGGGCCACGGTGGTCACCGCCGAGGTCGCCGGGCGCGGCGGCACCCAATGGAGCTACACCACAGTCGTCGCCGACGCTGGCGAGTTGCTGCACACCGTGCCCAACCGGGAGAGCGCCGAAATGCGTTGGGTCGCCGAGGACGAGGTGGCCGAGCTGCTGTTGCACCCCGGTTTCGCGGCGAGCTGGCAACGGCTGCGCACCGCGCAGGCGCGGGTGCCACTGGAGGACACCGACGAACGGCGTCAGCAGCTGCCGCGCACCCTCGAGATCGAAGCCGGCGTCTTCGTCTGGTGCATGCCGGGCCCGCGGCTGCGGGCCGATGAGCCGCCCTCGCAGCTGAGCCCGCAGATCAGCTCGCTGCTAGAAGCGCTGACCTGAGCTTTTCTGCCGCCGCGCGCGGGTCCTCGGCCGTGGTGATCGCCCGCACCACCACGATCCGCCGGGCGCCGGCGTCCAGCACCTCGGGCAGCCGCCGCGCATCGATGCCGCCGATCGCGAACCACGGCTTGTCGCCGTCGGCGCTGGGGTTCTGTTGCGCGGCGGTGCGGATCAGTCCCAGACCCGGCGCGGTTCGGCCGGGTTTGGTGAACGTCGGCCAGCACGGCCCCACGCACAAGTAGTCGACGTCGCCGGCCGCGCCGATTCGGGCGGCCGCGACCTGTTCCGCGTCATGCGTGGACAGACCGATCAGCGTGTCCGGGCCGGCGATGTCGCGGGCCACGGCCGGCGACAGGTCGCCTTGGCCCAGGTGCAGAACGTCGGCGCCGGCGGCGCGGGCGATGTCGGCGCGATCGTTGACGGCGAACAGCGCGCCGTGCCGGTGGGCCGCGTCCGCGAGGATTTCGCAGGCGGCCAACTCGTCGCGGGCCTCGAGCGGCCCGAACCGCTGCTCGCCGGGCGACCCCTTGTCACGCAGCTGAATGATGTCCACTCCGCCCGCCACCGCCGCCTCGGCGAACTGGGCCAAATCGCCGCGCTCGCGCCGCGCGTCGGTACAGAGATAAAGTTTTGCGGAAGTTAGTCGGGTAACACGTGGATGCACACAATGACGCTAGCGCGCTAGCGTGGTACCCGGACAATTTTAGAGACACGGGAGTCCCGGGTGATTGCGGGGCTGAGAATGGGCACATCCAGAGCCACCGGACCTGCCCTTACCGTCACACCTGATCCGGATCATGCCGGCGAAGGGAGCTGGGGATGATTTCAAGCAAACAGACGCTGGCCGTCATTGGCGGCGGTGTCATTGGGCTGTCCGTGGCGCGTCGAGCGGTTCAGGCCGGCTGGTCGGTGCGGGTGCACCGCACCGACGTGCGGGGCGCGTCCTGGGTCGCCGGGGGCATGCTGGCGCCGCACAGCGAGGGCTGGCCGGGCGAGGAGCACCTGCTGCGATTGGGCCTTGACTCGCTGCGGCTGTGGCACGAGGGCGGTTACCTGGATGGGTTGCCGCCGGGTGTGATCACCGCGCGGGAGTCGCTGGTGGTGGCCGTGGACCGGGCCGACGTCGCCGATCTGCGCACGGTCGCGGAGTGGCTGGAGGCCCAGGGCCATCTGGTCATCTGGGAGTCGGCGGCGCGTGACGTCGAACCCCTGCTGGCGCAAGGTATCCGACACGGTTTTCGGGCGCCCACCGAGATGGCCGTGGGCAACCGCGCCGTGGTGGATGCGCTGGAGGCGGACTGCGAACGTCGTGGCGTCACGTGGGCGCCGCCGGCCGAGGACCTGTCGCGGGTGGAGGGTGACGCGGTGGTGATCGCCAACGGTATCGACGCACCGACGTTGTGGCCCGGCCTGGCGGTGCACCCGGTCAAGGGTGAGGTGCTGCGACTGCGCTGGCGCAAGGGGTGTATGCCGTTGCTGCGCAGGGTTGTTCGCGCCCGCGTGCACGGACGCCAGGTCTACGTGGTGCCGCGCCCGGACGGGGTGGTGGTCGGCGCGACGCAGTATGAGCACGGCCGCGACACCGCCCCGGTGGTGTCCGGCGTACGCGACCTACTCGACGACGCGTGCGCGGTGCTGCCGGCGCTAGGTGAGTACGAACTGGCCGAATGCGCGGCCGGGCTGCGCCCGATGACGCCGGATAATCTGCCGCTGGTAGGCCGCCTGGACAAGCGCACGCTGGTGGCGGCCGGGCACGGCCGGTCGGGTTTCCTGCTGGCGCCGTGGACAGCGGAACAGATCGTCGGCGAACTTGCTCCGGTCGGGGCGCGCTCATGATCGTCATGGTCAACGAGCAGGCGGTCGAGATCGACGGGCAGACCACGGTCGCCGGTTTGCTGCAATCGATGGGCTTTCCGGAACGGGGCATCGCGGTGGCGGTGGACGACGCGGTGCTTCCCCGATCTAGCTGGACGACAACACTTTCCGATGGTGCTCGGGTTGAGATAGTGACGGCGGTGCAGGGTGGCTGATTCCAAATTGACGATCGCGGACCGCAGCTTCGCGTCGCGACTGATCATGGGGACCGGGGGAGCGACGAACCTGGCGGTGCTGGAGGCGGCGCTGGTCGCCTCGGGCACCGAGCTGACCACGGTCGCGATGCGCCGCGTCGACGCCGACGGGGGCACCGGTCTGCTCGACCTGCTCAACCGGCTCAACATCACCCCGCTGCCCAACACCGCGGGGTGCCGCAGCGCCGCCGAAGCGGTGCTCACCGCCCAGCTGGCGCGCGATGCCCTCGACACCAACTGGGTCAAACTCGAGGTAATCGCCGACGAGCGTACCTTGCTGCCCGACGCGGTCGAGTTAGTCCGGGCGGCAGAGCAATTGGTCGACGACGGCTTCACCGTGTTGCCCTACACCAACGACGACCCGGTGCTGGCCCGCCGGCTCGAGGACACCGGCTGCGCGGCGGTGATGCCGCTGGGCTCGCCGATCGGAACCGGCTTGGGGATCAACAATCCGCACAACATCGAGATGATCGTGGCGCGGGCCGGGATCCCGGTGGTACTCGACGCCGGCATCGGCACCGCCAGTGACGCCGCGCTGGCGATGGAATTGGGTTGCGACGCCGTGCTCTTGGCCAGCGCCGTGACCCGCGCCGCCGATCCGCCTGCCATGGCCGCCGCGATGGCGGCCGCCGTCACCGCCGGTCATCTGACCCAGGGCGCCGGACGGATCCCGAAGCGGTTCTGGGCGCAAACGTCCAGCCCACAGCGCTGGCCAATGTATTGACATCGGATGAACTGCCGGTGGTATCCACCGTAGCGGTGGCGGCACCGATGCAGCAAAACCTGCAGTGAAGGCGGTTACGGTCGCGACTCGCAGAGTGGAAGTGAGGTAAGGCATCGTCAACTCCTGAAAATAGTTCAACCGCTCAGCGGGCCGCGCTGACGATATTCGTGTTGTGAGAATGATCGTAGGGATAAACCCCCGGACGCAACCCATTCCGCCGAATACCATTTACATCGGCATCATTTGGTGTGGGTCAGCCGTTATTTCGCCACGATTTGGTACAGCGCGGGCACATCGGCCCCGGCGGTGCGGATCACGCCCACAGCATGTTCTTGCCGGTGTTGGCCCAAATGATCTCGGCGTGGTTCTGAAAGGTCCTCCACGCAATTGATCCCGCGGTCGTGGTCGAGCTGCCCTGATGTCAGAGCGTGGGCGCGGGCTTGTCCCCGCAGTTGCTCAGGGTGTCGCCGCCGATGAGTGCATTAAACGAGCTCGTGGGACCGTCGTCGCCGAACAGTAAGTACTTGGCCAGGATCGGCTCGGTCAGGTCGGGGCTCGTCCCGCACCAGGTAGGCCAGTGCACCGCGGGGAACCGGCTGGGTGGTGCAGTTGTTCAGCCCATACCCTTTCGAGAGCACGCTGGCCAGTGTGTTCTCCGCCGCATTGCCGGTGTCGGGATCGGCCGCCACGGGGGCGGCCGATCCCGACCGTGGGGGCCGCCGCCCCTCGCGCCACCGTGGCTAGGTAACCCATTCCGCGCGACCGTAGGATCGTGCGTCGGTCGGTCAATACAATCCGTTGGTGAGCGGGTTGTGAGCACAGGGCCAGTAAGGCGAGGCGCAGGCGGCCGCCGATGCCGCCAAGGAGTGGGTGAAGTGGTCGCTCATCGCCGTGTTCGTTAGCGCCGTCCTCTACGCCATCGTTCTGGGAATCATCGCCCTGACCGTTGACACCTCGACATCTACTACCCTGGCCGCGATGCGCTGAAAAGCGGGCTACGCTCGCGGTCATGCGCCAGGGACATGTTGCGGTTAAACTCGGCGCCCCGCTGGTGGTCGCCGCGTCCGCCACGTTGGTGTGCGCCGCGACCTGGCTGGGCGACCCGACCACGCCGGGTGGGCCCCTGCCGGTATGCCCCACCAAGGCGCTGCTCGGCATCGACTGCCCAGGCTGCGGCAGTCTGCGAATGCTGTATTCGCTGCTGCACGGCAACCTGATGGCCGCCGCCAGGTTCAATGCGTTGGGTCTGGCGGCGGTCGTGCTGTTGGTGTGGGCGTATGCGGTGTGGACCTACGGTCAAGTCAAGGGCCGGCACATCCGAAGCTGGCAGCACCAGCGCTGGTCAGCCGCGGTGGTGCTGTCGTTGGTCATGGTTTGGTTTGTGGTGCGCAACATTTCGTTTGCCCCATTTAGCGGGCTGTATGTCTGAAACGTCTAACCTTAGACGCGATGGTGAACAAATCCCGAGCGTTGGCGGCGATCCTTGCCGCGGTCGCCCTCGCCGCGACGCTGAGCGGCTGCTTCCATCGGTCGGCGAACTCGCAGCCGGCCAGTAACCCGCGGCGGCGGAATTCGCCGGGGCGCTGCACAACAAGGTCACCGCCGACGCCATGATGGTGCATCTGACGAAGCTGCAAGACATCGCGAACGCCAATAACGGCACCCGAGCGGTTGGCATCCCCGGCTACTTCCCGCAACACGTCGAATCGCTGAACCTCGATGGACAGGGGACACCGGGCTATGACGCCAGCGTCGAGTATGTGGAAAAAGCCTTGCGGGACAAAAGCTTCGACGTCGCCACGCCCTAGTGCTACCGGCTGTACGCCGTGTCACCGGGCAAGCCGTCGCTGACAATCGCCGGCAGCACCTATTCGGTGGACCAGGCCTCGCTGCTGGTCCGGACGCCGCGCGACGGTCTGACCGGCCCACCGGTGCGTCCTGGGCAACCGTAGGGTTACGCTGTGGGCGATTATCCGGCGACGCTGCCCGCAGGGGCGATCGCCGTCGTCGACGACGCTCGGTGCTCGGTGGTCGACAAGCAGAACAGCGCGAAGGCCAGGGGCGTGGCGGCGCTGATCGTGGTGAGCGCGCCCAGCGGTCAGGGTGCCCCGCCGAACTTGTTTCAACCCCTGACGATGCCCGTGGCCGTGGTCGGTAGTTACGGCGGCAACGCGCTGGCCCGCACCACCGCATCGGTACGCCTGGTGCTCGACGCCGAGAACATCAACGTGACCACACGAAACGTTCTGGCGCAGACCAAGACCGGCTCGACGAAAGACGTCATCATGGTCGGCGCCCATCTGGACGGACCGTGCACCGGACCAGGCATCAACGACAACGGATCCGGCGTGGCCGCCGTGTTGGAAACCGCGTTACAGGTCGGCCCACTGGCGCCGGTGAACAACGCGGTGTGGTTCGTGTTCTGGGGAGCCGACGAGGATGGCCTCAACGGGGTGCTGGATTACGTGTTCGGTCTGAACGACGAGCAGCTCAACGACATCGCGATGTACCTGAACTTCAATCTGCTCGGTCTGGTCGGCTTGAAGATGGTCAATCCGCTGCTTCGGCTGCCGTTCGACCCCTGCTACGCTTTCTCACGGTCGGTTTTCTGGCGCCGGTCTTCCGCGACGCGCTGGGCCTCACTTGGACCGAGGTCGAGCAGCGGCGCTTTGAACGGTTGTTCTTTTTGGTCGCTTTCGTGAACCGATTCATTCCCCCGTTCCTGTACCAAGGGGGAAGCCATGTACTGCTGGCGGGATGTCCGAGCGCCGGGTCGAGCGACGCGAACCGCTGCTGTAGTCGCCGGGTGAAGATGCGAGGCGGGTCATGGAGCCGTTACGACGTATTCTGTAGCGCGGGGTGACCGTCGGCGCGCTGCTGGAGATCGCGCTGTGGCTTGCCGTGCCCTACATCGCGGCGGCGTCTGGGCCGCGATCCATCCCGAACGGCTGCACGAGCTCGAGGCGGAGTGGAGCAAGATGGTGCCGGCCGGCGCGAACATGGCCGCCCTTGGCGAGGTGATCGTGTTGTGGCCCGTGGTGTTGCTGCTCCCCACCTCGTGCATGCTGCCGGGGTCGTGACGGCTACCCCAACATCCGCAGCGCCGCGTCAACCGCGAGCGCGGGTACATCGAGGGTGCTGGAACGCAAATCGTGTCGCGCGCCGGTGATTTCGATGACTTCGGTCGGCGCCGCGATCAGCGCCGCAGCATCGCGCACCTCGACGGGTGTACCGAATGGATCCGAGGTGCCGTGGGTGAACACGGTCGGCACCCGGATGTCGGGCAGGTGTTCGGTGCGCAGCCGCTCCGGCTTCCCCGGCGGGTGCACCGGATAGGAGAACAGCGTCAGGACGTCGATGTGCGGTGAGTTCGTTTCGGCCACCACCATGGAGGTCTGCTGGCCTCCGTAGGAGTGCCCGCCCGCGATTAGCGGGCGGTCGGCCAGGCCGAGGCAGACGGTGATCGCCTCGACGATGCCCGCGCGGTCGGTGGTCGCCGAACCTGACGGGGGGCCTTTGGGGCGGCGCCGCCGGTAAGGCAGGTTGTACCGGATCGCCAGCCAGCCACGGCGGGCCCACTCGTCGCAAATCTGTTGTAGCAGTGGAGAATCCCGATCGCCTCCGGCGCCGTGAGTCAGCACGACGACACCGCGCGCCACCTCGTCGGGTGGGTGCGCGATGCCCGCGATCGTGTCGAGATTCATGCGAGCCGGAACAGTGGAGAGACGGGCCCGTGACCCGCTCCGAGTGGGTAGCCGGCGCGCAGGCATTCGGTGACCCAGCGCTTGGCGAACCCGACGCCGTCAGGCACGGTGAACCCGTATGCCAGCGTGCAGGCGGCCGCGGCGGCCAGCGTGTCACCGCCGCCGTGGTCGTTGCCGGTGGCTATCCGCTTCGCGACGAACTCGTGGAAGTCGGCGCCTTCGGAAGGCCCGTACAGCAAGTCGCAGCTGCGTTCCGACGAACGCAGGTGGCCACCCTTCACCAGGACCCACTGCGGTCCCAGCGCGTGAAGCGCCTTCGCGGCCGCGCGCTGCGAGTTGGCATCCACCACGTCGATACCGACCAGCAGTCGCACCTCGTCGAGGTTCGGGGTCACCAGCGTGGCCAACGGAAAGAGCTGGCCGCGCAGCGAATCGAGAGCCGCTGGTGCCATCAGTGCACCGCCGTGCATCGACGCGGCGACCGGGTCGACGACCAGCGGCACCGTCAACCCGAGGCGGCGCCAGGTGGCGGCCACGGTGTCGATGATGCGGGGCGATGCCAGCATCCCCGTCTTGGCGGCCTGGACACCGATGTCGGTGACCACGGCCTCGATCTGGCTCGCCACGACGTCGTCGGGAACCTCATGAAAGCCCTTGACGCCCAGCGTGTTCTGCGCCGTCACCGCGGTGATCGCGATGCAGGCGTGCAGGCCCAGCATCGCGATCGTGCGCATGTCGGCTTGTATGCCCGCACCGCCCCCGGAGTCCGATCCGGCGATCGAGAGCACCCGCGCCGGCGTGCTGCCCGGCGGCGGCACGGGCAGCACCGGAGGCGAAAAGGTCACTGCGCCAGCGGTAGATACACCCGGTTGCCGTGCTCGGCGAACTCGCGAGACTTCTCCGCCATGCCCTCCGACATCGCCGCCTCGATCGCTTCCTCGCTGCCGAGCCCGTGCTTGGCGGCGTAGTCGCGAACATCCTGGGTGATGCGCATGGAGCAGAACTTCGGCCCGCACATCGAGCAGAAGTGCGCCGTCTTGGCGGGTTCGGCCGGCAGCGTCTCGTCGTGGTATTCCCGCGCGGTGTCGGGATCCAGTGACAGCGCGAACTGGTCATTCCAGCGAAACTCGAAGCGCGCCTGGGACAGCGCGTTGTCGCGATCCTGGGCGTGTGGGTGGCCCTTGGCCAGATCTCCCGCGTGCGCGGCGATCTTGTAGGCGATCACCCCGTCCTTGACATCCTTGCGGTCCGGCAGCCCCAGGTGCTCCTTGGGTGTCACGTAGCAGAGCATCGCTGTGCCGGCCTGGGCGATGATGGCCGCGCCGATCGCCGAGGTGATGTGGTCGTAGGCCGGCGCGATGTCGGTGGCCAGCGGGCCCAGCGTGTAGAACGGCGCTTCCTCGCACCATTCCTCTTCCAACCGCACGTTCTCCACGATCTTGTGCATCGGAACGTGTCCGGGGCCTTCGATCATCACCTGCACGCCATGGGATTTCGCGATCTTGGTCAGCTCACCCAGGGTGCGCAGTTCGGCGAACTGCGCGGCGTCATTCGCGTCGGCGATCGAGCCGGGCCGCAGCCCGTCGCCCAGCGAGAAGGTGACGTCGTAGCGGGCGAAGATCTCGCAGAGCTCGTCAAAGTTGGTGTACAGGAACGATTCCTGGTGATGAGCCAGGCACCACGCGGCCATGATCGAACCGCCGCGCGAGACGATGCCGGTGACGCGCTTGGCGGTCAGCGGCACATAACGCAGCAGCACACCGGCGTGCACGGTCATGTAGTCCACACCCTGCTCGCACTGCTTGATCACGGTGTCGCGGTAGAGCTCCCAGGTCAGTTCGGTCGGGTCGCCCTCGGTCTTCTCCAGCGCCTGGTAGATCGGCACGGTGCCGACCGGCACCGGCGAATTGCGCAGGATCCACTCGCGCGTCTCGTGGATGTTCTTGCCGGTGGACAGGTCCATGATGGTGTCGGCGCCCCACCGGGTGGCCCACACCATCTTGTCGACCTCTTCGGCGATCGACGACGTCACCGCCGAGTTCCCGATGTTCGCGTTGACCTTGGTCGCGAACGCCTTGCCGATGATCATCGGCTCGATCTCGGGGTGGTTGTGGTTGGCCGGGATGACCGCGCGCCCACGGGCGACCTCGTCGCGCACCAACTCGGCGGGCCTCCCTTCCCTAGCGGCGATGAACGCCATCTCAGCGGTGATTTCACCGGCGCGGGCGCGTTGCAGCTGCGTGCCGCGGTCGCGGACCAACCTGGCACGCGGCGGCAGCCCGGCCGACAGGTCGATGGTGGCGTCTGGATCGGTGTACGGACCCGAGGTGTCGTACAGGTCGAAATCCTCGCCTGTGGCGAGGTGCACTCTGCGCAGCGGAACACGCAGGGTGACGCCGCCGGGTCCCTCGACCGTGCGGTAGGCCTTACTGCTGCCCGCGATCGGTCCGGTGGTCACGGACGGTGCAGTGGTGGGTGACAAGGTGTCGGTCATCTTTCATCTCCCTACGCCGGCATTACCCGGTCAGGTTCGTACGGTCGACGGCCCCAAGCCGTCCTCTCAGCACACTCAGCGTGCGCTCCCGCGCCTGTTTACTTTTGGTGTGGCTGGATTGCCCGCACCGACGTTACCCTGACCGCGCACGGATTGCGCCGCACGGGGACCACCAGAGCGATCTAGATTACGAAAACCTGCCGGGCGCCGCGGGGCGGAGACGCTTTCCCGACGGGTGCGTCGCCGTCCGATGAATTCGTGGGGGTGGAATGATGAGCCCGTGCAGCAGCCCAAACAAACGGGCGCCGAGGGCGCGGAGGCCGCGCTCCCGTACCTCAATGTCGGCAGTTTCCGGTTCTGGTTCGACGGTGAACGCTGGGAGTGGTCCTACGAGGTTGCGCGAATGCACGGCTGCGAGCCGGGCACGGTGACGCCAGACGACACAACCGATGTTGTCTACACAAGCACCCCGAGGACCGGGAGCACGTTCGCGATCTGCCGCACCACGCCCTGCATTCTGGGGAGTCGTTCTGCATTCCGGGGAGTCGTTTTCCAGCCGTCACCGCTTCGTCGACACCACGGGCGGCGTGCACGAGGCGATTGTCGTGGCCGATCGTATGCTCGACGATGCGGGCGCGGTGCTGGGGACTGCGGGCTACTACATCGACCTGACGAGCACATTCGACGAGAACCAGCCGGAAGTCCTCGACGATGCGCTGCCCGATCTGTTCGAGAACCGCGCGGTCATCGAGCAGGCTAAGGGTGTGTTGATGGCCGTCTACCGGGTCGGCCCCGATCAGGCATTCCGGGTGTTGCAGTGGCGCTCGCAGGAGACCAACGTCAAACTACGCACTCTGGCCAAACAACTGGTCGACTAGGTCAGCGCTATGCCACCGTTGTCGGCGCCTATCCAGGGCCGGTTCGACCAACTGCTGCTCACGGTCCATGAGCGGATCCGCGCCGAAACGGGCCCCGAGCCCGGCCCCCAAGACCAGCTAGGCTTCTTCCATCGCCTCGCCGAGCTTCTCGAGCAGCTTGTTGTGGTGATTGCTGGCCAGCAGGTGCCCCGCCGCGATGACCAGCGCGACCGGCCAGTCGATCAGTTCGAACGCGGCCAGCGCGGCCAGACCGCCGTAGTAGGCCAGCTGTTCGGGGCGCGGGATCTCGGTCTGACCGACCAACGGCAGCTTCACGACGAACGTTTCGCCTTCGCGGATTTTCTGCACCGCGTCGCGTTGCGACGTCGCGCAGCGAGTTTTCTTTTCCGCCATCATTTGCCTTTCAGTAACGAAGGGTTTGCCAACCCTCCGGGTGAGTTTGGTCACTGTCGGAGCTATGGCGACCAAGTCGACAACCGAAATCCTGGCCGATCCGATCGTCGCATCACTCGTTTCGGTGCTGAGTGTGCCGTTGTTCGAACTCTATGCGTTGCTGTGGCGGGCAGATCGTGGAGATCGTCGAGCCGGATCGCAGGCACCGCAGGCCTCCCCCGGTTCTCGGGCCGGGCGCCTCGCGGCCGCACGGGCAGTTGTGCCCCGATCCCTCGGTACACGGATCAAAGCGGTCCGGCCGGCCGCAGCACGCGACGGCATAACCCGTTCTGGGTCCGTTCCGGCCCGTTCCCAATCAGTTGGTGCTGCGTAAGTTGGTGGCGCCCGCCCGACGTCCGGTCGCCTTCTTTGCCGGCGACTTGGCGGCGGATATGCGCGGGGTGACCTTTTGCGGGACCGGCTCGCTGGGCACTCGGGTGAGACTGGCCTTCGGCGTGGCTTCGTCCCTCCGGTTCAACCGGCGCAACACCAGTGCACCGCCGCCGACGGCCAACAGCACCGGCCATTCGACCAGCCCGGTCAGCCCGAGCGCGCCGATGGCCAGCGCGGCCGCCGGCGTGGAATGACTGCCCGAGTTGATGCCGCGTTTGATGCCTTCCGCGGCTCCGGTGACGCCACCGACAATTCCGTTGACTGCCGCGCCCCCGACGGCGCCCGCGGCGGCGGTGGTGGCTTCTGCCGCGCGATTGACTGTTCTTCCCACGCTGCGGACTGCACCGCCGACGACACCCATGATGACTCCCTGGTTCTTCGGTCGCATTCGTTGCAAACGCGTAGCAACATGTATACCCGCCGAATGGTAAGTAAAGGCTGTGACAACAAATTGTTCACGCTTATAACACGCGAAATGCTGCCACGTTCGGAACGCGCAGACAATGCGCGGCTGTCGCTTTACTCAGGTGTCAGATTGACAAACACCGGCGCGTGATCGCTGGGCGCCTTTCCCTTGCGCTCTTCTCGCACGATCTGCGTGTCCACTACCCGGCCCGGCCAGCGCTGGTGAGGCGAGGATGAAGTCGATGCGCATGCCTTGCTTTTTCTGGAATCGCAGTTGGGTGTAATCCCAATACGTGTAGACACCCGGGCTGGGGGTGAAAGGCCGGACTACATCGGTGAATTGCGCGTCGACGATGGCGTTGAAGGCATTTCGTTCGGGTTCGGAAACGTGCGTGGCGCCGACAAAGAATTCGGTGCTCCACACGTCTTCATCAGTAGGGGCGATGTTCCAGTCGCCGACCAACGTGATCTGCGTGGACGGATCGTCGCGTAACCATTCGGCCGCAGTATACCGCAGGGCGGTAAGCCAATTCAGCTTGTATGTGTAATGCGGATCGGCCAGTGTGCGACCGTTGGGCACGTACAGGCTCCACACCCGGACCCCGCCGCGGGTGGCCGCCAATGCCCGGGCCTCGGCCATGGCCTCTACGTCCGGCTTGCTGCTCCAGGTGGGCTGGCCGTCGAATCCGATCTCCACGTTGTCCAGGCCGACCCGAGATGCGATGGCCACGCCGTTCCTATTGGGAGGCCGACGTGGGCGACCTCGTAGCCCGCCTCCAGGAACGGCAGGGCCGGGAATTGACCGTCGGAGCACTTCGTCTCCTGCATGGCGATCACGTCGACATCGGCGCGACCGAGCCAGTCGATGACGCGGTCGACACTACTGCGAATGGAGTTCACGTTCCAGGTCGCCAGTCGCACCCGCCGTGAATCCGGACGCCGTGAGTCGCCGCCATCAACCGTGCCGTCGGGCATGGCTAGACCGTATCCCAGCCGCCCTGTCGGGCGTCGAAGTAGCGGCGGTCATGGTGCAGGCGGAAAGCCAGACGATGCGCCAAGCCGGCTGCGACGGCGTCGTTCTCGGTGACGACGAGATAGCCGCGCGTGGCGCCGAGCTGCACCCCGGCGGCCAGTACCGCCTCGTACCGCCGCGCCGCCGACTCCTCGTCGGCACCGTCGGTACCGCCCGGCACGGAAATCCCTACCCACCGGGTGCCGTCCGGCGCGTCGGTCACTGTCGCGCGATCCCCGTCGTCCGGCGAGGCGTAGCTCGAGGTCGGTGGTGCAGGTCCCGCACCAGCACCCGGCTCGGCCGATACGGCCACCGCTCGCGGTGGCACCGCCAGCAACCGGTCGGGGATGGCCAGCCACGGAATCACGCCCCGTTGCTCGTACCAATCCACGATCGCGGGCACCGCGCTGAGCCGGGCCGAAATATCAAGGGGCAACGCCGAATTGCCGGTCGGGACTGGCTTGGTCTGTGGCCCGCAGCAACTAGCCGTCGATCCAGGCGCGTTCACCGCCGGCGCGGGCTGTCGCGGCGGCGTGCTCGAGCGCGCGGATCGCTGAGGTGCGGATCGGCGTATCGGTCAGCACCCGCAGCGCCACCGCGTCGTCGGCCGCGAACTCGACCACGGTGCCGGTCTTCGTCCGCACCCGCACCGACCGCCAGCAGGTGGCCGACCGCGTCCGTCAGCGGCGAGACCGATCCGGCGGGACGCCGGTAGCGCACCGTAACCCGGGTTCCGAGGTCCGGCCACGAGACCATCAGTGACCGAACGGATCCGGTCCGTCGCCGGGTTTCCAGGACAGGCCGGGCACGCCCCAGCCGTGGGACTTGACCGCCCGCTTGGCGGCGCGCGCATGCCGGCCGATGAGACGGTTTAGGTAGAGGAAGCCATCCAGGTGGCCGGTCTCGTGCTGCAACATCCGGGCGAACAATCCGGTGCCCTCGATGGTGATCGGTTTACCGTAGGCGTCGAGGCCGGTGACCCGGGCCCAGGTGGCGCGCCCGGTGGGGAACGACTCGCCCGGAACGGACAGACAACCCTCGTCGTCGTCACCGGGGTCAGGCATGGTCTCCGGGATCTCGGAGGTTTCCAGGATCGGATTGATGACCACGCCGCGGCGCTCGTTTGTGCCACGATCGTCGGGGCAGTCGTAGACGAACAGTCGTAACCCGAATCCGATTTGATTGGCGGCCAGACCGATGCCGTGGGCGGCGTCCATCGTCTCGTACATGTCGGCGATCAGTCCAACGATGTCGGCTGGCAGCGACCCGTCAGCATCGACGTGGACGGGTGTCGTCGCGGTGTGCAAGACGGGATCGCCCACGATCCGAATGGGTACGACTGCCATGGTCGGCTAGCTTAAGCCCGCCGACGATGCGCGCCGCAAGGCAGCGGGCTGTATGCGCACCGGGGCGCCCCTCCGATGCAAGCTATGAAGCCAATCGGCCGACTCGCGGGTCTGGATGACGACTTGAGGGTTCGCGGCGTGATTCAATACTCGCCGAAACATGCCTCTAGGTAAGTCAAGTCATGCGAGCAACACGGAATTCGGCGGAAGGGTCCAGGGGAAGCGATATGGACAGCGCCATGGCGCGGGCAAATCGATCGGGGGACGATGCTGAGACCGCCGATGGGCTGACCCGACGCGAACACGACATCTTGGCCTTTGAACGGCAGTGGTGGAAGTTCGCCGGTGTCAAGGAAGACGCGATCAAAGAGCTGTTCTCGATGTCGGCGACGCGGTACTACCAAGTGCTCAACGCGTTGGTGGATCGGCCCGAGGCGCTGGCGGCCGACCCGATGCTGGTGAAACGGCTACGGCGGCTGCGCGCCAGCCGGCAGAAGGCGCGCGCCGCCCGGCGCCTCGGCTTCGAGGTGACCTGAGTAGCTACAGTAGGGCTCGATGAAAGAGCGCGTGCCCGACTCGACGGGGCTCCCACTGCGGGCCATGGTGATGGTGCTGTTGTTCCTCGGCGTCATCTTCTTACTGCTCGGGTGGCAGGCGCTGAGCTCGTTCGGGAAGTCCGACGACGACTCGGCCTCGGCGGGCTCGAGCGTGACCAGCTCCGCCAGCGCCACGCCGGCGACCTCGACGAGCCCGAAGCCCGCCAACCAGGCCGACGTGCACGTCTACAACATCTCCGGCAAGGACGGTGTCGCCGGCCGCGCCGCGGACCAACTCAAGGCCGCCGGCTTCAAGGTCGTCGACGTGGGCAACATGTCGCTGCCCGACGTGACGGTGATGACGGTGTACTTCACCGACGCCGAGGGTGAGCACGCCACCGCCGACGCGGTGGGTAAAAACCTTGGGGCCGCCGTCGAACCGCGCATCCCCGCCCTGTCCGGTGAGCCACCGGGCGTCATCGTGGTGGTTACGGGCTGACTCGGAGTCGTGCGCCGGGTTAGGCTTCTGCTATGCCTAAGCCCGCCGGTCACCGCAAGGTTGTTCTCGCCACCTTGTCCGCAGCCAATGTCGTCGCCGCGCTGAGTGCGTGCTTGTCGCCCCTACACGCCTCCTCGGTGCCGGGCACCACGCCGTCCGTGTGGACGGGATCGCCTGCGCCGTCGGGATCCGCGGCTGCCGAGGGTGCAAGCGAGGGAAAGCCAAGCATCACCACACACCTGCCCGCGCCGGACGGCACCCAGGTGGCGACCGCGGCGTTCGACTTCAGCAACGACTACGCCACCATCACGATCGCGACGACCGGGGTCGGCGGGATCACGCCGGGCTTCCACAGCGTGCGCATCCACAAAATCGGCAAGCGCGAACCCAATTCGGTTGCCCCACCGGCGGCTCGCCCGGCGACTTCCTCTCGGTCGGCGGCCATTACCAAGCGCCCGGCCACTCCACCCAACCCGAAAGTGGCGACCTCACCTAGCTGCAGGGTGCGTAAGGACGGCATCGGGACGCGGGTGACCACCACCGACGCGGTCACGACGGAAGACTGTTGAGTGGTGAAAAGACCGCGATCATCATCCACGCCGGCGCCGACAACTTCGGCAACATCCCACCGGAACGCTACAACCAGACCAGGAGAAGCAAGTAGCGTGCGGCGCGCTACGGTCTGGACGCGGTGATCATCCTGGATGCCGAAGCAACGAGCGCATGGTCACCGAGGATCTCGCCGACGTGCTGACGCGGCTGGAGCCGGTCGCCAAGGCGCTGCACTGCAGTGAGGAACTGGCCGCGGTGGAAGGCATTTGGCGCAACGGCGCCTCATATAAGCGACAGCGGCGGATGGCCGAGGAGCACGACGGCGATCTGCGCGCGGTCGTCGATGCGTTGGTGGACGAGCTGGACATCCGAGCTGGACATCTAGGTTGGCGTTATGGCGGATCCGGAAACGATTGAGCTGGCGATGTTTCCGCTGAGGCGGCGTTTCTGCCGAACCAGGATCTGTCGCTGCGTATCCTAGAGCTCCGCTACGTCGCGCTGGTGCGGCACTGCCTGCGGACCGACGAACCCTTCGGTGTCGTGATGATCTCCGCGGCCGTGAGGTCGGTGGTGGTGACGAGCGGTGCGACGTCGGCGTGCTGTGCCACATCGACGAGTGCATCGACGCGGGCGCGGACCGCTACGAGCCGCACACCCGAACCGGCGAGCGGATTCGGGTGTGCGGGTGGCTGCCCTACGATCCCTACCCGCGGGCGTCGGTGCGCCGCTGGCCTGATGAGGCCGGCGATCCGGTGATCCCGGCCCAGCTGGTCGACGTCGAGGACCGGATGATGGCGTTGTTCGAGCGGATCGCCGAGTCCCGCGACACCGCACTGCCGGACCGCGAGGTGTTGCTGGGTTCGGGCCACTCCGATGCGGGACAGCGGCTGTTCGCGTTGGCCGGTCGCATACCGATCGGCGCGGCCGACCGGTATGCCGTGTTGTCGCCGCCAACCGCGGCGGACCGGTTCGTCGCGCTGCGCGAGGCGGTCGACACGCTCGCGGAAATGGTGGAGTTCCAGCTGTCGGATTAGCGGTGTGATTTTATGGGGAATTGGTTGAGCGACTGGACGGTTGAGTGAAGGCACATCTGCAGGTCAACGGATCGCCGACGGGTGTGTCGGCGAGCGCCGCCGAGACCGGCGCCGATGGCCTGTTCACCTTCGAAGGTCAACACGATGTCTTCTTCCCGCTGCTGGTGGCCGCCCGGGAGACCAGCCTCGATCTGATGACCAACGTCGCGATCGCCGCGCCGCGCAGTCCGCTGCACCTGGCACACGCCGCCTACGATTTACAGGTCTTCAGAGGTGGCCGCTTCCGGCTCGGTCTGGGCTCGCAGATCAAAGTCCACATCGAAAAGCGCTACGGCAGAACCTGGGACCAGCCGGCCGCATGCATGGCCGAGACGATTGCCGCGCTCAAGGCGATTTTTGCGGCCTGGGAGGGCCAGTCTCCCTTGAACTTTCGTGGCGAGTTCTTCACCCATACGCTGATGGCGCCCAATTTCAATCCGGGGCCCAACCCCTTTGGGCCGCCGCCGGTGCTGATGGGGGCGCTGGGCCCGATCATGACGCGCACTGCGGCCGAAGTCGCCGACGGCCTGCTCGTCATGCCGTTCAACAGTGCCCGGCATTTCGCCGAACGCACCCTGCCAGCCCTCTACGCGGGACTGCGCCGTGAGGATCGAAAGGCCAACGATCTTCAGGGTGATCGCGCAGGCCATGGTCGCGGTCGGCAGCACCGAGGCGGACCTGACCGCGGCCGTCAACGGCGTCGCGTCGTTGATCGCGTTCTACGGGTCGACGCCGGCATACCTGCCGGTGCTCGAGATCGAGGGCTGGGCCCGTGACGCCGCCCGCAGCGCCGCCTCGCGCACCAGGGCAGCAAGATCAGTGGCTACGAAAACTGTTGTGCTACTGCAGATATCATCAAGATTCAGCTCCTCGGTGGGGGCGGATCGTAGCAGTGTTTCGAGCAGCGCCTTGCGGGTGCCACCGTCGGGAAGCGTCAAGCTGAGTTCCCGGTCGCACAGCTCGGGGGAGCGCAACCGCGGATCGAGGTGGTCGGGACGCGCGGAGGTGGCGATCAGTGCCACCCCGTCGGTGGCTACCGCGTTGCGCAGCTCGGCGAGGATCAGAGCGGCCACCGGCTCGGCGGTCTCCGGCAGCAGCGCGTCGACGTCGGTGATCAGCAGCACGCCGCCATCGTTGCGGACCGTGGTCGCCGCGGCGGCTACCGTCTTGAGCCGGTCTTCGGCCGCGAGTGCACCCGCCTCCGGGCCGTCGAGTTCGACCAGCCGGCGTCCGGCGCACACCGCGCGCACCATCGTCGCCTTGCCCACCCCCGGCCGGACCAGAAACCAGCACCCCAAATTCGTTGTGGCGCCAAGGATTTCAGCAGGTGCGGTTTGTCGAGGGCCAACTTGAGCCACTCGCTCAGCTTGCCGGCGTGCACCTGGGAACCCTAAAGGTCGTCGACATGGATTGCCGGGTTGGCGATATCGGCCCGTTCAGCCCGGCCCGTCGCGACACCGGCGTTGGGCACCACACCGTCGCCCTAGGTGACCAGGGAATTCGGCTGCACGCTCACCGGGCCCTCGGGATCAACCGCGGTGACGGTGAGCAACTCCGAGGTCCAACTGATCCCGACCGCCAGCGCCCGGCTGGCGGCCGACGTCGAGGTGCCCGGCCCGAGGTCGCGGGGCAGCAGCGACACCGCGTCGCCCACCGTCATGACCTTGCCGAGCAGCGCCTGCCGCAGCGTCGCCGGGCTGATCGACCGGGTGGCAAACGAAGAGCCGCTCAATGTCACCGAGCGCGCGCCGTACACCGTGACGGCGCCGACGATCAACGCGGTGCCCCCGCGCAGCCCCGCGTTGGACAGCGTCACGTCGTCGAGCAGCACCGTGCTGACCGGGATGTCCCGATCGGCCAGACCCGCCACGGCGGCGGTGGTTCGCGATCCCGTCAAGGATACCGCATCCCATTCCCGAATGCTCAGCGCAGCAAGGGCATTCGGATCCAGCCTGACGACGCCGCGGCGCGAGTCAACGGCTGAGGTGTTCAGACGGGCGGTCAGCGTCAGCTGCCCGGGCCCCGCGGCAGTCATGGTAATCGCCCACCCGGCTTACGAAGTCCCAGCCGCGCCACCGACCGGCCGCCGGATCTGCCGAAGCGGACGATCGGCCGCCGGTTCGGCTGCGCCTGCCGATTCGTCCGCCGTACCGCGCGCCGCTGCTCGGGCTTTTCGTCCCACACCTCCGGGTGCTCGGCCAGCCACCGCTTGTTGCGCACCGCAAACGGGACGTGACACAGGTAGGCGATGATGATCACCCAGATCAGGACGTAGTGGACCAGCACCGCCGCCGCCGCGCAGATCGCCAGGAGTGCCAGCAGCGGGGCCGCCCAATTGGGCGGAACCGCGGCCGCATGCATCTTGCGCATCGGGATCTTGCTGATCATCAGAATGGAGGTTCCCGCGATCCAGATGCACAGGAACAGCGGCGCCGACCACCAGCCGTCACCGAACTGCAGCTTGAGCCCGATCAGGCCGATCATCGACACGGCGCCAGCCGGGGCGGGCATCCCGACGAAAAACTCACGCGCATACGCCGGCTGGGTCCCGTCGTCCTGCAGCGCGTTGAACCGCGCCAGCCGCAGCACCACGCACACCGCGTAGAGCAGCACTGCGATCCATCCCACCGGCGAGGTCGACAACAGCGTCACGTAGAGCACTACCGCCGGGCTCACCCCGAAGTTCACCGCGTCGGCCAGCGAGTCGATCTCCTCGCCCAGCCGTGATTGGGCCTCCAGGATGCGGGCCACCCGGCCGTCCAACCCGTCCAGGATCGCCGCCGCGGCGATCAACGCCATCGCCGCTTTGGGCTGGTGCTCGAGCGAGAACTTGATCGACGTAAACCCCGCGCAGATCGACAGCACCGTCATCGCGCTGGGCAGGATCTGCAGGTTGACCGCTCGGCCCCGGATCCTGTTGGTCATGGCAGCTCCGCCAACACGGTCTCGCCGGCCACCGCGCGCTGGCCGACTCTGACGATCGGCTCCGCGCCTGGGGGTAGGTAGATGTCGAGCCGGGAGCCGAACCGGATGAGGCCGTAGGTGTCGCCGATCGACAGCTTGTCCCCGGCGCGCGCGTTGCACACGATACGACGGGCCACCAGCCCGGCGATCTGGACGGCGACCACCTCGGCGCCGCTCTCGGTTCGGATTCGTACGCTGGTGCGCTCGTTCTCGTCGCTGGCCGAGGGCAGGTCGGCCGACCCGAAGCGGCCCGGCCGGTGCTGCACCGCGATCACCTGGCCGCTGACCGGGGCGCGCAGCACGTGGGCGTCGAAGATCGACAGGAAGATGCTGATCCGCGGCAGCGGCGTGTCGCCCATTTTCAGCTCCGCCGGCGGTGCCGCGGAGTCGGCCAGACAGACCAGGCCGTCCGCCGGTGCGACGACGGCACCGGGCCGGGCAGGCGGCACCCGCGGCGGGTGCCGGAAAAACGCGGCGCACGCGCCCGCGGCCAGCAGGCCCGTGCGCCGCGGCCAGCGGTGGTTGCGGCCAAGGATGGCCAGAGCCAGACCAGCCAAAATGAACGGCAGCCCTGCGGGGTGCACTGGCGGAACGGTCTCGCGCAGCAACTCAAGCATATGTCGAGGGCTGACAGTCAGACCTTGCAAGGACTGGCCTTCTGAAGCGGAAGGACGGGGGCGTCGTGCCACCCGCGTCATCTTACGGAGTTTGGGCAGCGTACTGGTTGGTCCGGATCCCGGCCGGGAAGGATGTTGGTAATACGATCGAGGGGGTCGTTCGCGGAGGCCAGCCACCGCAGGTGATGCGACGCGGGCGGGCCGTAACTGACCACACTGCCCGTCTCGGGGTCGAGGATCGCGCGGCGGAACTGGCGTTTGCCGCGCGGTGAGGTGAGCGATTCGGCCAGCACCGCGGGCCGGTGTGGGCGATACGGAGCCGGCAGCCCCATCGCCATGCGTAGCGCCGGCCGGATGAACACTTCGAAGGACACCAGCGCGCTGACCGGGTTACCGGGCAGGGTGACGATCGTCGTGCCGGCGACCCGGCCGACCCCCTGAGGCATCCCCGGCTGTATTGCCACCTTGACGAATTCGACGCTTTCCCCGCCTCGCACGCCGTCGGGACCGAACGCGTCCTTGACCACCTCGTAGGCCCCGGCACTGACACCACCGCTGGTGATGATCGGGTCGAACCCGTTTTCGGTGTGCTGTTCCAGGAGCGCGCTGAACTGCGCGACATCGTCCTCGGCGGTCGCGACAGCGATCACCTCCGCACCGGCCTCCCAGCACGGCCCTGGCCAGCATCACCGAGTTGGTCTCGTAGATCTGACCGGGTTGCAGCGGGGTGCCCGGCGTCACCAGCTCGCTGCCCATCGACATCACCAACACCCGCTGCCGCGGGATCACCGGCAGCTCCGCCAATCCCAGCGCCACGGCCAGACCCAGCACCGCCGGCGTCACGACCTGGCCCGCACGCAGCACCGTGGTGCACGCGACGACGTCCTCGCCGGCCCGCCGGATGTGCTTGCCGGGCGACCGAGCTCTGCTGGATCTCCACCGAATGCAAGCCGCCGTCGGTGTTCTCCACCGGCACGATCCCCGTCGCGCCGGCCCGGCACCGGCGCGCCGGTCATGATGCGGTGGGCCGTCGCCGGTTGCATCGTCAGCCGGCGAGAACACCCTGCAGTCGTTCAAGGAGCATCCGCCGGACTGGGTGATCGCCGCCGACAACATCGCGTTCCTCGATCTCGGACCGGTCTTCGAGGAATGGGAAGCCGACTTCGGGCGCACCTTCGTGTTGGGCAACGATCCCGCTAAACACGCTGTGCGCGAAGCGCTTCCGCGAGTGTGGCAGGCCGGGCGCGACTACTTCGGCGAACACTCGGGCGTCACCGGTGCCGAGTTGTATGACCGCATGGTTGGCGCGGCCCGCGCCGAGGGCTTCGAGTGGGGCAGCCCCATCGCCGGCCATCTGGTCGGCGAATTCTCGCACTGCAAGATCGTTGGCGACGGCGTCAAGTGGTACACCGCGCCCGGCTCGAACCGGCTGCTGCGGCACGAAGACGCCGCAGGACGGCCGTGCCACTGGATCCTGGAGAGCCACCTGGTCGACCGACCGCGCGGGTTCGGTGGCTTTTACGAGCAGCTACTCGATCTGGCTCGCTAGTCGAACGGATACGTCACCCCGGTGAGCTCCTCGGAGACCGCCTACAACCGGCGCTGCGCGTCGACGTCGTGCGACTTCTCGCTGGAGGCAACGACCTTCGGGTAACCGCGCTGCTCGGCGAAGCCGCCGGGCCGTAGTACTGCTCACCCAGCACGCCGGGGTCGGTCGCGGCGCGTAGCGTCGGCAACGCCCCTATGGCCTTCTCCTGGAACAACGGCTCGATCCCCATTGCGATCAGCATCAGCGGTTCGGACAGGGCGGGTCAATTCGCCGCGCGAACCACCGGGGTGGGCTGCCACCGCGATCGTCGTGCCGTGCGGTGCCAGCCGTCGTTGCAACTCGTAGGTGAACATCAGGTTGGCCAGCTTGGCCTGTCCGTAGGCGCCGACACGGCTGTAGCTGCGCTCCCATTGCAGGTCGTCGAAATGAATGTCGGCCTGGATGCGGTGGCCGATGCTGCTGACCGTCACCACCCGCGCGAGCCGGAGACCGGCAGGATCCGGTCCAGCAGCAGCCCGGTGAGGGCGAAGTGGCCCTGGTGGTTTGGTGCCGAACTGCAACTTGATGCCGTCCTTGGTGGTCGCCTTCGGCGTCCACATCACCCCGCGTTGTTGATCAGCAGGTCGATGCGGTCATGCGCGGTGCGCAGCGCCTTGGCGGCCTCCCGAACCGATGCGAGCGACGTCAGGTCGAGCTCCTGCAGGGCGACATCGGCGTGGGGACTGCGGGTGGTGATGCGCTCCGCGGCGTCCTTTCCCTTGTTGAGCTCGCGGACCGCGAGCACCACGTGGGCGCCGTGCTCGGCCAGCGCCAGGGCGGTCTCGAAACCCAGACCCGTGTTGGCTCCAGTGATGACGGCGACCCGGCCAGACTGGTCGGGGATGTTCGCGATGGTCCATTTGGTCATGACCGGGCTCCTTAAATCTAGTAAAGTAAACAAAGCGAGCGCTCCGTTTTGTCAACCACGAAGGGGTGAATGGATGGCGCAGCCCGAACGTCGGCTGCGTGCTGACGCGGCGCGTAATCGGGCACGCCTGCTCGACGTCGCCTACGACACCTTCGCGGCGGAGGGCTTGTCGGTGCCCATCGACGAGATCGCCGGCGTGCCGGCGTCGGTGCCGGTACCGTCTACCGGCACTTCCCGAGAAAGGAGGCGCTGTTTCGGGCCGTGATCGAGGACCGCATGCGCCTCCTCGTCGATGACGGGTATGCCCTGCTGCAGTCGGAGGGCCTGGGGGAGGCCCTGTTCGCCTTCCTGCGTTCGATGGTCTTGCAGTGGGGCGCCGCGAACCGCGGCCTGGTCGACGCGCTGGCCGGGTACGGAATCGACATCGCCTGCGCCGCACCCGAGGCCGACGAAGCGTTCAAGGCCATGCTGGGCGAGCTGCTTCGTGCCGCCCAGGAGGCCGGCACCGCGCGGCGCGACGTCGACATGCGGGATCTGACGGCGATCCTGGTCGGCTGCCAGGCGATGCGGGCCTATGACTCGGCGCTGGCCGACCGGGTGACCGACGTTGTCGTGGATGGGTTACACGCTGGGCGATAGCGGGTGAGCTTCTTGCACTCGGCATAGGCGAGTGCTAAGAATGACGTTGGCACTCGCGATGGGCGAGTGCTAGGTCGGGACAGTGAGACCAGTCCGGTCGTCCGTCGCGGGCACTGCGCCCGGCCAGCGTAAGTAATGGGGTCGCCCTGGTGACCCGTCATCCCCAATCCGGAGGAATCACTTCGCAATGGCCAAGACAATTGCGTACGACGAAGAGGCCCGTCGCGGCCTCGAGCGGGGCCTGAACAGCCTCGCCGACGCGGTAAAGGTGACGTTGGGTCCCAAGGGCCGTAACGTCGTCCTGGAGAAGAAGTGGGGCGCTCCCACGATCACCAACGATGGTGTGTCCATCGCCAAGGAGATCGAGCTGGAGGACCCCTACGAGAAGATCGGCGCCGAGCTGGTCAAGGAAGTCGCCAAGAAAACCGACGACATCGCCGGTGACGGCACCACCACGGCCACCGTGCTCGCCCAGGCGCTCGTCAAGGAGGGTTTGCGCAACGTGGCGGCCGGCGCCAACCCGCTGGGCCTCAAGCGCGGCATCGAGAAGGCGGTCGAGAAGGTCACCGAGACCCTGCTGAAGTCGGCGAAGGATGTCGAGACCAAGGACCAGATCGCTGCCACCGCCGCGATTTCCGCGGGCGACCAGTCGATCGGCGACCTGATCGCCGAGGCGATGGACAAGGTCGGCAACGAGGGCGTCATCACCGTCGAAGAGTCCAACACCTTCGGCCTGCAGCTCGAGCTCACCGAGGGTATGCGGTTCGACAAGGGCTATATCTCGGGCTACTTCGTCACCGACGCCGAGCGTCAGGAAGCCGTCCTGGAGGAGCCGTTCATTCTACTGGTCAGCTCCAAGGTGTCGACCGTCAAGGACCTGCTGCCGCTGCTGGAGAAGGTCATCCAGGCCGGCAAGCCGCTGCTGATTATAGCCGAGGACGTCGAGGGCGAGGCGCTGTCCACTCTGGTCGTCAACAAGATCCGCGGCACCTTCAAGTCAGTCGCCGTCAAGGCTCCCGGCTTTGGTGACCGCCGCAAGGCGATGCTGCAGGACATGGCCATCCTCACCGGTGGTCAGGTCATCAGCGAAGAGGTCGGCCTGACCCTGGAGAACGCCGACATTTCGCTGCTCGGCAAGGCCCGCAAGGTCGTCATCACCAAGGACGAGACCACCATCGTCGAGGGCGCCGGTGACACCGAGGCCATCGCCGGCCGGGTGGCGCAGATCCGCGCCGAGATCGAGAACAGCGACTCCGACTACGACCGCGAGAAGCTGCAGGAGCGCCTGGCCAAGCTGGCCGGCGGTGTTGCGGTGATCAAGGCCGGGGCTGCCACCGAGGTGGAGCTCAAGGAGCGCAAGCACCGCATCGAGGACGCGGTCCGCAACGCCAAGGCCGCTGTCGAGGAGGGTATCGTCGCCGGTGGTGGTGTGGCCCTGCTGCAGGCCGCTCCGGCCCTGGACTACCTCGGCCTTAAGGGCGACGAAGCCACCGGTGCTAACATCGTCCGCGTGGCGCTGTCGGCTCCGCTGAAGCAGATCGCCTTCAACTCCGGGCTGGAGCCTGGCGTTGTCGCCGAGAAGGTCACTAACTCGCCCGCCGGCGCCGGCCTGAACGCCGCCACCGGTGAGTACGAGGACCTGCTCAAGGCCGGCGTTGCCGACCCGGTCAAGGTGACCCGCTCGGCGCTGCAGAACGCGGCGTCCATCGCGGGTCTGTTCCTGACCACCGAGGCCGTCGTCGCCGACAAGCCGGAGAAGGCAGTCGCTCCGGCGGGCGACCCGACCGGTGGCATGGGCGGCATGGACTTCTAAGTCCCGTTACGAAAAAGCCCGGTCTGCGCATTGCAGGCCGGGTTTTTCGTGTCTCCACAGTGCTGAGCGATAGGTACGTCCCCACCGCGAGATTCGTTCCCAGGGCCCACACTCGGCGCATACCTGGCAGACGTATGGCGGTGAAAATGCCGGCACGGCATGGAGCCATTCCTTGGCAGCGCGGCGCTCAGGCGGGGCGCGGTTACCCGGAGCCAACTGCGCACCCGATACCGGCCGGTGTTCCGCGACGTGTACATTCTCAAGGAAGCGCGGCTGACGGCGGCGGTAAAGGCGCGCGGCGTGGCTGTCGACAGGGGCACCCTGGCGGTCCTGTCCGTCGCGGCGGTGCACGGCAGGAAATGGCGCGACGGCACCGCGCCCGCAGAGATCGTGCGCGGCAACCGGCATGGCCAGGCCGGCATCGTGGTCCACAGCTACGCGTTGGCCGACGGCGAGGTGCACATGGTCGCGGGAATGCCCGTGACGACAGCAGCCCGAACGGGTTTCGGCATCGGTCGCACCCGACCTGTCGCCAGTTCGGTCCCGATCCTCGACGCCTTGCTCAACGCGACAGGTACCAAGCCCGCCGACGTCAGCCTCGTCGCCGATCGGCACCCCCGGCGCCCGTGGTGTCCGGCAGCTGCGCGCTGTTCTGCAGCTTGCCGACGGTGGTGCCGAGTCACCGCAGGAGACCAGGGTGCGGCTGCTGTTGGTCGGTGCCGGAATGCCAAAACCCGAGACCCAGATCGAATTTCGGGAGCCGCGCATTCGAGTGGACATGGAGTGGGCGTGAGTGGCAGGTTGTGGTCGAATATGACGGCATCCAGCATTGGGAAAACCGATATCAGCGGTCATGGAACATCGAGCGAATCGCGCTGTTGGAGGCTGCCAGCTGGGCCGTGGTGCGGGTCAGCGCCGAAATGTTGTCCCGGCCGGACATCGTCGTCCAGCGGGTGAGGGAGAAGCTTCGCGAGCGTGGGGCATATGGACGAAATTGACGGCCGCCGCCGTAGGTAGGGCTCACACTCGGCCGGAAGGCTGAACACTACGCAGGTATGCAGGCAGCCCTGGGCCACCGATGGCGAGTCGATGTTGCGATGCAACAGGGCGCGGGTCGGCGCCACGCGCAGCCCGACCGTCTCGCCGTCCGATTCAGCGACCTCCGCCTGACCGTCCACGATCAATGAATAGCCACCCGGTTCGGGCGGCGGCCACAGCAGGGTGACTTCGTTACGGCGAGCCAGGTTTTCGCGGGTATGGCCGCCGATCTGCCCAACGTCCAGCGACGCCCCGTCCAGCCGCGGTTCGACCGCCACGGTGTGTACGCGATATTCGTCGTCGGCAGTGATCAAGTACCCGGACGAGAAGTCCGGCAGGGCGGCTGCCAGGCGCTCCAGGTCGACCCTATTTCTTCGTGCGCATGCTGTCGAGGATAGGCCTGCCCGGGCAGTGTCAGGTCGGCAAGCCCGCCTCGCCGTCGACCGGTGCGGCGCTGAACGGGACGTTGGCCAACGCTGGGTTCAGCAGGCCCTGCTGCGTGGCGTCCGGGTTGAAGCCTGTACCCGTGGTGGCCGAGTTCAGCAGGCCGGACTGCAGATTCGTCGTACTCACCCCGCCGGTGACGTACTGGCCGGAGCCCAACATGGCCGCGTCCGGGCCGGCGTGACTCACCCCGCCGGCCTGCCCCGCTTCGGCGTAGCCGGTACCGGTGCTGTCCCAGGGCAGCAGTCCGCCCGTCTGGCTGTCCGCCAGCCACGACCCGACATGGCCGCCGGTGTGGTCCAGGCCGGCCCCCGCGCTCAGGTGCTGCACCAGGTTGCCGATCCCAGCGTGCGGCGCGAAATTCAGGGTGCCGTTGTCGAAATTCACCCCGAGGTTCTGCATCACTTGCTGCCAGGGCACCAGCTGTTCGGCGGCCGCCGAACAGCTGGTGCCCTGGCAGCAAGTGATGCAGAACCTCGGGGTGAATTTCGACAACGGCACCCTGAATTTCGCGCCGCACGCTGGGATCGGCAACCTGGTGCAGCACCTGAGCGCGGGGGCCGGCCTGGACCACACCGGCGGCCATGTCGGGTCGTGGCTGGCGGACAGCCAGACGGGCGGACTGCTGCCCTGGGACAGCACCGGTACCGGCTACGCCGAAGCGGGGCAGGCCGGCGGGGTGAGTCACGCCGGCCCGGACGCGGCCATGTTGGGCTCCGGCCAGTACGTCACCGGCGGGGTGAGTACGACGAATCTGCAGTCCGGCCTGCTGAACTCGGCCACCACGGGTACAGGCTTCAACCCGGACGCCACGCAGCAGGGCCTGCTGAACCCAGCGTTGGCCAACGTCCCGTTCAGCGCCGCACCGGTCGACGGCGAGGCGGGCTTGCCGACCTGACACTGCCCGGGCAGGCCTATCCTCGACAGCATGCGCACGAAGAAATAGGGTCGACCTGGAGCGCCTGGCAGCCGCCCTGCCGGACTTCTCGTCCGGGTACTTGATCACTGCCGACGACGAATATCGCGTACACACCGTGGCGGTCGAACCGCGGCTGGACGGGGCGTCGCTGGACGTTGGGCAGATCGGCGGCCATACCCGCGAAAACCTGGCTCGCCGTAACGAAGTCACCCTGCTGTGGCCGCCGCCCGAACCGGGTGGCTATTCATTGATCGTGGACGGTCAGGCGGAGGTCGCTGAATCGGACGGCGAGACGGTCGGGCTGCGCGTGGCGCCGACCCGCGCCCTGTTGCATCGCAACATCGACTCGCCATCGGTGGCCCAGGGCTGCCTGCATACCTGCGTAGTGTTCAGCCTTCCGGCCGAGTGTGAGCCCTACCTACGGCGGCGGCCGTCAATTTCGTCCATATGCCCCACGCTCGCGAAGCTTCTCCCTCACCCGCTGGACGACGATGTCCGGCCGGGACAACATTTCGGCGCTGACCCGCACCACGGCCCAGCTGGCAGCCTCCAACAGCGCGATTCGCTCGATGTTCCATGACCGCTGATATCGGTTTTCCCAATGCTGGATGCCGTCATATTCGACCACAACCTGCCACTCACGCCCACTCCATGTCCACTCGAATGCGCGGCTCCCGAAATTCGATCTGGGTCTCGGGTTTTGGCATTCCGGCACCGACCAACAGCAGCCGCACCCTGGTCTCCTGCGGTGACTCGGCACCACCGTCGGCAAGCTGCAGAACAGCGCGCAGCTGCCGGACACCACGGGCGCCGGGGGTGCCGATCGGCGACGAGGCTGACGTCGGCGGGCTTGGTACCTGTCGCGTTGAGCAAGGCGTCGAGGATCGGGACCGAACTGGCGACAGGTCGGGTGCGACCGATGCCGAAACCCGTTCGGGCTGCTGTCGTCACGGGCATTCCCGCGACCATGTGCACCTCGCCGTCGGCCAACGCGTAGCTGTGGACCACGATGCCGGCCTGGCCATGCCGGTTGCCGCGCACGATCTCTGCGGGCGCGGTGCCGTCGCGCCATTTCCTGCCGTGCACCGCCGCGACGGACAGGACCGCCAGGGTGCCCCTGTCGACAGCCACGCCGCGCGCCTTTACCGCCGCCGTCAGCCGCGCTTCCTTGAGAATGTACACGTCGCGGAACACCGGCCGGTATCGGGTGCGCAGTTGGCTCCGGGTAACCGCGCCCCGCCTGAGCGCCGCGCTGCCAAGGAATGGCTCCATGCCGTGCCGGCATTTTCACCGCCATACGTCTGCCAGGTATGCGCCGAGTGTGGGCCCTGGGAACGAATCTCGCGGTGGGGACGTACCTATCGCTCAGCACTGTGGAGACACGAAAAACCCGGCCTGCAATGCGCAGACCGGGCTTTTTCGTAACGGGACTTAGAAGTCCATGCCGCCCATGCCACCGGTCGGGTCGCCCGCCGGAGCGACTGCCTTCTCCGGCTTGTCGGCGACGACGGCCTCGGTGGTCAGGAACAGACCCGCGATGGACGCCGCGTTCTGCAGCGCCGAGCGGGTCACCTTGACCGGGTCGGCAACGCCGGCCTTGAGCAGGTCCTCGTACTCACCGGTGGCGGCGTTCAGGCCGGCGCCGGCGGGCGAGTTAGTGACCTTCTCGGCGACAACGCCAGGCTCCAGCCCGGAGTTGAAGGCGATCTGCTTCAGCGGAGCCGACAGCGCCACGCGGACGATGTTAGCACCGGTGGCTTCGTCGCCCTTAAGGCCGAGGTAGTCCAGGGCCGGAGCGGCCTGCAGCAGGGCCACACCACCACCGGCGACGATACCCTCCTCGACAGCGGCCTTGGCGTTGCGGACCGCGTCCTCGATGCGGTGCTTGCGCTCCTTGAGCTCCACCTCGGTGGCAGCCCCGGCCTTGATCACCGCAACACCGCCGGCCAGCTTGGCCAGGCGCTCCTGCAGCTTCTCGCGGTCGTAGTCGGAGTCGCTGTTCTCGATCTCGGCGCGGATCTGCGCCACCCGGCCGGCGATGGCCTCGGTGTCACCGGCGCCCTCGACGATGGTGGTCTCGTCCTTGGTGATGACGACCTTGCGGGCCTTGCCGAGCAGCGAAATGTCGGCGTTCTCCAGGGTCAGGCCGACCTCTTCGCTGATGACCTGACCACCGGTGAGGATGGCCATGTCCTGCAGCATCGCCTTGCGGCGGTCACCAAAGCCGGGAGCCTTGACGGCGACTGACTTGAAGGTGCCGCGGATCTTGTTGACGACCAGAGTGGACAGCGCCTCGCCCTCGACGTCCTCGGCTATAATCAGCAGCGGCTTGCCGGCCTGGATGACCTTCTCCAGCAGCGGCAGCAGGTCCTTGACGGTCGACACCTTGGAGCTGACCAGTAGAATGAACGGCTCCTCCAGGACGGCTTCCTGACGCTCGGCGTCGGTGACGAAGTAGCCCGAGATATAGCCCTTGTCGAACCGCATACCCTCGGTGAGCTCGAGCTGCAGGCCGAAGGTGTTGGACTCTTCGACGGTGATGACGCCCTCGTTGCCGACCTTGTCCATCGCCTCGGCGATCAGGTCGCCGATCGACTGGTCGCCCGCGGAAATCGCGGCGGTGGCAGCGATCTGGTCCTTGGTCTCGACATCCTTCGCCGACTTCAGCAGGGTCTCGGTGACCTTCTCGACCGCCTTCTCGATGCCGCGCTTGAGGCCCAGCGGGTTGGCGCCGGCCGCCACGTTGCGCAAACCCTCCTTGACGAGCGCCTGGGCGAGCACGGTGGCCGTGGTGGTGCCGTCACCGGCGATGTCGTCGGTTTTCTTGGCGACTTCCTTGACCAGCTCGGCGCCGATCTTCTCGTAGGGGTCCTCCAGCTCGATCTCCTTGGCGATGGACACACCATCGTTGGTGATCGTGGGAGCGCCCCACTTCTTCTCCAGGACGACGTTACGGCCCTTGGGACCCAACGTCACCTTTACCGCGTCGGCGAGGCTGTTCAGGCCCCGCTCGAGGCCGCGACGGGCCTCTTCGTCGTACGCAATTGTCTTGGCCATTGCGAAGTGATTCCTCCGGATTGGGGATGACGGGTCACCAGGGCGACCCCATTACTTACGCTGGCCGGGCGCAGTGCCCGCGACGGACGACCGGACTGGTCTCACTGTCCCGACCTAGCACTCGCCCATCGCGAGTGCCAACGTCATTCTTAGCACTCGCCTATGCCGAGTGCAAGAAGCTCACCCGCTATCGCCCAGCGTGTAACCCATCCACGACAACGTCGGTCACCCGGTCGGCCAGCGCCGAGTCATAGGCCCGCATCGCCTGGCAGCCGACCAGGATCGCCGTCAGATCCCGCATGTCGACGTCGCGCCGCGCGGTGCCGGCCTCCTGGGCGGCACGAAGCAGCTCGCCCAGCATGGCCTTGAACGCTTCGTCGGCCTCGGGTGCGGCGCAGGCGATGTCGATTCCGTACCCGGCCAGCGCGTCGACCAGGCCGCGGTTCGCGGCGCCCCACTGCAAGACCATCGAACGCAGGAAGGCGAACAGGGCCTCCCCCAGGCCCTCCGACTGCAGCAGGGCATACCCGTCATCGACGAGGAGGCGCATGCGGTCCTCGATCACGGCCCGAAACAGCGCCTCCTTTCTCGGGAAGTGCCGGTAGACGGTACCGGCACCGACGCCGGCACGCCGGCGATCTCGTCGATGGGCACCGACAAGCCCTCCGCCGCGAAGGTGTCGTAGGCGACGTCGAGCAGGCGTGCCCGATTACGCGCCGCGTCAGCACGCAGCCGACGTTCGGGCTGCGCCATCCATTCACCCCTTCGTGGTTGACAAAACGGAGCGCTCGCTTTGTTTACTTTACTAGATTTAAGGAGCCCGGTCATGACCAAATGGACCATCGCGAACATCCCCGACCAGTCTGGCCGGGTCGCCGTCATCACTGGAGCCAACACGGGTCTGGGTTTCGAGACCGCCCTGGCGCTGGCCGAGCACGGCGCCCACGTGGTGCTCGCGGTCCGCGAGCTCAACAAGGGAAAGGACGCCGCGGAGCGCATCACCACCCGCAGTCCCCACGCCGATGTCGCCCTGCAGGAGCTCGACCTGACGTCGCTCGCATCGGTTCGGGAGGCCGCCAAGGCGCTGCGCACCGCGCATGACCGCATCGACCTGCTGATCAACAACGCGGGGTGATGTGGACGCCGAAGGCGACCACCAAGGACGGCATCAAGTTGCAGTTCGGCACCAAACCACCAGGGCCACTTCGCCCTCACCGGGCTGCTGCTGGACCGGATCCTGCCGGTCTCCGGCTCGCGCGGGTGGTGACGGTCAGCAGCATCGGCCACCGCATCCAGGCCGACATTCATTTCGACGACCTGCAATGGGAGCGCAGCTACAGCCGTGTCGGCGCCTACGGACAGGCCAAGCTGGCCAACCTGATGTTCACCTACGAGTTGCAACGACGGCTGGCACCGCACGGCACGACGATCGCGGTGGCAGCCCACCCCGGTGGTTCGCGCGGCGAATTGACCCGCCCTGTCCGAACCGCTGATGCTGATCGCAATGGGGATCGAGCCGTTGTTCCAGGAGAAGGCCATAGGGGCGTTGCCGACGCTACGCGCCGCGACCGACCCCGGCGTGCTGGGTGAGCAGTACTACGGCCCGGCGGCTTCGCCGAGCAGCGCGGTTACCCGAAGGTCGTTGCCTCCAGCGAGAAGTCGCACGACGTCGACGCGCAGCGCCGGTTGTAGGCGGTCTCCGAGGAGCTCACCGGGGTGACGTATCCGTTCGACTAGCGAGCCAGATCGAGTAGCTGCTCGTAAAAGCCACCGAACCCGCGCGGTCGGTCGACCAGGTGGCTCTCCAGGATCCAGTGGCACGGCCGTCCTGCGGCGTCTTCGTGCCGCAGCAGCCGGTTCGAGCCGGGCGCGGTGTACCACTTGACGCCGTCGCCAACGATCTTGCAGTGCGAGAATTCGCCGACCAGATGGCCGGCGATGGGGCTGCCCCACTCGAAGCCCTCGGCGCGGGCCGCGCCAACCATGCGGTCATACAACTCGGCACCGGTGACGCCCGAGTGTTCGCCGAAGTAGTCGCGCCCGGCCTGCCACACTCGCGGAAGCGCTTCGCGCACAGCGTGTTTAGCGGGATCGTTGCCCAACACGAAGGTGCGCCCGAAGTCGGCTTCCCATTCCTCGAAGACCGGTCCGAGATCGAGGAACGCGATGTTGTCGGCGGCGATCACCCAGTCCGGCGGATGCTCCTTGAACGACTGCAGGGTGTTCTCGCCGGCTGACGATGCAACCGGCGACGGCCCACCGCATCATGACCGGCGCGCCGGTGCCGGGCCGGCGCGACGGGGATCGTGCCGGTGGAGAACACCGACGGCGGCTTGCATTCGGTGGAGATCCAGCAGAGCTCGGTCGCCCGGCAAGCACATCCGGCGGGCCGGCGAGGACGTCGTCGCGTGCACCACGGTGCTGCGTGCGGGCCAGGTCGTGACGCCGGCGGTGCTGGGTCTGGCCGTGGCGCTGGGATTGGCGGAGCTGCCGGTGATCCCGCGGCAGCGGGTGTTGGTGATGTCGATGGGCAGCGAGCTGGTGACGCCGGGCACCCCGCTGCAACCCGGTCAGATCTACGAGACCAACTCGGTGATGCTGGCCAGGGCCGTGCTGGGAGGCCGGTGCGGAGGTGATCGCTGTCGCGACCGCCGAGGACGATGTCGCGCAGTTCAGCGCGCTCCTGGAACAGCACACCGAAAACGGGTTCGACCCGATCATCACCAGCGGTGGTGTCAGTGCCGGGGCCTACGAGGTGGTCAAGGACGCGTTCGGTCCCGACGGCGTGCGAGGCGGGGAAAGCGTCGAATTCGTCAAGGTGGCAATACAGCCGGGGATGCCTCAGGGGGTCGGCCGGGTCGCCGGCACGACGATCGTCACCCTGCCCGGTAACCCGGTCAGCGCGCTGGTGTCCTTCGAAGTGTTCATCCGGCCGGCGCTACGCATGGCGATGGGGCTGCCGGCTCCGTATCGCCCACACCGGCCCGCGGTGCTGGCCGAATCGCTCACCTCACCGCGCGGCAAACGCCAGTTCCGCCGCGCGATCCTCGACCCCGAGACGGGCAGTGTGGTCAGTTACGGCCCGCCCGCGTCGCATCACCTGCGGTGGCTGGCCTCCGCGAACGACCCCCTCGATCGTATTACCAACATCCTTCCCGGCCGGGATCCGGACCAACCAGTACGCTGCCCAAACTCCGTAAGATGACGCGGGTGGCACGACGCCCCCGTCCTTCCGCTTCAGAAGGCCAGTCCTTGCAAGGTCTGACTGTCAGCCCTCGACATATGCTTGAGTTGCTGCGCGAGACCGTTCCGCCAGTGCACCCCGCAGGGCTGCCGTTCATTTTGGCTGGTCTGGCTCTGGCCATCCTTGGCCGCAACCACCGCTGGCCGCGGCGCACGGGCCTGCTGGCCGCGGGCGCGTGCGCCGCGTTTTTCCGGCACCCGCCGCGGGTGCCGCCTGCCCGGCCCGGTGCCGTCGTCGCACCGGCGGACGGCCTGGTCTGTCTGGCCGACTCCGCGGCACCGCCGGCGGAGCTGAAAATGGGCGACACGCCGCTGCCGCGGATCAGCATCTTCCTGTCGATCTTCGACGCCCACGTGCTGCGCGCCCCGGTCAGCGGCCAGGTGATCGCGGTGCAGCACCGGCCGGGCCGCTTCGGGTCGGCCGACCTGCCCTCGGCCAGCGACGAGAACGAGCGCACCAGCGTACGAATCCGAACCGAGAGCGGCGCCGAGGTGGTCGCCGTCCAGATCGCCGGGCTGGTGGCCCGTCGTATCGTGTGCAACGCGCGCGCCGGGGACAAGCTGTCGATCGGCGACACCTACGGCCTCATCCGGTTCGGCTCCCGGCTCGACATCTACCTACCCCCAGGCGCGGAGCCGATCGTCAGAGTCGGCCAGCGCGCGGTGGCCGGCGAGACCGTGTTGGCGGAGCTGCCATGACCAACAGGATCCGGGGCCGAGCGGTCAACCTGCAGATCCTGCCCAGCGCGATGACGGTGCTGTCGATCTGCGCGGGGTTTACGTCGATCAAGTTCTCGCTCGAGCACCAGCCCAAAGCGGCGATGGCGTTGATCGCCGCGGCGGCGATCCTGGACGGGTTGGACGGCCGGGTGGCCCGCATCCTGGAGGCCCAATCACGGCTGGGCGAGGAGATCGACTCGCTGGCCGACGCGGTGAACTTCGGGGTGAGCCCGGCGGTAGTGCTCTACGTGACGCTGTTGTCGACCTCGCCGGTGGGATGGATCGCAGTGCTGCTCTACGCGGTGTGCGTGGTGCTGCGGCTGGCGCGGTTCAACGCGCTGCAGGACGACGGGACCCAGCCGGCGTATGCGCGTGAGTTTTTCGTCGGGATGCCCGCCCCGGCTGGCGCCGTGTCGATGATCGGCCTGATCGGGCTCAAGCTGCAGTTCGGTGACGGCTGGTGGTCGGCGCCGCTGTTCCTGTGCATCTGGATCGCGGGAACCTCCATTCTGATGATCAGCAAGATCCCGATGCGCAAGATGCATGCGGCCGCGGTTCCGCCCAATTGGGCGGCCCCGCTGCTGGCACTCCTGGCGATCTGCGCGGCGGCGGCGGTGCTGGTCCACTACGTCCTGATCTGGGTGATCATCATCGCCTACCTGTGTCACGTCCCGTTTGCGGTGCGCAACAAGCGGTGGCTGGCCGAGCACCCGGAGGTGTGGGACGAAAAGCCCGAGCAGCGGCGCGCGGTACGGCGGACGAATCGGCAGGCGCAGCCGAACCGGCGGCCGATCGTCCGCTTCGGCAGATCCGGCGGCCGGTCGGTGGCGCGGCTGGGACTTCGTAAGCCGGGTGGGCGATTACCATGACTGCCGCGGGGCCCGGGCAGCTGACGCTGACCGCCCGTCTGAACACCTCAGCCGTTGACTCGCGCCGCGGCGTCGTCAGGCTGGATCCGAATGCCCTTGCTGCGCTGAGCATTCGGGAATGGGATGCGGTATCCTTGACGGGATCGCGAACCACCGCCGCCGTGGCGGGTCTGGCCGATCGGGACATCCCGGTCAGCACGGTGCTGCTCGACGACGTGACGCTGTCCAACGCGGGGCTGCGCGGGGGCACCGCGTTGATCGTCGGCGCCGTCACGGTGTACGGCGCGCGCTCGGTGACATTGAGCGGCTCTTCGTTTGCCACCCGGTCGATCAGCCCGGCGACGCTGCGGCAGGCGCTGCTCGGCAAGGTCATGACGGTGGGCGACGCGGTGTCGCTGCTGCCCCGCGACCTCGGGCCGGGCACCTCGACGTCGGCCGCCAGCCGGGCGCTGGCGGTCGGGATCAGTTGGACCTCGGAGTTGCTCACCGTCACCGCGGTTGATCCCGAGGGCCCGGTGAGCGTGCAGCCGAATTCCCTGGTCACCTAGGGCGACGGTGTGGTGCCCAACGCCGGTGTCGCGACGGGCCGGGCTGAACGGGCCGATATCGCCAACCCGGCAATCCATGTCGACGACCTTTAGGGTTCCCAGGTGCACGCCGGCAAGCTGAGCGAGTGGCTCAAGTTGGCCCTCGACAAACCGCACCTGCTGAAATCCTTGGCGCCACAACGAATTTGGGGTGCTGGTTTCTGGTCCGGCCGGGGGTGGGCAAGGCGACGATGGTGCGCGCGGTGTGCGCCGGACGCCGGCTGGTCGAACTCGACGGCCCGGAGGCGGGTGCACTCGCGGCCGAAGACCGGCTCAAGACGGTAGCCGCCGCGGCGACCACGGTCCGCAACGATGGCGGCGTGCTGCTGATCACCGACGTCGACGCGCTGCTGCCGGAGACCGCCGAGCCGGTGGCCGCTCTGATCCTCGCCGAGCTGCGCAACGCGGTAGCCACCGACGGGGTGGCACTGATCGCCACCTCCGCGCGTCCCGACCACCTCGATCCGCGGTTGCGCTCCCCCGAGCTGTGCGACCGGGAACTCAGCTTGACGCTTCCCGACGGTGGCACCCGCAAGGCGCTGCTCGAAACACTGCTACGATCCGCCCCCACCGAGGAGCTGAATCTTGATGATATCTGCAGTAGCACAACAGTTTTCGTAGCCACTGATCTTGCTGCCCTGGTGCGCGAGGCGGCGCTGCGGGCGGCGTCACGGGCCCAGCCCTCGATCTCGAGCACCGGCAGGTATGCCGGCGTCGACCCGTAGAACGCGATCAACGACGCGACGCCGTTGACGGCCGCGGTCAGGTCCGCCTCGGTGCTGCCGACCGCGACCATGGCCTGCGCGATCACCCTGAAGATCGTTGGCCTTTCGATCCTCACGGCGCAGTCCCGCGTAGAGGGCTGGCAGGGTGCGTTCGGCGAAATGCCGGGCACTGTTGAACGGCATGACGAGCAGGCCGTCGGCGACTTCGGCCGCAGTGCGCGTCATGATCGGGCCCAGCGCCCCCATCAGCACCGGCGGCGGCCCAAAGGGGTTGGGCCCCGGATTGAAATTGGGCGCCATCAGCGTATGGGTGAAGAACTCGCCACGAAAGTTCAAGGGAGACTGGCCCTCCCAGGCCGCAAAAATCGCCTTGAGCGCGGCAATCGTCTCGGCCATGCATGCGGCCGGCTGGTCCCAGGTTCTGCCGTAGCGCTTTTCGATGTGGACTTTGATCTGCGAGCCCAGACCGAGCCGGAAGCGGCCACCTCTGAAGACCTGTAAATCGTAGGCGGCGTGTGCCAGGTGCAGCGGACTGCGCGGCGCGGCGATCGCGACGTTGGTCATCAGATCGAGGCTGGTCTCCCGGGCGGCCACCAGCAGCGGGAAGAAGACATCGTGTTGACCTTCGAAGGTGAACAGGCCATCGGCGCCGGTCTCGGCGGCGCTCGCCGACACACCCGTCGGCGATCCGTTGACCTGCAGATGTGCCTTCACTCAACCGTCCAGTCGCTCAACCAATTCCCCATAAAATCACACCGCTAATCCGACAGCTGGAACTCCACCATTTCCGCGAGCGTGTCGACCGCCTCGCGCAGCGCGACGAACCGGTCCGCCGCGGTTGGCGGCGACAACACGGCATACCGGTCGGCCGCGCCGATCGGTATGCGACCGGCCAACGCGAACAGCCGCTGTCCCGCATCGGAGTGGCCCGAACCCAGCAACACCTCGCGGTCCGGCAGTGCGGTGTCGCGGGACTCGGCGATCCGCTCGAACAACGCCATCATCCGGTCCTCGACGTCGACCAGCTGGGCCGGGATCACCGGATCGCCGGCCTCATCAGGCCAGCGGCGCACCGACGCCCGCGGGTAGGGATCGTAGGGCAGCCACCCGCACACCCGAATCCGCTCGCCGGTTCGGGTGTGCGGCTCGTAGCGGTCCGCGCCCGCGTCGATGCACTCGTCGATGTGGCACAGCACGCCGACGTCGCACCGCTCGTCACCACCACCGACCTCACGGCCGCGGAGATCATCACGACACCGAAGGGTTCGTCGGTCCGCAGGCAGTGCCGCACCAGCGCGACGTAGCGGAGCTCTAGGATACGCAGCGACAGATCCTGGTTCGGCAGAAACGCCGCCTCAGCGGAAACATCGCCAGCTCAATCGTTTCCGGATCCGCCATAACGCCAACCTAGATGTCCAGCTCGGATGTCCAGCTCGTCCACCAACGCATCGACGACCGCGCGCAGATCGCCGTCGTGCTCCTCGGCCATCCGCCGCTGTCGCTTATATGAGGCGCCGTTGCGCCAAATGCCTTCCACCGCGGCCAGTTCCTCACTGCAGTGCAGCGCCTTGGCGACCGGCTCCAGCCGCGTCAGCACGTCGGCGAGATCCTCGGTGACCATGCGCTCGTTGCTTCGGCATCCAGGATGATCACCGCGTCCAGACCGTAGCGCGCCGCACGCTACTTGCTTCTCCTGGTCTGGTTGTAGCGTTCCGGTGGGATGTTGCCGAAGTTGTCGGCGCCGGCGTGGATGATGATCGCGGTCTTTTCACCACTCAACAGTCTTCCGTCGTGACCGCGTCGGTGGTGGTCACCCGCGTCCCGATGCCGTCCTTACGCACCCTGCAGCTAGGTGAGGTCGCCACTTTCGGGTTGGGTGGAGTGGCCGGGCGCTTGGTAATGGCCGCCGACCGAGAGGAAGTCGCCGGGCGAGCCGCCGGTGGGGCAACCGAATTGGGTTCGCGCTTGCCGATTTTGTGGATGCGCACGCTGTGGAAGCCCGGCGTGATCCCGCCGACCCCGGTCGTCGCGATCGTGATGGTGGCGTAGTCGTTGCTGAAGTCGAACGCCGCGGTCGCCACCTGGGTGCCGTCCGGCGCGGGCAGGTGTGTGGTGATGCTTGGCTTTCCCTCGCTTGCACCCTCGGCAGCCGCGGATCCCGACGGCGCAGGCGATCCCGTCCACACGGACGGCGTGGTGCCCGGCACCGAGGAGGCGTGTAGGGGCGACAAGCACGCACTCAGCGCGGCGACGACATTGGCTGCGGACAAGGTGGCGAGAACAACCTTGCGGTGACCGGCGGGCTTAGGCATAGCAGAAGCCTAACCCGGCGCACGACTCCGAGTCAGCCCGTAACCACCACGATGACGCCCGGTGGCTCACCGGACAGGGCGGGGATGCGCGGTTCGACGGCGGCCCCAAGGTTTTTACCCACCGCGTCGGCGGTGGCGTGCTCACCCTCGGCGTCGGTGAAGTACACCGTCATCACCGTCACGTCGGGCAGCGACATGTTGCCCACGTCGACGACCTTGAAGCCGGCGGCCTTGAGTTGGTCCGCGGCGCGGCCGGCGACACCGTCCTTGCCGGAGATGTTGTAGACGTGCACGTCGGCCTGGTTGGCGGGCTTCGGGCTCGTCGAGGTCGCCGGCGTGGCGCTGGCGGAGCTGGTCACGCTCGAGCCCGCCGAGGCCGAGTCGTCGTCGGACTTCCCGAACGAGCTCAGCGCCTGCCACCCGAGCAGTAAGAAGATGACGCCGAGGAACAACAGCACCATCACCATGGCCCGCAGTGGGAGCCCCGTCGAGTCGGGCACGCGCTCTTTCATCGAGCCCTACTGTAGCTACTCAGGTCACCTCGAAGCCGAGGCGCCGGGCGGCGCGCGCCTTCTGCCGGCTGGCGCGCAGCCGCCGTAGCCGTTTCACCAGCATCGGGTCGGCCGCCAGCGCCTCGGGCCGATCCACCAACGCGTTGAGCACTTGGTAGTACCGCGTCGCCGACATCGAGAACAGCTCTTTGATCGCGTCTTCCTTGACACCGGCGAACTTCCACCACTGCCGTTCAAAGGCCAAGATGTCGTGTTCGCGTCGGGTCAGCCCATCGGCGGTCTCAGCATCGTCCCCCGATCGATTTGCCCGCGCCATGGCGCTGTCCATATCGCTTCCCCTGGACCCTTCCGCCGAATTCCGTGTTGCTCGCATGACTTGACTTACCTAGAGGCATGTTTCGGCGAGTATTGAATCACGCCGCGAACCCTCAAGTCGTCATCCAGACCCGCGAGTCGGCCGATTGGCTTCATAGCTTGCATCGGAGGGGCGCCCCGGTGCGCATACAGCCCGCTGCCTTGCGGCGCGCATCGTCGGCGGGCTTAAGCTAGCCGACCATGGCAGTCGTACCCATTCGGATCGTGGGCGATCCCGTCTTGCACACCGCGACGACACCCGTCCACGTCGATGCTGACGGGTCGCTGCCAGCCGACATCGTTGGACTGATCGCCGACATGTACGAGACGATGGACGCCGCCCACGGCATCGGTCTGGCCGCCAATCAAATCGGATTCGGGTTACGACTGTTCGTCTACGACTGCCCCGACGATCGTGGCACAAACGAGCGCCGCGGCGTGGTCATCAATCCGATCCTGGAAACCTCCGAGATCCCGGAGACCATGCCTGACCCCGGTGACGACGACGAGGGTTGTCTGTCCGTTCCGGGCGAGTCGTTCCCCACCGGGCGCGCCACCTGGGCCCGGGTCACCGGCCTCGACGCCTACGGTAAACCGATCACCATCGAGGGCACCGGATTGTTCGCCCGGATGTTGCAGCACGAGACCGGCCACCTGGATGGCTTCCTCTACCTAAACCGTCTCATCGGCCGGCATGCGCGCGCCGCCAAGCGGGCGGTCAAGTCCCACGGCTGGGGCGTGCCCGGCCTGTCCTGGAAACCCGGCGACGGACCGGATCCGTTCGGTCACTGATGGTCTCGTGGCCGGACCTCGGAACCCGGGTTACGGTGCGCTACCGGCGTCCCGCCGGATCGGTCTCGCCGCTGACGGACGCGGTCGGCCACCTGCTGGCGGTCGGTGCGGGTGCGGACGAAGACCGGCACCGTGGTCGAGTTCGCGGCCGACGACGCGGTGGCGCTGCGGGTGCTGACCGATACGCCGATCCGCACCTCAGCGATCCGCGCGCTCGAGCACGCCGCCGCGACAGCCCGCGCCGGCGGTGAACGCGCCTGGATCGACGGCTAGTTGCTGCGGGCCACAGACCAAGCCAGTCCCGACCGGCAATTCGGCGTTGCCCCTTGATATTTCGGCCCGGCTCAGCGCGGTGCCCGCGATCGTGGATTGGTACGAGCAACGGGGCGTGATTCCGTGGCTGGCCATCCCCGACCGGTTGCTGGCGGTGCCACCGCGAGCGGTGGCCGTATCGGCCGAGCCGGGTGCTGGTGCGGGACCTGCACCACCGACCTCGAGCTACGCCTCGCCGGACGACGGGGATCGCGCGACAGTGACCGACGCGCCGGACGGCACCCGGTGGGTAGGGATTTCCGTGCCGGGCGGTACCGACGGTGCCGACGAGGAGTCGGCGGCGCGGCGGTACGAGGCGGTACTGGCCGCCGGGGTGCAGCTCGGCGCCACGCGCGGCTATCTCGTCGTCACCGAGAACGACGCCGTCGCAGCCGGCTTGGCGCATCGTCTGGCTTTCCGCCTGCACCATGACCGCCGCTACTTCGACGCCCGACAGGGCGGCTGGGATACGGTCTAGCCATGCCCGACGGCACGGTTGATGGCGGCGACTCACGGCGTCCGGATTCACGGCGGGTGCGACTGGCGACCTGGAACGTGAACTCCATTCGCAGTAGTGTCGACCGCGTCATCGACTGGCTCGGTCGCGCCGATGTCGACGTGATCGCCATGCAGGAGACGAAGTGCTCCGACGGTCAATTCCCGGCCCTGCCGTTCCTGGAGGCGGGCTACGAGGTCGCCCACGTCGGCCTCCCAATAGGAACGGCGTGGCCATCGCATCTCGGGTCGGCCTGGACAACGTGGAGATCGGATTCGACGGCCAGCCCACCTGGAGCAGCAAGCCGGACGTAGAGGCCATGGCCGAGGCCCGGGCATTGGCGGCCACCCGCGGCGGGGTCCGGGTGTGGAGCCTGTACGTGCCCAACGGTCGCACACTGGCCGATCCGCATTACACATACAAGCTGAATTGGCTTACCGCCCTGCGGTATACTGCGGCCGAATGGTTACGCGACGATCCGTCCACGCAGATCACGTTGGTCGGCGACTGGAACATCGCCCCTACTGATGAAGACGTGTGGAGCACCGAATTCTTTGTCGGCGCCACGCACGTTTCCGAACCCGAACGAAATGCCTTCAACGCCATCGTCGACGCGCAATTCACCGATGTAGTCCGGCCTTTCACCCCCAGCCCGGGTGTCTACACGTATTGGGATTACACCCAACTGCGATTCCAGAAAAAGCAAGGCATGCGCATCGACTTCATCCTCGCCTCACCAGCGCTGGCCGGGCCGGGTAGTGGACACGCAGATCGTGCGAGAAGAGCGCAAGGGAAAGGCGCCCAGCGATCACGCGCCGGTGTTTGTCAATCTGACACCTGAGTAAAGCGACAGCCGCGCATTGTCTGCGCGTTCCGAACGTGGCAGCATTTCGCGTGTTATAAGCGTGAACAATTTGTTGTCACAGCCTTTACTTACCATTCGGCGGGTATACATGTTGCTACGCGTTTGCAACGAATGCGACCGAAGAACCAGGGAGTCATCATGGGTGTCGTCGGCGGTGCAGTCCGCAGCGTGGGAAGAACAGTCAATCGCGCGGCAGAAGCCACCACCGCCGCCGCGGGCGCCGTCGGGGGCGCGGCAGTCAACGGAATTGTCGGTGGCGTCACCGGAGCCGCGGAAGGCATCAAACGCGGCATCAACTCGGGCAGTCATTCCACGCCGGCGGCCGCGCTGGCCATCGGCGCGCTCGGGCTGACCGGGCTGGTCGAATGGCCGGTGCTGTTGGCCGTCGGCGGCGGTGCACTGGTGTTGCGCCGGTTGAACCGGAGGGACGAAGCCACGCCGAAGGCCAGTCTCACCCGAGTGCCCAGCGAGCCGGTCCCGCAAAAGGTCACCCCGCGCATATCCGCCGCCAAGTCGCCGGCAAAGAAGGCGACCGGACGTCGGGCGGGCGCCACCAACTTACGCAGCACCAACTGATTGGGAACGGGCCGGAACGGACCCAGAACGGGTTATGCCGTCGCGTGCTGCGGCCGGCCGGACCGCTTTGATCCGTGTACCGAGGGATCGGGGCACAACTGCCCGTGCGGCCGCGAGGCGCCCGGCCCGAGAACCGGGGGAGGCCTGCGGTGCCTGCGATCCGGCTCGACGATCTCCACGATCTGCCCGCCACAGCAACGCATAGAGTTCGAACAACGGCACACTCAGCACCGAAACGAGTGATGCGACGATCGGATCGGCCAGGATTTCGGTTGTCGACTTGGTCGCCATAGCTCCGACAGTGACCAAACTCACCCGGAGGGTTGGCAAACCCTTCGTTACTGAAAGGCAAATGATGGCGGAAAAGAAAACTCGCTGCGCGACGTCGCAACGCGACGCGGTGCAGAAAATCCGCGAAGGCGAAACGTTCGTCGTGAAGCTGCCGTTGGTCGGTCAGACCGAGATCCCGCGCCCCGAACAGCTGGCCTACTACGGCGGTCTGGCCGCGCTGGCCGCGTTCGAACTGATCGACTGGCCGGTCGCGCTGGTCATCGCGGCGGGGCACCTGCTGGCCAGCAATCACCACAACAAGCTGCTCGAGAAGCTCGGCGAGGCGATGGAAGAAGCCTAGCTGGTCTTGGGGGCCGGGCTCGGGGCCCGTTTCGGCGCGGATCCGCTCATGGACCGTGAGCAGCAGTTGGTCGAACCGGCCCTGGATAGGCGCCGACAACGGTGGCATAGCGCTGACCTAGTCGACCAGTTGTTTGGCCAGAGTGCGTAGTTTGACGTTGGTCTCCTGCGAGCGCCACTGCAACACCCGGAATGCCTGATCGGGGCCGACCCGGTAGACGGCCATCAACACACCCTTAGCCTGCTCGATGACCGCGCGGTTCTCGAACAGATCGGGCAGCGCATCGTCGAGGACTTCCGGCTGGTTCTCGTCGAATGTGCTCGTCAGGTCGATGTAGTAGCCCGCAGTCCCCAGCACCGCGCCCGCATCGTCGAGCATACGATCGGCCACGACAATCGCCTCGTGCACGCCGCCCGTGGTGTCGACGAAGCGGTGACGGCTGGAAAACGACTCCCCGGAATGCAGAACGACTCCCCAGAATGCAGGGCGTGGTGCGGCAGATCGCGAACGTGCTCCCGGTCCTCGGGGTGCTTGTGTAGACAACATCGGTTGTGTCGTCTGGCGTCACCGTGCCCGGCTCGCAGCCGTGCATTCGCGCAACCTCGTAGGACCACTCCCAGCGTTCACCGTCGAACCAGAACCGGAAACTGCCGACATTGAGGTACGGGAGCGCGGCCTCCGCGCCCTCGGCGCCCGTTTGTTTGGGCTGCTGCACGGGCTCATCATTCCACCCCCACGAATTCATCGGACGGCGACGCACCCGTCGGGAAAGCGTCTCCGCCCCGCGGCGCCCGGCAGGTTTTCGTAATCTAGATCGCTCTGGTGGTCCCCGTGCGGCGCAATCCGTGCGCGGTCAGGGTAACGTCGGTGCGGGCAATCCAGCCACACCAAAAGTAAACAGGCGCGGGAGCGCACGCTGAGTGTGCTGAGAGGACGGCTTGGGGCCGTCGACCGTACGAACCTGACCGGGTAATGCCGGCGTAGGGAGATGAAAGATGACCGACACCTTGTCACCCACCACTGCACCGTCCGTGACCACCGGACCGATCGCGGGCAGCAGTAAGGCCTACCGCACGGTCGAGGGACCCGGCGGCGTCACCCTGCGTGTTCCGCTGCGCAGAGTGCACCTCGCCACAGGCGAGGATTTCGACCTGTACGACACCTCGGGTCCGTACACCGATCCAGACGCCACCATCGACCTGTCGGCCGGGCTGCCGCCGCGTGCCAGGTTGGTCCGCGACCGCGGCACGCAGCTGCAACGCGCCCGCGCCGGTGAAATCACCGCTGAGATGGCGTTCATCGCCGCTAGGGAAGGGAGGCCCGCCGAGTTGGTGCGCGACGAGGTCGCCCGTGGGCGCGCGGTCATCCCGGCCAACCACAACCACCCCGAGATCGAGCCGATGATCATCGGCAAGGCGTTCGCGACCAAGGTCAACGCGAACATCGGGAACTCGGCGGTGACGTCGTCGATCGCCGAAGAGGTCGACAAGATGGTGTGGGCCACCCGGTGGGGCGCCGACACCATCATGGACCTGTCCACCGGCAAGAACATCCACGAGACGCGCGAGTGGATCCTGCGCAATTCGCCGGTGCCGGTCGGCACCGTGCCGATCTACCAGGCGCTGGAGAAGACCGAGGGCGACCCGACCGAACTGACCTGGGAGCTCTACCGCGACACCGTGATCAAGCAGTGCGAGCAGGGTGTGGACTACATGACCGTGCACGCCGGTGTGCTGCTGCGTTATGTGCCGCTGACCGCCAAGCGCGTCACCGGCATCGTCTCGCGCGGCGGTTCGATCATGGCCGCGTGGTGCCTGGCTCATCACCAGGAATCGTTCCTGTACACCAACTTTGACGAGCTCTGCGAGATCTTCGCCCGCTACGACGTCACCTTCTCGCTGGGCGACGGGCTGCGGCCCGGCTCGATCGCCGACGCGAATGACGCCGCGCAGTTCGCCGAACTGCGCACCCTGGGTGAGCTGACCAAGATCGCGAAATCCCATGGCGTGCAGGTGATGATCGAAGGCCCCGGACACGTTCCGATGCACAAGATCGTGGAGAACGTGCGGTTGGAAGAGGAATGGTGCGAGGAAGCGCCGTTCTACACGCTGGGCCCGCTGGCCACCGACATCGCGCCGGCCTACGACCACATCACCTCGGCGATCGGCGCGGCCATCATCGCCCAGGCCGGCACAGCGATGCTCTGCTACGTGACACCCAAGGAGCACCTGGGGCTGCCGGACCGCAAGGATGTCAAGGACGGGGTGATCGCCTACAAGATCGCCGCGCACGCGGGAGATCTGGCCAAGGGCCACCCACACGCCCAGGATCGCGACAACGCGCTGTCCCAGGCGCGCTTCGAGTTTCGCTGGAATGACCAGTTCGCGCTGTCACTGGATCCCGACACCGCGCGGGAATACCACGACGAGACGCTGCCGGCCGAACCCGCCAAGACGGCGCACTTCTGCTCGATGTGCGGGCCGAAGTTCTGCTCCATGCGCATCACCCAGGATGTTCGCGACTACGCCGCCAAGCACGGGCTCGGCAGCGAGGAAGCGATCGAGGCGGCGATGTCGGAGGGCATGGCGGAGAAGTCTCGCGAGTTCGCCGAGCACGGCAACCGGGTGTATCTACCGCTGGCGCAGTGACCTTTTCGCCTCCGGTGCTGCCCGTGCCGCCGCCGGGCAGCACGCCGGCGCGGGTGCTCTCGATCGCCGGATCGGACTCCGGGGGCGGTGCGGGCATACAAGCCGACATGCGCACGATCGCGATGCTGGGCCTGCACGCCTGCATCGCGATCACCGCGGTGACGGCGCAGAACACGCTGGGCGTCAAGGGCTTTCATGAGGTTCCCGACGACGTCGTGGCGAGCCAGATCGAGGCCGTGGTCACCGACATCGGTGTCCAGGCCGCCAAGACGGGGATGCTGGCATCGCCCCGCATCATCGACACCGTGGCCGCCACCTGGCGCCGCCTCGGGTTGACGGTGCCGCTGGTCGTCGACCCGGTCGCCGCGTCGATGCACGGCGGTGCACTGATGGCACCAGCGGCTCTCGATTCGCTGCGCGGCCAGCTCTTTCCGTTGGCCACGCTGGTGACCCCGAACCTCGACGAGGTGCGACTGCTGGTCGGTATCGACGTGGTGGATGCCAACTCGCAGCGCGCGGCCGCGAAGGCGCTTCACGCGCTGGGACCGCAGTGGGTCCTGGTGAAGGGTGGCCACCTGCGTTCGTCGGAACGCAGCTGCGACTTGCTGTACGGGCCTTCCGAAGGCGCCGACTTCCACGAGTTCGTCGCGAAGCGGATAGCCACCGGCAACGACCACGGCGGCGGTGACACGCTGGCCGCCGCGGCCGCCTGCACGCTGGCATACGGGTTCACCGTGCCTGACGGCGTCGGGTTCGCCAAGCGCTGGGTCACCGAATGCCTGCGCGCCGGCTACCCACTCGGAGCGGGTCACGGGCCCGTCTCTCCACTGTTCCGGCTCGCATGAATCTCGACACGATCGCGGGCATCGCGCACCCACCCGACGAGGTGGCGCGCGGTGTCGTCGTGCTGACTCACGGCGCCGGAGGCGATCGGGATTCTCCACTGCTACAACAGATTTGCGACGAGTGGGCCCGCCGTGGCTGGCTGGCGATCCGGTACAACCTGCCTTACCGGCGGCGCCGCCCCAAAGGCCCCCCGTCAGGTTCGGCGACCACCGACCGCGCGGGCATCGTCGAGGCGATCACCGTCTGCCTCGGCCTGGCCGACCGCCCGCTAATCGCGGGCGGGCACTCCTACGGAGGCCAGCAGACCTCCATGGTGGTGGCCGAAACGAACTCACCGCACATCGACGTCCTGACGCTGTTCTCCTATCCGGTGCACCCGCCGGGGAAGCCGGAGCGGCTGCGCACCGAACACCTGCCCGACATCCGGGTGCCGACCGTGTTCACCCACGGCACCTCGGATCCATTCGGTACACCCGTCGAGGTGCGCGATGCTGCGGCGCTGATCGCGGCGCCGACCGAAGTCATCGAAATCACCGGCGCGCGACACGATTTGCGTTCCAGCACCCTCGATGTACCCGCGCTCGCGGTTGACGCGGCGCTGCGGATGTTGGGGTAGCCGTCACGACCCCGGCAGCATGCACGAGGTGGGGAGCAGCAACACCACGGGCCACAACACGATCACCTCGCCAAGGGCGGCCATGTTCGCGCCGGCCGGCACCATCTTGCTCCACTCCGCCTCGAGCTCGTGCAGCCGTTCGGGATGGATCGCGGCCCAGACGCCGCCGCGATGTAGGGCACGGCAAGCCACAGCGCGATCTCCAGCAGCGCGCCGACGGTCACCCCGCGCTACAGAATACGTCGTAACGGCTCCATGACCCGCCTCGCATCTTCACCCGGCGACTACAGCAGCGGTTCGCGTCGCTCGACCCGGCGCTCGGACATCCCGCCAGCAGTACATGGCTTCCCCCTTGGTACAGGAACGGGGGAATGAATCGGTTCACGAAAGCGACCAAAAAGAACAACCGTTCAAAGCGCCGCTGCTCGACCTCGGTCCAAGTGAGGCCCAGCGCGTCGCGGAAGACCGGCGCCAGAAAACCGACCGTGAGAAAGCGTAGCAGGGGTCGAACGGCAGCCGAAGCAGCGGATTGACCATCTTCAAGCCGACCAGACCGAGCAGATTGAAGTTCAGGTACATCGCGATGTCGTTGAGCTGCTCGTCGTTCAGACCGAACACGTAATCCAGCACCCCGTTGAGGCCATCCTCGTCGGCTCCCCAGAACACGAACCACACCGCGTTGTTCACCGGCGCCAGTGGGCCGACCTGTAACGCGGTTTCCAACACGGCGGCCACGCCGGATCCGTTGTCGTTGATGCCTGGTCCGGTGCACGGTCCGTCCAGATGGGCGCCGACCATGATGACGTCTTTCGTCGAGCCGGTCTTGGTCTGCGCCAGAACGTTTCGTGTGGTCACGTTGATGTTCTCGGCGTCGAGCACCAGGCGTACCGATGCGGTGGTGCGGGCCAGCGCGTTGCCGCCGTAACTACCGACCACGGCCACGGGCATCGTCAGGGGTTGAAACAAGTTCGGCGGGGCACCCTGACCGCTGGGCGCGCTCACCACGATCAGCGCCGCCACGCCCCTGGCCTTCGCGCTGTTCTGCTTGTCGACCACCGAGCACCGAGCGTCGTCGACGACGGCGATCGCCCCTGCGGGCAGCGTCGCCGGATAATCGCCCACAGCGTAACCCTACGGTTGCCCAGGACGCACCGGTGGGCCGGTCAGACCGTCGCGCGGCGTCCGGACCAGCAGCGAGGCCTGGTCCACCGAATAGGTGCTGCCGGCGATTGTCAGCGACGGCTTGCCCGGTGACACGGCGTACAGCCGGTAGCACTAGGGCGTGGCGACGTCGAAGCTTTTGTCCCGCAAGGCTTTTTCCACATACTCGACGCTGGCGTCATAGCCCGGTGTCCCCTGTCCATCGAGGTTCAGCGATTCGACGTGTTGCGGGAAGTAGCCGGGGATGCCAACCGCTCGGGTGCCGTTATTGGCGTTCGCGATGTCTTGCAGCTTCGTCAGATGCACCATCATGGCGTCGGCGGTGACCTTGTTGTGCAGCGCCCCGGCGAATTCCGCCGCCGCGGGTTACTGGCCGGCTGCGAGTTCGCCGACCGATGGAAGCAGCCGCTCAGCGTCGCGGCGAGGGCGACCGCGGCAAGGATCGCCGCCAACGCTCGGGATTTGTTCACCATCGCGTCTAAGGTTAGACGTTTCAGACATACAGCCCGCTAAATGGGGCAAACGAAATGTTGCGCACCACAAACCAAACCATGACCAACGACAGCACCACCGCGGCTGACCAGCGCTGGTGCTGCCAGCTTCGGATGTGCCGGCCCTTGACTTGACCGTAGGTCCACACCGCATACGCCCACACCAACAGCACGACCGCCGCCAGACCCAACGCATTGAACCTGGCGGCGGCCATCAGGTTGCCGTGCAGCAGCGAATACAGCATTCGCAGACTGCCGCAGCCTGGGCAGTCGATGCCGAGCAGCGCCTTGGTGGGGCATACCGGCAGGGGCCCACCCGGCGTGGTCGGGTCGCCCAGCCAGGTCGCGGCGCACACCAACGTGGCGGACGCGGCGACCACCAGCGGGGCGCCGAGTTTAACCGCAACATGTCCCTGGCGCATGACCGCGAGCGTAGCCCGCTTTTCAGCGCATCGCGGCCAGGGTAGTAGATGTCGAGGTGTCAACGGTCAGGGCGATGATTCCCAGAACGATGGCGTAGAGGACGGCGCTAACGAACACGGCGATGAGCGACCACTTCACCCACTCCTTGGCGGCATCGGCGGCCGCCTGCGCCTCGCCTTACTGGCCCTGTGCTCACAACCCGCTCACCAACGGATTGTATTGACCGACCGACGCACGATCCTACGGTCGCGCGGAATGGGTTACCTAGCCACGGTGGCGCGAGGGGCGGCGGCCCCCACGGTCGGGATCGGCCGCCCCCGTGGCGGCCGATCCCGACACCGGCAATGCGGCGGAGAACACACTGGCCAGCGTGCTCTCGAAAGGGTATGGGCTGAACAACTGCACCACCCAGCCGGTTCCCCGCGGTGCACTGGCCTACCTGGTGCGGGACGAGCCCCGACCTGACCGAGCCGATCCTGGCCAAGTACTTACTGTTCGGCGACGACGGTCCCACGAGCTCGTTTAATGCACTCATCGGCGGCGACACCCTGAGCAACTGCGGGGACAAGCCCGCGCCCACGCTCTGACATCAGGGCAGCTCGACCACGACCGCGGGATCAATTGCGTGGAGGACCTTTCAGAACCACGCCGAGATCATTTGGGCCAACACCGGCAAGAACATGCTGTGGGCGTGATCCGCACCGCCGGGGCCGATGTGCCCGCGCTGTACCAAATCGTGGCGAAATAACGGCTGACCCACACCAAATGATGCCGATGTAAATGGTATTCGGCGGAATGGGTTGCGTCCGGGGGTTTATCCCTACGATCATTCTCACAACACGAATATCGTCAGCGCGGCCCGCTGAGCGGTTGAACTATTTTCAGGAGTTGACGATGCCTTACCTCACTTCCACTCTGCGAGTCGCGACCGTAACCGCCTTCACTGCAGGTTTTGCTGCATCGGTGCCGCCACCGCTACGGTGGATACCACCGGCAGTTCATCCGATGTCAATACATTGGCCAGCGCTGTGGGCTGGACGTTTGCGCCCAGAACCGCTTCGGGATCCGTCCGGCGCCCTGGGTCAGATGACCGGCGGTGACGGCGGCCGCCATCGCGGCGGCCATGGCAGGCGGATCGGCGGCGCGGGTCACGGCGCTGGCCAAGAGCACGGCGTCGCAACCCAATTCCATCGCCAGCGCGGCGTCACTGGCGGTGCCGATGCCGGCGTCGAGTACCACCGGGATCCCGGCCCGCGCCACGATCATCTCGATGTTGTGCGGATTGTTGATCCCCAAGCCGGTTCCGATCGGCGAGCCCAGCGGCATCACCGCCGCGCAGCCGGTGTCCTCGAGCCGGCGGGCCAGCACCGGGTCGTCGTTGGTGTAGGGCAACACGGTGAAGCCGTCGTCGACCAATTGCTCTGCCGCCCGGACTAACTCGACCGCGTCGGGCAGCAAGGTACGCTCGTCGGCGATTACCTCGAGTTTGACCCAGTTGGTGTCGAGGGCATCGCGCGCCAGCTGGGCGGTGAGCACCGCTTCGGCGGCGCTGCGGCACCCCGCGGTGTTGGGCAGCGGGGTGATGTTGAGCCGGTTGAGCAGGTCGAGCAGACCGGTGCCCCCGTCGGCGTCGACGCGGCGCATCGCGACCGTGGTCAGCTCGGTGCCCGAGGCGACCAGCGCCGCCTCCAGCACCGCCAGGTTCGTCGCTCCCCCGGTCCCCATGATCAGTCGCGACGCGAAGCTGCGGTCCGCGATCGTCAATTTGGAATCAGCCACCCTGCACCGCCGTCACTATCTCAACCCGAGCACCATCGGAAAGTGTTGTCGTCCAGCTAGATCGGGGAAGCACCGCGTCGTCCACCGCCACCGCGATGCCCCGTTCCGGAAAGCCCATCGATTGCAGCAAACCGGCGACCGTGGTCTGCCCGTCGATCTCGACCGCCTGCTCGTTGACCATGACGATCATGAGCGCGCCCCGACCGGAGCAAGTTCGCCGACGATCTGTTCCGCTGTCCACGGCGCCAGCAGGAAACCCGACCGGCCGTGCCCGGCCGCCACCAGCGTGCGCTTGTCCAGGCGGCCTACCAGCGGCAGATTATCCGGCGTCATCGGGCGCAGCCCGGCCGCGCATTCGGCCAGTTCGTACTCACCTAGCGCCGGCAGCACCGCGCACGCGTCGTCGAGTAGGTCGCGTACGCCGGACACCACCGGGGCGGTGTCGCGGCCGTGCTCATACTGCGTCGCGCCGACCACCACCCCGTCCGGGCGCGGCACCACGTAGACCTGGCGTCCGTGCACGCGGGCGCGAACAACCCTGCGCAGCAACGGCATACACCCCTTGCGCCAGCGCAGTCGCAGCACCTCACCCTTGACCGGGTGCACCGCCAGGCCGGGCCACAACGTCGGTGCGTCGATACCGTTGGCGATCACCACCGCGTCACCCTCCACCCGCGACAGGTCCTCGGCCGGCGGCGCCCACGTGACGCCACGACGTTCGCAGTCCGCCTCCAGCGCATCCACCACGGCGCGGTTGCCCACGGCCATCTCGGTGGGCGCCCGAAAACCGTGTCGGATACCTTGCGCCAGCAGGGGTTCGACGTCACGCGCCGCCGACTCCCAGATGACCAGATGGCCCTGGGCCTCCAGCCACTCCGCGACCGTGCGCAGATCGGCGACGTCGGCCCGGTCCACGGCCACCACCAGCGACTCCCGCGCGGTGATCACACCCGGCGGCAACCCATCCAGGTAACCGCCCTCGTGCCACAGCCGCAGCGAGTCAAGGCCCAATCGCAGCAGGTGCTCCTCGCCCGGCCAGCCCTCGCTGTGCGGCGCCAGCATGCCCCCGGCGACCCAGGACGCGCCCCGCACGTCGGTGCGGTGCACCCGCACCGACCAGCCGGCCTGAACCGCTCGACGCGCCACGGACAGCCCAATGACACCGCCGCCAATGACGGCCAGCGTCTGTTTGCTTGAAATCATCCCCAGCTCCCTTCGCCGGCATGATCCGGATCAGGTGTGACGGTAAGGGCAGGTCCGGTGGCTCTGGATGTGCCCATTCTCAGCCCCGCAATCACCCGGGACTCCCGTGTCTCTAAAATTGTCCGGGTACCACGCTAGCGCGCTAGCGTCATTGTGTGCATCCACGTGTTACCCGACTAACTTCCGCAAAACTTTATCTCTGTACCGACGCGCGGCGCGAGCGCGGCGATTTGGCCCAGTTCGCCGAGGCGGCGGTGGCGGGCGGAGTGGACATCATTCAGCTGCGTGACAAGGGGTCGCCCGGCGAGCAGCGGTTCGGGCCGCTCGAGGCCCGCGACGAGTTGGCCGCCTGCGAAATCCTCGCGGACGCGGCCCACCGGCACGGCGCGCTGTTCGCCGTCAACGATCGCGCCGACATCGCCCGCGCCGCCGGCGCCGACGTTCTGCACCTGGGCCAAGGCGACCTGTCGCCGGCCGTGGCCCGCGACATCGCCGGCCCGGACACGCTGATCGGTCTGTCCACGCATGACGCGGAACAGGTCGCGGCCGCCCGAATCGGCGCGGCCGGCGACGTCGACTACTTGTGCGTGGGGCCGTGCTGGCCGACGTTCACCAAACCCGGCCGAACCGCGCCGGGTCTGGGACTGATCCGCACCGCCGCGCAACAGAACCCCAGCGCCGACGGCGACAAGCCGTGGTTCGCGATCGGCGGCATCGATGCGCGGCGGCTGCCCGAGGTGCTGGACGCCGGCGCCCGGCGGATCGTGGTGGTGCGGGCGATCACCACGGCCGAGGACCCGCGCGCGGCGGCAGAAAAGCTCAGGTCAGCGCTTCTAGCAGCGAGCTGATCTGCGGGCTCAGCTGCGAGGGCGGCTCATCGGCCCGCAGCCGCGGGCCCGGCATGCACCAGACGAAGACGCCGGCTTCGATCTCGAGGGTGCGCGGCAGCTGCTGACGCCGTTCGTCGGTGTCCTCCAGTGGCACCCGCGCCTGCGCGGTGCGCAGCCGTTGCCAGCTCGCCGCGAAACCGGGGTGCAACAGCAGCTCGGCCACCTCGTCCTCGGCGACCCAACGCATTTCGGCGCTCTCCCGGTTGGGCACGGTGTGCAGCAACTCGCCAGCGTCGGCGACGACTGTGGTGTAGCTCCATTGGGTGCCGCCGCGCCCGGCGACCTCGGCGGTGACCACCGTGGCCCGCACCGCCAACCGCTCGACGGGCAGACCCGCCTCCTCGTGGGCCTCGCGAACCGCGGTATCCTCTGGGGTTTCGTGACTGTCCCGAGCGCCGCCCGGCAAACCCCAGGTGCCACCCTGATGGCTCCACATCGCCCGGTGTTGCAGCAGCACGGCAGGGGTGCCGTCGGGGCGGGGCGCCCGCAACAACAGACCGGCCGCGCCGTACCGACCCCAGTAGTGGGCGCCGCTGTCGGAGATCACCCAGCCGTCGCCGTCGCCTTGCACGCGTTCAGGATATGCAGGCGATCAGCGAACTTGGGTCTGCCTCCCCCATCAGTCCCGACATGCTCTTAGAATTTGCTTATACGCCTTCGAACAGTGCACTCCGGTGGCCGAAAGTTGAGGTCTGCAGACACGTGACGGTTGAGCTGGCGCATCCGTCGACCGAGCCGCTGGGGTCGCGGTCGCCGGGCGAACCGGCCCACCCTCGCTGGTGGTTCTTCTCGACGACCCCAGGACGCATCCTGACAATCGGCATTTTGCTGGCGGCACTCGGTGTGTCGAGCGCGTTCGCCACCTCGACGACCATCAACCATCGCCAGCAAGTGCTGACCACCGTGCTCAACCACACCGAGCCGCTGGCCTTTGCGGCCGGACGGCTCTACACCACGCTGTCGGTGGCCGACGCCGCGGCGGCCACCGCGTTCATCGCCCAGGCCGAGCCGTGGCCGGTGCGGCTGCGGTACGAGCAGGCCATCACCGATGCGGCGGTGGCCGTGACCCGGGCATCGAGTGGGCTGACCGATGAACCGTTGGTGCAGCTGCTCGGCAAGATCAACGCCGAGTTGGCCGTCTATACGGGGTTGATCGAGATCGCGCGGACCAACAACCGGGAGGGCAACCCGGTGGGGTCGTCGTATCTGTCGGAAGCCTCAGGTCTGATGCAGTCGACGATCCTGCCGGACGCCGCCCAGTTGTACCGGGCGACCTCGGAGCGGGTGGACACGGAAACCACTGCGTCCACGCACTTCCCGGCCCCGGTCATTCTGGTCGTCGCCACCACGGTGGCGTTCGGTCTGTTCTCGCATCGCTGGCTGGCCCGGCGGACCCGGCGCCGAATCAACCCGGGCCTGGTGGTGGGTGCTCTCGGTATTCTCGTCATGGTGGTCTGGGTCGGAACCGCGCTGACAATCTCCACGGCCGCCAGTCGAAGCGCAAAGGACACGGCGGCCGCGTCGCTGAAGACCGCGACCAACGTGGCGATCACCGCCCAGCAAGCCCGGGCCGACGAAACGCTGTCGCTGATTCGGCGCGGCGACGAGCAGATCCGCAAGCAGTCGTTCTATCAGCGCATCGACTACATGCACGAGCAGATCGACCACTACATGGCCCGCAACGACGCCGTCGACAAAGCCGATCTGCAAGGCGCCGACGAGCTGTTGGTGCGGTGGCGTCAGGCCAACGATCGCATCAACTCCTACATCTCGGTCGGCAACTACCGCGCCGCCACCCAGATCGCACTGGGCAGCGCCGAGGACGACTCGACCCCGGCGTTCGACAAACTCGAGGATCAGCTGGGCAAGGCGATGACGCAGAGCCGTACCCGCCTGCGCAACGACGTGGTCAACGCACGCAGCGGACTGTCCGGCGCCCAGGTCGGCGGCGTGGTGCTCAGCCTCGGCGCGGCCGTCGCGGTCGCCCTGGGCCTGTGGCCGCGGCTGAAAGAGTATCGATAATGAACCGCCCGCCCAGGACCCGCCGGGCGTGCGCCTACCTCGGGCCACTCGCCGCGGCGATGCTGCTGGCAAGTTGTGGGCACACCGAATCGCTGACCGTCGCCACGGCGCCCACGCTGCCGCCGCCCACCCCGGTCGGCATGCAGCAACTGCCGCCCCAGCCGCCGGACGCCGCCGGCCAGGAGGACTGCGACGCCACCGCCAGCCTGCGGCCGTTCGCCACCAAGTCCGAGGCCGACGCGGCCGTGGCAAACATCCGCGCCCGTGGCCGGTTGATCGTCGGCCTCGACATCGGCAGTAACCTGTTCAGCTTCCGTGACCCCATCACCGGCGAGATCACCGGCTTCGACGTGGATATCGCCGGGGAGATCGCGCGCGACATCTTCGGTGCGCCGTCGCATGTCGAGTACCGGATCCTGTCGTCGGACGAGCGCATCACCGCCCTGCAGCACTCCGAGGTCGACGTCGTCGTCAAGACGATGACCATCACCTGCGAGCGCCGCAAACTAGTCAACTTCACCACGGTCTACCTCGACGCCAATCAGCGCATCCTGGCGCCGCGTGATTCTCCGATCACCAAAGTAAGCGACCTGTCCGGCAAGCGGGTCTGCGTGGCCAGGGGCACCACGTCGTTGCACCGCATCCGCCAGATCGACCCACCTCCGATCATCGTCTCCGTCGTCAACTGGGCGGACTGCCTGGTCGCCATGCAGCAGCGGGAGATCGACGCCGTCAGCACCGACGATTCGATTCTTGCCGGGCTGGTCGAGGAAGACCCCTACCTGCACATCGTCGGACCGAACATGGCCACCCAGCCTTACGGCATCGGGATCAACCTGGACAACACGGGACTTGTCCGGTTCGTCAACGGCACACTGGAGCGCATCCGCCGCGACGGCACCTGGAACACGTTGTACCGCAAGTGGTTAACGGTTCTGGGTCCGGCGCCGGCGCCCCCTGTACCGAGGTATGTGAACTGATGTCTGAATCCGAACACGACGCCGAGGACATGGACCCCGGCACCCAGGACGCACAAACCGGCGCGACCACGGGCCGCATACACGCCACCCAGGCGCTGTTCCGTCCCGACTGGGACGACGATGACGACGACCTGCCTCACGTCGCGCTGGGCAACCTTAACAGCGAACCGCAAGACCGGATGACGGTCGCGACCCGCGTGCTGCCGCCCACCAGGCAGCTCGGTGGCGGGCTGGTGGAGATCCCGCGGGTCCGCGACATCGATCCGCTCGAGGCGCTGATGACCAATCCGGTGGTGCCGGAGAGCAAACGGTTCTGCAGGAACTGCGGCAAGCCGGTGGGCCGGTCGAGCGCCGAGGGTAAGGGCGCATCGGAGGGCAAGTGCCCGTCGTGCGGTAGTCCGTATTCGTTCCTGCCCCAGCTCAACGCCGGCGACATCGTCGCCAACCAGTACGAGGTCAAGGGCTGCATTGCGCACGGCGGGCTGGGCTGGGTGTACCTGGCCGTCGACCACAACGTCAACGACCGGCCGGTGGTGCTCAAAGGGCTGGTGCATTCTGGTGACGCCGAAGCGCAGGCTATCGCGATGGCCGAACGGAAATTCCTCGCCGAGGTCGTCCACCCGCAGATCGTGCAGATCTTCAACTTCGTCGAGCACACCGACCGGCACGGCAACCCGGTCGGCTACATCGTCATGGAGTACATCGGCGGTCGGTCACTCAAGCGGGGGAAGAAGGACAAAAAGCTGCCCGTCGCCGAAGCCATCGCCTACCTGCTGGAAATCCTGCCGGCGCTGAGCTATCTGCATTCGATCGGCTTGGTCTACAACGACCTCAAGCCGGAGAACATCATGCTCACCGAGGAGCAGCTGAAGCTGATCGACCTCGGCGCGGTCTCGCGGATCAACTCGTTCGGCTACCTCTACGGCACACCGGGCTATCAGGCACCGGAGATCGTGCGCACCGGGCCGACGATCGCCACCGACATCTACACGGTGGGCCGCACGTTGGCCGCGCTGACGCTGAATTTGCGCACCCGCAACGGACGCTACGTCGACGGGCTGCCCGAAGACGATCCGGTGCTATCCACCTACGACTCGTTCGGCCGGCTGCTGCGCCGCGCCATCGACCCGGACCCGCGGCGCCGGTTTACCTCCGCCGAGGAGATGTCCACGCAATTGATGGGCGTGCTGCGCGAAGTGGTCGCACAGGACTCCGGCGTGCCGCGGCCCGGGCTGTCGACACTGTTCAGCCCCAGCCGATCCACCTTCGGGGTGGATCTGTCGGTCGCGCACACCGATGTGTATCTCGACGGCCAGGTGCATTCGGAGAAGCTGACGGCGCGCGAGATCGTGACTGCGCTGTCGGTGCCGCTGGTCGATCCGACCGACGTCGCCGCCCCGGTGCTGCAGGCCACCGTGCTGTCTCAGCCGGTGCAGACCCTGGACTCGCTGCGTGCAGCGCGGCACGGTTCGCTGGCCGCCGAGGGTATCGACGTCTCGGAGTCCGTCGAGCTGCCGCTGATGGAAGTCCGCGCGCTGCTCGACCTAGGCGATGTGGCCAAGGCGACCCGCAAGCTCGACGACCTGGCCGAGCGGGTAGGGTGGCGCTGGCGGCTTGTTTGGTTCCGCGCCGTCGCCGAATTGCTCACCGGCGACTACGATTCCGTGATCAAGCATTTCACCGAGGTGCTCGACATCTTCCCCGGCGAACTGGCGCCGAAGCTGGCGTTGGCCGCGACCGGCGAGCTCGCCGGCAACGTCGACGTGAACAAGTTCTACGAAACGGTGTGGCGCACCAACGACGGCGTGATCTCGGCGGCGTTCGGGTTGGCGAGATCCCTTTCCGCGGCGGGAGATCGGATGCGTGCGGTGCGCACCCTCGACGAGGTCCCGCCGACGTCTCGGCATTTCACCACCGCCCGGCTGACGAGCGCCGTGACGCTGCTGTCCGGCCGATCGAGCAGCGAGATCACCGAGGAGCAGATTCGCGACGCCGCCCGGCGAGTCGAGGCGCTGCCGCCCACCGAGCCGCGGGTGCTGCAGATCCGCGCGCTGGTCCTGGGCGCCGCGATGGACTGGCTGCAGGACAACCAGGCCAGCACCAACCACATCCTCGGCTTCCCGTTCACCCAGCACGGGTTGCGGCTGGGTGTGGAGGCGTCGTTGCGTAGCTTGGCCCGGGTTGCGCCGACGCAGCGGCACCGCTACACGCTGGTCGACATGGCCAATAAGGTGCGCCCAACCAGCACCTTCTAGGTGTGCGGCCCTGTGCGTCTGCGACGTTGAGTGTGCTCTCGCGGCGGCGACACGCCCGCACACCCCGCCGCCAGTGCACACTCAAAACCGTTGCTGCACACTCGAGGCGGCGAGAGCAGCACGAACCCGCCTCACGATCGCGGCGGGCCGGTTCTCAGCCACCACCCGAACGACCGTCCAGCCCAGCTGCTCGACGGTTTCCAGCCGGCGGATGTCCTTGAGATATTGCCGTCGATCCGTTTGATGCTGCTCGCCGTCGTATTCCACCCCTACCATGCAGTCCTCCCAGCCCAAATCGAGGTAGGCCACCAGCATGCCGTCCACCCCGACGACCGGGATCTGAGTCCGCGGCCGCGGCAGACCCGCGTCGATCAGCAGCAACCGCAGATAGTTCTCGCGCGGCGACTGAGCGCCCGCATCAACCAGCTCTAGCGACTCGAGGCGGCGCAGCCCCGGTGAGCGCAGGTGATCGCTCGCGACGCGAAGCGCGTCGTCTACCTTGACACCCGTTGCCTGCGCAAGCGTATTCAACCGGACCATCGCAATCGAATCGCCCCGCGACGGACGATGTTGAAGGCCGTCCGCTCCGGCGTGGTGACGTGCAGCCCACCGACGACCTGAATTCGTTGTCCAGCAGCGTATCCCGTCTCGAGAGGATACCGTGGGGAGCGCGTGTGCTGGCATGGAGCAGTTCGATCGGGACGCCGTCGGGGATCCACCTGCGTCGTGCCATGCCGCAGCGGCGGACCCCGCGACGATGCCGCGACGCCTCGACCACAGCCAGGCCGCGACCGTGCGCGACTGAAGCGACGCCTCGACGTGCCGGGACAGATAGACGTTGGAGAACACCGCGCGGTAGCGCGTGCGCAAATTGAGGCCAGTTCAGGACGCCGGACGCCGATGCCTCGCTGCCGATGAACGGCTGACTCAGATCCCACATGACGGGAACCCTGGCACAGCGGTCCCGACCGTGAATTCAGTTATGCACAGGGGCGTTGCGTGTGCGTGTGCGGCGGCGACACGCCGATGCGCCCCGCCCTGGACAAAACATTCAACGCCGCAAGTGCACACTCAAGCGGGGTCAGCCGGCCAGGAGGTTCGCGCAGTCACGGGCAATGGCGAGTTCTTCGTTCGTCGGGATCATCAGCACGGCGATCGGCGAATCGTCGGCAGAGATCCGCGACGCGCGGTTGGCGGCCGAGAGGTTGCGGCCCTCGTCGAGGACGATACCCAGCCGATCCAGCCCGGCCATCGCGTCGCGGCGCACCGCTGCATCGTTTTCGCCGATGCCCCCGGTGAAGGTGATGACATCGGTGCTGCCCAGCACTGCCAGATAAGCCCCGATGTACTTGCGCGGCCGGTGGATGAACACGTCGTAGGCCAATCGTGCTGCGCTGTCACCGGATTCGATCATCGCGTGCAGCTTGCGGAAATCACGCTCATCGACCAGCCACAGACACCGGAGCGATTGTTGAGCATCGACTCGACCGCGTCGACATCCATGTGCGCGGTGCGCCGCAGGTAACTGATGACACCCGGGTCCACGTCGCCGCTGCGGGTGCCCATCATCAGCCCCTCCAGCGGGGTCAGGCCCATCGAGGTGTCCACCGGCCGGCCGGCGGCGATCGCCGACGCCGACGCGCCGTTGCCCAGGTGCAGGACGATCTGGTTCAGCTCGTCCAACGGTTGGTGCAGGAACGCGGCCGCCTGCTGGCTCACATACTCATGCGACGTGCCGTGAAACCCGTAACGGCGGATCTGATATCGCTCGGCCACGTCCCGGTCCAACGCATAGGTCGCGGCCGCGGGCGGCAGGTCATGGAAGAACGCCATGTCGAACACGGCGATGTGAACGACGTCCGGCAGCAGTTGGCGTGCCACCTTGATGCCCTCGATCGCCGGGGGATTGTGCAGCGGGGCGAGTTGCGACAACTTCTCGAGATCGACGATCCGCGCATCGTCGATGAGCGTCGGACGATAGAACTCCTTGCCGTCGTGCACAACCCGGTGTCCGACTCGCCAGCAGTCCGCCCGAGCGCAGGTCAACCCCGGATTCGCGCATCTGCTCGAACGCCAGACGCAACGCCTCCTCGTGGGAAGCCACCCGCGATGACGGTTCGCCGATCTGCTGGATGCCGCTACCGGCCTACGCAACGCCGGATTCCGGATCGACCAGCTGATACTTCAGCGACGATGGCCCCGAATTGATCACCAGCACAGGGCGGTTGGCGCGATCAGTCATGGCCGACGCCCTGCGCCTGGATAGCGGTGATCGCAATGGTGTTGACGATGTCTTCAATCAGCGCACCGCGGGACAGATCGTTCACCGGCTTACGCAGACCCTGTAGCACCGGTCCGATCGCGATGGCCCCAGCACTGCGCTGCACCGCCTTGTAGGTGTTGTTGCCGGTATTGAGGTTGGGAAAAATCAGCACCGTCGCGTGACCGGCCACCGGCGAGCAGCGCCCCACTTCCCGAATCGCCGGTGGAATAGGACAGCAGCGCCACCCTCGGCTCGATGCCGAACCACGCGGCGGTGCGCGCCGAGCTGATCGCGATATCGGCGAGCTGTTCGGGTGCGGGGTCCGAGACGATCGCGCAGTCACCGTAGACGAGCACCCGATCGGGCAGGAACATCAGGAAGATGCTCGACACGGTCGAGACGTCCAGGACGGTCCGGATGATCTCGAACGCCGGGCGCACCGTATGGGCGGTGGTGTGGGCGGCACCGGACACCGTGCCGTTGTAGAACAGCATGGTGCCAAAATACGAGACGTCATGCATGAACTCGTGGGCATGCTCTAAGGTGATATCTTTGGCTTTACGCAGCTCCGCGTATCTGCAGGCGAACTGGTTGCACAAGTCCTCGTCGTACGGATCGAGGATCGTCGCATCGTGCATGCGACACCGAGTTCTGCTGAGCGTAAACGGATTCGGCCCTCATCGCCCAAAATGGTCAGGTCGACGATGCGGCGTTTGAGCACCCGACCGGCGGCCTTGAGGATTCGGTCGTCGTCGCCTTCGGGCAGCATGATGTGCCGGCAGTCCGCCCGCGCCATCTGGGTCAACCGATAAGTTAACATCTGCGGAGTCGTCACCGTCGGGATAGGAATGGCAAGCTGGGCAACGAGCTCGGTGATGTCGAAGTGATGCTCCATCAACTCCAGCGCGGTGTAGATCTTGCGTTGCGAGCCAGCGGTGACCCGCCCCCGCCAGGAACGCCGCGTTGGCCGTGTCGTAGGTCCCCGGGTCGTTCCCGATGATTGGCAGGCGCAGCCTAAGCCCGGCGACCAGCGCCGCGATCGACGGGTGCAGCTGGAAGCCACCGTTGAACACGATGCACGCCAGCGATGGAAACCCTTCGGCCGCATGGGAACTCGCGGCGGCTAGCACGACGTCGGAGCGGTCGCCCAGGGTGATCACCGTCATGCCGTCGCGCAACCGCTCCAGCACGTGGTCGGCCGTCATACCGGCCACCAGCACGCCCATCGCCTCACGCTCGACCAACTCGGTGTCCCCGCTGACCAGCGTCCCGCGTACGGCCTGCCGCAGCTCCTCCACGGTCGGCGCCGCGAGCACCGGATCGTCCGGCATCACATAGCTGGGTGGGCTCTAATCTGCCGAGCGCTTCGGCGGCCACGCTCATCTCGGCTGGCTCGCACCGACTGGCCACCATTGCCGCAGTGTGCGCGCGCTGGGTGGCCAGTTCGGCCAGAGACACCCCGACGACCGTCGCGGTCTGCTCGGCCGAACGCCCTTTCGCGCGCACCGCCAGCAGCACGGGGGCACCGAGATTAACCGCGATGCGCGGCATTGACCGAAAGCTCGGCGGGCGTGGTGACATCGGTGTAGTCGCTGCCGACGATCACCACCGCATCACAGGCCTGCGCCATGGCGTGATACGCATCGACGATGTTGGCGAGCGCGGCGTCGATCTCGGCATGGATGTCCTGGTAGGTGGCGCCCACGCACTGCTCGTAGGACAGGTCCGCGGTGGTACGCGTCAGCAGCAGCTCCAAGATGTAGTGGCGCTGCTCCGGCGACCCACCGACACCGGAAACCCGCTTAATCGGCTGGAACCCACCAACTTTGGCGACCGTTGCGGTCAACCGATTCAGCAATCCCAACGCGATCGTCGATTTGCCGGTCTCCGGCTCGGGCGCCGCGATGTAGATCGCCGAAGCGGCTGGCGCGGTGTCAGGCAAGTCGTCGCAACCTGGGCGCCAGGTCCTTCTCGAAGAGGGTGAGGAACCGGCGCTGATCGTGTCCTGGTGCGTGGAACACCAAATGGTTGAGGCCCCATTCCACGTATTGCCCGACCTTTTCGACGGCCTCGTCGGGGTCCGAGGAGACGATCCACCGCTTGGCGACCTGTTCGATCGGCAGCTCGTCGGCGGCTTTCTCCATCTCGAGCGGGTCGTGGATGCTGGTCTTCTGTTCGGCCGTCAGGGACAGCGGTGCCCAGAACCGGCAGTTTTCCAGCGCCCGCTCGGGATCGGTGTCGTAGGAGATCTTGATCTCGATCATCCGGTCGATGTCATCAGGATTTTTGCCCGCCGCTTCGGCGCCCTCCCGCATCGCGGGAATGAGCTTGTCTTTATACAGCTCCTCCCCCTTGCCGGAGGTGCAGATGGAGCCGTCACCGGCGCGGCCGGCGTACTTGGCGACCTGCGGACCACCCGCCGCGATGTAGATGGGGATGCCGCCCTCGGGCACGTCATAGATGGAAGCGCCCTTGGTGTGGTAATATTCGCCCTCGAAGTCGACCCGATCGCCCAGCCACAGCTCACGCATCAGCCGCACCGACTCGCGGAGCCGGGCGTAGCGCTCCTTGAACTCCGGCCATTCGCCCTCGTACCCGGTGGCGATCTCATTGAGCGATTCCCCGGTCCCGACACCGAGGAAGATGCGGTCCGGGTAGAGGCAGCCCATCGTCGCGAACGCCTGCGCGATGACGGCGGGGTTGTAGCGGAACGTCGGGGTGAGCACCGACGTCCCCAGCTGGAGTCGTTTGGTGCGCTCGCCGACGGCGGTCATCCACGCCAGCGAGAGCGGGGCGTGCCCGCCCTCGTGCCGCCAGGGTTGAAAATGATCGCTGACCGTAGCGCTGTCCATGCCGTGTTCTTCGGCGGCCACAGTAAGTTCGACGAGCTCACGCGGAGCAAATTGTTCAGCGGACGCCTTATATCCAAGCTTCAGTTCGGCCACTCGTTCTTTGTACTCCAATATTCTTTGTACTCCATACGTTGTCAGTCGCGACCCGCGACGTCCGGATCTCGAAGCGCCGCGCGCGGCTTTGCCGAACCTGCGATCGCTTTAGACTCGCCCGCATGGGAACGGCGCGAGCTCTTGTCCAAGTCACCGACAGCGTTCACCTCGTCGAGGGTGAGGCGGTCAACTGGACACTGGTCACCGATTACACCGGCGTGCTGCTGATCGACGCGGGCTATCCCGGCGACCGCGAAGCGGTGCTGTCTTCGCTGCGCCGGCTCGGCCACGGCCCTGGCGACGTGCGCGCCATCCTCCTCACCCATGCCCACATCGACCACCTGGGCTCGGCCATCTGGTTTGCCACGGAGCACGGCACACCGGTCTACTGCCACGCCGATGAAGTCGGCCACGCCAAGCGCGAATACCTCGAGCAGGTGTCGCCCGTCGATCTCGCGCTGCGGCTCTGGCGACCGCGCTGGGCGGTGTGGACCGCTCACGTGGTGCGCAGCGGCGGCCTGTTACGCGACGGCATCCCGACCACCAAGCCGCTGACACCCGAGAGCGCCGCGGCGCTGCCTGGACACCCGCGGCCGGTGTTCAGCCCCGGCCACACCCACGGTCATTACTCGTACCTGGTCGACAATGTGTTGGTCAGCGGCGACGCGCTGATCACCGGGCACCCGTTGATCCGTCATGACGGGCCGCAGCTGCTGCCGGCGATCTTCAGTTACAGCCAGGAGGACTGTATCCGCACTCTTTCCGCGCTGGCGCTGTTGGAGACCGAGCTCCTGGCGCCCGGGCACGGTCCGTTGTGGCGCGGCCCGATCCGCGAAGCCACCGACGCGGCGCTGGCGAAGGCGTCGAAACAAGCGAGTGTTCGGTGACGGCCGCCAAGTCGGTCGCACTGTTCGCCCTGGCGGCGCTGCTCGAGATCGGCGGCGCCTGGCTGGTGTGACAGGGCATCCGCGACACCGCGGCTGGGTGTGGGCGGGCTGGGGCGTCGTCGCCCTCGGCGCCTACGGCTTCGTCGCCACCTTGCAGCCTGACTCCCATTTCGGTCGGGTCCTGGCAACGTACGGGGGCGTCTTCGTGGCGGGCTCACTGTTGTGGGGCATGGCTTTTGACCGGTTTCGGCCCGACCGCTGGGATGTCGCCGGCGCGTTTGATATGCCTGATCGGCGTGGCGGTGATCATGTACGCGCCGCGAACTCGCTGAGCCCAAAATGATCTCGCAGATTTTCGCCGACGCACTCAGTGTGATAGGCGCCGCGTTCCTGTAGTAGCGGTACCACCCGGTCGACGAACTCGTCGAAACCGTGCGGCGTCAAATACGGCACCAGGATGAACCCGTCGCAGGCGTCGGCCTGGATGTATTCGTCGATCTCGTCGGCGATTCGGGCGGCGGTGCCGACGAACTGCTCCCGGCTGGTGACGGTGATGATCAGCTCTCGGATCGAGAGGGTTTCTGCCTCGACGCGCTGCCGCCAATGGGTCGCGACCGCGACGGGGTCGACGTGGCGTACCCGGCCCTGGGTGATGTCGCTGTCTACGACCGGATCGAACTCGGGCAGCGGACCGTCCGGGTCGAAATCAATAGAGTTCACGCCCCCACACCTGTTCGAGCATGGCGATTGCGGTGGCACCGCTGACCTGATGATGACGTGGCGAATTGTCTTGCCACCTTGAATGGTTCGTTGAAGGTGGTGTTGATCGTTTCGGTCAGGACGATCCGATCGGTGACACCGGCCAGCGCCGACAGCACGGTGAACGTGTCCGGCTGTCCCACCACGTCGAGGTCGTAGATGCGTCCGCGGTGCTCGCGCAGCCGCAGGCCATCGGCGAGGAAGAAGAGGTCGAAAATTCCCCGTTCGGCGGTGCGGGCGAGGTGGACGAACGAATCTAATTCGATCTGGCTGCCCACTCCCGCGCGATCAGCTCGTGCGAGCGCAACCGGTCCTTGTGGCGATGGGTCACCGAGGTGATGACCAGTTCGTCGGCGCCGGTGACCCGCTGCAACGCCCGCAACCACTCGGCAACCTCACCCGAGGTTCCCACTAATTGCGTTGCTGTCCAATCCTTTACCAGGACCAGCTGCTCTTCGGTCAGTGGCGGACAGTTTCCGGGTTCGGGGTAGGACATGGCGCCGACACCGGTTCGTATCGAGTAGACCCAGTAGCCGTACCCGGCGGCCAGCCGTTGGGCGGTGTCGCTGTCGTCGGCGACGACGATGTCCGCCGACACCACCACGTAGAGTCGCGCTAGCGCCGCCGACGGCACAAACGTCTCGCGGTAGGCCTCGACGCTTCCAGAGCGGTGGCGGGCGTGATGTGGTAGCTCGCGACGAACGACAGCCCCCGCACCCCGACCACCCGCGCACTTTGACCCCGGTGCTGCCAAAGACCCGAGGCCGCAAGCTACTTCCTTCTCCATGCACCGCGTGCACGTCGAATTTTCCCGCGCGGTACGTGCCGTCGAGCAGGGCCAGTATGCCGTCGTTGTGTCGGCTTCTTCGGCTTGTGCTGTTCGGCGCGTCGCTGCCCGGACCGTCCGACCCCCAGATCGATGCGCCCCGGGTAGAAAGCTTCGGGCATGCCGAAACTCTCGACCACCGCGATGGTGGTGGTGTAGCCCAGTTGCACAGCCGCGGCGCCAACTCGAATCGTGTTGGTAGCGGCCGCGATCTATCCGATCAGCACCGCCGGCGCGGCGCTGGCGACGGCCACGAAGTGCTGCTCGGCGACCCAGTAACGCCGAAAGCCCCAGGCCTCGGTGCATTAGGCTGGCCGGACAGGGCGCAAACGCCACGCTGCCGCCGATGACCACCACCAACGCTGGACCGGTCATCGGCGAGTCGGGTGCGGCGCCGCAGCTGTCCCAGCAACTCAAGAGTCTCAACGACCCGACGCCCAAGAATCCGATGGGCAGGACACGGCTCAATTCATCACTGCCGCAGCCAATATCAGTGACTGCGAGCGGGCGGGAACACGACACACCGCTGCCAGGTTCCGTAGGGCTGAACTGGTCCGTCGCACTTGCTGAACGCGACTCCGGCCGAACTGGCAACCCGCGTTGGCCGGCGGTGCTAAGGCGAGTAGCGCGCCGACCGTGAGGCCGCCCGCCAGTCCTGCAACGACGAATTGTTTCATGGCTATCGGAACACTACCGTTGATTGTGAGTTTGCGGGTGGCGATGGCCCGCGCCGACTCCGTGAACGCGCGACACCGCGCGAGGCGACGTTATTAGGGTGGGTATGCGCTACGGAGAAAGCCAGAAGGATCTGCAGACCTGAAAGAGGCTGGAGAGAAGGGGGGGGGGTCGAAGTCCAGCTCAACGCGATAGTCGACGACGTATACTACATGGGCATCACGATCAAGGAGAAGGACGGCACCAAGCGCCGCATCGAATGCGCCTGCAAGGTGTGAGCGGCCGGCGTGCAAGCCAGCGCGCTGGGCAAGATCCTCGCCGACCAGTCCGACTGCACCGAGATCGACCGGGCCGGACGGGTGGTGGTCGAGCCCGACCTGACCATCAAGGGACACCCGAACATCTTCGTCGTCGGTGACCTGATGTCGGTGCCCAACGTGCCCGGGATGGCCCAGGGCGCACACTATGCCACCTACCGAATCAAAGCCATGGTCAAGGGCACAGACAACCCGGCCACCCACAAGCCGTTCAGCTACTTCGACAAGGGCAGCATGGCCACCATCTCCCGGTTCAGCGCCGTCGCGCAGGTCGGCAAGCTGGAATTCGGCGGCTTCATCGCCTGGCTGGCCTGGCTGGGGTTGCACCTGCTTTACCTGGTCGGCCTCAAGAACCGGTTCACCGCCGTCGTCGCCTGGTTCACCACCTTCCTGGGCGATGGCCGAAGCCAGATGGCCATCATCACTCAGATGATCTACGCCAGGGTGGTGACCCGGAACTGGATGTAAGCACTCACCCAGGCCGAACAAGCCGAAAAGCAGGCCGCCAGTTAGCTCAGGGCCTGGTCGATGTCGGCGATCAGATCGTCGGTGTTCTCCAGACCGACCGAGATGCGGACCACGCCGTCACCGAGCCCGATCGCGGCGCGACCCTCCGGCCCCATCGCCCGGTGCGTCGTCGTAGCCGGGTGTGTGACAAGCGATTTCACGTCGCCCAAGTTGTTGGATATGTCGATTATCCGCAGCTTGTCCAGCACCTGGAAGACCCGGTCCTTGACGACGGCGGCGTCCGCGTCCAGCTCGAAAGTGAGAACCGTTCCGCCACCGGACATCTGGCGTTTCGCCAGGACGTGTTGCGGGTGGGACGACAGATACGGGTAGCGCACCCACCGCACCGCCGGATTCTCCTCGAGGAACTCCGCAATCCGATGTGCCGAGGCGTTGCTGTACTCCACCCGAACCGCCAGTGTCTCAAGGCCTTTCAGCAGCACCCAGGCGTTGAACGCACTCATCGAGGGGCCGGTGTGGCGCATCAGCTTTTTCACCGGACCGTCGATGTACTCCTGGTCGCCGAGGATGGCGCCGCCCAGCACCCGGCCCTGACCGTCGATGTGCTTGGTGGCGGAATACACCACGACATCCACCCCCAGCGGAAAGCTCTGCTGCAGTAGTGGAGTGGCAAAGACGTTGTCCAACAACACCTTTGCTCCCGCGGCGTGCGCCATTTCGGTCACCGCGGCGATGTCCACCAACGACTGCATCGGATTGGACGGCGTCTCGAAGAACACCGCCTGGGTGGGCACCGACAACGCCTGCTCCCACTGGGTGAGATCGTCGCCATCGACGAAGACCGTCTTCACGCCCCAGCGCGGCAAAATCTCGTTGCAAACCACGAAACATGACCCGAACAGGCTGCGCGCGGCCACCAACCGATCGCCGGCACCCAGCAGCGCGCCCAGCGAGGTGAACACCGCGGCCATGCCGCTGGCCGTCGCGAACGCCGCCGGCGCGCCCTCGATCAGCCGCAGCCGTTCCTCGAACATCGACACGGTGGGATTGCCGTAGCGCGAGTACACGTAGCGGTCGATATCCCCCGAGAACGACTGCTCGGCCTCCGCCGCGGACGGATAGACATAGCCGGAACTTAAGAACATCCCCTCGGCGGTCTCGTCAAATGCCGACCGCAATAGTCCCCCGCGCACGCCGATCGTGGCTTGGCCTACACCGTCGGGAAGGACCTTCGAAATGCGCACCGAAGGCTTGTCGGTCATTGTTGTTTCATCCCTGCTTCCATGGCAATCCGACTGCACGCCAACCGGTTTCACCACGATGCCCCTGCTCGTCAAGGTGCCCCTCGAAACCGTCCAGCACGTTGTAGGACGGCGTGATACCCGCCTCGGTCGCGACCTCGGCCGCGCCGATCGAGCGGTTGCCGGAACGACACAGGAACACTACCGGGCCCGCCTCGGACCCAACCCGCTCCTTCAGTTCGGCCAAGAAGTTCTGGTTGGGCTGACCGGCCGCCGTGGTCCACTCGATGAAGACCGGGTCGCGGCCGAGACTGGACAGATCGGGCACTCCGACGAACCGCCATTCAGCCTCGGTGCGCACGTCCACCAGCACCGCCTGCGGGTTGTCGCTGAGCAACCTCCAGGCCTCGCGCGGTGTGATGTCTCCTGCGTAGCTCATCAGCGTGAGTCTAGTGGCGGTCCTCGGACACCGCTGCGGCCGCATCGCGAGCGCGGTCCCGGGCGGCCGCCACTTCCGGTGCGGTGGCCAGCGCCACGCCCCGCCGCGGGTCCGGCCCGCGACCAGAACACCCGCAGGTCGGTCTCCGGGATGGCCACCGCCGCGGTCAGCGTCGCGGCGGTGGTCGCCGGACGGGTCGAGCGGGCGGCCGCCGGTGAGATCATCAGCGCGTCCACCGGCAGCCCTAGAATCGCCCGCGCCTGCTGTTCGATCGCCGAAATCCGTTGACTGCGCAGAGTTACCCAGGCGCTCTGCGGCAGCACCGCCCCGACAGCGGCGAAGTACACCTCGTCGCCGTGGATCATCAGTTCGACGGCGACGACACCGCGGCCACCCAGCGCCTTGACGATGCGCGCCGCGATCGACTTGGCCGCGTCGAGGGCGGCCGGGCTCATTGGCTGCGGTTGCCAGGACTCCAGCACGTCCTGCTCGGCGCGGCGATGCCCGATGGGCGAACAGAACTCGATCACCGGCCCGCCGGGCCCCTCGGTGCGGATTGCGAGCAGTGTGAAGCAAACCTCGACCTCGACCACGGTCTCGGCGAGCACGCGCAGCGTCTCGCTCTGCCCGATGGCGCGATGCCAGACCGCCTCGACCTCGTCGGGCCGGCCACCATGGATCGCCCGGCTGGGCCGCTCACCGACTCGACCAGCATGGGGTAGCCGCCGTGCGCGGCGACCGCCCGCAATTCGTCGACCGACCCGACGAACCAGAACAGCGCGGTCGGCAGGCCCAATCGATCGGTGGCCAGCCCGGCGCAATGCCTCGCGGTCGCTCGTCAGCCGCACCGTCCGGGCATTGGGCACCAGCTCGAGGGTGCCCTCGTCGGCGCGGGCGGCGAGGACGTCGAGGGTCCGACCCGACACCGCCGAGGTGGCGGTCACCACGACATACGGGCGCAGCCGGTCGATCACCCCCGCCACCGCGTCGGTCACGACGTCGCGATGCTCGTCCACCTGCGCACCGAGGCGGCGCAGGGCGATCGCGAGGTCCCCGCTGAGCTTCGTCGGAACCCAGCAACAGCACGCGGGGCCCGCTGGCGGGCGCGGGCGGTCCTTCGGTAACGCCGTCAGTCACCAGCCAAGGATATGTGCCGCGCGCGTCAGGGCTGGCCAGGCAGCAAACGCACCATCAAAAACTGTTGGCCTCCGCCAACAGTGCGCCGTCCGCATCAACCAACTCCGCGGCGACGAAGGCCTTCCTCCCTCGGTGCTGGTGACCCGTCGCTCACCCGCAACGGAACGTTGATCGGGGTGATCTTGCGGTAGTCGACGTGCAGGAAGGCCGTGCGGCTGATCGGCCGGTTGGCGGCGTGCGAGATCATCCCGAACATGTGATCAAACAGCAGCGGCAGCACACCCCCGTGCACCGTGTAGTTGCCGCCAACGTGGACCGGGTGAACTGGCGGGTCATTTCGAAGCCGTCGGGCTGGTAGCGGGTCAACGTACACGGCCGGCAACAGCATGCTGCCCATGCCCGGCAGATCGGGCGTCCGCCCCGCCGGGGCCTGACCCTCGTGTCGGCCTGAAACGGGCTCAACAGCTCCACCAGGGCGGCGGCACGATCGGCCGCCTCGTCCCAGACGTCGTCGCTCGGCCGGCGGACACGGCAAGGTCCTGCAGCCAGCGCATGGTCGCCACGAACCGGCCGAAGCCTGGGCGGGGGGTAGCCGGACCGTATTCCGGGCAACCGCCGTGGTGTTCGTAGTCGGGGTCGAGCTCTTTGGGGTCGGGGTCGGTCACCGGCGGGCCGCCAGCACGTCGCGGCGCACGATGGTCTGGTCGCGGCCCGGCCCCACCCCGATGCACGAAACATGCGCTCCGGCAAGCTCTTCCAAACGCAACACGTAGTCACGCGCCTTAGCGGGCAGGTCGTCGAACTCGCGGGCGTCGGAGATGTCTTCCCACCAGCCGGGCAGCTCTTCGTAGATCGGTTCGGCCCGCGACAGGTCACTTTGGGTCATCGGCATCTCGTTGGTCTGGGTGCCGTAGACGCGATACCCCACGCATACCGGCACCGTCTCCAGGCTGGACAGCACGTCGAGCTTGGTCAGGAAGTAGTCAGTGATGCCGTTGACCCGGGTGGCGTAGCGGGCGACGACGGCGTCGAACCAGCCGCAGCGGCGGCGCCGACCGGTCGTTACGCCGAATTCGCCGCCGGTCTTGGACAGATATGCGCCGTTCTCATCGAACAATTCGGTCGGGAACGGGCCCGAGCCGACGCGGGTGGTGTAGGCCTTGAGTATCCCGAGCACGGTGGTGATGCGGGTGGGACCGATGCCGGACCCGACGGCCGCGCCGCCCGCCGTCGGATTCGACGACGTCACATAGGGATACGTGCCGTGGTCGACGTCGAGCAGCGTGCCCTGCGAGCCTTCCAGCAGCACGGTTTCGCCGGCCTCGAGCGCGGTGTTGAGCAGCAGCCTGGTGTCGGCAATGCGGTGCTTGAACCCCTCGGCCTGTTCCAGTAGCGCCTCGATCACCTGCTGCGGATCGAGCGCCTTGCGGTTGTAGACCTTGACCAGAATCTGGTTCTTGAGCTCCAGGGCGCCCTCGACCTTGTGGGCCAGTAGCTCCGGGTCGAGCACGTCGGCCACCCGGATGCCCTGGCGGGCGATCTTGTCCTGGTAGCACGGCCCGATGCCGCGACCAGTGGTGCCGATCTTCTTGTTGCCCATGTAGCGCTCGGTCACCTTGTCGATGGCCACGTGGTAAGGCAACAACAGGTGGGCGTCGGCGGAGATCAGCAGCCTGGAGGTGTCGACACCGCGATCCTGCAGCCCCTTGAGCTCGTCGAGCAGGACGCCGGGATCAATCACCACGCCGTTGCCGATGACGTTGGTCACACAGGGAGTCAGGACCCCCGACGGGATCAGATGAAGGGCGAAATTCTCGCCGGTCGGCAAGACGACCGTGTGCCCGGCGTTGTTGCCACCCTGATAGCGCACCACCCACTGCACGCGGCCACCAAGCAGGTCAGTGGCTTTACCTTTGCCCTCGTCGCCCCATTGGGCGCCGATGAGGACGATTGCCGGCATGTGGCACGCTCCCGCCTGGTCTCGCCTGCTTATTGTGGTCCAGCCGGGAAACAACCATATCTCAGTAGGGTCGTGAGGAGCTCATGAATATCGCCGCCGACACGTCGAGCGTGGCGGTGTTGCGCTTCGGCGGGCGACGACTCCCCGCGCCGCTGCGCGGGCTGCCGATCCACCAAGTCGACCGCGCCGCCGCCGCGGCGATCGGCGCGGCGATCGGGCCGTATCGGCGGTTGGCGGTGGTCGGCGCCGACGCCGAGCTGGCCGCCGTGCTGAGCCGGCTGATGCGCGCCGAACGCCTCGACGTCGAGGTCGCCTACGTGCCACCACGGCGCACCCGGGCCACCCGGATCTACCGCGTGCCGGCGGGCCGTCGCGCGGCGCGCCGAGCGCGGCGCGGTGCGGCGCAGCGGGTCACGCTGGTGCGCGACGAGACCGGTTCCGTGATCGTGGGCCGGGCCGGCTGGCGGCCACCGGCCGACGTGCAACGCCTGAGGGGTGAGGCCGTCGTCGACGACACCCAGCTGTTCGACGGCGACGTCACCGGCGCCGACGTCGAACCGACACTGTCCATGCCGGGCCTGCGGGCCGCGCTGCGCCCACCCTGGCGGCGATGGATCACCGGGCGCGCCGTCCAGCTGGGCAGCACCGGTGTCGTGGTGATCCGCGACGGGGTCGCCGCGCCCCGTCCCGCGCGCCGGTCGACGTTCTACCGCCACGTCGAAGGCTGGCTGCTAGTCCGGTAGTTTCGACCGGTGGACTCACACGGGCGTGCTTCGGTGCGACCCAGCCCGATCTTCTTCACCCTGATCGCGCTGACGGCGGCCGGCGGCGTGTTGGCGTGGCTGGCCGGAACGACAGTGCGTCCGATGGCCTACGCCGGAGTGTTCATCTTCGTGATCGCCGGCTGGCTGGTGTCGCTGTGCCTGCACGAATTCGGCCACGCGATGATGGCCTGGCGGTTCGGGGATCATGACGAGGCGGTGCGCGGCTACCTGACGCTGGATCCGCGGCGGTACGCGCACCCCGGCCTGTCGTTGCTGCTGCCGATGGTTTTCATCGCGCTGGGCGGGATCGGTCTGCCCGGCGCCGCGGTCTATGTGCGCAGCTGGTTCAGGACGCCGACGCGCCGCACGCTGGTCAGTCTGGCCGGCCCGGCGGCGAACCTGGTGCTGGCGGTGCTGTTGCTGACGCTGACGCGGCTGTTCTTCGACCCGGACCACTGGGTGCTGTGGGCCGGGGCGGCGTTTCTCGGCTTCCTGCAAATCATGGCGGTGATGCTGAACCTGCTGCCCGTCCCGGGGCTGGACGGCTACGACGCGCTGGAACCGCACCTGAGTCCGGACACGCAGCGCGCGGTCGCGCCGGCCAAACAGTATGGCGTGTTCATCATGTTGTTCCTGCTGCTGGCGCCGGTGATCAACCAATGGTTGTTCGGGATCGTGGCCTGGTTCTTCGACCTGTCCGGGATACCGCACCTGCTCGCCAGCGCCGGGAATTCGCTGACCCGCTTCTGGAGCCGCTGGATCCGACCCTGAAATATATGCGCTTTCCTGCATATATTGGCGGCATGGGCGCCGGACACAGCCACCCCCCTGCGGAGGCCTCGGATGGGGCCTCCGCTTCTCGAATGATTCCGCGCAGATCCATGGCCGCCGGGATCCTGGCAGTCTTCTTCGTGGTGGAGCTGACCACCTCTCTGCTGATCAATTCCCTTGCGCTGCTGGCCGATGCGGGTCACATGCTCACCGACGTGGTCGCGGTGTTCATGAGGCTGGCTCGCGGTGATCCTGGCCAGGCGCAGCAGTACATCGCCGAATCGCACCTACGGCTGGCATCGCGCCGAAGTCTTCACCTCGATAGCCAATACCGCGTTGCTGGTCGGCGTGGCGGTGTTCATCCTCGTCGAGGCGATCGACCGGCTCGGTACAGGGGAAGTAGTGCACGGTGTCCCGATGACCGTGGTGGCGTTGGCCGGGGTTGGCGCCAACCTCGTGGTGGCGATGCTGCAGCGGTCACCACTCCGGGGGCAGCCTCGCGGTCAAGGGTGCCTACATGGAGGTTGTCACCAACACCGTCGGCAGCCTCGGCGTGCTGATCGCCGGCGTCGTAACCGTCACGACGCACTGGTCCTACGCCGACGTGGTGGTGGCCTTGCTGGTCGCGATGTGGGTGCTGCCACACGCGTTCTCGCTGGCGCGCGCGGCGATGCGGTGTCCGAGACGTCGCCGGCCCACATCGACGTCGAGGAACTGCGCGCGGTCGACGGTGTCACCGAAGTGCACGATCTGCAGGTGTGGACGTTGTCGCCGGGCAGGGACATGTGCACCGTGCACCTGACCAGCGCCGCCCGCACGATTCCGCGCAGGTGCTCAGCGCCGCGCGTGCCGTGCTGCACGAACGCGGCCTCGAGCACGCCACCGTCCAGGTCGAGAACGGCAACATTTACTGCGCCGAGGACTTCTGAGGCGTTCTGGGGAGCTCTAGAGCCCCAGCTCCTTACGGGCCGCCGGGTCGCAATCGTCGAGCAGGTCCAGGCAGCGGCCGTACTCGTCGGCCTCGCCGATCGCGTCGGCGGCCCGGGCCAACGCCGCCACGCACCGCAGGAAGCCGCAGTTGGGTTCGTGCGAATAGGGCACCGGCCCGAAGCCCTTCCAGCCGTTGCGGCGCAGCTTGTCCAGGCCCCGGTGGTAACCGGTCCGGGCGTACGCGTACGCGGTGATGGCCCGGTCCTCGGCCAGCGCCTCCTCGGCGAGGGCCGCCCAGGCCACCGACGCCGCCGGATGCGCCGCGGCGACGATGCCCGGATTCTCGTTAGCCAGCAACTCGGCTTCCGCTTCGCTGTCGGCGGGCAGCAGGATCGGATCTGGTCCCAGAAGATCACCCATTGGTGTCATAAGTTCCATTCTGCCGTCCCGCCGCGGGTCGCTAAGCTCCAACTCATGCCTAACCCACCGGAGCCCAACCGCGGAAGCACCCCGCCAGGTGAAGACCCGGGCGCGGAACAGGCCGAAGATAACGCCACCGAGGCCTACCCGCTCGTTCCGACCCACCCGGAGACCGAGACCGTGGTGATCGACAAATCCGATCCCGAGACCGACCCGGACCAGCAGCAGGGCGAACGCCGCTTCACCGCACCGGGCTTCGACGCGAAGGAAACCGCGATCATCGCGACCACTGCCGAGCCGGCGACCGAGGTGTTCAACACCGCCCCCGGACAACCCGGACCGCCGGGACAACCTCCACCTCAACCGAAACCGGCTGTTCCGCAATCTATTCCGGGACACGACGGAAACAAGCCACGTCCTGCGTCGCAGAATTTCAACTGGGGTTGGGTGCTGGCGATCACCGTGATCGTGTTGGCGCTGACGGCCATCGCGATCTTGGGTACCGTGCTGCTCACCCGCGGAAGGCACACCCACGTCTCGCAAAAAGACCTGGTACGTCAGGCCATCCACAACTTCGACAGCGCGGTACAGCGCGGAGACCTCACCCAGCTGCGCAGCATCACCTGCGGCACCACCCGTGACGGTTACGTCGATTACGACGAACGCTCATGGGCCGAGACGTACCAACGGGTTTCGGCGGCCAAGCAATACCCGGTGATCGCCAGCGTCGACCAGATCGTCATCAACGGCCAGCACGCCGAGGCCAACGTTACCACGTTCATGGCCTACGACCCGCAACTGCGGTCGACGCGCAGCCTCGACCTGCAGTACCGCGACGATCAGTGGAAGATCTGCCAAGCCCCCAGCGGCTAGATGCCGATCGACTTTCCGACGCAGTGCAGGTCGTTGCACACGCCGATCACCCGCTCGGTCACCCGGCTTCGGCCTTCTTGAGGTAGCTACGCGGGTCGTAGAGCTTTTTGCTGCCCACCTCGCCGTCGACCTTGAGCACGCCGTCGTAATTGGTGAACATGTGCGTGGAGATCGGACGGGAGAACGCGTACTGGGTGTCGGTGTCGACGTTCATCTTCACCACGCCGTAGCGCTACGCCTCCTCGATCTCCGACTTCAGCGAGCCCGACCCGCCGTGGAAGACGAAGTCGAACGGCTTGGCGTCGTCGGGCAGACCGAGCTTGGCCGCCACCTTCTGACCCTGCGCCAGGATGTAGGGCCGCAGCTTGACGTTGCCGGGCTTGTAGACGCCGTGGACGTTGCCAAACGTCTCGGCCAACAGGTACTTTGCCATGCTCACCGGTGCCGAGGGCCTCGATCGTCTGCTCGAAGCCCTCCGGAGTGGTGTAGAAGCTTGTCGTCGATCTCGTTGTCGACGCCGTTCTCCTCCCCGCCGATCTCGATCTCCAGGATGATCTTGGCCGCGGCCGCCGCCTTGAACAGCTCTTTGGCGATGATGAGGTTCTCGTCGAGCGGCAACCGCCGAGCCGTCCCACATGTGTGACTGGAACAGCGGGTCCTTACCGGCCGCGACGCGCTGCGCCGAGATGTCCACCAGCGGGTGCACGTAGCAGGCCAGTTTGTCCTTCGGGCAGTGGTCGGTGTGCAGGGCGACGTTGATCGGGTACTTGGCCGCGATGGTGCTGGTGAACTTGGCCAGCACGACGGCGCCGGTGACCATGTCCTTGACGCCGAGACCCGAGGCGACCTCCGCACCGCCGGTGGAGAACTGGATGATGCCGTCGCTGCCGACGTCGGCGAAGCCCTTGATGGCGGCGTTCACGGTCTCCGACAAGGTGCAGAGTGGATCGCAGGGAACGCGTAGACGTTCTCCCTGGCGCGTGCCAGCATCTCGGCGTAGACCTCGGGGGTGGCGATGGGCATGACATTCCTCCTGAAGACTGAGTCGGCTTAGTATCGCAACCCGCCGTGCGCGCGGGGCAGCCCTCCATGTGCCGGTATGTTTGGACCCCATGAACATCGCCGCGACGGCTGAGTGGTTTTGATGCCCGACATCGTCGACCCGATGTTTTGGATTGGGCCGCAGGGCTTGTTCGCCTCCGCGGTGCTGCCGACCATCCTGGTCATCGTCTTCGTCGAGACCGGTCTGCTGTTCCCCCTGCTACCCGGCGAATCTTTACTGTTCACCGGTGGCCTGCTGGCCGCGCACGGGAAGCTCAACATCTGGGTGCTGGCGCCCGCGGTGGCCGTGGTCGCGGTGGCGGGCGACCAGACCGGGTACTTCATTGGCCGCCGGATAGGTCCGGCGCTGTTCAAGAAGGAAGACTCCCGCTTCTTCAAGCAGCATTACGTGACCGACTCACACGCCTTCTTCGAAAAATACGGACCTATGGCGATCATCCTGGCCCGCTTCATGCCGTTCGTGCGAACGTTCACGCCGGTGGTCGCCGGGGTGTCCTACATGCGCTACCCGCTGTTCCTCGGCTTCGACATCGTCGGCGGGGTGTTGTGGGGTGGCGGCGTGACGGTGGCCGGGTACTTCCTGGGCAACATTCCGTTCGTGCACCAGAACCTGGAAAAGATCATCCTGAGCATTCTGTTCGTGTCGCTGCTGCCCGCGCTGATCGCCGCGACCCGGAGCTACCTGGCACGACGGCCCTAGGCCCCGGCCCGGGAACCATCCAGTTGGCCAGGTCGCCGTTCTCGGCCGCCTCGAGGCCGCCGAGGATGGACAGGTCGATGTGGCCGCCGCGGATCATCGCGAACGACTCGGCGCTGCTGAAGAAGTTCGAGCCCTTCAGCGTGGTGATGGTCTGCTTGCCGGCGTTGACGAGGTCGGGGTCGACCTCATCCTCGGTCGGATAGGCCCCGATCCCGAGCAAGCCGTTCTCCGATTGCAGCGTGACGTTGATGTCGTCGGGGATGTAGTTGGCGACCAGCGTCGGAATGCCAATGCCCAGGTTTACGTAGTAGCCGTCGCGCAGCTCCTTCGCCGCGCGTCTGGCCATCAGCTCGCGGATCGGGCTGTCCTTCTTGGCCTCGGCGCCGGCGCTGATGGTGCGGAATTCGATGCGCTTCTCGCAGCCGGGGCCCTCGATGATGCGGTCCACGTAGATGCCGAGGGTGTGGATCTGGTCCGGATCCAGCTCGCCGACCTCAACCAGTTCTTCCACTTCGGCGACGGTCACCTTGCCGCAGGTGGCGATCATGGGGTTGAAGTTGCGGGCCGTTTTCCGATAGATCAGGTTGCCCGCCGTGTCGCCCTTCCAGGCCTTGACGATCGAGACGTCGGCCTGGATTCCTTCCTCCAGCACGTATTCGGTGCCGTCGAAAACCCGCATGTCCTTGCCTTCGGCGAGTTGAGTGCCGAACGCGGTGCGGGTGTAGAAGCCCGGAATCCCTGCGCCACCGGCGCGCAACTTCTCGGCCAGCGTGCTCTGCGGGGTGAACACCAGATCCAATTCGCCGGCGAGCACCTGGCGCTCGAATTCCTTGTTTTCTCCATACGTAGGAGGCAATAACTTCCTTGACCTGCCGCCCCTTCAGCAACAAACCCATGCCGAAATCGTCGACGCCGGCGTTGTTTCCGACGATCGTGAGGTCCCTGACGCCGCTGTCCACCAGCGCCTGAATCAGGTTCTCGGGTATGCCGCAGAGCCCGAAACCGCCTGCGGCAATGGTGATTCCGTCCTTCAGCAGGTCTCCTAGAGCCGACTGGGCGTCGGGGTGGACTTTACTCACGGCATGCTACTGTCCTGAGACGACGATTCGGTAGTAACCTTGCATGCGGCTTCCATCAGCATCCACCCCGACAGTTGGACCGACATATCCTGCTCCGGGATCTCCGACGCGTGCACCGCGCCCCCGACGAATTGTGCCTGGGCGCCACCGGCCGTCGGCAGTTCGGCGTCGCGATCCCAGATCGCTCCGAACAGCGGCAGCCCGTCCACGGTTTGCCGGTACTCCCAGGAGGACTTCGCCAAGGACAGCACGATCGTGCGGGCGGTGTCGCGGGCCAGCACGTCGTCGGCGGAAGCACCCGGCAGCGCGGTCGCTACCAGCGCCAGGTAGCGGGCGGTGATCCCGGCGAACAGCCCGCCGTCACCGCCGCCGGAGCCCTTCAGCACGCCGGACGACGCCATGTGCTCGCTGACGGCGGCGACCAGACGGTGCACCCGCGGGGCGTGCCGGTCGTCATGGGTGCGGGCCGCGAGTTCGGTTTCCAGGCCGAGCACCACGCCCTGGCAGTAGGTGTACTGGGCGCGGACCAGCGAGCCGGCCTTGATCCCGTCGAACACCAGGTGGGTCTGCGGGTCGATCAGGGTCTCGTCGATCCAGTCAGCTATCTGCTGCGCGAGCCGCACGTGGTCGCCGTAGCGCGCCAGAAAGATTCCGGCCGGTCCATTGGCCGGGGCGTTGAAGAACTGATCCTGCTTGCGCCACGGGATGCCGCCTCCATCCTCGGGCACCCAGGCCTTGACGAACTGGGCGGCAAGTTTGGGCAGTGCGCGGCTGCGCTCGACGCCGGCGAGCCGCGCGGCCCGTTCCAGCGCGATGGCCAGCCACGCCATGTCGTCGTAGTAGCTGTTGGTCCAGCGAAAGTTGTTGCGCAGCCGGTGTGAACGGACCTGACGGTTGATGCTGACCCGCCGCTTCGGCTGCGGATCACGCGATTGCGCGTCGACCAGGCAGTCCAGCAGATGCGCCTGCCACCAGTAATGCCAGGTACCGAACAGCCGGTCGCGCCGGGTCGGCGGCCAGACCACCACACCCAGCTGCGTTCCGGGTAACCCCCACAACCGTTTCAGGTGCCGGTGCGCGACAGCGGCTTCGGCGCTGGCGGCCCGGTTGGCCCATAGCTGATCCATACGTGCCGACCCTAGCCTCATCGTTGTTCGAGCGCCGAGTGTGCAGTTGCGGACTCAGCTGTGCGTCCAGGGCGGCCCACGCCCGCGTGTCGTCGCGCTGGACGCACACCTCAACACCGCAGATGGCCAAGTCAGTTGTGCCGCCTCATACTGAAATATGCGCTACCGGCAAACCATTGCGGGCACCACGCATTCGTTTACCGGGCTGGTCGACGTGCTGGCCAAGGCCACGCCGCTGCGCTCCGGTGATCAGCTCGCCGGATGCGACGCCGAGCGCGCCGCGGCCGCCTGGGTGCTGGCTGACATACCGCTGACGACGTTTCTGGACGACGTCGTCGTGCCGTACGAAACCGACGAGTTCACCCGGCTGATCATCGACAGCCACGACCGCGCGGCCTTCGGCCCGATCGCGCATCTGACCGTAAGCGGTTTTCGCGACTGGCTGCTGGACACCGCGTCGCGCGACGACGGCGCCGCACGCATTGCCGCCGTCTCGCCCGGGCTGACGCCGGAAATGGTTGCCGCGGCGTCCAAGATCATGCGCAACCAAGACCTGATTCTGGTGGCCGCGGCGGCGAGGTCGACCGCCGCGTTCCGCACCACGATCGGACTGCCGGGCACGCTGGCCACCCAACTGCAGCCCAACCATCCCACCGACGACCCCGCGCGGGATCGCCGCGGCGATGCTCGACGGGCTGCTGATGGGCTGCGGCGACGCGGTGATAGGCATCAACCCCGCGACCGACTCCCCGGCCGCGGCCGGGGAGCTGCTGCGCCTGCTCGACGACATTCGGCAGCGGTTCGCGATCCCCACCCAGTCCTGCGTGCTGTGCCATGTCACCACCACGATGGACCTGATCGACCGCGGTGCACCCGTCGACCTAGTGTTTCAGTCGATCGCGGGCACCGAGAGCGCCAACGCCGGGTTCGGCACGTCCATCGCGATGCTGCAGGAGGCCAACGAGGCCGCCCGGTCGTTGCGCCGCGGCACCGTCGGCGACAACGTCATGTACCTGGAGACGGGCCAGGGCGCGGCGCTGTCGGCGGAGGCGCATCTGGGCGTGGGAAACCAGCCGGTCGACCAGCAGACGCTGGAGGCGCGGGCCTACGCGGTGGCCCGGGCGCTGCAGCCGCTGCTGATCGACACCGTGGTCGGCTTCATCGGCCCGGAATACCTCTACGACGGCAAGCAGATCATCCGCGCCGGGCTCGAAGACAACTTCTGCGGGAAGATGCTCGGCCTGCCGATGGGCGTCGACGTCTGCTACACCAACCACACCGAGGCCGACCAGGACGACATGGACACGCTGCTGACCCTGCTGGGCGCAGCGGGCACCGCGTTCGTCATCGCCGTTCCGGGCGCCGACGACATCATGCTCGGGTACCAGAGCCTGTCCTTCCACGACGTGCTGTATGCGCGAAAGGTGTTGGGGCTGCGGCCCGCACCTGAATTCGAAGCCTGGCTGGCCGGCCTGGGCATGGCTGCCCGTACTCGTTCGGCGGCTGTGCGCAAGGTGCGGACGGTCAATTCGGACGCCAGATGCCGCTTGTACTCGGCGGTGCCGCGGACATCGGTGACCGGGTCGCAGGCCTGCGCGGCGCGTCCGCGAAGACCTCGTCGGTGGCCGGCTGACCGGCCAGCGACGCGGCGACTTTGGCCAGCGCCTCGCGGTCCACGTTGACCGCGGTCAGGCCCAACCGCGCCGCGGCGATCGCGGCGCCGTCGAGGGTCAGCGAGGCGCCGGCCGCCGCCACGGCCCAGTCATCCACTCGTCGTTCCACCTTCGCGTAGGCGCTGGATATCTTGTGCCACAACGGAATACGGAACACTACCAGCATCTCGTTGAAGGCCAGCGCCGTTTCGTACGGGCTGAGGATGAAGTCGTCGATCGGTATCTCGCGTTCCCTCGACGGGCCGCGGGCCAGGCATACCGCGTCCAGCGCCTCGCAGACCGTCGAGAGGTCTTCGGTCCGGATCGGTTTGGCACAGTGAATTATTCAGGATAGCAGGCTGTGCCCGGCGGCGACCACTCGCGCGCCGTCGCCCAGCCGATCGAGTAGGCCGATGGCGTGGTCAACACTGGTGGTGCGCTCGTATTCGAAGGGACCGGATACTTGCATGTGACGCACCTCACTGGGCAGGGGGCGGACCCGGTGTCGACCCCCTCTGACCTGCGCATCAAGAACGAGTTAAGCGATCGTTGAAGTCGTCTCGAACCCGCAGCCGCGCCATCCAGTCGTCGTGCGTGCGACGTGAGCCAATCGCCCCGACGTATCCGACACGCGGCAGGCGCAGCGCCACCTCGCGAGGACCGGGACATCGAACTTGGCGTCGTGGGTAAGCACGCAGATCACCGTGCTGTCGTCGATGGCGCTGGCGTCGGCCTGGGCGGCGAGATAGCGATGCTGCCAGTCGACGACGACCTCTTCGGCCGCCGGGAAACGGGCGGTCGTGGCGAACACCGCGCGGGCGTCGCACACGGTGACCCGGCAGCCAGGGAAGGCGCCTTGCCGTGCCGACCTCCATGCCCTCGTCGAGCCGCTGGCCGTCCGGCCCGTAGGTGAGAACCTCGCCGCGGCCCAACGCGAGCAAGCCGCGGGCATCGTCGGCGACCGCGGCATCGGCACGCGCCGATCCCAGTGACGCCGCCACCGCATCCGGGCGGACGACGAGACGGCGGCCGATCCAGGCGTCGTCGCGGTGCGCGATGACGGTCGCGACCGCCACCGGCCGGTGCGCGTCGTTGTCGTCGGCGATCGCGCCGAGTTTGGGAAAGGTCGTCTTGGTCGCGCCGAACAGTCCACTGGCCGTGGGTATTCTGTCCCCGGTGCTGTTGCGCCAACAGCAGTGGATGCTGGGACCGTCGGCGGGCAGCGTGGACGCGAGATCGCAGCCATGTTGCGCGACTTGGCTATTCCCGAATCTCAGCAGCGGATTTTTCAGAGTGATGACGCCGCGCTGAAAGAGGTGCAACGCGTCGGCGGGGTCACGCTGACCATCGGTTTCTCGGTCACCAAGGACCTCGCCGCTGGGCGGCTGGTGCACGTCAACGGGCCGGGCCTAGACCGCGCGAGTGAGTGGTGTGCGGCGACGCCGGCGCCGGCGTCGCGACAGCCGCAGGGCACTACCAGGCGGAGCCGAGGTCAGCGTGCTGGCGGATCCAGGCGTGCATCGCGATTCCCGCGGCGACGCCGGCGTTGATGCTGCGGGTCGAGCCGAACTGCGCGATCGAGACCGTAATCGCCGCGGCCGAACGGATGTCGTCGGTGATCCCCGGCCCCTCTTGGCCGAACACCAGCAGGCACTCCCGCGGCAGCGCGGTGTCCTCCAGCCGCGCCGCCCCAGGCACGTTGTCCACCGCGACCACACCCAGCCCCGCGGCCCGGGCGAACTCCATCAATTCCGCGGTGCTGTCGTGATGGCACAACCGTTGATAGCGGTCAGTCACCATGGCGCCACGGCGATTCCAGCGACGCCGACCCACGATGTGCACGGTATCCACCGCGAAGGCGTTGGCCGTGCGCACTACCGAACCGATGTTGACGTCGTACCCGAAGTTCTCGATCGCGATGTGCAGCGGATGGCGGCGGCGGTCGATGTCGGCGATAATCGCCTCCCGGGTCCAATACCGGTAGGCGTCGACGACATTGCGGGTATCGCCGTCGCGCAACAACATTGGGTCGTATCGCGGGCCGTCGGGAAGCTCCCCCGGCCAGGGACCGACGCCGGCGGCCGGCTGCGCCGCCCATTCGGTGGGGCCGGGTTCGGTCATCGCTGGGTCCACACCCCGGCGTGCGTACCGACGATCGCCACCGTCGCATAGAGCAGAGCCTGATTGATCTCGCCCTGGGTGCACAACGACGCGGAGACGTGCACGGCGTCCCGCGACGCCTCGGGCAAGATCAGCACCGACGACCCGTACACCGCGCACGCCGGGTCCAGGCCGGGCGCGGGCAGCGTCGGCGACGCGAGCAACATCATCGGGCCGCCGCGGCGGGCGGAGTCGTCACGGTAGCGCGCCGCGACGGCCTCGGCGTCCAGCCCGAGCAGCATGTAGCCGTTGCCGGTGAAGGCCCCCGGATCGCCGAGTTGCGCCCGGGTCACCGGCGTGCCGTCGGCCCGCCAGGCCGACAGGCTGGTGGTCTTGACGACCAGGCCGGTGTCGTTGACGTTGGTCGGCATCAGGCCCACCGGGAACGCGGCCGGGTAGGCCGCGGAAGTGTCGGGGATCCGGTCGCGTGTCGAGTAGCTGTACACGCCGCGCACCTGGCTGCGGTCCTTTAGCGGGCCGAGGCACACGGTGCCGGTCAGCCGTCCGGGCGGCGCCTTCAGCGGCGACGGGATGTCGTGCACGGTCGTCATCGCGGTGTCACAGCTGCCCAACCCGTCCGACTCCATCGGGTGGGCGAGCGCGCCGTACAACCCGAAGCGAATGTCCTCCGGCTTGGTGTGCGGCGCCTTCGGGTCCGTCGGCGACGCCTCGACGTCGACCAGCACGTAGTCGCCGCCCCAGCGCAAATTGGATACCGAGATGTTCCAGCCCAGCACCGCCAGCGATTCGCCCAACCGCGTCGACTGCGCGCCATATGGCGCCGCGACACGGCCGGAACCCAAGCAGCCCGCCAGGCAGAGTACCAAACAGGCTGCTATAGCCAGGAAAGTGCGCACAACGGTGACGGTCCTAGCTCAACCCCAGATCGGCCAAACCCAACACGCTGCGATACGGCAGGCCCTCCGCCTGGATGGCTTCGGCGGCGCCGGTAGCGCGGTCCACCACGGTGGCCACGCCGATCACTTCGCCGCCCGCGTCCTGGACGGCGTGCACCGCGGTCAGCGCCGACCCCCCGGTGGTGCTGGTGTCCTCGACCACCAGCACCCGCTGCCCGGAAACCTCGGATCCTTCGATAAGACGTTGCAGGCCATGGATTTTCACCGATTTACGCACCACGAACGCGTCGATCGGGCGACCGGGTGCGTGCATGATGGCGGTCGCGACCGGGTCCGCGCCCAGGGTCAGGCCCCCGGCGACGGCGTAATCCCAGTCAGCGGTGAGTTCCCGCATCAGCACACCGATCAGCGCACCGACCCGGTGATGCAGGGTGGCGCGGCGCAGGTCGACGTAGTAGTCGGCCTCCTTGCCGGACGACAGCGTGACGCGGCCATGCACCACCGACAGTCGTCGCACCAGATCTGCCAGTTCCGCGCGGTCAGATTCGGACACGGCCTTATTTACCCTTTGTGTGTTTACCGTTGCAGCGCAACAGGATTCAGTGATGGAAGTTGGGGGCCTGCTGGCCGTTGCGCTCGGTCGACGGTGGGCGCCGGATCGCTTCGGTACGCCCCTCGTCGCAGGGGCCGGGCTCCGCGGCGCGGCGGGCGACCTGCGGATCCGAGCCCACCAGCCCGGACACATCCTGGGCCGAACGCCGGGGCGGTAACTCGGCGCGGCTGGCCGGGGGCAGCGGTCGGCTCGGCGCGGCGGCGCGCGGCCCGGCCGGCTCGTCGCTTTCGGCAGGCACCGGCGGCAACACCCGCAACAGGTCGTTGAACTGGCGCACGGTCCGCAGACCCTCGTCCCACTGGGTGCGCGTGCTGGACACCGGCATCGCGACCAGCGTCCAGTTCTGCTCGTTCCACATGATCTCGGCGGAATCCGGCGCGGTGTGCGCGAAGGTGACCATCCGGCGGTCACAGGCCCGGCGGGTGGCGTCCAGGTTGGTGGAGTACACCATCCGCGGACCGATCGCGCCGAGCAACCAGATGTCGCTTTCGCGCGGCTCTTTGAGACCTTTGAGCCGCAGGTCGACGACAACGTTGGTGCCCACCTTGCGGTGCAGCGCGATCACGGTGGCGACTTCCTCAAGATCGAAGATGTACACTGCCTCACCACGGATTTGGCCCAGCACGACGTTGTGGGCGGGAACATCGCCGACCGTCGACATCACGCCGCGCTTCCAGCGCTTGAGGATTTCGGTCGACTCGCGCTCGTAATCGAATCCATGCGAGCGCGCCCAGGATCGACGCCGTCTGCTGCGCCCGCGGCGTCGATCGATGTCGACGTACAGCAGCACCACCGCACCGACGAAGCACAGCGCGGAGAGCGTGAACCAAAGCGGGACCATCCTAAGTAGCGTATCCGCTATCGGACCGGAACCGAGAATGCGACCAGGTCACAACCACATTAAGTTTGCTGATACGCGTAGGGTTTCCCGCATGGCCTACGACGGCTTCCAGTTCATTCGCGTCGCGGCGGCCGACAGTGTTTGCCGGGCAACCATCGACCACCCCCGATCAATTTGCTGGACGCGTCGCTGCTGCACAAGATCGACCGGCTGACGCGCGAGGTCGCAGCCGATGACGCGGTGCGCGTGCTGGTCGTCGATTCGACCGATCCGGAGATATTCATCGCCCACGCTGACGTGGAGTTGATCCTGGATCTGCCCGCCTTCACGACAAGCGAGGACCTCGGCCCGCACCCGGAGCTGTCACTGTTTCACGCGGTGACCGAGCAGGTGCGGACGCTGCCGATGGCGACCGTCGCGGTCATCCAGGGGGTCTGCCGCGGCGGTGGCTGCGAGTTCGCAATGGCATTCGACATGCGCTTTGCCGCGCTCGGCACGACCGTGCTGGGTCACCCGGAGGTGGCGCCCGCCGGCGCCCAGACTCGTGACTGCGAGCTGGGCGACCGGCGCCAATAGCGTCCTGCGAGCGCCGAACGTGCACTCAGCGCGAAAAATCGCGGAAATCTCGCTATCAGTGCACGTTCGGCGCGGGGGCGCGGCGTCAGCCCAAGATCAGGCTGTCGCCGCCCGGGCTGACGTTGACCGGCACGGTGTCGCCGTCGTGGACGTCGCCGGCCAGCAGCAGCTTGGCCAACTGGTCCCCAATGGCCTGCTGGACCAGCCGACGCAATGGCCGAGCGCCGTACACGAGATCGAACCCGCGCTGGGCGAGCCACTGCTTGGCCGGCAGCGACACTTCCAGCGTGAGGCGGCGCTGCGCCAGCCGCTTCTGCAGCTGAGCCAGCTGGATGTCGACGATCTGCACCAACTCGCCGGGCTCCAGGCCCTGGAAGATGATCACGTCGTCGAGCCGGTTGATGAACTCCGGCTTGAACGCCGAGCGGACCGCCGCCATCACCTGCTCTTCGCTGCCGCCCGACCCGAGATTGGACGTCAGGATAAGTATGGTGTTGCGGAAGTCGACCGTGCGGCCCTGCCCGTCGGTCAGCCGACCCTCGTCGAGCACCTGCAACAGCACGTCGAACACATCGGGGTGCGCCTTTTCGATCTCGTCGAACAGGATCACGGTGTACGGGCGCCGCCGCACCGCCTCGGTGAGCTGACCACCCTGATCGTAGCCGATGTAGCCGGGCGGGGCGCCGACCAGGCGGGCCACCGAGTGCTTCTCGCCGTACTCGCTCATATCGATGCGGACCATGGCGCGTTCGTCGTCGAACAGGAACTCCGCCAGCGCCTTGGCCAGCTCGGTCTTACCGACACCGGTCGGGCCGAGGAACATGAATGACCCGGTCGGCCGGTTGGGGTCGGCGACGCCGGCCCGGGACCGACGCACCGCGTCGGAAACCGCGGTCACCGCCTTCTTCTGGCCGATGACGCGCTTGCCCAGCTCGTCCTCCATGCGCAGCAGCTTGGCAGTCTCACCCTCGAGCATCCGGCCGGCGGGGATCCCGGTCCACGCCGACACCACATCGGCGATGTCGTCGGGACCGACCTCCTCCTTTAGCATCCAATTTTCCCGCGCCTCGGCCTGCGGCAGTGCCGCTTCGAGCTTCTTCTCGACCTCCGGGATGCGCCCGTACCGCAGCTCCGCGGCCTTGGCCAGGTCGCCGTCGCGCTCGGCGCGCTCCGACTCGCCCCGCAGGGCCTCCAGCTGTTCCTTGAGCTCGCGCACGGTGTCGATGGCGTTCTTCTCGTTTTGCCACCGGGTGGTCAGCTCGGCCAGCTTTTCTTTCTGGTCGGCCAGCTCCGAGCGCAGCTTATCCAGCCGCTCCTTGGACGCCTCGTCCTCCTCCTTGGCCAGCGCCATCTCCTCGATTTCGAGGCGGCGCACCAGCCGCTCGACCTCGTCGATCTCGACGGGCCGGGAGTCGATCTCCATCTTGAGCCGGCTGGCGGCCTCGTCGACCAGGTCGATGGCCTTGTCCGGCAGGAAGCGGGCGGTGATGTACCGGTCGGACAGGGTTGCCGCCGCCACTAGCGCGGAGTCTGTGATCCGCACCCCGTGATGCACCTCGTAGCGATCCTTGAGGCCGCGCAGGATGCCGACGGTATCCTCCACAGACGGCTCGCCGACCAGCACCTGCTGGAACCGGCGTTCCAGCGCCGCGTCCTTCTCGATGTACTTGCTGTACTCGTCGAGGGTGGTGGCGCCGACCAGCCTCAGCTCGCCGCGAGCCAGCATCGGCTTGATCATGTTGCCGACGTCCATCGCGCCCTCGCCGGTCGCGCCGGCACCGACGATGGTGTGCAGCTCGTCGATGAACGTGATGATCTGGCCCGCGGAGTTCTTGATGTCGTCCAGCACGGCCTTGAGCCGCTCCTCGAATTCGCCGCGGTACTTCGCGCCGGCGACCATCGACCCGAGGTCGAGTGCGATGACGGTCTTGTCGCGCAGGCTCTCCGGAACGTCGCCGGCCACGATGCGCTGGGCCAGGCCCTCGACGATCGCGGTCTTGCCGACGCCGGGTTCACCGATCAGCACCGGGTTGTTCTTGGTGCGCCGGGACAACACCTGCACAACGCGACGGATCTCGTTGTCGCGCCCTATGACCGGGTCGAGCTTGCCTTCCCGAGCGCGGGCGGTCAGATCGGTGGAGTACTTCTCCAGCGCCTGATACGTCGCTTCGGGGTCGGTGCTGGTGACCCGGGTGCTGCCGCGCACCTTGACGAACGCGTCCCGTAGAGCCTGGGGGGACGCGCCGTGGCCGGTGAGCAGCTTGGCGACGTCGGAGTCGCCGGTAGCCAGGCCCACCAACAGGTGCTCAGTGGAGACGTACTCGTCGTCCATCTCGGTGGCCAGCTGCTGGGCGGTGGTAATGGCGGCCAGCGATTCACGCGACAACTGGGGCTGCGAGCTGAAGCCGCTCGCGCGGGGCAGCCGTTCGAGCAGGTGCTCGGTTTCGGTCCGAATGGTCCCGGGCGCGACACCGACAGCTTCCAGGAGCGGCGCGGCGATTCCATCGTTCTGGGTTAGCAACGCCAGCAGCAAATGTGCGGGCCTGATGTCGGGGTTACCGGCAGCGCTGGCCGCTTGTAAGGCTGACGTCAGAGCTGCTTGCGTCTTGGTGGTCGGGTTGAAAGAGTCGCTGGCCAACCGAGACACCTCCGTTCGGGTATAGGGAAAATGCTTCTCGCGATGTTCAACGTCGTCAAGGTTGAGTCTGTTTCGCTCAAGTCTAGATTTCTTGGAGGAATTTTGCACGAGGGAGGCGACGACTCCGCCTCGCGCCGCCGCCCCGGCGGATTCCGGTCACCTTTTGGGTGGCTGAGTTGCTCCCGTTTCGCTGGCGGTACGTCTGGACGCTGTTCGTCGTCGCGATCGCGCCGATCGCGCTGTGGCTGCAACTACTGACGGCCTTTGCCGCCACCGCGGTGATCACCCTGGCCGAGATCTACGCCGTTCACCTCTACGGCGCGCGTATTCGGCTCGGGCTGCTCAAGTGGGGGCGCGTCGCGACCGTCACCGGCATCGAAAGCCTTCCCGAGCACAGTATTTCAATACTCGACTACCGATCGCGCGGGAGTGGACCGTCACCCGGCTGCGCTGGAGCGGCCCCAACACCAAGACGACGGTGTCGTTCACACTCGACGGCCACCGCGGCGCTCTGGTGATGCGCGGGCGGGAATACGTCGACGGGGTGATCCTCGCCGACCAGCGCAATCCGGCACGCGCCCGCTGCGTGAGCGCGTTTGCCTACGACCTCGACCGGACCGGCAACTGGATCGGCGCGCTGCGGCCCAGGTTATTGGTGGGAATGTCCTGCTGGTTGGTCATCGTGGTGGGGTTGCTGCCCCTGGCCGGGCTGGCGGCCGCCGGATTCCGCACCAACCTCGTCGGCGACACCCCCGCCGAGAACGTGCCCGCCGCCGGCACGTTGCAGGTCAGTGGGTCCGGCATGACGAGAACGGTGCAGTGCAACGGGGGCTACCTGTCGGTCAGCGGCGTGGCCAACATGGACACCGTCACCGGTCACCTGCACCAGCGTCGCCGTTGCCGGCAAAGAAAATCGCCTCACCGTCGACGCAATCAGCATCTCGGGCACCGGCAACGTGATCACCTACCACTGGGGTTCACCGACGATCGCCAACACCGGCAGGTCGAACACCGTCCGTCAGGGCTAACGGCGGCGCTGCCAGCCGACTTAGAATCGGGCCCCGTGGGCTTAGAGGACTCCGATGCCCTGCAAGTGCTGCGCGACGCCCTGGCCCCCAACGCCGCGGGCGCCGAACTCGTGCGCCATTTCTACACCCAGTGGTTCGCCTTCAACGTCTCGCTACGCGACCTGTTCCCACCCGAAATGGACGCTCAGCGGGCAGCTTTCGGTCACGCGTTGCACTGGGTCTACGGTGAGCTGGTCGCGCAGCGCGCTCAGGAACCGGTGGCCTTCCTAGCCCAGCTCGGCCGGGACCACCGCAAATACGGTGTGCTGCCAAGACATTACGAATCGCTGCGGGCCGCCCTACTGGCCGCATTGCGCAGGCAGGTCGGCGACGCCTGGACCGATGCCGTCGACGATGCGGCCCACCAATCGCTCAACCTGATCACCGGCGTGATGAGCGGTGCCGCCGACGCCGAGGAGGGTCCCGCCTGGTGGGACGGCACCGTCGTCGAACACCATCGGGTTTCGCGGGACCTCGCCGTCGTCCGACTGCGACTGGACCACCCCATGCACTACCACCCCGGCCAATACGTCGACGTCCATGTTCCGCAATGCCCAGGGCGTTGGCGATTCCTCAGCCCCGCCATCCCGGCCGGCCCCGACGGCGGCATCGAATTCCACGTCCGCCAGGTCCCCGGCGGGCTGGTGAGCAGCGCGATCGTCAACGAGACGCGGCCGGGCGACCGGTGGCGACTGTCCAGCCCGCACGGCGGCCTGCACGTCGACCGGGGCGGCGGCGACGTCCTGATGGTCGCCGGGAGCACCGGCTTGGCGCCGCTGCGGACGCTGATCATGGACCTGTGCCGGTACGCGGAAAACCCGCGGGTGCACCTGTTTTTCGGCGCGCGGTACCGCTGCGAGCTGTACGACCTGCCTACGCTGTGGCAGATCGCCGCGCACAATCCGTGGCTGTCGGTCTCGCCCGTATCGGACTACAACAACAACCCGGCCTGGGCCGCCGACTATCCCGATGTGACGCCGCCGCGCGGTCTGCATGTGCATCAAGTCGGCCGGCTGCCGAGGGTGGTGACCCGGTACGGCGGATGGGGCGACAGGCAGATCCTGATCTGCGGTGGGCCCGCCATGGTGCAGGTCACCAAAAACGCGCTGCTGGCCAAAGGCGCTCCGCCGCAGCGCATTCAGCACGATCCGTTGAGTCGCTAGGCCCGACCGCTAGGTTTGATGGCGACGACCCGCCGCGCGCGGCCACGCCGCACTTGCGATCGCCGCTAGGCTGACCCTGTGCATGTGGTGACCCTGCGGGACCCCACCTCCTCGCTGGCCGCGCAGTTCGCGCCCCGACGACGGCATGATCGGCACCTCGCTGACCGACGACGGCGTCGAGTTGCTCGGCCAGCGGCGAGGCCTGGACGGCTACCTGCACGCCAGCAAGACGATGGGCGTTCCGATTCTGTATCCCTGGGCGAATCGCTTGAGCGCCAACACCTATACCGCCGAGCTGACGCCGGGCGATAACGGCGTCCGGGCGGACACCAACGGGCTACCCATTCACGGCGCCCTGGCCGCCTACCCGGGATGGCGGGTGATCACCCAGTCGACCAACGAGCTCACAGCCGAGGTGGACTTCGGTGCCGACCGGCGACTGCTGGCCAGCTTCCCCTACCCGCACTTGCTCACAGTGGACATGCGGCTGGCCGACCGGGCGGTGACGGTGCGCACGACCGTCACGCAACCGGCGACACCGCCGTCCCGCTGTGCTACGGCTTTCATCCTTACCTGCAGGTGCCGGAGGCGGCCCGCGGCGAGTGGCTCATCGAGACCCCGCCGCTGCTGCATCTGAGCCTCGACGGACGCGGCCTGCCCACCGGACAATCGTCGGAGCAGCCCGCCACACGAGAACTGCTGGGCAAAAACACCTTTGACGACGCCTACGACCAGGTATCCGACGGTGCCGTGTTCGCGGTGTCCGGTGGCGGGCGCTGGCTGGAAGTGCACTTCGAGCAAGGGTATTCGGCGGCCCAGATCTTCGCACCGCCGAGCGAGGAAGTGGTGTGCTTCGAGCCGATGAACGGCGCCGACCGCGGCGCTCAGCCGTGGCGGCTATCCACCGCCCGCCCCGGCGAACCGGCAGTCGCTCAGTTCTCCGTCCGAGTCGCCTGACCCCGCCGACCGCTGAAAGCCGCGCCGCGGCAGGTGAACCAGCGCATCCGCGGGTCAGCGACCCTTACGCGGCTGCCACACCACCAGCGCCGTGCTCTTGGGTACCACAGCGACCTCGCGGCGCTGGTTGGCGCGCAACGCTGCGATTTCCTCGGCCATTTCCTTCACCCGCGACTGCAGTGCCTCAACCTGATTGGTTAGCTCGATGATGCGCTTGATCCCGGCCAGGTTGACACCCTCGTCCTGGGACAGGCGCTGCACCTCGCGCAGCAATTCCACGTCGTGCTGCGAATAACGTCGCCCGCCACCGGAAGTGCGGCTCGGGCTGACCAGCCCCAGCCGGTCGTAGGTCCGCAACGTCTGAGCGTGCATGCCGGCGAGTTCGGCCGCCACTGAGATCAAAAAGGTCCGCGCCTCGTCGCGCCTGGAGTTCTTAACCATCAGCGGTTACCTGCCCATCCGGCCCGCGGGTTGAAGCCGCTCGCCCGCTCGGCTTCGGCGTACGCCTCCAGAGCTTCTTGTGCGGCGCCTTCCAGGTTCGGCGGCACAGCGACTTTCACGGTGACCAGCAAGTCACCGTGCCCACCGCTACGCTTGGGCACACCGCGCCCACGTACCCGCAGGATACGGCCGTCCGCCGTACCCTTGGGCACGCGAACACTGACCTTCCCGTCCAGGGTGGGCACGGAAAGTGTTGACCCGAGGGCTAATTCGCTGAAACTAACCGGCACGGTCACAGTCAATTCGTCACCGTCGCGGGCGAAGACCTTGTCCGGCCGCACGTGCACCGTCACGTACAGGTCGCCCGACGGGGCGCCGCGCAGCCCGGCCTCACCCTGCCCGGGCAGCCGGATCCGTTGCCCGTCTTCGACTCCCCGTGGGATCCGCACGCTGATGGTGCGGGTGCGGGTGGCGACACCGGTGCCCTTGCACTCGTCGCAGGGGTGCTCGATGATCGAGCCGCTGCCCCGACATTCGGTGCACGGCTCGGAAAACCCGAACGCCCCCTGGTTGCGGCTGACCACGCCGGACCCATTACAGGTGGGACACACCTTCGGGCTGGTGCCCGGACGTGCCCCGCTGCCATGGCAATTCGTGCACGGCGCTGGGCTGGTCAGCCGCAGCGGCATCGCGACGCCCTTGGCGGCCTCGACAAAATCCAGCTCGGTTTCGGTTTCCAGGTCGTTGCCGCGGCGCGGTCGACTGGGCCGCGCGCCCGCGCCGCGTCCGAACAGGCCGCCGAAGAGGTCGCCGATGTTGGCACCGCCGCTGCGGCCCGCGGCGTCGAACAGGTCGTTCAGGTTGAACTCGGCGCCATCGGAGCCGTAGCCGCCCACGTTGAAGCTGCCGAAGCCGCCACCGTCGAACCGCCGACCGCCGAAGCCCCCGCCGGCGAAAAGCCGGCGGGTCTCGTCGTACTCCTTGCGCTTGGCCGGATCCGAAAGCACGTTGTGCGCCTCCGACAACGCTTTGAACCGTTCGCCGGCCGCGGGATTGTCGGGATTCGCATCCGGGTGCAAGTCACGCGCCAGCTTGCGATAGGCGCGTTTGATCTCTTCGGGGCTGGCGTCGGAGGAGACGCCCAGCTCCTCGTAGAAGTCCTTTTCGACCCATTCACGCTGGGCCATGTCGCGTCACCCCCTCCCACCTTTCTGGCTGTTGTTCTGATTCTGTGCCTTATTCACCGGCGGCGGCAGCGTTTTCGTCGGTATCGCTCGATTCGGTCTCGGCGGGCTCGGCCGTAACAGCGGCGTCGCCGTCGTCCGGGATCGTGTCGACGACGGCGACCAGGGCGTGACGCAACACGTTCTCGCCCAGCTTGTAGCCCTGGCGCATGACCGTGCCGATCACCGGCTTGGAACCCTCGCCGCCATCGCCCTCATGCTGGACGGCTTCATGCAGCACCGGGTCGAAGTCTTCGCCTTCGGCACCGAACGCCACGACACCGAGCCCGGTCAGTGCGCTGTCCAGCTTGTCGGCTACCGACTTCAGCGGACCCGACTCCAGATCACCGTGTGAACGGGCGCGCTCGAGATCGTCCAGCACGCCCAGCAATTGGCTGATCACGGTGGCCTTGGCCCGATCCGCCGCGGCCTGCTGATCACGCAATGCCCGTTTCCGGTAGTTGGCGAAATCAGCCTGCACCCGTTGCAAATCGGCGGTCAGCTCGGCGACCTTGTTGGTGCCGTCATCTGCGGCGGAGTCCGTCGGGGCGGCCGTCGGTGTATCCCCTCCCGGCCCCGGGCTAGCAGGGCTGGGAGGGGCGTTCCGCACTTCTCCGGTCTCGGGATCAATCCGCCGCTTGTCGGTCACAGTCACCGGTTCTTGCGGATTGCCTTCGTTCACTTGGCCTCCCGGTCGTCGTCGACCACCTCCGCGTCCACGACATCGTCAGCGGAAGCAGATGTACCGCTTGCCTCTGCACCGCCGGCCTGCGCCCCGGCCGCCTGGGTGGCTTCGTAGATCGCCTGACCCAGAGCCTGGGACTCCTGACCCAGCTTCTCCATCGCCGTCTTGATCGCGGCAATGTCGGTGCCGCCCAACGCCGACTTGGCCTCGGCCACCGCGGCATCCACCTTGTTCAAGGTGTCCTCGGGAACCTTCGAACCACCGGACTCGGCCGCTGCGCCCCGTTGTTCAGCGACGAATTTCTCCGTCTGGTAGACCAGGGTCTCGGCCTGGTTGCGAACGTCGGCCTCCTCGCGGCGCTTGCGGTCCTCCTCGGCGTGCGCCTCGGCGTCCTTGATCATCCGGTCGATCTCTTCCTTGGACAGGCCGGAGCCCTCCTGGATTTTGATCGTGTTCTCCTTGCCGGTGCCCTTGTCCTTGGCGGTGACGTGCACGATGCCGTTGGCGTCGATGTCGAAGGTGACCTCGATCTGCGGGACACCACGCGGGGCCAGCGGGATACCGGTCAGCTCAAAGGAGCCGAGCAGCTTGTTGTGCGAGGCGATTTCACGCTCACCCTGGTAGACCTGGATCTGCACCGACGGCTGGTTGTCGTCCGCGGTGGTGAAGGTCTCCGACCGCTTGGTCGGGATGGTGGTGTTGCGTTCGATCAGCTTGGTCATCACGCCACCCTTGGTCTCGATACCCAGGCTCAGCGGTGTGACATCCAGCAGCAGAACGTCTTTCACCTCACCCTTGAGGACACCGGCCTGCAGCGCGGCACCCACGGCCACAACCTCGTCGGGGTTGACGCCCTTGTTGGGCTCCTTGCCGCCGGTCAGTTGCTTGACCAGATCGGTGACCGCCGGCATCCGGGTGGAACCACCCACCAGCACAACGTGGTCAATCTCGGACACCGAGATGCCGGCGTCCTTGATGACCGACTGGAACGGCTGACGCGTGCGGTCCAGCAGATCCTGCGTGATTCGCTGGAACTCGGCGCGAGTCAGCTGCTCGTCGAGGAACAACGGGTTCTTGTCGGCGTCAACGGTGATGTACGGTAGGTTGACTGAGGTGCTCTGCGAACTGGAGAGCTCGATCTTGGCCTTCTCGGCGGCCTCACGCAGCCGCTGCATCGCCATCTTGTCCTTGGTCAGGTCAATTCCGCTGGTGCCCTTGAACTTGTCGACCAGCCAGTTGACGATCCGGTCGTCCCAGTCGTCGCCACCGAGGTGGTTGTCGCCACTGGTGGCGCGGACCTCGACGACACCCTCGCCGATCTCGAGCAGGGACACGTCGAACGTGCCACCCCCAAGGTCGAAAACCAGAATGGTCTGTTCCTTCTCGCCCTTGTCCAGGCCGTATGCCAGCGCCGCTGCGGTCGGCTCGTTGACGATGCGCAGCACGTTCAGGCCGGCGATCTGGCCGGCTTCCTTGGTCGCCTGACGCTGGGCATCGTTGAAGTACGCGGGCACAGTGATGACCGCGTCGGTGATGTCCTCACCCAGGTATGCCTCGGCGTCGCGCTTCAGCTTCTGCAGCGTGCGCGCACTGATCTCCTGAGCGGTGTACTTCTTGCCATCGATCTCGACGGACCAGTCGGTGCCCATGTGCCGCTTGACCGAACGGATGGTGCGGTCGACGTTGGTGACCGCCTGGTTCTTGGCGGTCTGACCGACGAGCACCTCACCGTTGCGGGCGAACGCGACGATGGATGGCGTCGTCCGTGAGCCTTCAGAGTTGGCGACGACGACAGGGTCACCACCCTCGAGCACTGCGACGACGGAGTTGGTGGTCCCGAGGTCGATACCGACCGCACGAGCCATAGTGATTCCTCCTGATTGATGTAGGGCTTCTTTGGTGCCACTATGCTGAGTGAACCCCGCTCAATCCTGCCTCGTGAGCGCTGACCTGTCAAAACCCAATATTGAGTCTAGTACACTCAATTTGTCATCAAGCCTTACGAGGACCTGATCAGCGATCCCGAGGGTCAGCTGCGCTGGCTGTACGAGCACCTGAAACTGGGCGACTTCGAGTCGTACCTGCCGCGACTGCGCCAGTATCTGTCTGACAAGGCGACCTACCGGACCAACAGCTACCAATTGACGGCCGAACAACGCGCCGTCGTCACCGAACGCTAGGGTGAGTTCATCGAACGCTACGGCTACGCGGCGGCCGAGGATGCGCCGATCGAGTGCGCCGAGACGGCACTGGCGGGGTAGTCAGCGGGACGCGATCTCTTCGATCAGGTCCAGCACGACCCGGGTCGCCGCGCTGATCGACCGGGCCGCCGACGTGGTGACGAACAGCCGCCACTCCAGGTCGTGGTCGCTCACCCGCAGCGTGGCCAAGCCTAAATCGTCGATCTCGTCCAGGATGGTCCGGCTCAGAAAACCGATGCCCAGACCGTTGCGGATGTAGGTCGCGGCCGTGCCCAGATCGGCGACCTCCACCGTGACGGTCCGCTCGACGCCGGCGGCGGTGAACGCGTTGTCGATCACGGTTCTGGTGCCGTATCCCGGCGGGCCGTCCACGAACGACATGCCCGCCAGCTCCGCCAGCTCCACCGAATCCCGTTGGGCGAGAGTATGATCAGCGGGCACGACCAGCAGCAGCGGAACCGAAGCGACCAGCCGGGCGTTCAGATCGGCCGGCGGCGGCCCAGTGAAGACCAGAAACGCCACGTCGAGATCCCCATCGCGGAGCTGGCTGGCCAAACCGGCCGACCCGGAGCTGGCCGCGCGCAGGTGAACATTCACCCCGGGGTGGCGGGTGTGCAGCTCCGCGAGCACCGTGGGCATGTCGATCACACTGATCGACGTCAGGACCCCCACCGTCACCGTGCCGCGAATAGAACCGCGGGTGGCGTTGACGGCGTCCTTGGCGGCGCGGGCCGCGTCCAGAGTCTCACGAGCGCGCGGACGCAACTCCACGCCCGCCGCGGTCAACTCCACTCCGCTCGGACCGCGGACGAACAGTTCCGCTCCCAGTTCACGCTCGAGGGCCTTGATCGTCGCCGACACACCCGATTGGACGACGTGTAATTTCTTCGCGGCCTCGGTGAAGCTCCGGTTATCTGCGACCGCAAGGAAATACTCAAGATGGCGAAGCTCCACACAGCTATTATCACCGCACGTGCTAACGTCCATCAGAACATGTCGCTGGCCCAGATGCAGCAGGTGATCGTAGCGTCGATTTCGTCAAGCGTTCTGACCGCCCGGCGAATGATCAAACCCCCAACCTGCTGGACGTGCCAATGACTCTGCAAGCTCCCGCCTTGACAAGGACCAGGACTCGCTGGTCCTCTCCTTCCACCGACGACCAGTTCGTCGTTGGCCGCCGATTCACACCGCGGACAAGATCGCCCCGGCGCTCGCCGTCGGTAACGCCGTCGTGCTGAAGCCACCGGAGCAGACGCCCTCGGTGGTGCTGCGGATGGTGGAGCTGATCCAGTCGGTGCTTACTTGCCGGGCACCGCTTGCTGCACGCGGTGCCCGGCAAGTGAAAGGTGGGCCGGCGCCGTGTTCGTCAACAACTACTTCCGGATCGCGATCGGGACGGGCTTCGGTGGGGTCGGACACAGCGGCTTCAGCCGAGCACGCCGAGGAGACGCTGTCGGAATACGCCTACACCAAGACGATCCGGTGGGCCGCCAAGTGCGAAGAGTTGCCGTACTGGACCGCCGCCAGCCGCGTGCTGGAAGGTTAGGAGCGTCTTGCGCACCATCGCACTTGAAGAGCATTTCGCCACCGACAGATTTCTGCGTGGACCGGGTAGCTGGCTGGCGTCCCGCGCGGGCGTGATCGAACGCCATCGCCGAGTATGGACGAGACTCGCATAGCGGCGATGGATGAGGCGGAGGTCGACCTCGCGGTGCTGCCGCTGGCGACGCCCGGTGTCGAGCAGCTGGACGGGCCGAAAGCCGTTGAGCTGGACCGGGAATGCAATGATGAACTCGCCGCCGCGATCGGGCGTTACCCCGACTGGCTGGCGGGTTTCGCCACGATGCCGACGAGTGCACCAGATGCCGCGGCCGAGGAAGTCGAGCAGGCGATAGGTACGCTCGGTTTCCTCGGCGCGGTCATCAACGGGCACAGCCAGGGTCGCTACCTGGATGACCCGTTCTTCGAGCCGATCTTCGATCGCGCGGCGACGCTCAAGGCCCCCATCTACTTGCACACGACGATCCCGCCGGCGGGCGTCATCGAGTCCTGCTACGCCGGGTTCGCGCCCGAGGTGACGTTCGCGCTGGCGACCGTGGGGTGGGGCTGGCACATCAACACCTCCACGCGCGTGCTGCGCATGAATCTCGGCGGGGTATTCGACACCTACCCGGACCTGCAGATCATCATCGGCCACATGGGCAAGGGAATGTCGTTCATGCTGCCGCGGTTCGACGCAACACTCAGGCCGGAACTGACCGGCCTCAAGCACCTGGTCAGCTGGTACCTGCGAAAGAACGTCAACTACACCTTTGCCAACTTCAACAACGAGGCCACCTACGGCCAACCTGGTCTCACAGGTCGGCATTGACCGGTGAGCGTTTCCGCCGACTATCCCGTTCGGGTCGATGAAGGCCGCCCGTGCGTTCCTGGACGGCCTCCCGCTCAGTGATGACGAGCGTGCGCGCATCAGCCACCGCAACGCCGAGCGGCTGCTCGGTCTCTGAGTGGGCTTGGCCCGCGGCAATCGAGCCCGGATTCGACGATAACGCTTCGTTATCATCGGCGTCTCAAGGGCGCGTCGCCACCGCAGCTTTCCCCTCCTCGTGCGTACTCTACGTCTGACATCTCAGATCTTCGGGGAGCGACGCGTGCGGTTATACCACAAGGCACGGCGGGGCTTGGCCGGCGGCTCGCTGCTACTGGTGGCCGTGCTGGCGGGCCCCGCGCTGACGTCCGGCTGCAGCTCCGTCATCGAGGGCAGGCCGGTTGCCACGCCGGGCACCGGGCCGACCGAGCCCGCGTTCCCGACACCCCGGCCGAGCGGCGCCCTACCGCCGTCCAGCCAAACTCCGGCGCCACCGGCGAGCCCCACCACCCCGGCCAGCGCCATTCCGCTGCCACCCGACCAGAACGGCTACGTCTTCATCGAAACCAAGTCCGGCACAACCCGTTGCCAGATCAACAAGGACAGCGTGGGGTGCGAGGCACCATTCACCAACTCACCTATGCAGGACGGTGAACACGCCAACGGCGTCCACATCACCTCTGGCGGCACGGTGCAGTGGATATTGGGCAACTTGGGGGCGATCCCCACCGTCACGATCGACTACAAGATCTACGACGCGCAGGGCTGGACCATCGACGCTTCCGAAGCCGGCACCAAGTTCACCAACAGGCGCACCGGACACGGAATGTTCGTCAGCGTAGAGAAGGTCACCACGTTCTGACGCGGGTCAGTATGGTCGGTGCCGTGGCGCGGCCAGCGTCGCCACACATGACGGCAACGCGGCGCAAGCGGCGGAATTATTCGGCTGGCTAGGCCCGCAACCGGACGCTGTGGCCGGCGCGTCCGCAGCGATCGTGTTCTCCGCGACCGGAGACCTCGCCGCCACACGTAATGCCTTTCAGATCAAGGATTCCGGGCCTCCAACCATGGCCGCGCGGACCGCGCGCGGTCTCGCCGAGGGACTGCTGCTGACCATGGATCAGCCCTACCCGGCAGCGATCGCGCGACTCGGCCAGGCCATCGCGTCCGCGCAACCCATGACCGAAGTCCTGCTCGACAGCCCCACCAGGCTGGTCACCCTGGCCGCGATACATGCCGGCGATCCGGTCCGGGCCCGCAGCGTGATCGGCCGCGCGGTGCACGCCGACAGCGACGCGGTGTTCCACTCTCGGCACACACTGCTGGGGGCCTGGATCAAAATGCAGGACGGGCAGCTGGCAGCGGCCGGCGCGGATGTCGTCGCAGCCGGTTCCGTCCAGCTGCACCGCCGTGACGCATTGTGAGCAGCGACGCTGCAGACCGCCATCGCCCGTCGCAGCGGGGATGCCGGTGCGCTGCACAAGCATTGGTACGCGGGCATGGAAGTGCTCGCCGAGCACTCCGTCGATCTGTTCGCCCTGCTGCCATTGGGCGAGTTGTGGGTCGCGGCCGTGCGCATGCGCCAGGTCGAGCAGCTGCGCCACACCCTGGAGCGGGCGTTCGCCCTGCTGGATTCGCTGGGCAATCCAGCACTGTGGTCCACCCCCTGCATTGGCGGGCGTGCACGCCGGGATCCTCGCCAACGCGCCGGAGCTGGTGGCGCCGCACGGTCAGGCCCTCGGCGCGGCGGCCGCGGTCAGCACGCTGGCGCACACCCTGTCGGGCGCGGGCCGCACCTGGCTGCGGGTACTGGCCATCCAGGTCGACGTCGACGAGGTCACCGCGGCGGCGCGCGCTCGCGCACGTATGGCCTGACTTCCGACGCCACCCGGCTGACTGGTCAGGCCGCGCTGCAGACACCCGATGGCAAGGTGTCCGGTGCGATGCTGCAGCTCGCCCGCGACCTGAAGGTCGGAGCCACCCCGGACGAGGCCCCCGGTGACCAAACGCACAGCGCGGCTTCGCCGTCAGCGCAGCCGCCGTCAGGGTCTGCGCTGACGCAGCGCGAACGCGAGGTTGCCGAACTCCTGCTGCTGGGTATGCCATACCGGGACATCGGCACGCAACTTTCATCTCGGCGAAAACGGTTGAGCATCACGTGGCCCGGATACGCCGCCGACTGGGCGCCGGGCCGCGCTCAGAGATGCTCTATTAATGATCCGTGCGATGCTTGCTCCGAACGGCTAAGCCGCTGGTCAACGACCTGCAACAACGGCGGTTAGGTCAGCCTTTCTCGCGACGGTAACGGTGCAGATGTCACTATGAGCTAGCAAAGGTCGAACGAATTTTCGCTGGGTGACGAGGCGTGGGGAGAGACCTTCTGTGACCACACAGACGCTCATACGACTGGTGCTAGGCCTGGGCTTGACCGCGGTAGTGGTGTCGTTGGCACTCAAACGCGTCTGGTGGCTGTACCGGCTGGTCATGGCGGGCCAGCCCGCGACCGGCCGCACCGACAACATCGGTTCGCGCATCTGGGCGCAGGTCTCCGAGGTGTTCGGTCAGCGCAAGCTGCTCAAGTGGTCGGTTCCCGGCCTCGCCCACTTCTTCACCATGTGGGGCTTCTTCATCCTCATCACTGTGTACATCGAGGCCTACGGCACGCTGTTCCAGCCCAACTTCCACATCCCGATCGTCGGCCGCTGGAACGCCCTGGGCTTCTTGCAGGACTTCATCGCCCTGGCGGTGCTGGCCGGCATCACAACCTTCACCATCATCCGGTTGCGCAGCGAGCCAAAGGAACACGGCCGCTCGTCACGCTTCTATGGTTCGCACATCGGCGGCGCCTGGCTGATCCTGTTCATGATCTTCCTGGTCATCTTGAGCTACGCCATCTTCCGCGGCGCCGCCGTCAACACCGGCGACTTCCCTTACGGCCACGGGGCCTTCTTCTCCCACGCGATGGGCGCGCTGATGCAGCCGCTGGGCCCCACGGTCAACGAGTGGGTCGAAACCCTCGCGCTGCTGGCCCACATCGCGGTCGCGCTGATCTTCCTGCTGATCGTGCTGCACTCCAAGCACCTGCACATCTTCCTGGCGCCCATCAACGTCACGTTCAAACGCCTGCCCGACGGCCTGGGCCCGCTGCTTCCGATGGAGTCCGGCGGCAAGCCGATCAACTTCCAAGATCCCGGCGAGGACGACGTTTTCGGCCGCGGCAAGATCGAGGACTTCACCTGGAAGGCGAACCTCGACTTCGCCACTTGTACCGAGTGCGGACGCTGCCAGTCGCAGTGTCCGGCCTGGAATACCGGTAAGCCGCTGTCGCCCAAGCTCGTCATCATGGACCTGCGCGACCACTGGATGGCCAAGGCGCCCTATATCCTTGGCGAGAAGAAGGCCGAGCCGCTGGAGGGCCTGGATCTCGAGACCACCCACGAGAAGGGCCACCATGTCCCGGAATCCGGCTTTGGCCGGGTGCCCGGACATGGACCCGAGCAGGCGGCGCGCCCGCTGGTCGGGACTGCCGAGCAGGGCGGCGTGATCGATCCCGACGTGCTGTGGTCGTGCGTGACGTGCGGCGCCTGCGTCGAGCAGTGCCCGGTCGACATCGAACACGTCAATCACATCGTAGACATGCGTCGCTACCAAGTGATGATGGAGTCGGAGTTCCCGTCGGAACTCTTGGTGCTGTTCAAAAACCTTGAGAACAAAGGCAATCCGTGGGGCCAGAACGCTGGTGACCGTACCAATTGGATCGACGAGGTCGACTTTGACGTTCCGGTCTACGGCGAAGACGTGGACAGCTTCGATGGCTTCGAGTACCTGTTCTGGGTCGGCTGCGCCGGCGCCTACGACGACAAGGCCAAGAAGACCACCAAGGCGGTGGCCGAGCTGCTGGCCATCGCCGGGGTGAAGTATTTGGTGCTCGGCACCGGCGAAACCTGCAACGGTGACTCAGCCCGCCGTTCCGGCAACGAGTTCCTGTTCCAGCAGCTGGCCCAGCAGGCCGTCGAAACCCTGGACGGGGTGTTCGAAGGTGTGGAGACCGTCGACCGCAAGATCGTGGTCACCTGCCCGCACTGCTTCAACACCCTCGGCAAGGAGTACCGCCAGCTCGGCGCCAACTACACCGTGTTGCACCACACCCAGCTGCTCAACCGGTTGGTGCGGGACAAGAAGCTGGTGCCGGTGACGCCGGTCTCGCAGGACATCACCTACCACGACCCGTGCTACCTGGGCCGGCACAACAAGGTGTACAAGGCGCCGCGCGAGCTGATCGGCTTCGCCGGGGCGAACCTCACTGAGATGCCGCGCCACGCCGAACGCAGCTTCTGCTGCGGCGCCGGGGGCGCGCGGATGTGGATGGAAGAACACATCGGCAAGCGCATCAACCACGAACGCGTCGACGAGGCGCTGGCCACCAACACCGCGACGATCGCGACCGGTTGCCCGTTCTGCCGGGTGATGGTCACTGACGGGGTCAACGACCGACAGGAAGAGGCCGGCCGCAGCGGGGTCGAAGTGCTTGACGTCGCCCAGATCCTGCTGGGATCGCTCGAGTACGACAAGGCGACGCTGCCGGAGAAGGGCACCGCCGCGAAGCGGGCGGAGGAACGGGCCGCGAAAGCCGAGCCCAAGGCCACCGCCGTGACGGCTCCGGCGGAAGCCCCCGCGGCGACCGAAGCCGCCAAGGCGGCCCCGGCTCCCGCCAAGGGCCTAGGGATCGCAGGGTGTGCCAAGAAGCCGGGCGCCAAGAAGGCGGCCGCGGAGACCACAGCGCCCGCGGCGGAGACCCCGGCGGCGCAGCCGAGCCCCGAGGCCGAGGCACCCAAGGCACCCGCAGCGCCCGTTAAGGGCCTGGGGTTGGCCGCCGGTGCCAAGCGACCCGGCGCCAAGAAGGCTCCGGCCGCTAAGCCGGCAACCGAGGCCACGACGGAAACGGCCCCGGCCACCGACACCGAACCGAAGGCTGACGCGGCGACCGCGACCAAGGCAGCGGCCGCGCCCGCTGCGCCGAAACCC
>NZ_LR655778.1 GCF_902168065.1 Mycobacterium tilburgii | reverse complement strand
ATCTTTCCCCCGACCGAGTTCTGGTCGCGGCAGCCCAGCGCGCTGGCCGTCGGCGTCGCCACCGCCGGGGTGGTCGTCTTAACCCGGCGCTTCACCCCGGGACGCGGCACCGCGGTGTGCGCGGGCGTCATGTTCGCGATCCTCCCGCGCACCACGTGGGCGGGTATCGAAGCGCGGTCGTATGCCTTGTCGGTGGCCGCGGCGATCTGGCTGACGGTGTTGTTCGTCGCCGCGGTACGCCGTAACCGGGCCCGGTTGTGGGTCGGCTACGCGGCGGCGTTGATGGTGTCGATCCTATTGAGCCTCAACCTGATTCTGTTGGTCCTGGTTCATGTGGTGATGCTGCCGCAGCTGGCGCTCCGGGGGGCGCGCACAGCGCCCGCGCTGCGGTGGACGACCGCGACGGCTGTCACGTTGGGGGGCATGACGCCGTTCGTGGTGTTCGCCCACGGCCAGGCGTTCCAGGTGAATTGGCTGTTCCCGGTGAGCTGGCACTACGCCTTCGACATCATCCAACGGCAGTATTTCGACCACAGCGTGCCGTTCGCGGTGCTCAGCGCCGTCGTCATGGTGGCCGCGATTGTCGCCCGCCCGATGGGGGCGCCGGCCCCGCCCGGTGAGATACGCCGCCTGGTGACCATCTGTGTCGGGGGGGGGGGGGGGGCGGCCGCCGCCGGGGGGGTCTT
>NZ_LR655690.1 GCF_902168065.1 Mycobacterium tilburgii | reverse complement strand
CACCACCGCATGCTCAGCCCCCAAGGCTGGACCACCCAACGCCACACCAACGGCACCACCGCATAGATCCCCGACCCCACCTCGACCGAGGCCAACCCCGCACCAACACCACCCTGAACAACAACTCCACCCACGAGGACAGGAGTAGTCGTCAGGCGGCCAGCGTCGCCCGGATGCACACGGTGACGTACGGCATCGCCAACCCCGTCGAGTTCGCCAGCGCCGGATGGGTGGCCAGCAGCTGGCGCACCTGATCCAGCGTCTGGGTGCGGACCTCCGTCGGCGAGGTGATGCAGTAGCTTCGAGAGGCCACCAAGTCGATCAACGCTTGCGGGGTAAGGTAATTCGTCCACTCGACCTGATGGCGTTCCGGCTCGGCGAACGGCGTCGACAACTTCAGATCGAACCGGCGCCCATCGCCGTCGCTGCCGATTATGTGCCCGAGCTCTCGCACCCAACCGAGCCGCTCGTCGCGGGTGTTCCACACCAGACCCAGCCGACCACCGGGCCGCAACACGCGGGCGACCTCGGGAATCGCCCGCTCCGGATCCACCCAGTGCCAGGCCTGGGCGACCAGAACCGCGTCAACGCTGTTGTCCTCCAACGGAATCTCTTCCGCGGTCCCCAACAGCGCGTGGGTCTCCGTGAGCGAGGCGCTCAGCACTTCGAGCATTTCCGGGATCGGGTCCACCGCCACGACGTCGAGACCGCGCTCCACCAGCCGGGTGGTCAGCTTGCCGGTACCCGCGCCCAAGTCGAGCACCTGACGCGCCCCGCGAGGCAACAACCAGTCGATGGCTTCGGGCGGATAGGACGGACGTCCACGCTCGTAGGCTGCGGCCGCCGAACCGAACGACAGGGAGCGGTCGTGCCGAGAGCGGGTCACCTCCGACACGCGTCTTCGTTCGCGGCCAGATCCAGTGTCTCGCGGATCAATTCACCCACCGCCTCGGTCTCCACCAGAAAACCGTCGTGTCCGCAGATGGAATCGACCACGTGCAGCCCGGCGCAGCCCGGCAGTAGGTCGGCCAGCTCCTGCTGCAGGCGCAGCGGGTACAGCCGGTCGGACGTGATGCCGCCGACCACGGCCGCGACTGGGCACCCACCCAGCGCGTTTTCCAGCCCGCCGCGGTCACGCCCGACGTCGTGGCTGTTCAACGTCTCGGTCAGGGTCACGTAACTGCCGGCGTCGAAACGGGCCAGGATCTTGTCACCCTGATGTTCCAGGTAACTCTGCACGGCGTAGCGGCCGCCGTCCGACGGATCTTCGCCGCTTTGGCCGTGATTGGCGAACCGGGTGTCCAGTTCGATCTCGCCGCGGTAGGTCAGGTGAGCGAACCGGCGAGCGATCGCCAGGCCGGCATCCGGGGATCGCCCGGTGCCGTGATAGTCGCCGCCCTGCCAGTTCGGGTCGGCCTTGATCGCCGCGATCTGAGTGGTCTGGGTGCCGATCTGGTCGGCGGTGGCGCGCGCGCCGACGGCCAGCAGCAGGCCGGCCCGAACCCGGTCCGAGTGGCCGACCATCCATTCCAAAGCCCGTGCGCCGCCCATGGATCCGCCGACGACGGCCGCGACCTGGGTGATTCCCAACGCCTCCAGCGCGGCGATATCCGCCTCGACCTGATCGCGCACTGTGATCAGCGGAAACCGCGAACCCCACGGCTTCCCGTCTCGGGCAAGGGAACTCGGCCCGGTGGAGCCGCGGCAACCGCCCAGCACATTGGTCGCCACCGCACACCACCGGTCGGTGTCGATAGGCGCGCCCGGCCCCGCGATGCCATCCCACCAGCCGGGCGTGGGATGCCCCAGCCCGGCCGGACCGGTGATGTGGGAATCGCCGGTGAGAGCGTGCAATACCACCACGACGTTGTCGCGGTTCGGTGACAGCTCGCCCCAGCGCTGCACCGCGATGCAGACATCGTCGATGACCGCGCCGCTCTCGGTGGTCAGCGAACCGATGTCGACCAGACCGACCTCGCCTTCGGCGGGCAGCGTTTGGGTCGGGACGTCGGAAATCGTCATTACTGCCTCTCGGGTCCTCAGAACGCCGCCACGGCCTGCGGGTCGGAACTCTTTGGGACCGCCGCGAATCCGAGCTCCAGGTCGGCCAGGATGTCGTCGATGCCCTCGATGCCGACGGCCAGCCGTACCAGCCCCGGCGTGACGCCGGTGCTCAGCTGCTCGGCGGGGCTCAGCTGGGCGTGGGTGGTTGACGCCGGGTGAATCACCAGCGAGCGCACATCACCGATGTTGGCGACGTGACTGTGCAATTGTAGCGCGTTCACGAACGCCCGCCCGGCCTCGAGACCGCCGGCCAGCTCGAACGCCAGCACGGCGCCGGTTCCCTTGGGCGCCAGCTTCTTTGCCCGCTCATGCCACGGTGAGCTGGGCAGGCCCGCGTAGTTCACCGACAGCACACCGTCGTGGCCCTCCAGGAATTCTGCGACCCGCTGCGCGTTGGCGACGTGCCGCTCGACGCGCAGGCTCAGCGTATCCAGACCCTGAGCCACCAGGAACGCGTTGAACGGTGAAGCCGCCGACCCGAGGTCGCGCAGCAACTGGACGCGTGCCTTGAGCGCGTACGCCGGCGGTCCCAGCTCGGCGAACACCACGCCGTGATAGCTGGGGTCGGGTGTGGTGAACCCGGGGAAGCGGCTCTGGGTCCAGTCGAACCGGCCACCGTCGACGATGACACCGGCGATCGCCGAACCGTGCCCGCCCAGATATTTCGTCGCCGAGTGCACCACTATGTCGGCGCCCTGGGCCAACGGCTGGATCAGGTACGGCGTGGCGATCGTGTTGTCGACGATCAGCGGGACGCCGTTGGCGTGGGCGACCCCGGCGACTTCGGGGGTGTCCAAGATGTCGATCTGTGGGTTGGAGATCGTCTCGGCGAAGAACGCCTTGGTGTTGGGCCGCACGGCCGCCTGCCACGAATCCAGATCGTCGGGATCGTCGACGAATCTGACCTCTATGCCGAGCTTGGCCAGCGAGTAGTGGAACAAGTTGTACGTGCCGCCGTACAGCCGCGGGCTGGACACGATGTTATCCCCGGCACTGGCGAGGTTCAATACGGCGAACGTCTCAGCGGCCTGCCCGGAGCTCAAAAACAGCGCGGCGACGCCATCCTCGAGAGCGGCGATGCGTTGCTCGACGACATCGGTGGTCGGGTTACCGATCCGGGTGTAGATGTTGCCCGGCACTTCGAGCCCGAACAGGGCGGCGGCGTGGGCGGTGTCGTCGAACACGTACGACGTGGTCTGGTAGATCGGCAGGGCCCGCGCCTTGGTGACCGGATCGGGCTGCTGGCCCGCGTGTACCTGCTTGGTCTCGAACGACCAGTGCGCAGTCGGATCCGTCGAGGAATTGGTGTTGTCGGAGCTCACCCTACGTTTCCCTGTCTACTCAGGGGCCCGTCATGGCGGACCCGCGCTTGCCGGATAGCCGGTGCCGTGGCTACTCAACCTGGTCATCACCCGGGGCACCCCACCGCGGTTGGAGGGTTGCCGGCCAGCAAGCCGGGGCTTGATGCTGGCGCTCATGACCAATACGGAGACTATCTTACTGGGCCGGCACCGTGCCAACTCCTGCTTGATAACGTGGCACCGAGACCGCTGAGACCCCCAAGAACAACCTCGGGAGAGGGACCGTGAGCGCCAAGAAGCCAACCGTCATCTACACGCTGACCGACGAGGCGCCACTGCTGGCGACCTATGCTTTTTTGCCGGTCGTGCGGGCCTTCGCCGAACCGGCAGGCATCGAGATCAAGACCAGTGACATCTCGGTGGCGGCGCGAATCCTTGCGGAGTTTCCCGAGAACCTGACCGAGGAGCAGCGCGTCCCAGACAATCTCGCCGAGCTGGGGCGGCTGACCAAACTGGCCGGTACCAACATCATCAAGCTGCCGAACATCAGTGCCTCGGTACCGCAGCTTGTCGCGGCCATCAAGGAACTGCAGGACAAGGGCTACAACGTTCCGGACTTCCCGGACAGCCCGAAAACCAAGCAGGACAAGGAGATCCGCGAGAGCTACGCCAAATGTCTTGGTAGCGCGGTCAACCCGGTGCTGCGCCAGGGCAACTCGGACCGGCGCGCACCCAAGGCGGTCAAGGAGTACGCGCGCAAGCACCCGCACAGCATGGCGGAGTGGTCGCAGGCGTCGCGCACCCACGTCGCCACCATGAAGCACGGTGACTTCTACCACGGCGAGAAGTCGATGACGCTGGACCGCGGGCGCAACGTGAAGATGGAACTGCAGACCAAAGACGGCAAGGTCATCACGCTCAAGCCGGTGGTGTCGCTCCGCGAGGGCGACATCATCGACAGCATGTACATGAGCAAGAAGGCGCTGTGCGAATTCTACGAGGCGCAGATGCAGGATGCTTACGAGACCGGCGTGATGTTCTCGCTGCACGTCAAGGCCACGATGATGAAGGTGTCCCACCCCATCGTGTTCGGGCACGCGGTCAAGGTGTTCTACAAGGAAGCCTTCGCCAAGCACCAGGCGCTCTTCGACGAGCTCGGCGTCAACGTCGACAACGGCCTAGTCGACCTCTACAACAAGATCGAGTCGCTGCCGGCGTCGCTGCATGACGAGATCATCCGCGACCTGCACGCCTGCCACGAACACCGGCCCGAGTTGGCCATGGTCGATTCGGCCAAGGGAATCAGCAACTTTCACTCGCCCAGCGACGTGATCGTGGACGCGTCGATGCCGGCGATGATCCGCGCCGGCGGCAAGATGTACGGCGCCGACGGCCGGCAGAAGGACACCAAGGCCGTCAACCCCGAGTCGACCTTCTCGCGGATCTACCAAGAGATCATCAACTTCTGCAAGACGAATGGGCAGTTCGATCCCACCACGATGGGCACCGTCCCCAACGTGGGTCTGATGGCCCAGCAGGCCGAGGAATACGGCTCACACGACAAGACGTTCGAGATCCCCGAGGACGGCGTCGCCAACATCGTCGACCTCGACACCGGCGACGTGCTGCTCACCCAGAACGTGGAAACCGGTGACATCTGGCGCATGCCGATCGTGCGGGACGAAGCCATCCGTGACTGGGTCAAGCTCGCCGTGACCCGGGCCCGCAACTCCGGCATGACAGTGGTGTTCTGGCTGGACACCGAACGGCCGCACGAGGTGGAGCTGCGCAAGAAGGTCAAGGAGTACCTGAAGGAGCACGACACCGAGGGCCTGCACATCCAGATCATGCCGCAGGTGTGGGCCATGCGGTACACCATCGAGCGGGCGATACGCGGACAGGACACCATCGCCGCGACCGGAAACATCCTGCGCGACTACCTTACCGACCTGTTCCCGATCCTGGAGCTGGGCACCAGCGCCAAGATGCTGTCCATCGTGTCGTTGATGGCCGGCGGCGGTATGTACGAAACCGGGGCGGGCGGCTCGGCGCCCAAGCACGTCCACCAGCTCGTCGAGGATAACCACCTGCGCTGGGATTCGTTGGGTGAATTCCTGGCCCTGGGAGCATGTTTCGACGACGTCGGGATCAAGACCGACAACCCGCGTGCCAAGCTGCTGGGCAAGACGCTGGACGCCGCGATCGGCAAATTGTTGGACAACGACAAGAGCCCGTCCCGCAAGACCGGCGAACTCGACAACCGGGGCAGCCAGTTTTACCTGGCGCTGTACTGGGCCCAGGAACTCGCCGCCCAGGACGAGGACCAGGAACTGCGCGACCGCTTCGCCGGGCTGGCCAAGTCGCTGGGCGAGAACGAGGCCACCATCGTCGCCGAACTGGTCGCGGTGCAGGGCAAGCCGGCCGATATCGGCGGCTACTACTACCCGGACCCGGAGAAGACGACCGCCGTTATGCGGCCGAGCAAGACTTTTAACGAGGCGCTGGCGAAGGCGGGCGCCTAGCTTGCCGGAGGGTCGGCGATGTGGTCCGGCCGGACGCAGTCGTCGATGAACGTGGCGATCACCTCGGTCACCCGTTCGGGAGCTTCGAACATCGGTACGTGCCCGACGCCGTCGAGCCGGGTGATCTTTGTCTCGGGAGGCAGCGAGTCGGTGAAATGCCGGCTGAACCGGCTCGGCGGGACGACCCGATCCTTCTCGCACAGCACCAGCTGCACGGGCACCGCGGTCTCGGCCAGCTCCACCAGCCCGGGCTGCAACAGCGACTTGGCCAGCAACTGGAAGTAGGCCGGGCAGTGCGCGGCGTCGTCGACGATGCCCGACACCTGGCGCTCGCTGACGCTCTCCGGTGAGCCGCTCAGCGGCAGGGTGGCCAGCTTGCGGCTGAACGGCAACTGCAGCACGCGCTGGCCCAACAGACGGGCCAGCAACAGCAACGGCATGCCGGCGACGAATTTAGCGATGACCTCGCATTTGACGGGGCTCCAGCGTGTCCAGCCGCCCGCCGCCGCGATGCCCGTGGCGCTGCGGGCCCGGCCGCGGCGCTCGAGCTCGAATGCGACCCAGCCGCCCAGCGAATTGCCCACAATGTGAGCGGTGTCCCAGCCGAGCTCGTCGAGCTGCCGTTCGACGTGGTCGGCGAGCACCAACGAGCTCAGAAACCAGGTGCCGGACTTCGGCCCGCCGTTGTGGCCGGCCATCGTCGGGGCGAACACCTCGTAGCGGCCCGTCCTGGCCAGTTGCTGGGCTACCTCGTCCCACACGGTCTGGGACATCAGGAACGGATGCAGCAACAGAACCGGCTCTCCGGAACCCAGATGGATCGGCGGGCGAGTGCTCATGTAGCCGACATTAAAGGCGGTACCGCCGGTACCGCAAGCAAGGGCGTGCCGGGCGAAAACCCGGTGTGAAAAGATCGACACATCATGAGCACTACTGCCGGACCCAGCCGGATCTTCTCCGGCGTGCAACCCACATCCGACTCGCTTCACCTCGGCAACGCGCTGGGCGCGATCACCCAGTGGGTCGCACTGCAGCAGGATTACGACGCGTTCTTCTGCGTGGTGGACCTGCACGCCATCACCATCCCGCAGAATCCCGAAGCATTGCGCCGGCGGACGCTGGTGACCGCAGCCCAGTACCTGGCGCTGGGCATCGATCCCGTCCGCAGCACCGTCTTCGTGCAGAGCCACGTCCCGGCACACACCCAGCTGGCGTGGGTGCTGGGCTGCTTCACCGGGTTCGGCCAGGCGTCGCGGATGACGCAGTTCAAGGACAAGTCGCTGCGGCAGGGCAGCGACTCGTCCACCGTCGGCCTGTTCACCTACCCGGTGCTGCAGGCCGCCGACGTGCTGGCCTACGACACCGATCTGGTGCCGGTGGGCGAGGACCAGCGCCAGCACCTCGAATTGGCCCGCGACATCGCCGAGCGGTTCAACTCCCGCTTCCCGGACACGTTCGCCGTCCCCGACATGCTGATCCCCAAGGCCACCGCCAAGGTCTACGACCTGCAGGACCCGGGCTCCAAGATGAGCAAATCGGCGGCCACCGACGCCGGGCTGATCAACCTGCTCGACGATCCGGCCAAGTCCGCCAAGAAGATTCGCTCGGCCGTCACCGACAGCGAGCGCGAGATCCGGTTCGACACCGAGGCCAAGCCCGGGGTGTCGAACCTGCTGACTATTCAATCGGCGGTGACCGGCACCGACATCGACAAGCTCGTCGACGGCTACACCGGGCGCGGATACGGCGACCTGAAGAAGGACACCGCCGAGGCGGTGGTCGAGTTCGTCGCCCCGATCAAAGCGCGAGTCGACGAATTGACAGCCGACATCGCCAAATTGGAGGCCGTGCTGGCGGTCGGCGCCGAGCGCGCCGAGGAGGTGGCCGGAAAAACGGTCCAGCGGGTTTACGATCGGCTGGGGTTCCTGCCGCAACGGAGGTAAGGCCCGTTTCTCACCTGGGAGCCGCCGCCATGAACGCACCCGCCAAGCCGGGATTCTTCGACCGGTTGCGGGCCCGGTACGGCTGGCTCGATCACGTGATAAGCGCCTACACCCACTTCGATGCGCGCAACGGCGGGTTACTGGCGGCCGGTCTCACCTACTACACGATCTTCGCGCTATTTCCTTTGCTGATGGTCAGTTTCGCCGTCGTCGGTTTCGTGCTGGCTAGCGACCCGCCGCTGATCGAGGCGATCAAGACCCACATCCGGGATGCGGTCGACGCCGCGCTCGAGCAACAGTTGGTGGACTTGATGAACTCGGCGATCAACGCGCGGGCATCGGTCGGCATCATCGGTCTGATCACCGCGGCCTGGGCCGGTCTCGGCTGGATGTCACACATGCGCGGCGCCGTAACCTCGATGTGGTGGGACGAGCGGTACGAATCGGCGGGCTTCGTGCGCGACAAGATCTCCGATCTGATCGCGATGGTCGGAACGTTCGCGGTCATCGTCGTCACGCTGGCACTCACCGCGCTCGGGCACGCCACGCCGATGCATGCTGCACTGAAATGGCTTGGTGTACACAACTTCTCGTTGTTCGGCGAGATCTTTCGGGGCGTGTCGATACTGATGTCGCTGCTGGTGTCGTGGCTGTTGTTCACCTGGCTCATCGGCAGGCTGCCGCGGCACAGGGTCGACCTAGCCGACGCGGCGCGGGCGGGCCTGCTGGCGGCGGTTGCCTTCGAGTTGTTCAAGCAGGTGGGGTCGATCTATCTGCGCGTCGTGGTGCGCAGCCCGGCGGGGGCGACCTTCGGCCCCGTACTGGGCCTGATGGTGTTCGACTACATCACCGGCTATCTGGTGCTTTTTGCCACCGCGTGGGCGGCTACCTTCTCCGGGGATCCACGCCGCAAGCACACCCCACCACCGGAGCCGGCGATCATCGCCCCGCGGGTGCTGCTCGACGAGGGGATCACCACCCGTCAGACGCTGGCCGCGATGGCGATGGGAGCCGTTGGCGCGTTGGTCTTTTCCCGGTTGACCCGCGCCGGCCGCGTTAACGCCAGTCGCCGCGCACAATCACCGCGCTGACCCGCAGCTCGCGGTCCAGCACCACCAGATCGGCATCGTGGCCATCACGCAGCGCGCCGACCCGGTCAAGGCCGAGGGCCCCGCGCCGGTGTCGACGAGGTCATCCGGACCACGGCGGCCAGCGTGGCGTCGGGGTCCGGGCCAGTCTGGGCCACCGGGCGGAAGAGCTGATCCATCGTGGCGGTGCTGCCGGCGATCGTGGAGGTCGAACTCATCCGGCAACGCCCGATTCCATCTCGATCGGCACCGAGCTGAGCCAATACGTGCCGTCGGCACAGCCGGCTGCGGCGATGGCGTCGGTGATCAGCGCGATCCGGTCCTGCCCGGCGGTCCGGACGACGGTGCGCACCATCGCCGGATGCAGGTGCGCGCCGTCGGCGATCACCTCGACCGTGACGTCGGGGTGCTCGAGCAGCACGAGCACCGGCCCCGGGTCGCGGTGGTGCAACGAGGGCATAGCGTTGAACAGATGCGTGCCGACCGTGGCACCGAACTAGATCGCCTGCTGGGTCTGCTCGTAGTTCGCGGCGGTATGTCCCACGGCGACAACGACACCCGCGTCCACCAGCCGCCGGATGGCCTCGGCGCTGCCGCGCCGTTCCGGAGCCAGCGTGACCATCCGGATCGTGCCCGCACCGGCGGCCAGGACGTTGTCGAGCTCACCGGCGGTCGGCGATCTCTATCCAGCCGGGCCGGCAGATCCTGCCGTGCAGGGCCACGGCGTCGGCGTGGATCAGGGGCATGGGTCCTCCCAACGTCCACCGTTTTCCCAAAAGTGCCTGATGTCCTCGAGTTGACGTCCCTTGGTCTCCGGAGCGTACCGGTTACACGAAGCCGAACGCGACCGCGGCCAGCGCCGAACACCGCGAAATTTCCTGCGCCGCCTAGTGAATGCAGCATGGTCAAAAGACCGCCGCAACAATCGCGTTGGCAATCAGGTTGGCGGTCAACATGGTGCTCGACCCGATGGACCGCAGCCGGGTGGGGAAGCTCTCGCTGGCGTAAACCCAGCCCAGCGAACCGCAACCCAATGTGTAGCCGACGATGAACAGCAGGATGCCCGCGAACCCGAGCACCGCGCCGGCGGCGCCCGGGCGAACACGACCGTCAACACGACGTCCGCGACGATCATCATCGCGATGCCGCACAACAGGATTTGGCCGCCGGCCCACTCGGTCGACCAGGGTGAGCGCCGTGCCTACCGCCGCCAGTCCGGCGACTTGCAGCAGCGCCGGCAGGCCCAGCAGCGCGAAATTGCCGGTGAATCCCATGGCTTCGAAGATGCGAGGGCTATAATAGATTATCGCGTTGATGCCGGTAATCTGCAGCAGGAAGCCGAGCGTGATCACGAACAGGGTAGCCCGCAAGTACGGCGCGCCGCCGCATCTCGGAGATGGCGCCTTTGACACCGGGGGAGCCTTCGCGCAATGCGCCGCCGATCTCGGCGAGCTCCGCATTCGGCGTTCGCGGCGGGTTCCACCCGCAACAACGTGCGGCGGGCGTCCTCGACACGCCCCTTCATCAGGTACCACCGCGCGGTGTCGGGGAGCCGAATCGTCAACGGCACCAACAGTATTGTCGGCGCCGCCGCCAGCCCTAGCATCCACCTCCAGCTGTGCGTATCGGCCAGCAGGTAACCGGTGAGGTACCCGACGATCAGCCCGGTGACGATCGTCAGCTGATACGTCGTCAGCAGCGCGCCGCGCACCGCCGCCGGGGCCGATTCCGCCACGTAGACCGGGACGACGACCACCATCACGCCGGTGGTCAGATCCAGCAGCAGCCGCGCCGTCAGCAGCATCGGCAGGGCGACCGAAAACGCGCCGAGCAACGCGAAGGCCGCGTACTCGACCAGGATCAGCACCAGTGGACCGCTGCCGGCCGATCGCGTTGGCCAGCACCCCGGCGCCGAGCGCGCCGGCGATCTGCCCGATCACGACCATCGTCGTCAGCAGCTCTTGTTGGCTGGTCGTGAGCCCAAATCCTCGGTCACGAACAGCTGCACGCCGGCGATGATGGACAGGTCGTACCTATAGATGAGGCCGACGCTGGCGCCGGTGAGCGCGACGCGAGACGAACCGCTGCGCCGGCCTGCTTCAGTCATTTCGGGGAGTTTAGTGTCGCGGCACCGCCGTTTATCCCCGATCGGTGGACACGTAATTTAACCCGCGGTATCCGATCGGCGGATGTTATGAGTTGTTGACCATCCCTAGATTCGTTTGCTGTGCCTAACACACGCTACCGCGGCACGGACACGCGTGTTCGGGCGGCTGCTTTCGCAAGGCGCCTGCTACACCGCCGGGATCCAAGTGAGCAACGGCATCATCATACTGCCGTTGATCTGCGCACACCAGGGTCTGACCTGGGTGGCCGTGCTGCTCTACCCGGCCTTCAGCCTCGGCGATATTGTCGGAAAATTCGGCGTCTCCGCTGATGCTGTAGCGAGTGGGCCGGATGCGGCACCGGCTGCTGGCCGTGACCGTGGCCGGGGTGGCCGTGCTGATCTTCACCGGCGCGGTGATTCCCTGGCGCGGCGCCGCAGCATCTGGCTGGCCGGCGGGGGCGCACGCGTTGTGGCTACCAGAACCAGCGTCCGAGCAGCGCGGCGATCGACGGGGTCATGAACGAGCGCACGATTACGGACATGAATCTGCGCAGTTCGTAAGTCGTCTTGTAGGTCGGTAGGGCCAGCAGCCCGACGGACGCCACCGCGCACGTTGCGGCAAGCACCGGGCTGGCCAGCGGACGATCGCGGTTCCCACCCGGCGCCACCGCCGCGTGTTCAGCCGTCGCTTGGGGTCCAACAGTTTGAAGAAGCCGGCGACGGTCAGCACCGCCGGCCCGAGCGTGAGCGCGGCGAGGACCGCAATCAGCATGGCGATGGCACATGGGGCGCCGAGTATCTTGAAATAAGGAAGGCGGGCAAGGCTCAGGCAATACATGGCGCCGGTGATGGTCAAGCCCGAACCAAGGACACATGGGCGGTCCCGTGAAACATGGTTTAGAAGGCGGTTTCCCGGTCTTCGCCCGGCGTGGCGCGCCTCGTGGTAGCGGCCGAGCATGAAGATCGCGTAATCCGTGCTGGCGGCGATGGCCACCAGGGTCACCAGGTTTGTCGCAAAGGTGGAAAGACCGAAGGCGTCCTGGTAGGCGAGAAAGGCGACGCCGCCGCGGATCGCTCTCAGCTCGATCCCGACGAGGCCGAGGACGAGAACCGTGGTCACCACGGATCGATAGATCGCCAACAGCATCGCCGCGATCACCAAGGTGGTGATCAGGGTGACCTTGGTGACGCTCTCGTTGCCGGGCTCGGTTTGGTCGAAGATGAGCGCGTACGGGCCCGTGATGTATGCCTTGACCCCGTGCGGGGCCGGGGTGCTGTTCACGATGTGCCGGACGACGTGAACCGAGTTGTACGCCTGGGTTTCGTTGTTGCCGACGAGGAACACCACGACGTAGGCGGCCCTGTCATCCGCGCTTTGCGATCCGCCCGCCGTCAGCGGATCATTCCAGAAGTCCTGGATGTGCGCGACGTGCGCACGGTCGGCCGAAAGCCTGCGCATCATCTCGCTGTAGAATCGGTGGGCGTCCGTCACCGGGCTTGTCGGCTTCCAGCACGATCGTCACCGAGCTGTTGGACTCAAACTCATACCTGCCCCACGTGCATGATGGCCTGCACCGACGCCGCGTCTTTTGGACTCAGCGATACCGAATGTGCTTTGGCCGACCGCTTCTAGCTGCGGGATGGTGAGATTCACGACGGCGGTCAATGCGACCCACAACAGAACGATCGGCACCGCAAAGCGGATGATCATGCGCGGCAAAATGGCGGACGGCGCGGCGGGACGTCGGCTGGTTCGCTCATCCTGCGTTCACCGAAGTTTTGTTCGTTGCGATGGCGAATTGGACGGTACCGCCAATGCGCTGCAGCATCGTGGATTTCGGTGAATTGTTATGTAGTGCGACGGTTCATCGACCGCGCAACCATGATCAGCGCGAACACGATGATGGCGCCGATGATGGCGACGCCTGCCCGCACCGGCAGCGCATCGGCCGCCGGTAGCAGGCTGGCGGCTTGGGCGCCGTTGGCGCGACCGTCGGCGGCGTTGTCCTGCTTGGGAATCAGCGACGGATCGGGGTCGATCAGCACGCCCACCTGAGTGCCCTGCGGGGTGGCGAAGCCGTAGTCCAGCAGGTGCGCCGCCTGCTCCCACGGGGCGATCGGCTGGCGGGTGCCGTGCAGCAGCACCGCCACCAGCCGGCGACCGTCGTGATTGGCTGTCCCGACAAAGGTCTGGCCGGCGTCGTCGGTGTACCCGGTCTTTCCGCCGAGCGCACCGGGGTACTTGTAGAGCAGCTGGTTGTCGTTCTCCAGCTCGTAGCCCGGGTGGTCGCCGTGGCCGGGGAAGTCGAAGGTCCGGGTCGCGACAATGTCCGCGAAAGTCCGGTTCTGCCAGGCGTATCGGTAGAACAGGCCGATGTCGTAGGCCGAGGTGCTCATGCCGGGCCCGTCCAGTCCCGACGGCGTGGCCACCCGGGTGTCGCGCCCGCCGAGCTTGGCGGCCAGCACGTTGATCTTCTCCAGCGCCTGCTGCATCCCGCCCAGCTGCATGGCCAGCGCATGCGCCGCGTCGTTGCCGGAGTGCATCAGCAGTCCGTGCAGCAGCTGGTTGACCGTGTAGACACCGCCGTCGTCGACGCCGACCTTGGTGCCCTCGGCGGCGGCGTCGTCGGCCGTGCCGGTCACCGATTTGTTCAGCGGCAACGCGTTCAGCGCCGCCATCGCGACCAGCACCTTGATAATGCTGGCGGGGCGGTGCCGGCCGTGCGGGTCCTTGGCCGCGATCACGGCTCCGCTGTCCAGGTCGGCTACCAGCCACGCGTCCGCGGAGACGTCGGTGGGCAGCGGCGGGGTGTCCGGCGCTGCGACGATGCCACAGCTGGACAGCGCGTCACCGCCGACTGGCTTGGGCGGTACCGCCAACGGGGTCGGCGGGTCACCGGCCTGGGGTACCTCCGAGGAGTCCACCGCGGGCGGCGTGTTCACCCGGTACGGGCAACTGGGTGCCCCGGCGCTGGGTCCGGGGTTGGGCTCCGCGAGCGCGGCCGGCGCACCCGACGCCGCCGGGGTGATGGCCACAAAAACGGCCACTGCCAGGCATGATGCAGAACGTGAGAGGCTCATCAACTGTGCAGACTAGGCGATCGGGCGCCGGATCCGCGGGAGCCGCGCTGTGACTGCTTAGACAGATGTTACAACTGCGGCCGACCGGCGGTGGTCGCGCCGACGCACTACGCTGGTAGGATCAACAGCCGTCGACGTTGAAAAGGGTGTGCCATTTCAAACGAGCGATTGTGGTCGAAGTGGCGGCGCAACCGCAGTGGCATCGACGGGGCGGGCAACGCGCCGCGGTCGCTGGAGCAGTTGTTCAAGCAGGTGGAGAAATCGACTCAAGTGCGGCGCACCGGGCTCGACCAGGTTCTGGCCGCGCTGCAAATGCACCGCGACGCCACCCCCGATCCCGAGGTGCGTTCCGCCGTTGCCTGGCTGTGCAACTCGCTGTCGCGGTTCGTGAACAACCCCAGCGCGGCGCACGCCCGCCAGCTGGTGATGGCCACCGGCACCGCTAGAGCCGCGTGTACACCTCTCTGAGCACCCCGTGTAGGATCAATTCGATCGTGTCGAACTCGGCCCTGACCGTTGATCAGCGGCAGTTCCAGCTGGATGACGGTGTCCCCGCGATCGTCGGTGCGGCAATACAATCCGGCCTCGAAGAGCCCCTTGGACACCCGGCCCAACAACACGCGGCGTTCCTCGTCGTTGAACGTTTGCTTGGTCGCCTTGTCCTTGACCAGCTCTACGCCTGTAGAAGTAACTCTCGCCGCGAACGTCGCCGACGATCGGCAGGTCGTAGAGCTTCTCCAGGGTGGTCCGAAACGCCGGTGCGTTGGTCGTGACGTGATCGTTGAGGCCCTCGTGCTCGAAGATGTCGAGGTTGGCCAGCCCGACCGCGGCCGAAACAGGATGGCCGCCAAAGGTATACCCGTGCGGGAACATCGTCGCACCGTCGTTGAACGGCTCGAACAATCTGTCCGTGGCGATCATCGCGCCGATCGGCGAGTAGCACGACGTCATGCCCTTGGCGCAGGTGATCATGTCGGGGACGTAGCCCACGTCGTCACAGGCGAACATCGAGCCGATCCGGCCGAACGCGCAGATGACCTCGTCGGAGACCAACAGCACGTCGTACTCGTCGCAGATCTCACGAACTCGCTCGAAATAGCCTGGAGGAGCGGTGGTGCTGCCGCCGGCGTTCTGCACCGGTTCCAGGAACACCGCCGCCACGGTCGAGGGCCTCTCGAACTCGATCACCTCGGCGATGCGGTCGGCGGCCCACTTGCCGAACGCTTTGGCGTCGCTGTCGAACGGCTCCGGTGCAGGGTAGAAGTTCGTGTTGGGCACCCGGAAGCCGCTGGAGGTCACCGGCTCGAACAGCTCCTTGAAGCGCGGCAGGCCGGTGATCGCCAGCGCGCCTGGGGGTGGTGCCGTGGTAGGCGATCGCACGCGAAATCACCTCGTGTTTCCCGGTTTTCCGGTCAACTTGAAGTACTGCTTGGCGACGTTCCAGGCGGTCTCGACGGCCCCGGTGCTGCCGGTGGTGAAGAAGACCCGATTCAGGTCGCCGGGGGCGTAGTGCGCCAACCGCTCGGCAAGCTCGATCGCGGTCGGGGTGGCGTAGCCTCGCAGCGGGAAGTGCGCCAGCGTGCTCACCTGCCGCGCCGCGGCCTCGGCCAGTTCGGTGCGGCCGTGGCCGACCCGGACCGTGAACAACCCGGACAGCCCGTCCAGGTAGCTCTTGCCGCGGTCGTCGTAGATCGTGACGCCCTCGCCGCGGGTGATGATCTGCGGCGTGAATTGTGGGCCGTGCCGGGGTGAAGTGCAGCCAGAGGTTGTCAGTCATCGTGTCCCTCAGCGTAATCCCGCCGACGATTCCGTCTGCACTATCCCTGTCCCGGTCGGGATCCGCGCCGACTGCGCATAGGCTCGGGACATGACCTCGACTCAGGTCAGCGAATTCGAAGCGCTTCGCCCGCATCTGATGGCGGTCGCTACCGGCTGATGGGCACGGTGTTCGACGCCGAGGACATCGTCCAGGAAGCCTAGCTGCGCTGGGACAAGCAGCGCGGGGCGATCGCCGACCCGCGGTCCTGGCTGACCACGGTGGTCCGTGGTCACCGATCTCGACGGCGCCGATCCGCTCAACGCGGTGGTGGCCGACGAGGACGCCCGGTTCGCCGCGATGGTGGTGCTGGAGTGGCTCTCGCCGGATCAGCGGTCGCGTTCGTGTTGCACGACGGGTTCTCGCTGCCGTTCTCCGAAGTTGCCGAGGTGCTGGGTTCCACCGAGGCGGCCGCACGGCAGTTGGCCTCGCGGGCGCGCAAGGCGGTCTCGGCCGACCCGCCGCCGCAACCCGACCCGTCACACAACGAGGTCGTGGGCCGGCTGTTGGCCGCCATGTCCAAAGGCGACCTGGATACCGTGGTGTCGTTGCTGCATCCCGACGTGATGTTCACCGGCGACTCGAACGGCGAACGCCGACGGCGGTCCAGGTCATCCACGGCGCCGACAAGGTGGTCCGCTTCATGCGCGGCCTGGCGCAACGCTACGGCCCGGCGATGTACATGGCGTACGAGTTGGGGTCGTCAACGGCGAACTCGGCATCTACACTGCGGGTTGCCCCGCCAGCGAGGGATACCGGGAGATGCTGTCACGAATCACCGCGGTCACCGTGCGCGACGGAAAGGTCTGCGCGCTTTGGGATATCGCCAACCCCGACAAGTTCAGCGGCTCACCGCTGCGAAAAGCCTGATCAACCGGGGGAGCATCGCCTGACCCCGCCGGGCTAGCCGGTCGCCCACGGAACGTAGCAGCTGTCACCGGAACTGAAGCCCTGCTCCGTGATGCCGAGCGCGGAGTTCATCCGGGGCCCGCATGTTTTCCAGCCCGATCTGATACGTCAGCTCGACCACCCCCGGCGTCGCCGAACCGGGCCCGCAGATCGGCGACCTGTTCGTCGGTGACGGTGTGCGGGTCGGTGGTCATCGCGTCGGCGTAGGTGATGACGGCGCGTTCGTCGTCGGTGAACGCCGGGGAGGTGGCGTAAGTCGTCGATCTCCTTGAGCCGCTGAATGTCCAGGCCGTCCAGGCGCTGCGCATGGCGCCGAAGTCGACGCACCACGAACAGCCGATCGCCCGGGCGGTCCAGAACACCGCGAGCTCCCGCACGCTGGCGGGCAGCGTCCGCGACGCCCGCTCGACCATCGTCTCGTGCACGGCACCGGCGACCAACAGCTTGCGATGATGCGCGGTCACGGCGAACGGTTCGGTAACCTGGCCGAAGCGGTGCTTGGCATATCGGTACATGGCCCGGGTCATCAGGCCGGCGCGTTGTGGCGGTAGGGGCTCGATGCGAGTTTTCTGTGTCATATCGGTCAGGCGACACAGCCCCGCCGAATGTGACCAAGAATCTCCAAGGATCCCCGAGGCGTCCCGCTCAGGGTGTGCCCATGACGTATTGCTTCTTCGACGAGCCACCCCGACTGGAAGACATCGAACCGGGAAGCACACCGAGGTGCTCATGGCCGGATCGCGCCTGGACCAGGGGTGGATGCGTGCCGCGGTCGACGCCGTTTTCACCGCGCACCCCGATCTGGGCACGGTGTGCGAATCGCGGCTGAACGTCTGGACAACCCGCCCCGGCGGTGGTTGGTCGTGGGGAGTGGAGCCACCCGGCGGCAGCGTGGAGGACGTGTTGGCGCGCCAGCTCGCCAGCTTCGACATGCACACCGGCCGGTTGTTCGCGGGTCCCTGCTGCCCGGCGACCCTGACCGGGTGGTGCTCACCGCCAGTCGGCTGTGCATCGACAAACAGGCCTGGTTGCTGGTGGTCGGTGACGTACTCCTCGAATACAACGCCGGCACGCTCAGCGCGAGAACATCAGCGCGCTTGACCTCTTGGATCGCCTTGGTCACATGTATGCCGCGCGGGCAGGACTCCGTGCAGTTGAACGTGGTGCGGCAGCGCCAGACGCCGTCGACCTCGTTGAGGATTCGAGGCGCTGATCGGCGGCCTCGTCGCGGTTGTCGAAGATGAACCGGTGTGCGTTGACGATCGCGGCCGGGCCGAAGTAGGTGCCCTCACTCCAGAACACCGGGCAGCTGGTGGGTTGTAGCAGGCGCACACGATGCACTTGGTGGTGTAGTAGCGGGCCCGGTTGGTCGGGCTCTGGATGCGTTCCCGGGTCGGCGGGTTGCCGCTGGTGATCAGGTACGGCTTGATCGCGCGGTAGGCGTCGAAGAACGGCTCCATGTCGACCAGGTCCTTCTCCACGGGCAGCCCGCGGATCGGTTCGACCGTGATGGTGAGCGCCTTGCCCGGTTTTTGGGCAGCAGATCGCGCATCAGCACCTTGCACGCCAGCCGGTTCACGCCATTGATCCGCATCGCGAGAGCTGCACACGCCGTGGGCGCACGACCGCCGGAAGGTCAGCGTGCCGTCCAGGTAGCCCTTGATGTAGATCAGCAAGTTCAGCAGCCGGTCGCAGGGCAGGCAGGGAACCCGAAAGCTCTGCCAGCCAGCGGTTTCGGCGAACGCATCGGGATGTCCGGATTGAACCGGGCGATCTTCAAGGTCACCATCACGGCGCCTTCCGGGACCGGCGGCAGGGGTGGCTCCCCGGGCAGGGCCTCTGGTGCGTCCGGTGCTTCTACCGACATCAGTACTTCCGCTCCTTGGGTTCGTAGCGCGTCTGCACGACGGGTTTGAAGTCCAGCGCGATGTCGCTCAACAACTCACTGCCCTGCTTGTAAGCCATCATGTGACGCATGTAGTTGACGTCGTCGCGGTTTGGGTAGTCCTCGCGGGCGTGGCCACCACGGTATTACTTGCGGTTCAGCGCACCGACCACGGTCACTTCGGCCAACTCCAGCAGGAAGCCCAGCTCGATGGCCTCCAGCAGGTCGTTGTTGAAACGTTTCCCCTTGTCACGGTGATTCGGAAGTAGCGCTCCTTGATCGCGTGGATGTCGGTGAGCGCCTGCTTGAGCGTCTCCTCGGTCCGGAACACCGCGGCGTTGTTGTCCATCGTCTGCTGCAGGGCGCCGCGGATGTCGGCGACGCGTTCGTTGCCGTGCTCGCTGAGGATGTCGGACATCCAGCCGATCACCATCGCCTCCGGATCGGCGGCATGTCGACGAAGTCGTGGCCTTGGGCGTAACTGGCGGCGGAGATGCCGGCGCGACGGCCAAAGACGTTGATTTCCAGCAGCGAATTGGTGCCCAGCCGGTTGGCGCCGTGCACCGACACCCAGGCGCACTCGCCGGCGGTGTACAAGCCGGGAACAGCAGAGGTGTTGTCCCGCAACACTTGTCCGGTGACGGTGGTGGGGATGCCCCTATCACGTAGTGGCACGTCGGGTAGACCGGCACCAGCTCCTTGACCGAGTCGACGCCCAGATAGGTGCGGGCGAACTCGGGTGATGTCGGGCAGCTTGGACTCCAGCACGTCTTTGCCCAGGTGGCGCACGTCGATGTACACGTAGTCCTTGTGCGGTCCGGCGCCGCGGCCCTCCAAAACTTCCAAAACCATTGAACAGGATACGATGTCGCGAGGTGCCAGGTCGACGACCGTGGGGGCGTAACGCTCCATGAAACGCTCACCCTCGCCGTTGAGCAGCCGACCGCCCGCACATGCCGCCTTGGGCGGCGCAGGCGTGGCTGCGGGTGGGGTACAGCTTGGTCAGCACCGCGGTGCGGGCCCGCGGCCCGGCCTCGACGGCGGCGCGCATGCCGGCGCCGCCCGCCCCGACGATCACCACGTCGTATCGGTGTTGCTGGATCATGGGTTAGCCTCCGATATTCGGGTCGTAGGTCACCAGCACGTATGTGCCCAGCACCAGCGTGAAGCCCATCGACAACAGCAGCAGGCTGTTCAGTCAGAACCGGGTGCTATCTTTGTGGCTGTAGTCGTCGATGATGGTGCGCAGGCCGTTACCGCCGTGCAATTGCGCCAGCCACTTGAGCCACATAGTTGAAGTCGATCCGGTACACTCTGTTGTCCCACATCAGCATGATGAACAGGTGCCCGAGCGCCAGGAGCACCAGCGCGGTTCCGGAGAACCGCATGAACAGCCACGCGAACTTCTCGAAGTTGGGGATGCCGGCGCAGCGGCGCGGGAAGCGGGGATTGTCCAGGCTGGGCGGGCGGTCGTGGCTGCGTTGCAGCACCGGCGCCACCTCGCCGCGCCCGAGCTGAAGGTCGGGGCTGCTCATCGGAAGTGCTCCATCATGTGAATGCCGATGATCACCGCCGCCGGCACCATGACCAAGAGGTAGATGACGGCGATGATCCACAGCATGGTTTTCTGATGACGCGGTCCCTCGGACCAGAAGGCGATCAGGATGATGCGGATCCCGTTGAGTGCGTGGACAAGCACCGTGGCGACCAACCCGAACTCCATCAGGTCGACGATCGGGGTCTTGTAGGTCTGGATCACCTCGTTGTAGGCCTGCGGGCTGACCCGGACCAGGGCGGTGTCCAAGACGTGTACGAACAGGAAGAAAAAGATCGTCGCGCCGGAGATGCGATGCAGTACCCACAACCACATGCCCGGATCTCCCCGATAGAGGGTCCGAGGTGGCCGCCGTTTACGTACTGACTCCGTTGACGGTGTCGGTGTTGCGGAATCTGCGACTGTCGCCTGTGTGCTGAAACCACTCCTTAAATCGTCTGCGAAAGTAAGGCGGGAAACTGAGCTTAGCCGGGTAATGATGCGTCCGGTACCGGATGACACCGCCGCCGACCGGCCATTTCGGATCACCGATAGGGTTGGTTATCTCGACACGAGCCCATCGATGATTGGAGTTGCAGGATGCCCGATGTTGACTGGAATATGTTGCGGTACAAAGCAATACAGGCAGCGTCGGGCGCCTATGCGCCGTATTCGCAATTCCCTGTTGGGGCAGCCGCTTTGGTCGACGACGGCCGAGTGGTTACCGGCTGCAATGTGGAAAATGTCTCATATGGCCTGGGTCTCTGTGCCGAATGCGGCGTGGTGTCTGCCCTGCATACGACGGGTGGCGGCCGGTTGACCGCGTTGGTGTGTGTTGATTCACGCGGTGCGCTTTTGATGCCGTGCGGGCGGTGTCGGCAGCTGCTGTTGGAGCACGGTGGCCGCGACTTGCAGATCGCGTACCCGTCCGGACCGCGCCGCCTCGTCGATCTGCTGCCGGACCCGTTCGACGGTGACGACTTGGTCCGAGGGCGTTGTTGAGCGACATCGCTTTCGACGCGCCGACGGTCATCCGCACCAAGCGCGACGGCGGCCGGTTGTCCGATGTCGCGATCGATTGGGTCGTCGACGCCTTCACCCATGGCCGCGTCGCCGACGAGCAGATGGCGGCGCTGTTGATGGCGATCTTCTGGCGCGGCCTGGATCGGGGCGAGCTTGCGCGCTGGACGGTGGCGATGCTGGCATCGGGCGAGCGGCTGGATTTCGCGGGGTTGCGCTCGGGCGGCAAGCCCCTGACGACCGTGGACAAGCACTCCACCGGCGGCGTCGGCGACAAGACCACGCTGGTGCTGGTGCCCGTCGTCGCGGCCTGTGGCGCCGCAGTGCCCAAGGTCTCCGGCCGCGGGCTGGGCCACACCGGCGGCACCCTGGATAAGCTGGAAGCCATCGCGGGTTTCACCGCGAAAATCTCCATTAACCAAGTGCGTCAACAACTTTGCGATCTCGGGGCGGCGATATTCGCCGCCGGTGAGTTAGCACCGGCCGACAAGAAGATCTACGCGCTGCGCGACATCACCGCCACCGTCGACTCGTTGCCGCTGATCGCCAGCTCGGTGATGAGCAAGAAACTGGCCGAGGGGGTCGGCGCGCTGGTCCTCGACGTCAAGGTCGGTTCGGGTGCGTTGCTGCCGGAGCCGCAGTGCCGCGAACTCGCGCGGACCATGGTGGAGCTGGGTGCGGCTCACGGTGTGCCCACACGGGCGGTGCTGACGGACATGGAAAGCCCGCTGGGCGCCGCGGTCGGCAACGCGCTCGAGGTCGCCGAGGCGCTGGAGGTGCTGGCCGGCGGGGGCCCGCCCGACGTGGTGGAGCTGACGGTGCGGCTGGCCGCCGACATGCTCGGGCTGGCCGGGGTCGACGGCCGCGATCCCGCCGAGGTGCTGCGTGATGGCACCGCGATGGACGTGTTCCGGCGGCTGGTTGCCGCGCAGGGCGGGGATTTGTCGGTACCGTTTCCAATCGGTTCGCATTCGGAGACGGTGACCGCCGCGCGGAGCGGCACAATGGAGTCTATAGACGCTATGGCAGTGGGACTGACGGCTTGGCGACTCGGCGCGGGTAGATCCCGTCCGGGTGGGCGTGTGCAGCCCGGCGCCGGTGTGCGGATCCATCGCCGGCCGGGCGAGCTGGTGGCGGCCGGTGAGCCGCTGTTCACCCTCTACACTGACACCCCCGAGCGTTTCCCCGCCGCGATGGCCGAGCTGGACGGCGGCTTCAGCGTCGGCGACACCGTACCGGCGGGACGGCCGCTCATCCTCGGTCGGATCGACGCATGACCGCCCCGCTGGAGTTACGGCAGATCGAGAAGGCGCCCAAGGCACTGCTGCACGATCACCTCGACGGCGGGCTGCGACCGTCGACCGTGCTCGATATCGCCGGCCAGATCGGTTACGACGAGCTGCCCGCCACCGACGCCGACGATCTTGCCACCTGGTTTCGTACCCGGTCGCACAGCGGCTCGCTGGAGCGGTACTTGGAGCCGTTCTCGCACACCGTGGCCGTCATGCAGACGCCCGAGGCGTTGTATCGCGTGGCCTACGAGTGCGTGAAAGATCTGGCCGCCGACTCCGTGGTTTATGCCGAGATCCGGTTCGCCCCGGAGCTGCACATCAATCGCGGGTTGTCCTTTGACGAGGTCGTCGACGCGGTGCTGGAAGGCTTTGCCGCCGGCGAGAAGGCGGCCGCGGCGGCCGGTCGCCCGATCGTCGTGCGGCTGCTGGTCACCGCGATGCGCCACGCCGCGCTGTCCCGGGAGATCGCCGAGTTAGCCATCCGGTTCCGGGGCCGGGGCGTGGTCGGGTTCGACATCGCCGGGGCCGAGGCGGGCAATCCGCCCACACGGCATCTCGACGCGTTCGAGTGCATGCGAGATCACAACGCGAGCTTCACCATTCACGCTGGGGAGGCATTCGGGCTGCCCTCCATACACGAAGCGATCGCGTTCTGCGGTGCCGACCGGCTCGGGCACGGGGTGCGCATCGTCGACGACATCGAGATGGTCGAGGGGCACGGCGTGCGGCTGGGCAGGCTGGCATCGATCTTGCGGGACAATCGAATTCCGCTGGAATTATGCCCGAGCTCGAACGTGCAGACCGGCGCGGTCAAGAGCATCGCCGATCATCCCTTTGACCTGCTGGCCCGGGCCCGGTTCCGGGTCACCGTCAACACCGACAATCGGCTGATGAGCGACACCACGATGAGCCTCGAAATGCACCGTCTGGTAGAGGCTTTCGGCTACGGCTGGGCCGATCTCGAGCGGTTCACTATCAACGCGATGAAGTCGGCGTTCATCCCCTTCGACGAGCGGCTGGCGCTCATCGACGAGGTGATTAAGCCGCGCTACGCGGTGCTGATCGGCTAGAACGGCGGCGGTTCGCGGTCACATATGGCTCATACCTCCCAGGCCGCCCATCGCTGGTGTGTCGATGTGCGGCGGGGGTGCGATCGGCGGCGGAGCGATCGGGTCGATCGGTGGCGGAGGCGGCGGTGCGGGCGGCGCGAAAGGCCCTCCCGTACAGACGGGATCGGCGGGCATGCTCATGCTGATGCACTCGGATCTGCCGGGCTGGTGGGAGCTCCGGGCAGAGCGGGCGCTGCGCCGGCGGGCGCGGGTGCGGGGTTGGGTGCAAAGGGGCCGCCCTGACAAATGGCGTCGGCGGGCATCATGATGCATTTGGGATCGTTTGGACCAGTGGGCGTGTCATTCGCATTCGCGGGAACCGCCGTGCCGACCGATACTACCGCAATAAGCGTCACGGCCAGAACAAGTTTCGCGGTGATGACCCGGACTTGCGCGGCAGGATATCCGTCCATCGGTACCCCAAGGTCGCTGTCTACATACTTTGACACGGTTCGTTCACTTTGCGGAAGAGCCAATTTTTCCAAGCGAAATTAGACAGATGTCAGTACGGCGCATGGTTCCGAGCCTTTGCTGTCGTTAAAACGGCGGCGGTTCGTCGGGTGGTGCCGCGGCGAGTAATGCAGCCCAGCGGTTTTGGCGCGCTTCGCGCCGGTTTCGGTTGTCCCGGCGTTCGTTCGCGATGTTCGCCGCACGGCTCTGGGCGCGGGTACGGGTCCGCGTCGGCATGCGGCCGGTTAGGCCGGCGCATCGCCGGTCCGGTGTTGCGTCGACGGGCGTCGCGACGTCGCCGGTTGGCACGCACAGGGCGAGGAAGAGCAACGCGCTGCCGGGATTGGTTACGTACGTCCGCCCACCGGGCAACGTCCAGATGACGGTGCCGTAGGGTAATTGCCGGTCCTGCCAGCCCCAAATGTCTTAAGCAGGTGGTGGTTTCGACACAAACATTTTAGGTTCGACGGATAGGTTGCGCCGCCGTCGCGTTGCGGGACGGTTGTAGTCGATGTCGCAATCGGTGGCAGGCCGTAACCCGGAGCCCGGCAGTTGAGGTCGCGCGCGGACGAAGTCGCTCAGCGCCCGCAATGGCACGTAGCCCGATTCCGCAGCTGGCGGCACCGTCATCGGTTGCAGCTTCGCCGTTTTGGCCAATTCCCGAACGACCTCGGCGGGTACAATGCCGTCGCCGTACAGAAAACCGGAGTCGGCACCGAATTCGTCGACGGTGGCGCGGTCGGCGACCACATGAATGACAACGGAGTCGGGCCGCTTCGGCGCGGAACCGGCTGGGCAGTCGACCTTGCCGCAACCGCACGCCAGCCGGTCCTGCCCGGCGGCCAGTGCGCCCAACGCGTCGGTGCGCAGCTGTCCGATGGTTCGCGGATCGTTGTCGCACACCGTCTTGGCGAGCTCGTTTAGCCGTCCGTCGAGCACTCGCCCCGTCGTCGCGAACACCGAGCCGTTGATCAACGCCGTGCCTGGCCTCCATCGGGATGACCTCGAAGAAGCGGTCCGCCGCGTGGTCCTGCGATCGGCGCACGGCGTCGCGGTCGACCTTGGCGACTACGCGATCTATCTCGGGGGCGAGCTTCCAACTCGTCATCGACGGCCAGCGCGGCGCCTTGATCGCCAATTGGGTGTCCACGGCGGCAAGTGCGTCGGGATCGACGTGCGAAAGACGAGGGTGCGAAACAACCGGAAGTCGATGTCACCGGCCCGGAAAGCCCCGGCCACGGCCAGAAGCCGCTCATGCATGGCCCGGGCGTAACGCAGGTTGCTGTGGCCCATCGCCACACTGGTGCCGAGCGCGGCGGCGACTTCGGCCGCCACCGCATCGCTGGTGTCCGCCGCCCACTGGGCGCACTCGCCGTGCTCGGTCGTCCGCAGCCGGAAACAGGTCACCGATGGCGAGCAGGCGAGCCACCGCGGCCTGGGCCTCCGCGCGCGCCGCATCGCCGATCTGAGTGAGCAGCGTCGAAGTATCGAATATGTGTTCGAGTATAGTGACGACCGTCGACGAGAAGGCGCTCGCCGACTGATCACCCTGCATGGCACCGCCGCAGTTTCCTCGGGAGCCACGATCCGGCGCGCCCAGTCGGCAAGGCCTTCGGCGTTGGCCAGGCCGGGTGAGCTGCGGCGGCGGCCAATGTGGGTGCGGGAGGGGGGTCGCCGCGATGACCGACGTGTCCGAGTTCGGGTTCGAGGGCCGTTTCGCCGATTGGGCCGACGACGCCCGCTACTTCGAGTACTCGAAGGCCGCCAACCCGATCGGCTCCGGACATGTCCCGCCCATGCCGATCACCCAGTTCGGGCCCGACGTCTACCTGGATCAGCCGACCGGGGTGGTGCCGCTGGATCTCTCCGCCGACCTGGGCGTCGAGGGCGGGGCCGCGACCAGCCCGGCCCTGCTCGCCAACTTCGTCCGCATCCGGGCCGGTGAACAGATCGACACCAGCCCGAACGCCACCTCGCAGCTGTACTACGTGCTGTTCGGCCATGGCTTCGCCGCGATCAACGGCCAGCTGGTCAAGTGGGAGAAGGGCGACTTCCTCACCCCTGCCCGCCGGGGCTCGCTGGGTGTTCTACGCCGACTCCGAGGCGGCCATGTACTGGGTGCACGACGATCCGCTGCTACGCTACCTGGGCTCCGAGGCGCGTGAGCCGAGGTTCCGGGCGACCAAGTTTCACCGTGTCGACGCCGTCGCCAAGCTGGACGAGATCGCCACGCAACCGGGCGCTAACGACAAGAGCCGGGTGAGCGTGCTGCTGGCCAACGAGAACCAAGAGCAGACGCTGACCATCACCTACGGTGCTGTGGGCGATGTTCGGGGTGCTGTCGCCCAACCAGGAGCAGCGGCCGCACCGGCACCAGTCCGTCGCGCTCGACCTCATCCTGGATGCGCCGCCGAGCGGCTGCTACACCCTGCTGGGCACCCGTCTCGACGAGCTCGGCAACATCGCTGACCCGATCCGGGTGGACTGGCAGGCCGGCGGGGCGTTCACCACGCCGCCGGGTATGTGGCACGCCCACTACAACGAGACCGACTACCCGGCGCACCTGATCCCGGTTCAGGACGCGGGCCTGCAGACTCACCTGCGCAGTCTAGACATCAAATTCACCCAGAGCCGCGACCTCGTCGGCGGCTGAGCCGGGCGCTGTGCGTCCTGCCCGGCTGACGAATACTGTGGCGTGACATGAGGTTGCCCCTGCTGGGTCCGGTGTCTCTCACGGGCTTTCAGAACGGCTGGTTCTTCCTCTTCCTGTTGGCCGTGCTGCTGCTGGCGGCGCTGTACGTCGTGCAGCAGTACGGCCGGCGCCGCCGCGTCCTGCGGTTCGCCAATATGGAAATGCTCGAGCGGGTCGCACCCGCCCGGCTGAGCCGGTGGCGGCACGTGCCGACGATCCTGCTCGTCGTGTCCCTGGTGCTGCTCACGACGGCGATGGCCGGGCCGACGACCGACGTTCGGATTCCGCTGAACCGGGCCGTGGTGATGCTGGTGATCGACGTCTCGGAGTCGATGGCCGCCACCGATGTCCCACCCAACCGGCTGGCCGCCGCGAAGGAAGCCGGTAAGCAGTTCGCCGACGAGTTGACGCCGGCCATCAACCTCGGGCTGGTGGCCTTCGCGGCCAACGCCACGCTGTTGGTCTCGCCGACGACGAACCGCGGTGCGGTCAAGGTCGCGATCGACGGCCTGCAACCGGCTCCGAAAACCGCTACCGGAGAAGGCCTTTTCACCGCGCTGCAGGCCATTGCCACGGTGGGGGCGGTTATGGGTGGCGGCGAGGGTCCGCCGCCCGCCCGCATCGTGCTGGAGTCCGACGGCGCCGAGAACGTCCCCCTGGACCCCAACGCGCCGCAGGGCGCGTTTACCGCGGCCCGTGCCGCCAAGGGCGCCGGCGTGCAGATTTCGACGATCTCGTTCGGCACCCCCGACGGCACGGTGGAATACCAGGGCGCAACGATTCCCGTCCCCGTCGAAGATCAGACGCTGCAGGAGATCTGCAAGATCACCGACGGCCAGGCGTTCCACGCCGACAGCCTGCAGTCGCTCAAGGAAGTCTACTCGACGCTGCAACGCCAGATCGGCTACGAGACCGTGAAGGGCGACGCCAGCCTGGCGTGGGTGCTGCTCGGGACGGTCGTGCTGGCTGGCGCGGTGCTGGCCGGGCTGGTCCTGAACCGTCGGCTGCCGGCCTGAGCAATCACGCCCGGCCTCACGTGGGCAGGCGCCGGTTGATCAGCAGGGCCAGCGCCGTCGCGGCCAGTGCGGTGAGGAAGCCCAGCCGCAGCCAGCCCGCTCCGCCGGGCCCGGGCACCGTGCGGTACCCGATCTCGTTCTGGATGTCGGCGTAGTCCTTTTCGAGCTCGTCGAGGTTGGATGCCGTGTAGGCCTGCCCGCCGGCCAGCTGGGCGACCTTCTTCATCTGATCCGTCGACACGGGCACCTTGACCTGCACCCCGTCCAGGCTGATGGTGCCAGTGGGCGTGCCGAACGAGATCGTCGAGATCGGCACCCCCTGATCCTTGGCCAGCCGCGCCGAAGTGTACACGCCGTCGTGTGGGTCGCTGGGATCGTTCGGCCGGTTCTCGCCGCCGTCGGACAGCAACACGATGCGGGCCGGGAGCGGGGTGTCGCTGCCGTCCTGGTTGGTCGCCTCGATGGCGTGCAGCGCGGTGAAGATGGCCTCTCCGGTCGCCGTGCCGTCGCCGGCCTGCAGTTTCTGCAGGGCGTCGATGGTGGCCTGATGTTGCGGCGTCGGCGGCACTAGCAGGTAGGGGGTTCCGGCGAACCCGACCAGCCCGAGGTTGATGCCCGGCGTCAGCTGCGCGGCGAACTTACTGGCCGCCTGCTCGGCGGCCTTGAGCCGGCTGGGCTCGACGTCGGTGGCTTGCATCGAATGCGACATGTCGATCACCAGCATGACGACGGCGCGGTTGCGCGGGATGCGCATGTCGTGCGTCGGGGTGGCCAGCGAGATGGTAAGCAGCACCAGGCTCAGCACCGAGACGGCTATCGGCAGGTGCCGCCAAATCGATTGCGGGACCTCGGCTTCAGTGAAGCGACGCAGACGATGGCGGCGCCGCGACTGGACCAAGATGTAAACGCCCAGCAGTGCCAGCGGGATCAGACTGAACAGCAACAGGGCCGGACGTTGAAAGCCGTAGAGCGGCAGCGGTCCGATCATGGGAAGCGACACCCGCAAGTAAAGATGAGTCCCACGGGCCCGTCAAACGCACGCTATTCGCGCCGCAGCCTGGACTCGACGAACTTCTCCAGGTTTTCCCATTCGCGCACCGCCGCTGAATACGGCGCGGCGGGCTCGTCCACCGAACCCGGTTCCAGCACGTGGGCCACCAGCTTGCCCAGCGGCTTGTCGGGCTCGAGCGCCTTGTCGACCGTGCTCTCCTCGGAGTAGTCGCCGATGTCGCGAAGCAGCTCGACGGCGAGGTCGAGCTGGTCGCGATCCACCGCGTCGGGACCGTCGGCGATGTCCTCGGCCAGCCCGCTGAGCACGTAGATGTTCTCGTCGGTGACCTCCACGGCCAGAGATCCGTCGGTCGCGGCGGTGCGGATGTCGTCGTAGGTGCTCAGATCCGACAGGTCGTGGTCGTGCTCGTCGGCCAGGTAACGCGCCAGGGCCCGCTCGGAGGTGAACACGCTGATCCGCCCGTTGCGGCCCAGGAAGATCGGTCGGTCGTCAAGGTAGCAGCGCAGCGTGTAGAACGTGCCGGAACTCGTCATGATCCGGACGGGATCGATGCCTACCTCCACCCAGAAGTCCTCGTCGCCGCCCAGCACGACGATGTCGCCGGGCGCACGCTCCTCGGCCTCCTCGTCTTCGGAGTCTACCGTCTCGTCCTCGGTTTTGGTGTCGTTGGTCTCGCCGTCGGAGGTTTCGGCTTCGGTCTCGTCCGACTCGCCGGTTTCTTCCTGGGCTTCTTCTTGAGGCTCTTCCCGCTCTTCTTCCAACTCGGCCGCGGCCTTTTCCGACGTCGCCGTGTCGACCTCGGGAATGCTGACGATCTCCTCGACGGCGGTGAGCACGTCATCCCAACTGCGCGCGATGATCTCGCCGATGGCGTGCCAGCGCTTCTCGCCCGCCTTGCCGCTGAAGTTGTCGATTCCGCCGGACACCGTGCCCAGGATGGGGTTGCCGTTGAAGAACTTCGACACCGCCGCCAGCTCACACACCGATCCGATCGACGACACGATCGCCAGCGCCGCGGCCAGCGTGTTCACCGACTCCTCGGTCGGCTTCTCGGCCACCAGCTCCTCGATCGCGACCAGGTCGAACTGGCGGTTCTCGGCCGGTTTGAAGCTGTGCGCGTGCGCCGTCGTTAGCTTCTCCCACGCCGGGTGGTCGATCAGATCGTTGTCGGTGTCGGTGCGCACGAATGCCACGAGATCGGCAACGGACTCGAAGACGAACCAGTCCTCGTCCTTGCCCAGGAACGCCTCCCATTCGTCGCCCGAGTCGCGCCAGCGCGGTGCCCACACTGTGTACCGGTCACCCTCGGACAGGCTCAGGTGGATCGGGACGAGGTCAGCAGCCATGCGGGACAGAATAGCGACGACCGGTGGGCCCGCCCGGCCCGGTGGCGGCTTATCCCGCCCAGATACTGGCGATCGCGGGAGCGTTTGCCGCGTTACCCGTCTTCGGCAGCCCGTACATCTGCTCGATGGTGGACAGCAGGTTGTAGTGGCTCATCGGTTCGTTGTAGTTGCCCGGCTGCACGTGCGCGCCATAGATGATCGTCGGGATCTGGTTGCGGCTGCTGTTGTTGTCTTCGTCCCAGGTCGCGATCAGCAGGCTGTTGTTGGCCACCGCCCAGTTGGCGTATCCGGACAACTGCCGGTTCAGCCAGGGCATCGCCCTGCGATATGGACCCGTCGTGCATGTTGTTGTCGTTGTTGGGGATGACGAACGTCACCGTCAGCAGGGCGGCGTAATTGCCCCGCGGGAAAGCGGAGAACGGCACCGAATTGGCCGGTGGCACATTGGTGAAGTTGGCCCACGGCACGTGCTTGCGGGCGTACTTGCCCGCGCTGCAAAGGGTGAGCCGACCGCCGGCGAGTCCTCGGCGTAGCAGACGAATGTGTAACCGGCGCTTAGTAATTCGGAACCCAGGTTGGGTGCGTTGCCGGTGTTGATCGGGCAGGAGTCCTTGATCATCCCGAACGTGTTGCCGGCGAAGAGGACCAGATAGTTCGGCTCGCTGAGATGCGTTTCTGCGTACGACTGGATCATGTTGGCGCCGTGACTGGCAAGGGCATTGATGAACGGGTTCTGGGGGGCTGCCGATGATGTGTCCCACGGAACGGTTCTCATCCACCACGATGACGATGTGCGCGGGCCGCGGCAGCGCCTGCCGCGGCAGTCACCCGCGGAGCCAGCGGCGTGGCAGCCAGCCACGTCAACACCACCGCGGCGACCAACCTTGCGGGACTTGGAATCTCGCGAAACACCCAGGAAAGCATACGAGCGCTCGTACGAGAGTAGGCGCAGGCACGCGTGCGTGTCAGCGGCACTTTAGCCAACTGACGTCGGATTGTTATATACCCTTTGACGAATGGACCTCCGTGTGATCGATCATTCGTTGGCCGTCGCCCGGCTGACGGTGTTGCGCGACAAACGCACGAATGGCGCCGGCTTTCGGGCCCGCATTGCGTGAGCTGACGCTGATGCTGGTCTACGAGGCTACCCGGGACGCCGCCACGGTGCCGGTCCGGATCCGCACGCCGCTGGCCCAGACGGTCGGCACCTGACTGGTGAACCCGCCGCTGCTGGTGCCGGTGTTGCGTGCTGGGCTCGGCATGATCGATGAGGCCCATGGCGCGATCCCGGAGGCTCAGGTCGGCTTCGTCGGTGTGGCCTGCGACGAGCAAACCCATGAGCCGTTCCTGTACATGGAATCGCTGCCCGACAAGCTCAACCGACGGCCGGTGATGGTACTCGACCCGATGCTGGCCACCGGCGGGTCTATGCGGTACACGATCGAACTGCTGCAGCGCGGCGGCGCGACGAACATCAGCGTGCTCTGCGTGGTGGCCGCGTCGGAAGGCCTTGCGGCGGTTGAGGAAATCGCTCCGGATGCGCGAGTGTTCACCGCCGCGGTGGACAAGGGGATCAACAAGTCGGCGTTCATCGTGCCCGGTCTCGGCGACGCCGGCTATCGCCAGTTCGGGCCGCGCACCTTCACCAGCGTTCTACCGCAACAGCCAATTCGGCGCGCAGCGCAGCGGCATAAGTCCGTGAAGACATCAGGTCGCCGAAAGGTGAAAGGCGAATCTCCATGTAGCACTTCACCTTCGGCTCGGTACCGGAAGGGCGCACCACCATCCTGATCGACGTGTCCCCGTCGCCGCCGGCGAAGATCAGCGCGTCGCCGATATCGGTGACGGTCGCGCGGAACCCGGCCAATTCACCCGGCGGAGCGGCCCGCAGCCGCTGCATGAGCGCCGCGGCCTCCGCGCTGTCGGCGACCCGGCGTGACACCGCACCCACCTCGTGTACGCCGTAGCGGCGGGCCAGATCGTCGAGCACGTCGGTCAGCGAGCGGCCCGCCGCCTGCAACTCCGCGACCAGATCGCACACCAGCACCGCGGCGCTGATGCCGTCCTTGTCCCGCACCGCGACCGGGTCGACGCAGTGGCCAATCGCCTCTTCGTAGGCATAGACCAGGCGCCCGCCCGGCACTCCGGCATCGGCCCGCGCCAGCCATTTGAACCCGGTGAGCGTCTCGACGTGAGTGGCGCCGTAGTGGGCGGCGATCGCGGCCAGCATCCGGGAGGACACCACGGTACTGGCGACAACGGCGGTGCCCGGCTGCCGCTCTCGGGATAGGATATAATCGCCTAACAGCCAACCGGTTTCGTCGCCGGAGAGCATCCGCCACCCGGAATCGGTGGGGATGCCCACCGCGCAGCGGTCGGCGTCGGGGTCCAGCGCGATCGCGACGTCCGCGTCGATGTCGACCGCCAGGGCCAGCAGCGCGTCGGTAGCGCCGGGCTCCTCGGGGTTGGGGAACGCCACGGTGGGGAAGTCGGGGTCGGGTGCGAACTGGGCGCCGACGGTGTGCACCTGTCCGAACCCGGCCCGGTGCAGTGTCTCGACCGCGACAGCACCGCCGACCCCGTGCAGCGCCGTGAGCGCCACCTGTACCGAGCCGGTGCTCCGCCGTACCGCCGCCGCACGCCGCACGTAACGCTCGACGATGTAGGTGTCGTTGGGGGCCAAGGCTTTTCGTGGGATCCGGTCGACGAAAGGCGCTGTCGACATCGCGGTTTCGATCTCGGTGTCGACGGGCGGGATGATCTGGATGCCGCCGTCGAAGTAGACCTTGTAGCCGTTGTCGGTGGCCGGATTGTGGGAGGCGGTGATCTGGATGCCGGCGGCGGCGCCGGTGTGGCGCACCGCGAACGCGACCACCGGCGTGGGAACCGAACCCGGTAGCTGAAGCACCTTAAAACCTTGGGCAGCAAGGATTTCCGCGGTTACTGTTGCGAAGTGCGCCGAGCCGTGCCGGGCGTCACGCCCGACGATCACCAGCGACCCGGCCAATCCGCGCGCGGTGAGCACCCGCGCCACCGCCCACGTCGCCCGCGACACTACGGCGACGTTCATGGCGTCCGGGCCCTCGCGAACCGGACCACGGAGTCCGGCGGTGCCGAACTTGAGCGGTTGCGTCACCAGGCCATTCTGCTAGATCCGCTCGATGATCGAGGCCAGCAGCGCCCCGATCCGGGCCGCCGAGGCCGCCCCGGCCGCCATCACGTCGGCATGGCTCAGCGGAGCACCGCTGATGCCGGCGGCCAGGTTGGTCACCAGCGAGATGCCCAGCACCTCGGCACCCGCCGCGCGGGCCGCGATTGTCTCGTGCACCGTCGACATGCCGACCAGGTCCGCACCCAGGGTCTGCAGCATCCGGATCTCGGCTGGTGTCTCGTAATGTGGGCCGGGCAGGCCGGCATACACACCCTCGGTCAGCTCGGGGTCGGCGTCGCGGGCCAGCCGGCGCAGCCGGGACGCGTAGGCGTCGGTCAGATCGACGAACTGAGCACCGACCAGGGGCGACCACGCGGTCAGGTTCAGGTGATCGCTGATCAGCACGGGCTGCCCTACCCGCATGTCGGTGCGCAGGCCGCCGGCCGCGTTCGTGAGTACGACGATCCCCGCCCCCGCCGCGCAGGCCGTCCGCACCGGGTGCACGATATGACTCAGGTCGTGTCCCTCGTAGGCATGGATCCGGCCGGCCAGCACCAGCACCCGGTGTGCGCCGATGCGCACCGACAACAGCTCGCCGGGATGACCAGCCGCGCGGGGCGCGGCGAAGCCGGGCAGCCCGGCTTGCGGCAGCGTCGCGGTGGCCGTGCCCAGCTCGGCAAGCGCCAGCGACCAGCCCGACCCGAGAACGATTGCGACGTCGTGCTCCTCGACGCCGGTGCGCTCGCGAATGACCTGTGCGGCTTGGCGTGCCAGCTGCATATCCCCGGGTGCAACGTCCGTCACACTCAGCGAGCTTAGCTTCGCTATGTATGCCAGGATTTTCCACATGCGTTTTGGCAGACGGTCGATTGTTGGCCTGGTACTTGCAATCGCGGTCTCGGTGGTCGCGGTCATCGGTGGTTCCGCAACGCCGGCGCGAGCGGATTGCCCCAACGTCCAACTCATCTTCGTCCGCGGAACCAACGAGCCGCCGGGCCTCGGCGCCGTCGGTGATGCGCTCTTCGCTGCGCTGCAACCCTCGCTGGGCCAGCGCGCCGTCGACAACTATGCGGTGAACTACCCGGCCAGCTACAACTTCCTGCAGACCGCAGACGGCGCCAACGACGCCCGCGATCACATCGCGGCGATGGCCGACCAGTGTCCGGCCACCCATTTGGTCCTCGGCGGCTTCTCGCAGGGCGCCGCCGCGGTGTCGATGTTGGCCGGAGTGCCGCCGCTGGGCAACACCGTCGGTGAGTTCGGGTTGGCCGCCGGCACCGGATCCCGACCTGGCCAACAAGGTCCGGGCGGTCGCCATGTTCGGCAATCCCGGCAACCGGTCGACACCCCGCTGTCGACGACCAAACAATTCGCCGGCCGCGCCATCGGTCTGTGCAGCCCGGGTGATCCGGTCTGCGTCGTCGGCGGCCGCGACCGGGACGCCCACCACAACTACTCGACAGCGCCGTACCCCGACGAGGCGGCAAGCTTCATCGCCGGACGGGTGTAGCCCGGCGTACCCGTCCGTGCCGGGTTCGGTCGGTGAGATAATCCGAGGATGCCAACCCACTCCGCATTGGACAGCGTCGAAGACGCGGTGCGGCGGCTTGGCGCCGATCTTGTCGAGTTGTCGCACGCAATCCATGCCGAACCCGAGCTCGCGTTCGCCGAGCGCCGCAGCTGCGCCAAGACGCAGGCGCTGGTGGCCGAGCGCGGCTTCCACGTCGCCAAGGCCCCCAGCCGGGCTGGACACCGCGTTCCGCGCCGATTTCGGCAGCGGTCCGCTGGTCGTGGGCGTCTGCGCGGAGTACGACGCCCTGCCCGGCATCGGACACGCCTGTGCCACAACATCATCGCGGCCTCCGCGGTCGGAACCGCGCTGGCGCTGGCCGAGGTCGCCGATGAGCTGGGCCTGACCGTCGCCCTGATCGGCACCCAGCCGAGGAAGCCGGCGGCGGCAAGGCGCTGCTGCTGGAGGCCGAAATGTTCGACGCCACCGCCGTGATGCTGCATCCCGGCCCCATCGACATCGCTGCCGCCCGGTCCCTGGCCCTGACCGAGGTGACCGTCGACTATCGTGGCAAGGAATCGCACGCAGCCGTCGCGCCGTTTCTGGGCGTCAACGCCGCCGACGCGGTCACCGTCGCGCAGGTCGCGATCGGCCTGCTGCGTCAGCAACTGGCGCCCGGTCAGCTGGTCCACGGTATTGTCACCAACGGAGGCCAGGCCGTAAACGTCATCCCCGGCAGCGCGACGCTGCAGTACGCGATGCGCGCACCCGAAATCGACTAGCTGCGCGAGCTGGAGGACAGGGCGTACGCCTGCTTCGCCGCGGGTGCGCTGGCCGCCGGCTGCGAATACGAAATCGACACGCCCGCACCGGCTTACGTGGAAATCAGACCCGACGCGTGGCTGGCCGAGACCTGCCGCGAGGAGATGCGCCGCCTCGGGGGGGAACCAATTGCGACCGAGTACGAGAAGGCGCTGCCGATAGGCAGCACCGACATGGGCAAACACACGTCCTGCCGGGCATCCACCCGTTAATCGGGGGCGACGCCGGCGGTGCCACCGTGCACCAGCGCGCCTTCGCCGCGGCCGCCGCTGGGCCGAGCGCCGACCGTACGGTAGTCGACGGCGCCATTATGCTGGCGCGCACGGTCTTCCACCTCGCCCAGGACGGCACCGAACGCGACCGGGTGCTGTCGGCGGCGCAACGTCGGACCTGCCGATGAGCCTGGTCGACACCGCCGAGTCGTGGGTGGCAGCCTACTACGACGACCTGATCGAGTGGCGTCGCCACATCCACCGATATCCGGAGCTGGGCGCCAGGAGTACGCCACCACGCAGTTCGCCGCCGAGCGGTTGGCCGACGCCGGGCTCAACCCCAAGGTGCTGCCCAACGGCACCGACCTGACCTGCGACTTCGGCCCGGAGGATCGGCCCAGGATCGCGCTGCGGGCCGACATGGATGCGCTGCCGATGACCGAACGGACCGGCGCGCCCTACGCCTCCACGATGGTCGGCGTCGCACACGCCTGCGGGCACGACGCGCACACCTCCATCCTGTTGGGCACCGCGCTGGCTGGCGTCGGTGCCCGAACTCCCGGTCGGGGTGCGGCTGATCTTCCAGAAGGCCGAGGAGCTGGCCCGGCGACGCGATCGCCGCCGGAGCGTTGATCGGGGTGTCGCGGATTTTCGCCTTGCACTGCGATCCGCGGCTGGAGGTCGGCAAGGTCGCGGTGCGGCAGGGCCCGATCACCTCGGCCGCCGACCACCTCGGCCGCCGACCACATCCGCATCGCGCTGTACTCGCCGGGCGGGCACACGTCGCGGCCGCACCTGACTGCGGACCTGGTGTACGGGCTCGGCACGCTGATCACCGGCGTGCCCGGGTGCTGTCGCGGCGGCTCGACCGCGCAACGGCACCGTCCTGGTGTGGGGTGCGGTCAACGCCGGGCAAGCCGCCAACGCGATCCCGCGGAGCGGCGAAGCTGTCCGGCACCATGCGCACCGCCAGCCGGCACACCTGGCTCGAGCTCGAGGAAATCATCCGGCAGGCCGTCGACGCGCTGCTGGCGCCGCTGGGCATCGAACACACCATGGAATACCGGGCGCGGCGTGCCCCCGGTGGTCAACGAGGAGATCTCGACCCGCATCCTCACCCACGCGATCGAGGCCGTTAGCCCGGACGCACTGGCCGACACCCGCCAGTCCGGCGGCGGCGAGGCCTTCTCCTGGTATCTCGAGGAGATACCGGGCGCGATGGCGCGACTGGGGGTCTGGTCGGGGGAGGGCCCACAGCTGGACCTGTACCAGCCGACGTTCGATCTCGACGAGCGGGCGCTGGGGATCGGGCTGCGGGTGATGGTCAACATCGTCGAGCAGTCCGCGCTGTTCGCCGAGCCTCAAAGAGCCTAGGCGGTGGTCCCCGGACCGATGTTGCTGGACGGTCGGGTCCGCAGGTCGTGCACGTATTCGGCTGGTGCGCCCGCGATTTCGGCGGCCTCGGCCATCACGCCTAGATAGCGCGCCGACGGCAGTCCGCCCTCCCAGGCGTCGAGCACGTAGAGCCAGGCCAGCACCGGGTCGGTGGTGGTGTCCGAGGACAGCCGCTCCACCCGGCACCTGATCTTCTTGTGGATGCCGAACTCGGAGCCCTCCCAGCGGTCCAGGCTCATCTCGTCGGCCGGCGTCATGTCATAGAGCACGATGAACACCTTGGAGTCGGGGTCTTCGACGACGGTGGCCAGCGCCCCTTCCCAGCCGATGTCCTCGCCCCCGAAGGTCAGCCGCCACCCGTGCAACCAGCCCGTTCCGGCCATCGGGGAGTGGGGTGCGCGCTGCTGCATCTGCTCGGGATGCATGTTCGATCCGTAGGCGGCGTAGAGCGGCACGCAGAAAGCTTAGACGCCGGACGGCCACACGGTATTCACCCGCACGTCTCCGATGCCCCCTTAGATTAGGTTGGAAACGTGCCGACCCGCATCGTGATCCTCGGGTGGCGGCCCAGCCGGTTATGAAGCCGCGCTGGTGCCACTGGCGTCGTCATCGGCGGCGGGGTGGTGGCGCCGATCGCCATGGCGGTGCAGAACCGCATCACGGTCAACGAGCTGGCGCAGACGCTGGACGGTCTACCCATCGCTGTCCGGTTCGATCACCGATGCCGCGCGCCGGCTGATGGCGCACGACGATCTGGACTGAGGACAGGCCGTCCGCCGCTCGACGAACTAGCCTTGGTGTTGCCCCGCCTACTGACGAGTAACCGACAGGAGCCTGTTCCCGTGAGTGACCCGTTGTCCACGTTGGGACCGCAGCAACGCGCGGCCGCCTGGCAGCGGCTCGGATCTGAACAGTTCGACGTTGTCGTGATCGGCGGTGGTGTGGTCGGCTCCGGTTGCGCGTTGGACACCGCCACCCGCGGGCTCAAGGTCGCGCAGGTGGAGGCGCGCGATCTGGCCTCGGGCACCTCCAGCCGGTCCTCGAAGATGTTCCACGGCGGGCTGCGCTACCTCGAGCAGCTGGAGTTCGGGCTGGTGCGTGAGGCGCTGTACGAGCGCGAACTCTCGCTGACCACGCTGGCGCCGCATCTAGTCAAGCCGCTGCCGTTCCTGTTCCCGCTCACGCACCGGTGGTGGGAGCGCCCCTACACCGCGGCCGGCATCTTCCTCTACGACAGCCTGGGCGGCGCGAAATCGGTTCCCGCGCAGAAACATTTGACCCGGGCCGGCGCGCTGCGGCTGTGCCCGGGCCTAAAGCGCAGCTCGTTGATCGGGGGAATCCGCTACTACGACACCGTCGTCGACGACGCCCGGCACACGATGACCGTCGCGCGTACCGCGGCGCACTACGGCGCGGTGGTGCGTTGCTCGACCCAGGTGGTCGCGCTGCTGCGCGAGGGCGAGCGGGTGATCGGGGTTCGCATCCGCGACTCCGAAGACGGCTCGGTCACCGAAGTCCGCGGTCACGTCGTGGTCAACGCGACCGGGGTGTGGACCGACGAGATCCAGGCATTGTCCAAGCAGCGCGGGCGGTTTCAGGTCCGCGCCTCCAAGGGCGTGCACGTGGTGGTGCCGCGGGATCGGATCGTCAGCGACGTCGCGATCATCCTGCGCACCGAGAAATCGGTGATGTTCGTGATCCCGTGGGGTGGGCACTGGATCATCGGCACCACCGATACGGACTGGAATCTCGACCTGGCCCACCCGGCAGCCACCAAGGCCGACATCGACTACATCCTGTCCACTGTGAACACGGTGCTGGCGACCCCGCTGACGCACGCCGACATCGACGGCGTGTATGCGGGGCTGCGGCCGCTGCTGGCCGGAGAGAGCGAGGAGACCTCGAAGCTGTCCCGGGAGCATGCCGTCGCGGTGCCCGCGCCCGGCCTGGTCGCCATCGCGGGCGGCAAATACACCACCTACCGGGTAATGGCCGCCGACGCGATCGACACCGCCGCGCAGTTCGTGCCGGCCCGCGTCGCGCCGTCGATCACCGAGAAGGTGAGCCTGCTGGGCGCCGAGGGTTACTTCGCCCTGATCAATCAGGTCGAGCACGTCGGCGAAATGGTGGGCCTGCACCCGTATCGGGTGCGCCATCTGCTGGACCGTTACGGCTCGCTGATGGACGACGTGCTAGCGCTGGCCGCCGATCATCCCGAGCTGCTCACGCCGATCACCGACGCGCCCGGCTACCTGAAGGCGGAAGCCCTTTACGCCGTCACGGCCGAGGGGGCACTGCATCTCGAGGACATTCTGGCCCGCCGGATGCGCATCTCGATCGAGTACTCACACCGCGGCGTCGACTGCGCCCGCGAGGTGGCCGACATCGTCGCGCCGGTGCTGGGCTGGAGCGCCGCGGACGTTCAGCGTGAGGTCGCCAACTACACCGCGCGGGTGGAGGCCGAGATCCTGTCCCAGGCGCAGCCCGACGATGTGTCGGCCGACGAATTGCGGGCCAGCGCACCCGAGGCGCGGGCCGAGATCCTCGAGCCGGTTCCGCTCAATTGAGTCTGTGGTGAGGCCCGCGCCGCTGCCTCTGCGCGACGGGTTGGGGCCCGCGCGGGTACGGCTGCGCGGCGGGATGGTGCTCGCCGAGCTCCGCCCGGCTCGGTGAGCAAGCCCGCGCCCGTGTGCTGGCCGGGGAGGTCGTCAACGCCGACGGCACGGTGATCGACGAAAATCCCGAGCTGCCAGCCGGTTCCAGCGTATACTTGTACCGAGACTTGCTCGACGAGGTGCCCGTTCCCGGTGCTGTACCGCGACGACGACATCGTGGTCGTGGACAAGCCGCCCTTCCTGGCGACCATGCCGCGGGGCAGCCATGTGGCCAGGACCGCGCTGGTGCGACTGCGTAAGGATCTCGTGCTACCCGAGTTCAGCCCCGCCCACCGTCTGGACCGGCTCACCGCGGGCGTGCTGCTGTTCACCGCCCGCCGCGAGGTGCGTGGCGCCTACCAGACGCTGTTCGCCCGCGGCCTGGTGCGCAAGACCTACCTGGCGCGGGCCGCCGTCGATCCGAATGTGGTGCTGCGCGGGTGATCCGCAACCGCATCGTCAAACGCCGCGGCCAGCTGCAGGCCGTCATCGAACCGGGTGCACCCAACGCGGAGACGCTGGTGGAGCTGATGCCACCCGACGGTCGTTACCGGTTGACGCCACGCACCGGCCGCACCCACCAGTTGCGCCTGCACATGGCGTCCCTCGGGCTGCCGACCTTCGGTGATCCGTTGTGCCCCAACGTGATCGACGTCCCCGCCGGCGACTTCAGCACGCCGTTGCGGTTGCTGGCGCAACGCATCGAGTTCGACGATCCGCGACCGGGTCGCGGCACGAATTCGTCAGTGCGCGAGACCAGCCGTAGTCGTTATGGCAGCTGCCGAGTCTCGGCGTCCAGGATGCCCTGCATGATGCGATTAGCGACGAGGTGTTGGCGAGCTGGAGCGGTGCCCCGCAGCTACACGAGAACTGATCGAATAGTGGGTCGGCGCCAGCCGGCGCGGCGAGCCCAACCGTGGCAGCGAAAAGCACGATGCCACTAGCAGGTATCTTTGTGTCATTTGCAAGCATCCAATTATTAACCCGGTGTTCAACTTTACACACCGGTGAAGACGGAACGATCACGACTTGCCGACGGCTTAAGCTTGCGGCTTCAGATCCTGTGGGGGCGGCATGTACTTGGGGCAGTAGGACCGGATCGCCGCGCCGACGAAGAAGCCGGCGTCGTAGTCAAGCAGGCTGCTGCTGTTCATCACGTCGATGACCACCTCGTTCGGCGACATGCCCTGTTGGAGGTACTCGCACACCTTTTTAGCTGCACTGATCGCGGCGGGGACCGACTCGTGCGTGATGCCGTCGGATATCAACAGCTGAACGAATTTGTCGTCGGTGGCATCTGCGTGCGCAGCAGGGGCCAACCCCGCTCCAAGCACACCAAGCGATGCGGCTACCGCCATGACAATTCGAGTGCCCGACGGCATGTAGGGGGTGCCGGACTTGCCAATTTTCACGCGTCCAATCATCTCGCATCCCGCGATTGTTGCTAATGCAAACGAATCTGAAGAACGGGTGAACACGCTTGTTTTCAAGCCGACTTTGGGTATGGACGGCTTATTCCGCCCGAACCGCAAGCGCTGTCGGTACTTTGACCCCATGCCGTACCGAACATGGTTGTCGCTTGCTTTACTGGCGGTCTGTCTTGTGGGCTGCGACGTGCAGCATGTATCGGCGGCTGCACCTCGCGATTTCTCGGGCACGTTCCGTTCCGGTGGCATCGATCGGACTTTCCTGGTGCATGTGCCACCTGGCGATCCGATCGGGGTGGGTCTCAGCCTGCACGGGGGCGGCGGTACCGGGAAGGGGCAGCGCGGGCTGACCGACTTCGACACAGCCGCCGACAACCACAACCTGCTGGTGGTCTACCCGGACGGGTATGACAAGAGCTGGGCGGACGGGCGCGGGGCGTCCCCCGCGGATCGCCGGCGCATCGACGATGTCGGGTTTCTGGCCGGCCTGGCCGAAAAGCTGCGCAACGACTACAACATCGCGCCCGGACACGTCTACGTGACGGGAATGTCCAACGGCGGCTTTATGTCCAACCGGTTGGGTTGTGATCGGGCTGATGTTTTCGCGGCGATCGCGCCGGTGGCGGGCACGCTGGGGGTGGGCGTGGCATGCAATCCGTCGCAGCCGGTTTCGGTGTGGGAGGCGCACGGGACCACCGACCCGCTGGTGCACTTCAACGGCGGGGACGTCCGGGGGCGCGGCGGGCTGAGTCACTCGATCTCGGTCAAGGCGATGGCGGACAAATGGCGTTCGATCGACGGCTGCCAGGGCGACCCGGTCGAGTCGGTGTTGCCCAGCATCGGGGACGGCACCGTCGTGCACCGCTTCGATTCGACCGCGTGCGCGGCGGGCACCGAGGTGGTGGTGTATCAGATCGACAAGGGCGGGCACACCTGGCCGGGCGGGAGGCATTACCTGCCGCGACAGGTCATCGGACCGACCACCCGCGCGCTGGACGCCTCGGAATCGATTGCACAGTTTTTCCTGGCGCACGCCCGCGGCTAGCGGTGTCAGCGCTGATACGACGGGCACCAGAGGCGATCCGCTCGCCGGCGTCGTCGACGCGGATCGGGGTGCCGCAGCGTCGGCACGCCTGTCCGGCGCGGCCGTGCACCCACAGCTGCCGACCCGCCCGGGTGTCGCCGGTGGTGCAGCGGTTCCAGCGAAAGCGGTTGGCCCACAGCATGTCCCGGGTCCGCGAGACCAGGCGACGGGTATCGGCGCCCGGATGAAGAGGTGCTTGCCGTGGCTGAGCACCTCGTCGACCACGCCGCCGGTGAGATCGAGGGTGGCGAACTGTGGCACCCGGATGTCGCAGCGGGGTCAAGGTCTGCCCGGACAAGTGTTCCCGCAGCACCGCCGCGGTGTGCCAGACCGTGTCACCCTCGGGCATAATGCTCCGGCATCGTCATCGCAGCCGCATGCCGCGTGGGGTGCGGGCGAAACCGGCCTCGGACAGCGCCTCGACGATGGGCTCGGCCCGCCGCCGGCCGGGTGCAGGGCCGACACCCCGTTGATCCGTTTGACTAGGATCGATTCGACCCGTCGGCGGGTGACTAGGTCCAAGCAGCTCGGCCAACAGCGAGCTGTCCAGCGACAGGGCCGCGGCGCGCCGCTCGGCCAGCGGCGAATCGCCCCTCGTACATGAACGCGTCTACGTAGCCGAAGAGCAGCGACGCGGCGAACGGGGACGGTTTGGCCGTCTCCGCCTCCAGTACCCGCACCCGGCGGTTGGCGATACCGGTCATCAAATTGACCAGCGCGGGGACGTCGTAGGCTTCCTTCAGGCATTCCCGCATTCCCGGACCGTCTCCAGCACGATTGGGAAGTCGGGGTACTTGCCGCCACGTCCAGCAATTGGGCGGCGCGCTGGCGCTGGTGCCACAGCGGCGAGCGGCGGCCGGGGTTGGCGGCGGGGTAGCAGCAGCGCGCGGGCCGCGCATTCCCGGAACCGGGAAGCGAACAACGCCGAGCCGCCCACTTCGGCGGTGACGATCGGGTCGATCTCGTCGGCGTCGAAGACGAAAAGCTCGGCGCCAAGTGGGGCGCCGTCTTGGCTGGACAGCCCGGTATCGGTAAGATGCATCACGATCCCGTCGTCGGACGCGGTCGGCTTCTCGTCGATGCCGTAGCGTTCGGCCAGTCGCCGGCCCACCGCCAGCGCCAGCGGTCCATGCACGCGCAGCCCGTAAGGGGAGTGCAGGATCACCCGCCAGTCACCCAGCTCGTCGCGGAATCGCTCCACCACCAAGATGGTGTCGGTGGGCACCGTTCCGGTGGCGTTGCGCTGGTCGTCCAGCAGCACACACAGATTGTCCGTCGCATAGTCGTTGAATCCCAGCTCGGCGCAACGCTTTTCGAATTCCTCACGGCCCAGGCCGGCCAGTTCGCCGGTGAACGCACCCAGCGCCGCGCCCAACTCGGCCGGCCGGCCGACGTCGTCACCGCGCCAGAATGGCAGCCGGGCCAGCAGTCCCGGGGCGGGGATCACCAGCACCCGGTCGTGGGTGATCTCGGTGATCCGCCAGCTGGTGGCTCCCGACAAGATGACGTCGCCGGGCCGTGACTCGTAAACCATCTCCGCGTCGAGTTCACCTACCCGCGAAGGCTTTTCGGCCTCGCTGGCCAGGTAGACGGTGAACATGCCACGGTCGGGGATGGCGCCACCGGAGGTGAGCGCCAGCCGCTGCGCACCGGGCCGCCCTGTCAGGGTGCCGGCATCGCGGTCATACACCAGCCGTGGTCGCAGCTCGGCGAACTCGGTGGACGGATACTTGCCGGACAGCAGGTCGAGGTGGCCTCGAAGACGCTGCGCGGCAGCGTCACGAACGGGGCGCTGCCGTGCACCGTCTCGAACCACCCGGTCGGCGTCAAGGGGCTCCAGCGCGGCCGCCGCGACGGTGTGCTGCGCCAGGATGTCGAGCGGATTGCCCGGCACCCGCATCGTCTCGATCTGACCGGTCAGCATGCGTTGCACGCTGACCGCGCAACTGATCAGGTCGGTGCGGTGCTTCGGGAACAGCACGCCCCGTGACACCTCGCCGACCTGGTGGCCGGCCCGGCCGATGCGTTGCAGACCGCTGGCCACCGACGGCGACGCCTCCACCTGGATCACCAGGTCGACGGCACCCATGTCGATGCCCAACTCCAGGCTCGACGTCGCCACCACCGCCTTGAATAGCCCGTGCTTGAGGTCTTCCTCGACCAGGGCGCGCTGCTCCTTGCTGACTGACCCGTGGTGAGCGCGGGCCAGCACCGTATCGGCGCCGTAAGTCTGGCCACTGCCCCTTGATGTGGGCGGGCACCCCACCGGGCACCTGGCGTTTGGCTTGGGTGGCAAGTTCTACCCCGCTGCGCTCAACGTGAATTTCGTTGAGCCGCGCGGTAAGCCTCTCGGCCAGACGTCGGGAGTTGGCGAACACGATGGTCGAGCTGTGCGCTTCGATCAGATCGACAAGCCGGGATTCGACGTCGGGCCAGATCGTGTTGTCGGTCAGGTTGGCCATGTCCGGCACGGGCACCTGCACGTTCAGTTCAAAGCGCTTGGCCGACGGCGGCGCCACGATGGTCGTCCGGGTGGTCGGACCCCCGCAGGACAGGAACCGCGCCAGCTTCTCGGGCGGGCGCACCGTCGCGGACAATCCGATGCGCTGCGCGGGGGCCCGCCCCACAGGCGTCCAGCCGCTCCAGCGACACCGCTACGTGGGCGGCCGCGCTTACCGGTGGCGATGGCGTGGATCTCGTCGACGATCACGGTCTGGACCCCGGCCATCGTCTCGCGCGGCCGAGGTCAGCATCAGAAACAGCGACTCGGGAGTCGTGATCAGCACATCGGGGGGCGAGTTGACAAGCTGGCGGCGCTGCTGCGGTGGGGTGTCACCGGAGCGCACGCCGACGCTGATGCCGGGTGGCGGCAGGCCGTGGCGTTCGGCGATTCGGGTCAAAACCGCCAGCGGGGTGCGTAGGTTGCGCTCGACATCGACCGCCAGCACCTTGAACGGCGACACGTACAACACACGCGTGCCGGCCGGGCGTTCGCCGGCCGCGGCGAGGCTGTCCAGCGCCCACAAAACGCCGCGAGGGTCTTGCCGGATCTGGTCGGCGCGATGACCAGCGTGTTGTTGCCGTCGGCGATCGCCTGCCAGGCCGCGGCCTGCGCGGTGGTGGGGGAAGGTGCTGGCCGAACCACTCGCGCATGATCGCGTTGAACCTCTCGTGTGCCTCGGTGCCCACCTAGCCATCGTGCCAATCGGCACCGACAAAGTCCTGTGCCAACTGTCACCGGCAGCAGCGCTACTGCGGTTGATGACGGGTGGTCGCCATCGCGTGCGCAAGTTCCGGCGGAATCTCGGGCACCCGGGTGATCGCGTCGAGCAGCGTGTGCGCGCAGGCGTCGGCCAGGCGTTCGGCGCTGATCGTGGGGTCCATGATGCGCTGGCGGCACAGTTCGAAGGTGAACGCGATCCAGCCGTTGAGGATGACGCGCAGGTGCCGCTCGACGTCCGGCGCGATCTTGGCCCCGGGCACCTTCGCGACGACCTCGTGGATGCGGGTCATGATGAGTTCCAACTGGCGGTTCTTCGCGTCGTCCTCGACGCCCAGCAGGTCGGGATCGTAGCGGCCCATTCCCACGTATGCCGCCCAGGCCGCCTCCGGGTTCTGTTCGTGGTAGGCCATGTAGACCAGCACGCCCAACCGCGCCTCTTCGAACATGGTCAGTCCGGCGACGGGCTGTTTATTGGTGGCCTCACACAGCCGGTCGGCCTCGTCCTTGACGACCGCGGCGAAGAACGACCGCTTGTCGGGAAAGTAGTGGTACATCAGGGCGCGGGAGACGCCGGCTCGCTCGGCGATCTCGTCGATGCGGACCTCGTCGTAGGGCCGCTTCCCAAAGACTTCCGCACCTAGAGCGAGCAGTTCGGCGCGTCGATCCTCGGGGGACAACCGCCTCCTAGCCGTTGGCATGCGTCAGATAGTACCCAGCGACGATGTGAGTAATTCAGACTTCGATTATCTCGACTCCGCCCCGCCGCGGGCCGCGCACGCTGTTTTACCGTGCTCGGCCGAGGGAATTCAGGTAACTAATCGGTCGTCGCGGACGAAACACCAGACAGAGGTCGGTACGCGGAAGGTTCTCAGATGCTAAATGCCGATGAGCGGTCACGCGGTGACCGCCTGGGCCAGGAAGACAACGAGGTGCGCGCCGCAATCCGCTTCACCGTCCTGGCGGCGGCCTCGTGAGTGGGATTCATCGTGCTGGCCGCGCTGTGGGTCAGCACCTGTCCGGGCAACCGGTGTGGACACCGTGGCGTGCGGTGCGCCGCAGCGCACTCTGCTCGCGTTCGGCGGGCCGGCGATCCTGTTGCTGGCCGGGTTGTGGGCGTTCCTGCGGACCTACCAGGTCTGGTGTAGTGAGGGGTCGTGGTGGGGCTGGCACGGCGCCGGTTGGTTCCTGCTGACCCTGATGATCGTCGCGGTTTCGATGGGAGTTCCGGCCATTGCCGGTCTGGCGCTCGCCCTGTAACAATTGAGAGGCGCGACCGTAGGGAGCAGCCATGGGAGATACCTATCACGACCCCGTCGACCATTTTGCGAACGACGCGGCCTCTCGCCGGTGAATCATTGATCGATATGCTGCACTGGCCCGGCTACCTGATGGTGGGTGGCCACCGTGATCGGAGTCTGCGGCAGCCTGGCGGCCTTCGGTAGCGGACATCAGCATGAGGGCATGACCGTCGGCGTCTCCGCGGTCCTGGTGATGGTCGCCGGCCTGGTGTGGCTGGCCGTCGAGCATCGGCGGGTTCGCCGGATCTTCAACGAGTGGTACCTCGAACATCCCGATGTGATCAGGCAACGACCCGCAAGCTGAGCCCCGAGGCCCGTGACAAGTCGTAGGTTATGGGCCCGATCCAGTGGTTATATAAGTCTAGACCATGATGAGTGCCTGTGGTGTGTCCGGGATACGCGCTCACGCCATCGCCGGGACAAACAGGTCGGGGTGGCCGGTCCACGGCGAACCGGATGGGCCGTAGCGTCCTTTTGATGTGCTCAAAGCGAGGAGTAGTGTGAGTCAGACTTTGCCGGGAGATCCTATGATCGATGGCGATTCGCGCGCTGAAAAGCGTCAGCGCGGCCACAGAGCCGTTGAATTGCACGTTGCTGCACGGCTTGAGAATCTGGCGATGCTGCGCACACTGGTGGGCGCGATCGGCACCTATGAGGATTTGGATTTTGATGCCGTCGCCGATCTTCGGCTCGCGGTCGACGAGGTGTGCACCCGGTTGATCCGGTCGGCCACTCCCGATGCGACGCTCGTCGTGGTGGTCGACCCGCGGGAAAACGAGTTGGTGGTCGAGGCGTCCGCGGCGTGCGACACCCATGATGTGGTGGCGCCCGGCAGCTTCAGTTGGCATGTGTTGACCTCGTTGGCCGACGACGTCCAGACATTCCATGATGGTCGCGACCCCAATGAGACCGGCAGCGTTTTCAGCATCACGCTGACGGCGCGACGGGCGGCTGCTGGCAGGTGACAGCGCAAGCCGACGGCGGTTCGGGTTCGCGCCCAAACGAATACGCCGACGTTCCAGACATGTTCCATGAGCTGGCCACGATTTCTCCGGATTCGGCGGAATTGCAGCCTCAACGGGACAAGATCGTCGAGCGGTGCTTGCCGCTGGCCGATCACATCGCACGTCGATTCGAGGGCCGCGGCGAGCCCCGCGACGACCTGGCACAGGTCGCCCGCGTCGGGCTGGTCAACGCCGTGGTGCGGTTCGACGTCGAGACGGGCTCGGACTTCGTGTCGTTCGCGGTGCCGACGATCATGGGCGAGATTCGCCGGCACTTCCGCGACAACAGCTGGTCGGTCAAGGTGCCGCAGCGGCTCAAGGAGCTGCATCTGCGGCTGAGCACCGCGACCGCCGAGCTGTCTCAGCGCCTCAGCCGCGCACCCACCGCCACCGAACTCGCCGCGGAACTCGAGATGGACCGCGCCGAGGTGGTCGAACGTCTGGTGGCCGGCAGCTCCCACAATACGCTGTCCATCGACAGCGGCGAGGGCGGCGACGATGACGACGCCCGCGCCATCGCGGACACGCTGGGCGACGTCGACTCCAGCATCAAGCGGATCGAGGACCGGGAGGCGCTGCGCCCGTTGCTGGAAAGTTTGCCGGAGCGCGAACGGACGGTGTTGGTGCTCAGGTTCTTCGAGTCGATGACCCAGACCCAAATCGCCGAGCGGGTGGGCATCTCGCAGATGCACGTGTCCCGGCTGCTGGCGAAGTCGCTAACGCGGCTGCGTGACCAACTGGAGTGACAGCCTGGCGTCCACCCACCCGCTGTGCTCGGGCAGCGGTTCGTCGAGCGCGGCTGTCACCGGCAGGGTGCCGTCGGGGTTGCAGACACGCAACAGCCGCTCGACTGCCGCTCTGGGCGCCATCGCCCAATCCAGCTGCGCGCCAGAGCACGCCACATTGGCAGAGCTGCCATGATTGAGCCACAGACATTGCTTCACTCCCTCAGCCGAGGATGGGTGCGTTGACGGTGCCAGCGATGTGCTTGACGCGGGAGGGAATTCACCTTCCGCACGGCACTGGCGTCGTCCGGGAGGCTGTGAACTCAACCAGCCCAGAACCCTACCCTCGGTGTGTCCGATGCGACACCGTTCTTAGCTGACCCAGGATCGCCGGGGGCGGCAGCTACTTGATTTCGGCGAGCACCGTGCCCTGCGTGATGGCTGCGCCGGCCTCGACGGCCAGACCGGTGATGGTGCCCTCCTTGTGCGCGGTGACCGGGTTCTCCATCTTCATCGCCTCGAGGACCACGACCAGGTCACCGACGGCGACCTGCTGTCCTTCCTCGACCGCGACCTTGACCACAGTGCCCTGCATCGGCGCGGTGACGGCGTCGCCGGAGGCTGCGGCGCCGGTGTGCCCGCTGCGCTTGCGTGGTTTCGGCTTCTTGCGGACGACGCCGGCCGGGTCGGTGGCGCCATTGGACAGCGCCAGGTCGCCGGGCAGCGACACCTCGAGCCGGCGGCCGTTGACCTCGACGACGACGCTCTGCCGCGGCCTGACCTCGCTTTCGTCGAGGCCTACGCCGCCGGTGAAGGGCTCGACCGTGTTGTCCCACTCGGTCTCGATCCAGCGGGTGTGCACCGCGAAGCTGTTGCCGTCACCGACGAACGCGGGGTCGGACACCACGGCGCGGTGGAACGGGATGACGGTGGCCAGGCCCTCGATATGGAACTCGTCGAGCGCCCGGCGAGACCGCGCCAGCGCCTCCTCTCGGGTGGCGCCGTGCACGATCAGCTTGGACAGCATCGAGTCGAACTGGCCGCCGATCACCGAGCCGGCCTGGACACCGGAGTCGAGCCGGACACCGGGGCCGGTGGGGATGTCGTAGCGGTTGATCGGGCCGGGGGACGGCAGAAAGCCGCGGCCGGCGTCCTCGCCGTTGATCCGGAATTCGATGGCGTGCCCGCGCGGCGTCGGGTCCTCGGTGAAGTCCAGCTTTTCGCCGTTGGCGATCTTGAACTGCTGCAGCACCAGGTCGGTGCCCGCGGTTTCCTCGGTGACCGGGTGCTCGACCTGCAGGCGGGTGTTCACCTCCAGGAACGAGATCAGCCCGTCCTGGCCGACCAGGTACTCCACCGTACCGGCGCCGTAGTAATGCGCCTCTTTGCAGATCCGTTTGGCGGACTCGTGGATCTCCTTGCGCTGGGCGTCGGTGAGGAACGGCGCCGGGGCCTCCTCGACTAGTTTCTGGAAGCGGCGCTGCAGCGAGCAGTCCCGGGTGCCGGCGACCACCACGTTGCCGTGCTGGTCGGCGAGCACCTGGGCCTCCACGTGGCGGGGCTTGTCCAGGTAGCGTTCCACAAAGCACTCGCCGCGGCCGAACGCCGCCACCGCCTCGCGGGTGGCCGACTCGAACAGTTCGGGGATCTCCTCGATGCTCCGGGCCATCTTGCTGCCGCGGCCGCCGCCGCCGAAAACAGCCTTGATCGCGATCGGCACGCCGTACTCCTTGGCGAACGCGACCACCTCGTCGGCGTCCTTGACCGGGTCCGGGGTGCCCGGCACCAGCGGGGCCTGGGCGCGGGCGGCGATGTGACGCGCGGTGACCTTGTCTCCGAGGTCGCGGATCGACTGCGGGCTGGGGCCGATCCAGATCAGGCCGGCATCGATCACGGCCTGGGCGAAGTCGGCGTTCTCCGACAGGAAGCCGTAGCCGGGGTGGATGGCGTTGGCGCCGGACTTGGCCGCGGCGTCGAGGATCTTGCCGAAGTCCAGGTAGGACTCAGCGGAGGTCTTGCCACCCAGCGCGAAAGCCTCGTCGGCCAGCCGCACGTGCGGCGACTCAGCGTCGGGCTCGGCGTACACCGCCACGCTGGACAGGCCCGCGTCGCGGGTCGTGCGGATCACCCGGACAGCGATTTCGCCGCGGTTGGCGACAAGCACCTTGGAGATCCTTGAGCTGGCATGACTGGCCACTGCGCCTCCTGCTTGAGCCTACCTCGCAGAGATTCTTCATGCGTGGGTCTCTAAAGAGAATTTCTTACAACGATTTTCGGGGAAGTCTAAGCGCCGCGTCGCCGGGCCGATGAGGCGGTGCCGGGTTTGGGGCATTACTCCGTGGTAGCTCGCAGGCGCCGTTTGATGCGCGCCAGCATCGCCGACATGCCGCGCAGCCGCAGCGGGCTGATCAAGGCGGCCAGGCCCAACTCGGTGTAGAAATCCGCGGGCACGGCCAGGATGTCGGCGGCGGGTTGTTCGTCGAGCCCGGCGGCCAGGATCGACGCTAATCCGCGGGTGGTTGGCGCCTCGGCGGGGGCGCTGAAGTACAGCCGCACCCGGTTCGGGTCGGCTGCGTCGACGTGCAGGAACAGCGGCGACTGGCATTCCGGGACCGGCTCCATCGCGACCTCGGCCAGGTCGTCGGGCAGCGCCGGCAGCTCGTCGGCGAACTCCAGCAGGAGCTTCAGCTTGTCCTGGCCCTGAACTTCGGCGAAGTCGGACACCACCTCGGCCAGCGGCGCGGGCAGGCTCATCAGACCGGGACGGCTCCCGGGCTCTCGCCCGCAACGATGGGCACCCGCACAGTGTTGCCCCACTCGCTCCAGGAGCCGTCGTAGTTGCGAACGCCGGGTTTGCCCAGCAGGTAGGTCAGGACGAACCAGGTGTGGCTGGATCGTTCACCGATGCGGCAGTACACCACCGGGTTGTCGTCGGGCACCAGGAAGCCGTAGAGCTCCTCGAGCTCCTCGCGGCTGCGGAATCGGCCGCTGTCGTCGACCGCCTTGCCCCACGGGATGGACTGGGCGGTCGGGATGTGCCCGGCGCGCAGCGCGCCCTCTTCCGGATAGTCGGGCATGTGCGTGCGCTTACCCGCGTACTCGTCGGGGGAGCGGACGTCGATCAGCGGCTCGTGGCCCAAGATGCCCAGCACGTCTTCCTTGAACGCGCGGATGGGCGCGTCGTTGCGCACGACGACAGGGTAGCCGGTCGAGGTTTTGGTCGGCACCTCCAGGCTGGTGTCGCGCCGCTCGGACAGCCAGAGGTCGCGCCCGCCGTTGAGCAGCCGCACGTCGGGGTGGTCGAACAACTTGAACACCCACAGCGCGTAGGCCGCCCACCAATTGCTCTTGTCGCCGTAGATGACCACGGTGTCGTCTCGGGAAATGCCTTTGCGGTCCATCAGTTCCGCGAATTGCTCACCGGTGATGTAGTCGCGGACCCGCGGGTCGTTGAGGTCGGTGTGCCAGTCGATCTTGACGGCGCCGGGGATGTGCCCGACGTCGTAGAGCAGGACGTCTTCGTCGGATTCGACGATGGCCAGACCGGGAGACCCCATGTGGCCGGATAACCAGTCGGCGGTGACCAACCGTTCGGGGTGGGCGTACTGCGTCAGGGTCGGGCTGGGATCGGGGATAAGCGGCACAGCCCAAAGCCTACCGTCCGGCCCGGCTCTGATGGTCCGGACGGTTGTTCGCCCATAACGCCGCGACCGACAGGCGACGCGATGCAGCAGTTCGCGGGTCACGGGCAAGCCGATGCCGATCACGCCGGCCGGATCGCCGTCGACGAACCACCCGCCCAGGCCGTCGAGGGTGAAACCGCCGGCAACCCGCAATGAGTCGTCGTCGGCCAGGTAGGCCTCCAGATCTTCGGGTGACGGTGTTACGAAATGCACTGTGGTTATTGCGGTTTGCGCTTCAGTGTTAATAATCACGTTGTCCTGCAGTCGAATCACGCAATGACCCGTGTACAGCTGGCCCGAGCGCCCGGCCATCGACTGCCACAGTTGGCGCGCCGCGGCGGATTTCAGCTTGCTGCACAGTTCGCCGTCGAGGTAGAGCATCGAATCACAGCCGATTACAACACAATCCGCGGCGATGTCACGGTCCAGTTCGCCTGCGACCTGTTCGGCCTTGGCCTGCGCCAGCGCGCACACCACCTCGCCGGAACCCGCGTGCGAAGGAAGGCCGGCGATGAGGCGCTCTTCGTCGATGCCGGAGACGACGATCAGTGGCTCGACTCCGGCCTGGCGCAACACTTTACGACGTCCGGTGGAGGCCGGCCCGAGGACCAGGCGGGTCATCGCCGCATGTGTACGCGTTCTTGCAGGGTGATTCGCTGGTAGTTGCTGATCGCGTAGCGCAACCTGTCGACCGGAAGCCCCCACCGGGTGCTCTCGGTCGGCGGCTGCGCGGGCGTGCCTCCGACGCTGCCCAGCACCGTCATCAGCGCGACCACCTCTTCGTCGGTGGGGTTACCCCGCAGGATCTTGATGTGCGGCTGATGTGGCTGGCCGGCCGTCGCGGTCTCGTCGCTCACCGGTGTTGAACCGTTCGTCTCACTCACAGTGGGATGTTTCCGTGCTTCTTCGGGGGCAGGTGGGAGATTTTGCGTTCCATCAGGCGCAGCGCCGTGGCGATGTAGCCGCGCGTGTGCGACGGCGGGATGACCGAGTCGACGTAACCGCGTTCGGCGGCGACGTACGGATTGACCAGCGTGTCCTCGTACTCTTGCTGCAACTGCAGCCGCAGCGCGTCGACGTCCTGGCCTTCGGCGGCGGCCTTCTTGAGCTGTTGGCGGTAGACGAAGCCGACAGCGCCAGAGGCCCCCATCACCGCGATCTGCGCGGTCGGCCAGGCCAGGTTGACGTCGCAGCCCATGTCCTTGGAACCCATCACGCAGTAGGCGCCGCCGTAGGCCTTACGGGTGATGACGGTGACCTTGGGGACGGTGGCCTCGCCGTAGGCGTACAGCAGCTTGGCGCCGCGCCGGATGATGCCGTTGTATTCCTGGCCGGTGCCCGGCAGGAAGCCCGGGACGTCCACCAGCATGATGATCGGGATGTTGAAGCAGTCGCAGGTCCGCACGAACCGGGCGGCCTTCTCCGAGGCGTTGATGTCCAGGCATCCCGCGAACTGGGTGGGCTGGTTGGCCACGATGCCCACCGGCCGGCCGTCGATGCGCCCGAACCCGACGACGATGTTCTGCGCGTAGCCGCCCTGGACCTCCAGGAACTCGTCGTCGAGGATTCGGGTGATCACCTCGTGCATATCGTAGGGCTGGTTCGGCGAGTCCGGGATCAGCGTGTCCAGCTCGAGGTCCTCCTCGGTGAGGTTGTCCTCGATCGGGCCCTCCGGAATCGGAACCGCGTAGGGCGGGTCGGTGAAGTTGTTGGGTGGCAGGTAGCCCAGCAGGTTGCGGACCCAGTCGAACGCGTCCTGCTCGCCGGAAGCGACGTAGTGCAGCGTGCCCGACTTGGCCATGTGGGTGTGGGCGCCACCCAGTTCCTCCATGGTCACGTCCTCGCCGGTGACCGTCTTGATGACGTCGGGCCCGGTGATGAACATCTGGCTGGTCTGGTCGACCATGACGACAAAGTCGGTCAGGGCGGGCGAGTAGACGTGCCCGCCGGCAGCGGCGCCCATGATCAGCGAGATCTGCGGGATGACGCCGGAGGCCAGGATGTTGTTGCGGAAGATCCGGCTGTACAGGCCGAGCGAGACCACACCCTCCTGGATGCGCGCACCGGCGCCGTCGTTGATGCCTATCAGCGGCCGGCCCGTCTTGGTAGCCAGTTCCTGGACCTTGACGATCTTCTCGCCGTAGACCTCGCCGAGGCTGCCACCGAAGACCGTGGCGTCCTGGCTGAAGATGCATACATCGCGACCGTCGATGGTGCCGTAGCCGGTGATCACGCCGTCACCGAGGGGGCGGTTCTTTTCCAGCCCGAAGTTGGTGCTGCGGTGCCTGGCCAGCGCGTCGAGCTCGACGAACGAGTCCTCGTCGAGCAGCGCAAGGATGCGCTCCCGGGCGGTCAGCTTGCCCTTGGCGTGCACCTTCTCGACGGCTGTCTCACCGACCGGGTGCAGGGACTCTTCGCGACGCCGGTGCAGCTCGGCCAGTTTGCCCGTCGTCGTGTGGATGTCTATGGTGTGCTCGGCGGCCGGCTCCGCTGAATGACCCGTGTGGTCGGTAACGCTTGTCATGGATCCCGAGCTTAGCGGCGGGCTATTCTCTGCTGATGGACTGGGCGACCGAATGCGACGTGTTGGTGGTGGGATCGGGTGGCGGCGGGGTCACCGGCGCCTACACTGCCGCGCGCGAGGGTCTCGACGTGCTGCTGGTCGAATCGACCGGGAAATTCGGCGGAACCACCGCCTACTTCGGCGGAGGTGGGGTGTGGTTTCCGTGCAACCCGGTGTTGTTGCGCGCCGGCTCCTGTGACGACACTATCGAGGACGCGCTGACCTATTACCACGCCGTGGTCGGCGACCGCACCCCGCGCGACCTGCAGGAGACGTACGTCCGCGGCGGCGCGCCGCTGATCGAGCATCTCGAGCAGGACGCAGCTGAAATTCGTGCCGCTGGTCCTGGCCGGACTACTTCGGCAAGGCGCCCAAGGCGCGCCTGGACGGCCGGCGCCACATTGCGGCAAAGCCGCTGGCGGTGGCGGCCGCGCCCTGATCGCGCGTTTCCTCAAGGCCATTGGCCAGTACCCGAACGCGTCGCTGCGGCGTGACACCGCGCTGGTCGAGCTGGTGGTGTTGGACGGCCCCGAGCGGCGGGTCACCGGCGCGATCGTCGAAACCGACGGGGTCCGCCGGGCCATCCGCACCCGCCTGGGCGTGCTGCTGGCCGCCGTCGGCTTCGAAGCCAACGAGAGGACCTGCGCCGCCGCTACGGGGTGCCGGGCTACGCGCGCGGCACGATGGGCGGCCCGGGCAGTCGCGGCCTGGCGCTGCAGGCCGGCATCGCCGTCGGCGCCGACACCGACCTGCTGGATCAGGCGTGGTGGTCACCCGGCATGACCCATCCCGACGACCGCTCGGCGTTCGCGCTGTGGTTTACCGGTGACATCTTCGTCAACCAGGACGGCAACCGGTTCGTCAACGAGTCGCAGGCCTACGACCGGGCGGGCCGTGAGATCATCCGGCAACTGCAGGCTGGTTCGATCACGTTGCCGTACTGAATGATCTACGACGACAAAGAGGGTGAGGTGCCGCCGGTCAAGGCGTCCAACGTCGTCATCGTCGAAACCGGGAGATACGTGGCGGCCGGCCTGCGGCACTCCGCGGACACGCTGGCGGAATTGGCCGCCAAGATCGGTGTCGGAGCCCAGCAGCTGTCGGCGACGGTGGCCCGGTTCAACGAGTTCGCCGCGGCCGGCGTCGACGAGGATTTCGGCAGGGGCGACGAGGCCTTCGACCGCGCGTTCTCCGGCGGGGCGTCGCCGCTGGTCCCCATCGACACCCGCCGTATCACGCCGCCGCGTTCGGCATCTCCGATCTGGGCACCAAGGGCGGGCTTCGGACCGGCACCGCGGCCGCGGGTCCTGGACAAATCCGGGCACCCCATCGCTGGCCTGTACGCGGCGGGCAACACCATGGCAGCGCCCAGCGGGACCGCCTACCCGGGCGGCGGCAACCCGATCGGGACCAGCATGCTGTTCAGCCATTTGGCCATGCTGGACATGTGCGACCGCCGCCCGTTACGTCGCCGGGGTTCTAGGCTGGGCCCGGTGACCGACCGAGATCAATTCCGCACCCCGTTGAACGCCGCCGCCCTGCGCGCCGAGTTGATCGGGACCGGATTGGGTTGGCGGCGGCTCGATGTCGTTGAGCAGACCGGTTCCACCAACGCCGATTTGCTGGCTCGCGCGGCTGCCGGAACCGACGTCGCCGGTTCGGTGTTGATCGCCGAGCATCAGACGGCGGGCCGCGGACGGCACGGCCGCGGCTGGTCGTCCTCGCCGCGGGCGCAGATCACCATGTCGGTCGCGGTCAGCGTCGTCGACGTCCCGGTCACCGGCTGGGGCTGGCTGCCGCTAGCCACCGGCGTGGCGGTGGTCGATGCGGTGAGCCCGCTGCTGCAGGGCACCGGGGTCCGGTTGGGCCTCAAATGGCCCAACGATGTGCTTGCCGGCGCGGGCGAACCCGCCGGCAAGCTGGCCGGAATCCTGGCTGAGGTCGCCCGGCCGGTGGTGGTAATTGGTTTGGGGCTCAACGTAACTCAGTCACCCGATGAGGTCGACGGGCCGGGGGCGACGTCGCTGTTCGACCTCGGCGTCCCCGCTCCCGACCGCGATCGGCTGGTGGGCGCGGTGCTGCGCGAGCTCGGCGGCCGGATCGTGGCGTGGCAAGCCGCGCGCGGGGCCGACTGGCAGTTGGCGGCCGACTACCGCGCGCGCAGTCTGACCCTCGGCACCCAGGTGCGCGCCGCACTGCCCGGTGGCAAGGAGGTCGTCGGGACCGCCAGCGCGATCGACGACCAAGGACGACTGTGCCTGGAGAGCAAAGGCGAAACTGTCGTCGTTTCCGCTGGTGACGTCGTGCAACTACGGGGCTAATGTCTCCCATGAGCTATCCCGACAATGCCCTGGCCGCCGGCGAACAGGTCGTCATCCATCGCCATCCGCACTGGAAGCGGCTGACCTGGCCGGTTGTGATCTTCGTCCTGGCGACCGGGCTGGCGGCGTTCGGGTCCGGCTACGTCAACTCGACGCATTGGGAACAGACCGCCAAGAATATCGTCCACGGGGTGATCTGGGGGATCTGGTTGCTGACCATCGGGTGGCTGGCGCTATGGCCGTTCCTGAGTTGGCTCACGACTCATTTCGTCGTCACCAATCGCCGCGTGATGTATCGGCACGGATTGCTGAGCCGCTGCGGGTCGGATATCCCGTTGGCGTGGATTAATAGCGTGGAATTCCGGGACAAGATTTGGGAGCGGATGTTTCGCACCGGGACGCTGATTATCGAGTCGGCGTCACAAGATCCGTTGGAGTTTTCTAACATTCCGCGGCTGCGCGAGGTGCACGCGCTGCTGTATCACGAAGTCTTCGACACCCTGGGCTCCGAGGAATCGCCCAGCTGAGCCGGCCGGCTCAGGTCCATGCGGCGGCCGGCTCAGCTGGGCGATTCCGCCCGCGGTGAGCGCGGACTCGAGCGCCTTGTCGGGGTTGCGGGCGAACTGGTCGGGAAACACCCAGCGGCGAAATGCCCAGAAGCGGAACGCCATCTGTAGCAGATTGCCGATGATGTAGGCGGAAATGAAGTCGGCGATGTTCTCCACGGTCAGCGACACCGTCGGCTCGCGCAGCTGCAGGATGTAGCTGGAGATCCACAGCGGCACCATGCTCAGCAGCAACCCGACGCCACTGAACGCAAAGAACAGCAGCGCCTCGTGGTGACGTTCGCGACCGCCGCGGTCCCGGAAGCTCCACTCCCGGTTCAGCACGTAGGAGGCGATGACCGCGACGATGCCCGCGATGACCTTGGCGGTCACCGGCTTGGTTTCCAGGATCGTCAGCTTGAGGGTGTAGAAAATGGCTGAGTCGATGACGAACGTGGTGCCCCCGACGATCGCGAATTTGATGAATTCGTGGTGGCGCTGCGCATAGGGCTGGAACGCCTGGGGTAAGTGCGCGATTGTGGCATCGGCGAAGGACACAACTCGTGAGTGTACGGACGGATGCGAAAACGACGCAAAATGGTACTTAAACATTTTTGCGTTGCAGCCGTTCAACACGCCACGGTGGGTAGTCGTGACACCATGACGCGCGTGCCAAGTTCCCCCTTGCCGGAGGCCGCCCCCGTCGTAGCGATGATCGGCGGCGGTCAACTCGCCCGGATGACCCACCAGGCCGCGATCGCGCTGGGACAGCGGCTGCGCGTGTTGGCCACGTCCGCCGATGAGCCCGCCGCGCAGGTCAGCCCCGATGTGGTGATCGGTCTGCACACCAACCTCGACGACCTGCGCCGGGTCGCCGAGGGCGTCGACGTGCTGACGTTCGATCACGAGCACGTCCCGACGGAGCTGCTGGAGAAGCTGGTCGCCGACGGCATCAACGTGGCCCCGCCGCCGCAGGTGCTGGTCCACGTTCAGGACAAGCTCGTCATGCGCCGCCGGCTGGAGGCGCTCGGCGCCGCCGTGCCGCGCTATGTGGGCCTCGACTCGCTGTCGCAGCTCGCCGAGGTCGATGCCTTCGCGGGGCGCCTCGGCGCGGCCGGCGACACCCCGCTGGTGGTCAAGGCCGCCCGCGGCGGCTACGACGGCCGCGGTGTGAGGCTGGCCCGCGATCTGGCCGATGCCCGCGAGACCACCCGCGATTACCTGGCCGATGGGGTGCCGGTGCTGCTCGAGGAAAAGGTGGAGCTGAGGCGCGAACTGGCGGCGCTGGTGGCGCGGTCGCCGTTCGGCCAGGGTGCCGCTTGGCCGGTGGTCGAAACGGTGCAGGACGACGGCATCTGCGTGGAGGTGGTCGCGCCCGCCCCGGACTTGACCGAGTACGCGGCCGCGCGAGCCCAGCAACTGGCACTGTGGCTGGCCGCCGAACTCGGCGTGGTCGGGGTCCTCGCGGTCGAGCTGTTCGAGACGACCGACGGTGCCCTGCTGGTCAACGAGCTGGCGATGCGGCCGCACAACTCCGGGCACTGGACCATGGACGGGTCGCGGACCAGCCAATTCGAGCAGCACCTGCGGGCCGTCCTGGATTATCCGCTGGGCGAGACCGACGCAATCACGCCGGTGACGGTGATGGTCAACGTGCTCGGCGCCGCGCAGCGGCCGCGGATGACCCTCGACGAGCGGCTGCACCACCTGTACGCGCGGATGCCCGACGCCCGAGTGCATCTCTACGGCAAGGCCGAGCGCCCCGGCCGCAAGATCGGGCACATCAATTACCTGGGCGCCGACGCCGCGGAGCTACCGCAGCTGCGTGAACGCGGCGAGCTGGCAGCACACTGGTTGGCACATGGGCAGTGGACGGACGGATGGGACCCACATGAGGAGCGGCGTCGATGAGAGACGCCAATGAGTGAAACGCCCCGCGTCGGGGTGATCATGGGCAGCGACAGCGACTGGTCGGTGATGCAGGACGCCGCCGAGGCGCTCGCGGAGTTCGAAATTCCGGCCGAGGTCCGGGTCGTCTCGGCGCACCGCACTCCGGGCGTGATGTTCGACTACGCGCGGGGCGCGGCCGACCGCGGCATCGAGGTGATCATCGCGGGCGCCGGGGGCGCCGCGCACCTGCCCGGCATGGTGGCGTCGGCGACGCCGCTGCCGGTGATCGGAGTGCCGGTGCCGCTGGCGCGGCTGGACGGGCTGGACTCGTTGCTGTCTATCGTGCAGATGCCGGCCGGCGTGCCGGTCGCAACGGTGTCGATCGGCGGTGCGCGCAACGCCGGCCTGCTGGCGGTGCGGATCCTTGGGTCCTCCGACCCTGCGCTGCGGGCCCAGGTGGCCGCCTTCCAGGACGAGCTGGCCGAGAGTGTGCGGGCCAAGGATGCGACCCTGCAGAAGCTTCGGGGTAAAGTTACCAGCGAGTAGCAAGGAGGCCTTGATGGCTGGATGGGCCGGACATCCCGATTTTGATCTGTTCCAACTGCCCGAAGAGCACCAGGAATTGCGGGCCGCGATCCGGGCGCTGGCGGAGAAGGAAATCGCCCCGCACGCCGCGGATGTGGACGAGAATGCCCGCTTCCCGCAGGAGGCGCTGGACGCGCTGACCGCGTCGGGCTTCAACGCCATGCACGTGCCCGAGGAGTACGGCGGCCAGGGCGCCGACTCGGTGGCCGCCTGCATTGTCATCGAGGAGGTCGCCCGGGTCGACACCTCGGCGTCGTTGATCCCCGCGGTGAACAAGCTCGGCACCATGGGCCTGATCCTGCGCGGCTCCGAGGAGCTCAAGAAGCAGGTGCTGCCGTCGATCGCGGCCGGCAGCGCGATGGCTTCCTACGCCCTGAGCGAGCGCGGGGCCGGCAGCGACGCGGCCTCGATGCGCGCCCGGGCCAAGGCCGACGGCGACCACTGGATCCTCAACGGCGCCAAGTGCTGGATCACCAACGGCGGCAAGTCGACCTGGTACACGGTGATGGCGGTGACCGATCCCGACAAGGGCGCCAACGGCATCTCGTCGTTCATGGTGCACAAGGACGACGAGGGTTTCACCGTGGGCCCGAAGGAGAAGAAGCTCGGTATCAAGGGCTCACCGACCACGGAGCTGTACTTCGAGAACTGCCGCATCCCCGGCGACCGGATCATCGGCGAACCCGGCACCGGCTTCAAGACGGCGCTGGCCACCCTCGATCACACCCGTCCCACGATCGGCGCCCAGGCCGTCGGCATCGCGCAGGGCTCCGTGGACGCCGCCATCGCCTACACCAAGGACCGCAAGCAGTTCGGCCGTCCGATCAGCGACAACCAGGGCGTGCAGTTCATGCTGGCCGATATGGCGATGAAGGTGGAGGCTGCCCGGCTGATGGTGTACAGCGCCGCCGCACGGGCCGAACGCGGCGAATCCAATCTGGGCTTCATCTCGGCGGCGGCGAAGTGCTTTGCCTCCGACGTCGCGATGGAGGTCACCACCGACGCCGTGCAGCTGTTCGGTGGCGCCGGCTACACCGTCGATTTCCCCGTCGAGCGGATGATGCGTGACGCCAAGATCACCCAGATCTACGAGGGCACCAACCAGATCCAGCGCGTGGTTATGTCGCGGGCGTTGCTGCGCTAAACTCTCGCCGGGGCCAGTTAACCGGAAATTCAGCTGCTAATAGGATCGGTCGCTACAACCGAGCTCACGTACGCTGGCCGTTCGGGGATGTAGCGGCCGCATGCGCGAGATGAGCAAGGGCACGACTGCGGCAAGGGGTACGGAATGCTGAGCCTGGTCAGCCCGCCCGCAACTTGGCAGACCTTGTCGCTGCTTGCTGGTCGAAGACGATCGGGTCGACGCGGTGCTGGTCGAGGATCTGATCGCCGATTCGGTTGACGACATCCGGGTGACCCGGGCGCAGTCGATGGCGCACGCGGAGCGCGAACTCGCCGCGGCCCGGCCCGACTGCGTGTTGCTGGATCTGAACCTGCCCGATGCCAACGGTATCGATGCGCTCAACCGCATCGCCGAACGCGACGCGACCGTGCCGATCGTGGTGTTGACCGGTCTGCACGACGAGAACTTCGGCGCATCGGCGGTTGCAGCCGGGGCGCAGGATTACCTGGTCAAGAGGCGGGTCGAAGCCGACATGCTGCGCCGTGCGTTACTTTACGCGATCGAGCGTAAACGGGTCGAGCTGATCGCGGCCGATCTGCACGTGACTCAAGCTTCGGGCCCGCGAGAACGCGCTGCTGGAGCGGGGTCTGCTGCCGTCAGCGTTACTGCTGAACAACCCGGGCGTCGAGATCGTTGCCCGCTACCGGCCGAGTCGCGAGAACGCGTTGCTGTGCGGCGACTTCTACGATGTCGTGCAGACACCGGATCGGGTCGTCCACGTCTTGATCGGGGATGTCGCCGGACACGGACCGCACGGGGCCGCCCTGGTCGCCGCATTGCGAATCGCTTGGCGTGCACTGACCTTCGCGGGCGTCCGCAGCGGGGAACTGATGCGTCAGCTCGACCGGGTGCTGCATGCCGAACACAGCGGCAGCGGCATCTTCGCGACGGTCCTGTGGCTGGAGATCGCGCCGGACAGCCCCCGGTTGACCTCGATTCGGGCCGGTCACTCGGGTATGTTGCGGCACGGTGCCCAGACCGTGGATGGGTGGAGCCGCCGGCCGGACCGGCACTGGGGCTGCGCGCCGACGACTGGCCGCTGCACGAGCTGGAACTGCCGGTGGAGCAGGGGCTGCTGCTCACCGACTGCCTTTTCGAGGGGTATTCCGGAACCGGCAACGAGCGACTTGGGGAGGATGGCTTGCTGGCACTCGCGCGTAACTACCCTGGTCTTCCCGGGCCGGCTTTCGTCGACGTGCTGATCGACGGTGCATAGGAGCTCGCCCAGCCGCGCGTGGTCTCACCGACGACATCGCGGTGGTGCGGGTGGAGCGGACGGCGCCGTGAGCACCGGCTCACAGTTGCGCGCAGCTCACGGTTCGGGGCTGGTTGTTCCTGGTGCTGCTCAGCATGGGCGTGCTGGTGCTCGTCGGCGCGCTGGCGGGTGCGGCGTTGCTGAACCGCAGCGACGATGTGGCCCGCAGCCTGAGCGAGGAGATCCAGCCGGCGCGGGTGGCCGCGTTCCAACTGCAGGCCGCGCTGCGTGATCAGGAGACCGGTGTGCGCGGTTAGGTGATCTCCGCCGACCGGCAGTTCCTCACGCCGTACTACGACGGGCAGCACGCCGAACATGCGGCGGCCGAAGAGCTCCGACGGCTGGTCGGCGGGCGCATCGAACTGCTCAACGACTTGGACGCCATCGAGCGGGCCGCCATCGAATTGCGGGTCAGCTCCGCCGAGCCGTCGATCACCAAAGTGACCCCCAATTCACCGGGCATCGCCAACAGCACAGTCGCGGACCGTGGCAAAGCCGAATTCGACAAATTGCGAGCGCTTTTCGATGCACAGAACACCGGTCTCGCCGCGGCGTCCGCGCAGGCTGTCAACGAACTAAACACTGTCACCGCGTGGCGCGACTGGGTGTTGGGCGCGGTGGTGCTGGTGTCTTTCGGTCTCGCGATCACGCTGGGGGTGCTGACCCGGGCGGCGATCACCCGGCCGCTGGCGGCCTTGGTCGCGTCCTGCCGGCGGATCACCGAGGACAATTTCACCGAGACCATCGCACAAACCCAAGGGCCCAAGGACATTCGCGACATCGCCGTCGACGTCGCGAACATGCGGCAGCGCATTGTGTCCGCGCTCGACATCTCGCGGGCCGCCGAAGCGCGGCTGGACGAGCAGACGGTCGAATTGAAGCGCTCCAACGCCGAACTCGAACAGTTCGCCTATGTGGCCTCACACGACCTGCAGGAGCCGCTGCGCAAGGTCGCCTCCTTCTGTCAGTTACTCGATAAGCGCTACGGCGACCAGCTCGACGAGAGGGGCATCGAATACATCAACTACGCGGTCGACGGCGCCAAACGCATGCAGGTGCTGATCAGCGACCTGCTGAGCTTTTCCCGGGTCGGCCGGATGGGAAGCAAGCAAACCGAGGTCGAGCTGGATGCGGCGGTGGCGAACCTGGAAGCCGCCATCGAGGAATCCAACACCGAGATCGTGCGGCCTGGCCGGCCTCTGCCCCAGGTCGTTGGGGATCCCACGTTGCTGACCATGTTGTGGCAGAACCTAATCGGCAACGCGATCAAGTTCCGGCACGTCGAACGGCCGCCGCGCATCGTGATTGACTGCGAACTGCGCCCCGATACCAACCAGTGGCTGCTGACCGTGTCGGATAACGGCATCGGCATCGCCGAGGAGTTCACCGAAAAGGTCTTCGTGATCTTCCAGCGCCTGCATGGCTGGGAGGTGTATCCGGGTACCGGCGTCGGCCTGGCGCTGGTGAAGAAGATCGTCGAGTACCACGACGGCACTGTCCGCATCGATACGGCCTACACCGATGTCCGAGGCCGGCTAGGTCTCCGAGTGCGCCACCGACCGCACCGACTCCTCGGCGCACAGGATGCCGTGCGGAGTCACTTCGTACACCCGGGTGGTCGGAATGTCGAAGAAGATGCCGACCACCTGAAGCCTGCCGGATTCGATCGCGTCCACCAAGATCGGGTGGCGGGTAAGCCTTTTCAGCTGAATCGCGACGTTCACCACGCTGAGCCGGTCGACCTCCGAGTAGCCGACGGCCTCCGCGCTGCGGCGGGCCGGATGGTGGTCGTGGTAGGCGGCCAGGCTTTCGCTGCCGTATTCGAGCCACTGGCCCATCGGTGTGGTTGCCCGGTCGATGTTGTCGTCGATGAGCACCTTCATCGCGGCGCACTCCGAGTGCCCGCAGATGACTACCGAACGCACCCCCAGTTGTCCGACGGCGAATTCGAGTGCGGCATCGATGGATCGGTCGCGACTGTCGTTGGGCACCAGGTTGCCGAAGTTGCGGATGGTGTAGAGGTCGCCTGGGCCGCTTGCGGTGATGACGTTCGGCAGGATGCGTGAGTCTGCACAGGTCAGAAACAGCGCGTAGGGGTCGTGCGAGCCATTGAGGTCGGAAATGTGTTGCTGCAGAACGGCTGCACCGTTGCGGTGATACTCGTCGACGCGGTCCAGAATGGATGCTTCGGCGGGATCATCATGACGGCCACGCACGGACCGCCACGGCGCCAACGCAATCGAACTCGGGCGAAAGTGGCGCTGCGGTGGGCGGGCGTGCGCTTCGTGCAGCTTCGCGGCCGACGTTTCGACGATGGCCACAACGCCGCCCCGTGCCTCATGGGACCGCTTCCAGTCGGTGATCGCCTCGGAGACAGAGTCGTCGATGTAGTCTGCGTTCAGGTTTAATGTCACCTGCGATCCCTCGGGGACCGAAGCGAGAGCCTTGGTCAGGCGGGGCAGCAGCAAGAAGCTGAGTGTGCCGTCGATATTGATCCGCCACTGCGTGGACTGCTCGTCTCCGATCGGCTGAACCACGACGGGCGCACGCACGACCCGGACCAGCAGCATGATGATCGCGACGGCCAGTCCGATGGCCACTCCCTCCAGCAGGTTGAGGAATACCACCGAGACGATGGTGATGGCGTAGATCGCGAAGTTTCCTGTCCGCCAGGCAAGTTCGATGTGAGCGAGTTTGACCAGCTGGGCGCCTATCACGATCAGAAGTCCGGCCAGGGCGGCCTTTGGGATGAGTTCCACTAGGTTGGTGAACAGCGAGGCGAACAGCAGGATCCAGACGCCGTGCAGGATCGCCGACATCCGGGTGCGGGCGCCGGCGGCCATGTTGGCCGAACTGCGCACTATGACGCCGGTGACCGGCAGCCCGCCTAGCAGTCCGGACATTACGTTCGCCGCGCCCTGGCCGATGATCTCCCGGTCGAAGTTCGTCCGCTGACCGTCGTGCAGCTTGTCCACCCCGACCGCGCACAACAGCGATTCGACGCCGGCGATCAGTGCGATCGTGAGCACGCCCACGATGATGTCGCCGGCCTCCTCGAGCCACGGGTCGCCTTTGGGTGTCGTGCCGGTGAGGTGCGGCAGGTTGATGGCGTCAAAGAAGTTGCCCGACAGCGAGGTTCGATCAGTGTCCAGGCCCGTCGCCATCGCGAACGCGGTGGCCGCGACGATCGCCACCAGCGGGGCGGGGACAGCCCGTACCTTCGCCGGCAGCCGATTCCACACCAACAAGATGACGATCACCGTCGCTCCGGTTATCACCTCGTGCAGTTCGTGATTGAGGATGCCGTTGGGCAGCGCGATGAGGTTCTGCCACGCCGAACTGTGTGACGATCCGCCCATCAGGACGTGAATCTGCTGCAGCATGATCGTGATTCCGATGCCCGCCAGCATCGCGTGCACGACCACCGGGGCGATGGCCAGCGCGGCGCGAGCCATCCGGCTCAGGCCGAACCCGATCTGTAGTGCCCCCGCGGCGGCGGTCATCACGCACAGCATCGGAAAGCCAAGTTCGTCGATCAGCCCGGCGACCACAACGGTCAGACCCGCAGCGGGGCCGCTGACCTGAAACGCGGACCCGCCGAGTGCGCCGGCCACGATGCCGCCGACCACCCCCGCGATCAAGCCGGCGAGAAGTGGGGCGCCCGAGGCGATCGCGATACCGAGTGAAAGCGGCAGCGCGACAAGGAAGACGACAAGTGAGGCAGGCAGGTCGTGACGCAGATTCTGCAGAAACGACGGCCCCTTTGCCGTTCTTTTGCTAGTGGTGATGGGCGCATTCATAAATTGACTCCTTCGGCTGAAGACCCCTTTATGACCGGTAGACGGCCGCGTGTCAACGCGAGGTCAGGGGCTTTCACAACCGCGACGCCGCAAATCAGCAAACGGCGAGACATTGCGCCGCCTGCGGCAAGTTCGTTGTGGGGAAGCATTCCCCGGTTGTCGAACGGTCTCGACGAACGACTACGCATTCATCGACAACTCAAAGAAAATCACGTGCCGGCATACTGACAACCGTATCTGTCATCGGTGACTCAGAAGGTCGCCAACAGGGACATCACGGCTCAATGAGATAGATGTTGTTGTGCTCGCCTGTGGCCGGTGGGGGATCGGCAGCCGCCGCGTCGAAGCTGGAATAACGCGCCGGTGTACGGATCACCGTGATTTCATTGTCGCCGCTGCCGACCGTGAGAGCGAGCTCGTTTTGCCTGGCCCTTCGCGCGACCCGATTGGCGCTCGCTGGCCCGCTTGGTGGGCATCCTGGCCGCGTTTTCGGTCGTGGTGGCGCTGTCCAGGCTGACCTTTCTCAACATCGGCCTGCACGGCGACCACGCCGAATGAAGCCTGTCGATCGTGGTGGGAACGCTGGTCGTCGGGGCGATCTCGTTCTACTTGAGCCAGCGTGAACAACAGCTGCTCATCGACAAGGAGCTGGTCAGCAAGCTGCGCGCGGACGCCGAGATGCGGTATTGGATTCTGGCCGACAACGCCGTGGACGTCATCGTGCACCTGCACGGCCGCGACGCCGCCTGGGTTTCGCCATCGGTCGCCGCCGCGCTGGGTGGCCCGCCGCAGCGCCGGCTGAACTCCGGCTTCAGCGAGCGCATCCATTCCGAGGACCGCGACACGGTCGAGGCGGCGCTGTAGCGCGTCGCGCAGGGCGAGGCGGTGATCCAGCGATTCCGGATCCTTTCCGTCGACGCGGGGTACCGCTGGGTCGACGGGCAGGCGAAACCCTACGTCGACGCCGACGGCAAAACCGATGGAGTGATCGCGGCGCTGCGCGTCGCCGATGATCAGGTCGAAGCCGAGCGGCGGCTGGAACGAATGGCCCGGTTCGCCACCTTGACCGGCCTGGCCAACCGGGCCGAGACCATAAGGCGTCTCGAGGCCGCTCTGCAGGAACCGCGACCCTCCGGAACCTATGTCGGCATCCTGTTCTGCGACGTCGACCACTTCAAAGACATCAACGACACCGGGGGACATGGCGTCGGCGACGTCGTACTGGCCACACTCGCCTCCTGGATCCGCGAATGCGTCCGACGGGACGACACCGTTGGGCGGACCGGGGGCGAAGAAATCCTGGTCCTGCTGCCCGGTGTCCGCGGGAATGACGAGGTCGCCCGCATCGCCGAGAAGATACGCGGTCGCGCCGCCGAACCCATCGACGTCGGGGGCACGCGATCCACGCAACCCTGAGCGTCGGCGCGACCATCGCGCTGCCCGGCGAGCCGGTCTCCTCGGTCACCGCGCGTGCCGACGAAGCGATTTACCAACAGAAATTGGGTGGCCGGGATGCCGTGACCCGATTCTCGGTCGAGCGGTCCTTGCGGCGGGCAAGTCGGGCGTGAACTGCCCGGCAGTGACATGCCGAACCCGTGCTGGATACGCTGTGCCGCAGCGGGCTCGTTACAAGAGAGGGCAAATATGTCAAGGACAGTGGTTGTCGGTGCATCGAGTGTCTCGGGCGTTGCATCGGTATGGGACTCGGCCAGCGCGGGGAAAGCGTAGCGCTTCTCGCCCGGAACCTCGAGCGTCTCGAAAGCGCCGCCAAGGAGGCGGGGCCGGATGCGGTTGCCGTTGCCTGCGACATCACCGACGCGGCGTCGCTGCGATCGTCCATAGACCGGGGCCGACGAAGCGCTGGACGGCATCGACAACGTGGTCTACACGCCCGCCATAAGCCCGCTGGTGCGCATGGTCGACACCGATGCCGACACCTGGGCGCCGGAATCTTTCGACACCAATGTCATCGGCGCGTCTCTGGTGACGGCTGCCGCGTTGCCGCACCTGACGGCGTCGACGGGCAAGGTGATCTATCTGTCCAGCGACGCCGGTTCGTACTAACTATCCTGGCTCGGCCTCCGCGCCTACGGTGTGAGCAAGGCCACTTTGAAACGACTCGTCGGGGCGTGGCGAGCCGAACACCTCGACATCGGCTTTACCAACCTGATCGTCGGGGAGTGCCCGGACGGTGAGGGTGATGGGGCGACGGGGATGAACGCCGGCTGGTATACGGATCTGACGATGCAGGCCTACCCGCTCTGGGTGCAGCGTGGCTGCATGCCGGGCAAGTTGATGCCAGTCGAAGACCTGATCGAGGTGGTGCACATGATCCTGCGCACCAATGCGTCCACCCCGATGTGCATCATGGTGGTCGCCCGGGGAGGACCCGCCAGCGCCGCCGTTCTCGCCCCGGCTCAGTGACCGGCGAGCTTCTCTCGCGCCAGGTCGGTCACGAAGCGGACCGGTGACACCGGCCGGAACGCCAGCGCCGTCTCGGTCAGCGCGTCCCGAGACTTTGTCGGCAACTCGATGTCAGCGGCCGCGACGTTGAATTCGAGCTGCTCGACGCTGGACGCGCCGGGGATGGCGACCACGCCCGGATAACTGATCAGCCAGGCCAGCGCCACCTGTGCGGGCTGGGCGTCGACTTCGTTGGCGACGTCGCGCAGCAGCTGCAGCAGCGCCTCGAGGCGGCGCAGGTTTTCGGTGCCGAACAGTGAGTTGATCGCGCGGATACCGCCGGGACGGTTGTCAACGCCGTACTTGCCGCCGAGCAGCCCCTGTTCCAGGGGGCTGTAGGCGATCACGATTCGGTTCTCCCGCTCGGCGAACGGCACCAGGTTCTTCAGCGCCTTGGGGAAAGCCAGCGAGAAGTGCACCTGGTTGCTGATGACCGGCCGGCCCAGCGCGGCGTCGGCCTTCTGCCACCGTGCCAGCGAATAGTTCGAGACGCCGGCGGCGCCGATGTCGCCGTTGTCGAGCAGGTCGCGCATGCCCGGCATGATCACCGAATCGGGCACCAGCGGATTGGGCTGGTGGATCTGGTAGAGCGGAATGCGGTCGAGCTGCAGTCGCTGCGCGCTGGCCCGCTCGCGCTGCTTGATCACCGCGGGAAACGGTGCGAACGGGAAGATCTTGCTGGCAACCACGACCTCGCTGCGCCGATCGCTGAGCGCCTCGCCGAGGATCCGTTCGCTTTTGCCCAGCCCGTAGACCTCGGCAGTGTCGAACAACGTGACGCCCAGCGCCAGGGCCCGCTGCACGATCTGCCGGGCGGGGCCAGCGGCGTAGTCCTCCCCGTAACCCCACTCGCGCGAGCCGAACTGCCAGGTGCCCAACCCGATCCGGCTGACCCGTCCCACTCCGTCGACGTCGACATATTTCATGTGTCCACCGTACTGGGGTGGACGCGGTCGGATGGTCAGTCCGGAATCTTGTTTAGGATGTAGTTGACGATGCTGACGGGGCGCGCTGGCATCGGTGGTGCCGAGGCTAACCACGTGGAGGTCTATGACCACGTTGGCCTTGGTCGCCGCCGCCCGCACAAACCTCACCTTCAGGCCCTTGGGCGCGCCAGATCCATCGTGGTGATTGCCATTGCTGGCGTCGGCCAGTGGGCTCAGTGGGCGGCTGATCGCGGCATCGTCGGGGAAATCGCCGGGTACTCGATGCCCTGGTTGGACGGAACCATTTTGAAGGCGTGGGTGGGCGATGAGTACGGCAGTTCCTGGACATCGGCGGGAGATCAGCGCGGTCGGAGCTCGCTGCGTCATCGCTATCCGGATGGCGCGATCCAGAACATTGGGCAGTTGCTCTGGGACAGTGACCAATTGGATGTAATCGCTGGCGACGTCCTTGAACAGGCTCATCAGGTCGACCTCCTGCTGATAGGAGCCGCCCATGGTGCTGCGGTTGGTCTGTCCGACGATCGCCATTACCGGGACGTGGTCGAGTATGGCGTCGTAGAGTCCGTTGAGCAGATGGATTGCACCCGGGCCCGACGTGCCCACACATACCCCAACCCGACTCGTGAACTTGGCGTAACCGACCTCCTCGAACGCGCTCATCTCTTCGTGGCGCGACTGAATGAATTCGCGACTGAATGAATTTCGGTTGGTTGTCTGTCCGTCCCCACGCGGCGAGACACTCGTCATCCTCTCTCGAACTGTCGGGATGAACCCCGAACGCCGCCAGCGGGGGCTCCGCAGGTTTGACTCCGCGGACGGCGGAAGCGGGAAGCCGCTGTGCCGGCAATAGCCGAGTAGCCCCGCCGTAGCGGCAAGCGGCACACACACAAGCGTGTCAGCGTCCACACTTCCCACGCGTCACGAAGTACCCCCAAAGGTGCCCATTAAGCGTGTTGGAAACCTGTGAGTGGGCGTTAGAGAACCGGCTTGGACTCGGAGGGTCAACCAACCAGTCCCGCCCGGTGCGGTCGAAGGGCGTTTGCTCGGTAGGTCAACGGGTACGCCGCCCGCAACGCCGTGCATCTGGTCGGTGCCCTGCGCGGCGGAGGTTATCCGCCACACGGTGAGAAGGCGTCACGATGATCGGTAACGCGAAAATGCCGAGAAGGCAGAGGGAGGTAGGCAGACCGTCCGCCGACGACGAATTCGACAGCGGACAAACGGGGCGCCGAGGCGCGCAGCCGGGACGGCTGAAGAACAACGCAATAGCGTTGTGGCAGAAGTTATCTCGTGATAGAGGCCGAAACCCGAACGTATCAAGCACAGGTGTTTGACTCGCCGGGTCGGGGGAAGCCCCTGAAGAGCGATCGATTTGGTCGTTCCGGCAGTGCGAGAGGCCGACGTAACAGCAGCGAAAGAAAGGTAGCTCCATGGGAGACGACAAGAGCGGCCCGCAGGAAGCCGTGAAGGGCGCCGTCGAGGGCGTCAAAGGCAAGGTCAAAGAGGTCGGCGGAACGATCGCCGGTCGTGACGACCTCGTCGAGGAGGGCCAGGTGCAGCAGGACAAGGCCGACGCCCAGCGCGACGCGGGCAAGAAGGAAGCCGAAGCCGAATCGGCGCACGCCGGCGCAAGAGCCGCCGAAGAGCGGCAACGGGCGAACCAGTAGTCCGATCGGCCCGAAAGCAGGCCCGGCCCCGCGGGGCCGGGCCTGCTTGGTCTCCACAGCGCCGAAACTCGTCGCGACCTCCCGGATGTCCCGGGCCGATGTTTCCCCGATGTTTCAACAGCCCACGCGCGGTTATTTCCTGGCGGTGCCCACGTGGCTGTCAGGCCGCGACGGGTCCTGTGGAGGGCGCGATGAAGGTGAGCAGGTGTGTATCGGGTGTCGTGGTTTTCCTGCGCCTCCGGTATCCGGCCGCCGCACCCGCGGTCGGATACGCACCGGTGCTGGCATTGTTGCCGCGGCGCGGGCGTCGGAGGACGAAGTCACGGCGATCGCACGCCGACTCTGCACGACGAGCCGGCGCATCGTGAACCGGGTTGAGTGTGGGCGTCGAAATCACCCGGGTCACCGACGAGATGCCGCTGCCCGACGACATCGACCGGGTTCGGCGCCGACTGGCCTTGCTCGACTGAACCGACGGTTGCGGTGTCCTCAAGCACGTCGGAGCTCGACCACCAAGGGCCGATGATCCGAAATCGGCATCACATCTGCCTCGGTGACGGCGGCGCACAACTGGTGGCCGGCAATCGGCGAGACGGTCGGGATCGACCCGTCGCCCACGGTGCGCCCATGCAGAATGTTGTGCGCCCATGCAGAATGTTGTGCGCCCATGCAGAATGTTGAAGGTCGCTAAACGTCTGGGCTGTCCGGCATCCTCTGTCGCTACCGGGCCCCGGGTACCTCTTCGCGCGCCGCCACCGACCGGCGGTCATCGGTGTCGAACACCTCAACGATGACGTCGGCGTCCTGGTAGCGGCCCAACGACGTCAGTCCTGGCGTTCGCGCGATGATGGCGTTGGCCTGGTCTCCGGTAATTGGGTAGTCGGCCACCGGGTGAAGCCAATGTGCGGCAAGCACATTCGCGCCCGGAGCCAACCGGGTTAATTCGCGGTCCAACGTCTTCGCCAGGGTGTCGGGTTGCAGGTAATAGGCGACGAGCGTGACAGCGCCGTTGATCTCGGTGGCGTTCAGCACCGCCTCCGGGGCTTCGGGGGCCCACACTCCCCATAATTGGCCCAGCTCGGGCGGGCTTGCCACCCAGTTCGTGCAGTATCGACGGCGTCGACGTGGGCTTCAGCGATGCGGGCCGCCGCGATGTCTTTCTCGGCCAGTTCCTTCTGCCGCTGCCAACGCTCCAGCGTGCGTCCCGACGCGGGCAGCGGCAGTTCGAGTCGCCCCGAGTCGAGCCAGTGCTGTATTAGGCCGGCTGTCGCGCGCAGTCACCCGTCGCCGATCTGCCCAAGTCCGCGAGGTACTGCGCAAAGCCGCGCGTGGCCCGTCCCTGGGTTCGCGCCGACGTGATGACCGACAAGTAGGTGTCACGGTGGATGGAGTAGCCCGCGGCCTCGAACCGCTTGACGAGGTCGACGTCCTCACCCGACGGCAGTGCCCGAAAGCCGCCGCCCGCCAGTAGGTGCGGGCAGTGAAACCCATGTTCGCGCCGTGGATGTGATCGTGCTCGTGCCGTCCCGGCGACCGGACTCATAGGCCCGCAGATACCGGCGGGTGACGTCGGGGAAGTAGTCCTGCCAGTTGCAGATGCGGACCACCCCAAGCATCAGTCAACTGCCCAATCGTCTGCCCGTTAAAGAGATGAGAACGATCGTTCCGGTTGCCGACCCCGCCGGCCGGGTATGTCTGACCCACCATGGCACCCACCGAGGCGTCGACGCAGCCGCCCGAATGTGGCGCGTCGCTGCGGGAGGCGCTCCGGGAAGCCGCATCGGCTCTCAAACAGGGCGCCCTCGTTTCACGTTGGCCGGCAGCCATGCGTTATGGGCGCCTACGGTGCGCCCGAACCCAGCCATGACGTCGATCTCGTGGTTGCCGAGTCCGACGTTGCTGCCCCCAGCGAGACGTTGCGGAGCACTGGGTTCGATATTGAGAGTCCGCCGGAGGATTGGTTGTTCAAGGCACGCTGCGCGACGCGGTCGTGGACATATTGCACCGGCTCAACGGCGTACGGGGTGGATGCAACAACGTTGCGGCGTGCCGAGCAGCGCGATGTGCTGGCGATTGCGATGCCGGTGCTCCCGCCCACCATGGTGCTCGTCCAGAACTGTGCTCCCGCAACGAACATAACTTCGATTTCGCGAAGCCGCCGCCCGCCGTCCGGGCGATTCGCGATGGGACCATATCAGGTCACAGACCGCCGACAACGACTACGCGATGGCGTTCTTGGTCCTTGCCGAATGGCTCGGTTTCACAGCGTGATTCAGTGGTTGCGCAATTTTGCGACCAGCTTGTCCTTGGTGAGTCCCGAATACCCAGACATGCCAAGCTCTTTGGCACGCTTCTTCAATTCGGGCACCGTCCAGTCGCTGTACGAACCCGACTTGCCGCCATCAAGGGAAACCGACTATTTGCCCCGCCTGGCCGCCGCATTCGAGATCCGCGCGGCCTTCTCCTTCGAATCGCCCTGCTTACGCAGATCCTGGTACAGCTTTTCATTCTTGATCGATGAGTTCGGCATGAGTGCTCCTCTTCGCGTGCTGAGTAACTGCTGACGTCGGGTGGCCCGGCACGGGCTCTGATAAACGCCCGGGGTTACCCGCTCGTGTTGCGGGTAGTCAACAGCGGTGACACAGGCGACCGGCATCAACCTGGGCGGCGTCCCAGGGGCCCACCGAGAACGGGCATCGGCTCGCGATCAACGCGTTGTTTCGTTCAGTGGCGGTGGCATTCGGACCGCGGGCGGTCGGGGTACTCCTCTCGGGTGTGCTCGACGACGGCGTATCGGGGCTGGCCGCGATTCGGTCGCGCGGCGGGACCACAATCGGTCAGTCGCTCGTCGACGCGCTCTTTCCTTCCCTGCCGGCGAACGCGAAACACGCCCGGGGTGCTGGACCTGCAGGCGGCCGCGGGCGACGTCGGCGAAATGCTCAGGGAGTTGGCGCGGCGTGACATCAAGGAGCCGATCTTGGACCCTGATCCCACCATGGAGCTGGAGAACCGAATAGCGATGACGGAGCGGTTCGCCATGGACTTCGACACCCAGGACCCTGGGTCCTCCGTCGGGGTACATCTGTCCGGACTGCAGTGGTGCTCTAATCACACTGCAGTGGCGCTCTAATCACGCTGGGAGAGGCAAATTTCCGGCTGGAATCGGGTAGCGGCACCGAAATGTTGTCGGGCCTGTCCCTCGTCTCCGCCCTGTGTCGCGCGTGGGGTAGCACTCCGACGTCGTCCGGCAAGACAGTCTGGGCGGTGGTTGGTCAGGAGAACCCGCTCTAATCTGCCGAGTAATGTGCAAGTCCTCCTCCGTTGATCCGGCCGATCGTCGACGGGATTTTGATGAACGACACCACCGACGAGTCCTTTGAGTAGTTGTTGCTCTATATGCGAGATTCTTGTGGTTTCGACTTCACCGGCTACAAACGCACGTCGTTTATGCGTCGGGTCCGTCATTGAATGTAGCACGCGGAATGCACTTCGTATGAGGAATACCTCGACATGTTGCAGGCCAGCTCTGATGGATTCGCGGCGCTGTTCAACACCATCCTGATCAACGTAACCGCGTTCTTCCGGGACCCGGAAGCCTGGGATTTCGTGAGGGACTAGGTCATCCTGCGGATGCTGGCCGAGCGGGGGCCCAACGACTCGATCCGGGTATGGAGTGCCGGCTGTGCTTCCGGTCCAGGAAGCGTACACGCTGGCCATGTTGCTGGCCGAGGCCCTAGGTCCCGAGGCATTCCGCCAGCGGGTCAAAATCTATGCGACCGACATCGACGGGGAAGCGTTGACCGAAGCGCGCCGCGTCCTACGATGCCAAAGCCGTCGAATCGGTACCGCTGGACCTACTGGCGCGCTATTTCGAAAATGCCAACGGCCGCTACATCTTTCACAAAAGTCTTCGCCATGCGGTCATTTTCGGCCGCAACGATCTCGTCAAAGATGCACCGATATCGCGCGTCGACCTGTTGGTGTGCCGGAACACCCTGATGTACATGAATGCGGAGACCCAGCGAAACGTGCTGGAGCGTCTGCATTTTGCACTCGCACCGCACGGCACGCTGTTTCTTGGGCACGCCGAGATGTTGCTGAGTCACAGCGACCGGTTCACCCCGCTGAACTTTAAGAACCGGATCTTCCGCAAGGCGCTCGGCACCCATGCCGGTGTCGATCGATACGATCCGGCAGCGGCCTTTTATGACCGCAGCGAGGATTCGTCGGGGCTGAGCACGGTGCGAGAGTTAGCTTTTCACTCCAGCCCGGTGGCGCAGATCGTGGTCACCGGCGAAGACACCGTCGCGATGATCAACCAGCAGGCGGGGAACATCTTCGGACTCTCAGCTCGTGATATTGGCCGGTTGCTCTGGGATCTGGAGGTTTCCTATCGCCCGGTCGAGCTGCGCGCTTATATCGAGCAGGCAAAGGTGGAGCGTCGGGCGGCGCGAATCCCGGATGTCCAATGGCAACGGCCCGGCATCAAAACAGTGTGGTTCGAGATCCACGTCAACCCTCTCGTCGACACCGACAATGGACTGCTGGGGGTATCGGTCGTCTTCATTCTACGTAAGCGCCACCCGCGCCTTACTCGACAAGGTCGTCCAGACCAATCGTCAGCTCGAAGCGGCCTACGAGGAATTGTAGTCCACCAACGAGGAACTCGAAACCACCAACGAGGAACTGCAGTCGACCAATGACGAATTGCACACCATCAACCACACGTTGCGGGAGCGCAGCCTGGAACTCGACGGCCCGATAGGCTTCCCTGGACGCGCTGACCAGCTCGATTCGGTTGGGAATGGTCGTGGTCGATCGGGAGATGAAAGTCGTGGTGTGGAACCGCAGCTGCGAGGAGCTCTGGGGACTGCGGGCCGACGAGACGGTCGGGGCCAGTTTGACGTCGCTGGACATCGGGCTGCCGCTGGAAGCAGTGCGGCCGCTAATCGGTAACGCGTTCGTGGATCCGGACAGCGCCGGTGAAACGGTAGTGGACGCGGTCAAATAGGCGGGGTCGTCCCGCTCGGATACGGGTCAGCTGCACGTCATTTCGCGCCACCGAGGGCGCTGTCGGCGGGGCCCTGCTGCTGATGGAGGTGTTGGGCTAGCTAGCCACCGTCTGCGCCGTCGCTCCAAGCCCCGCGGCCAGGTCTTGTCGTCTGCACCGGAGTTCGTCCACGCGCCGCCGGGCGGCCTCGGCGCGGCCGGTCGCGCTGTCGATCGATCGATTCGGGGACGTTTGGCACCGACCGTCGCGGTGTGAGTCAGCCGCTTCGCTGATCTCCATCGGCTCCTCCCCTGCCGGCGAGCGGTCCATTCGTGGCACCGCAAAGAGGCCATCGGCGCCCACGGTCCCCTCCGACAAGCTGGGTAGCGGTGCACCCTGGGCAATGCTGGCCAAAACGCCGCCGATGTCATGCACCTGCAGGATCAGATCCGCACCGGCCTTGGCGGCCGCAATCGGCATTGACGGGTAGCCGGCGGTAGCCGAGCTTTGCGCGATCACGACCCCGTCGGCCCGCTTCATCGCTTACTCCTTCTGCCCCGTCCCGGCCGGCCCCCGACAACACCACAGCCAGCGCCCGGGGCCCATACGAGTTGGCCACCGATGCCAACAGCACGTCGAAGCGGTACTCGGTAAGCGACCCCATCCTGTGCAGGTGGCAGGAACGGTCCGGCGTCAATTCCAGATGCATGTCCGGCGGGCACACGAGCACCGTGCCCGGTTCTACGATCTCGCCGTCGCGCGCTCAGCGCACCTGATGTGGCGTCGATCGGTGTAAAATTATAAACAACACCTGGATTTTCCGCCCAGTGCTGTTGCACCACGACGGCCGCACTGAAGTCCTCCGGCAGATCGCCCAGGACCGCCTCCAAATCGCCTGCCGACGCCAGCAGGACCACCAGTTCAACGCCCGGGTGGTGCGGCTCGGTTGACATGCGTTCAGTGCCCTCCAACGCTCCTGGTAGCGGTCGAAGATCGCCGGCTGTAGCCAAGATGCGAAGCATTGCGACAACAAGCGAAATGGCACGCGCGTCTCGAGTTTGGGTCCCTGACAGGGCGGGTATTGTCGGAGGTCGCGGGCGCTGGCTTGCGTGGGTAGCTCGACGGGAGTGCGGACCGGCTACGGAAGGACTTGGTCGTGAAGATCGCGCTCGTTACCGGCGACGACGTCGGCGGTAACGAGTCAGCGCAGCTGTTTCGCGCTCGCCGCGCGACGGAACGACGTGACCTGCTATTTCAGGCAGCGACCCCTGCGCTTGACACGAGGAGCGGGCTACTACGTCAGCGCGGCCCGCGTCGGTCCGGCTGCGGCCCGATCTGCTGCGGACACCTTGCCCTTCGTCGGTGACTGGGCGGCGGCCCTTCAACGTCGGTGGGGCGGCCGACCGGCTCGACATCGTGCATGCTTACGGCTGGGTGGCCTGGCGGCCCAGCTGGCCGCCCGGCGGCAAGGCCGGCCGACCGTCCAGACTTTCGAAAGCCTGGTCGCGCTGTCGAAATCAACTGAGGATCGGGCGGACTACTCGGCGCACGAGCGCATCGAGCCGCTGTTGGCGCGCCACGCCGACTGGGTCACCGTCGAAAGCACGGCCGAACTCGAGGCGCTGACCCGATTGCTGCATAGTCGAGCGCGGGTGTCGGTGCTCAGCGGCGGCGTCGACGATGAGCGATACACCCCGGTGGGCCGGGCTGCCCACCGCAACGGCCCGCTTCAGTTGCTGTGCGTCGCGCCAAACCCGCTGTGGACCAACGGCTTCGACATCGCCTTCGCAGCGTTGCCGCGGGTCGGATCGTCGGAGCTGATCGCGGAAACCGAGCCCGACAACCGTCGCAATAGTCAGGCGCGGGCCACACTCGAGCGACTCGCCGGCGGATTGGGTGTGGCCGAGCGGGTCCGGTTCCTCCGCGCCTTCGATCACGAGTTGCCGTCGCTGATTCGGACCGCCGACATTCTGGTCTGCACGCTGCGACGGCCTCCCAGGGCCGCGCCGGTCTTGCAGGCCATGGCCAGCGGAGTGGCGGTCGTGGATCCACCCGTCGGCGCACTGGCCGATCTCGTGGTCACCGAAGTTACCGCCCTGGTGCTGTCCGCGGACGACCCCAAGGAGTTGACGTGGCACAGAGAACGCTTGCAGTGGAGCGCTTTCGGTGCAGCGGCAGGGGGCGGCCAGCCGAAACCGGGCATTGTCGCGGTATACCTGGGACCGGATTGCGCTGGACTCGCTGGCGATTTATGAGAAACTCAGCTTGGAACGCTTAGCGGGTAAGGCGATGGAAGAGGTCACACCGTGACCGGTGCGCGAGCCCGGCTGGTGAATCACGGGTATTGGTCGGGGATCGGCCGTCAAGCACCGGCGCTGCACCGCGCCCGCGATGACATCCGACGACGTGCTGATGCAGGGTCGGGTCAACTGCGAAATCCCGGGAGCCGACGACGTACTGGTGATCCAGCCGCGCGCGGGCTCGTTGACGATGACAGCGAATCCCTTTGCCGAGCTGGACCATCCGGTGCTGGCCGCCCGTGGCATGCCCTGCATGCTGCAAGTGAACTCGGCGCGTTTCGATGTCGTGAGCATCGGTGCGGACGTGTTGCGCAAGGCCGCTGCCGGTCAGCATGCTAGCCCCGGCCATGAACTCGTGGTAAGCCGATTTCAGATTCCCCGGCAGCGCAGACACAATGCACTGACGCTCGGTCTCGCCGATCGGTGCAAGGATGCCGCGTAGTACTCCTGCGGGTGCGCGGTGAAGTAGCCGCGATGCCCAAAACCTAAGGTAGCGAAGGCGCGCACCGCGGCGACCCGGAGTTTGGTGGCAGCTAACGACCTGGATCGGGGTGCGGTTCGTGCGGCGACCGCCTCATCAGGACGTCATAGCGTGTCGTTATCGAACCGTTACTAGCTGAGGCAGGTATTAGCAAACTCTCTTTGATGCTCATTGCTGCCCTCTTGACCGGCAACTTCTGCGATTAAGACATTCAGCGCAAAGATGCTGGGGGTTGCCGAGGCATGCGTCCGGCCGTGCCGAGGCCGCCGCAGTCTAGCATGTGCATGAGCCGATGCAGTTACTCCACATATTAGGAGCTCTCATGGTCGAAATTCACTTAGAACGGACGATCGTAGCGCCGGTGGAGCAGGTTTTCGACTGGTTGGCCGACCCGGCCAACCTCGCCGCCGCTCCGCTGGTGACCAAGGCGAAATGGGCAAAGGGCACCACGGGTCCGGGCCGGGGCGCGATCCGGGAGGTGATCGGGGCCGGCACCTGGTTCCGCGAGGAGCTCACGGAATACGAGCGTCCGCACAAGTACAGCTACCTGATTGTGCGCTCGATCCCACCGTTCAATCACCAGGGCGGCACACTGACGTTCACCGCCGCGGGCGACGGTACGCGCGTCGACTGGGTGACCAATTACACCCACCCCGTGGCGGCCGGGGGTAAGCCGCTGGAGATGGTGACCCGCCGGCTGTTGCGCCCGAGTTTCCTGGCGATTCTCAACGCGTGCGCGAATGCGCTGGAGAAGTAGCAACGAGATTTGCTGTGGCGCAGTGTCTTTGACTCAGGTTGGCCCTCGACTCAGCGGTGTGGAACGACGGAGTCGGCGAGCAGTGCGCCGGTGGTAACGGCGATGACGATCAGCACCAGCGCAGCGCCGGCCACACCCACATCACCACGCTTGCGCGTGGCCGCGAAGACGATGCCGCCGACGGCGACGACCCCGGCCAGCCCCACGCCACTGCGCAAGCCTAATCCAGCCCCGATGTGTCGCAGCTGTTGGGCGCACATGAATCGGTGGCCATTGCGAAAAAGAATGGAGTAGGACACGGACAGCGTCGCGGCCAGCACGAACAGGATGACCGTGGCGATGGTGTCGGCCGTCGAGCGCAGCTTGGCCTCGGGCTGTTGCGAAGCGGTCATACGGCAACTCTATGCTCGCGTCGTTTCCCGGCACCGCCGCATGTCGGCCCCCCCGGGTGGGGTACTCCGGAGAAATGGACGTTGCCAAGGACATCAGGGACTTCCTGATGACTCGTCGGGCGAGGATCACTTCCCGAGCAGGGTCCGGGCCGTCACGTACGCGGCCGACGACGACTACACCGCCCGCCCGCGTTCGCCGGCGTTGAATGCCACCACGATCGGTCCGGCGTTGCCCGACAGGGTGAACCATTGCGCCCCATTGCTCGATGCTCGAATACCCGCACGAGGTCAACCGCCAGCTGCGCCTGCTGGCCGAATCCGTCACCCTGCGCGCGGAGCCGATCAACTCATAGCAACGCGCTAACCTCGGCGGCGGCTCGCTGGCCCGACCTGACGGCACCGTCGAAGAAGCCGGTCCATTCGTCCGCCGTTTCGGTGCCGGCCCAGTGGATCGGGCCGACCGGCCTGCGCAGCCAACGTCCGAACCGTGTCCACGACCTCGGCGGCACCGCCGCAGTCGGCCCGCCGGGCGCGAAATCCTCAGTGCCCCAACGATGATCCGTGTAGTCGAGAGGTTTGAGGGCCTCGTCGCCGAATAGCGACGCGAAGCAGCGCAACGCGTCGCGGCGCCGTTGGTCACTGGGCAACGAGTCGAATGCGCGCGCATCGACGAAGCCCATCAGGATGCCGGGCCCGTCGCCGTTCGGGCTGACGTCGAAGGTGATGAACACCGGCCCCCGGTCCGAGAGCGTCTGCCCGGAGAATCCGTCGGCCCGCCAGAACGGCGTCGAATAGGCCGCGAATGCCTTGCTGAGCTGTCCCTGGGGCCAACGATCGAACAGTTCGTTATACTTGGCAGGCAGCGGGGGATTGAACTCGATGGACGCCCGATGAGCCGGCGGGATCGCGACGATGACAAACCCAGCCTCGGCCGCGCCGCGGTCGGAGGTGACGGTGACCTCCGAGCCGTGCCGCTCGATGCGACGCACCGGCGCGTTCAGCACGACGCGTGCGCCCAACTCATCCGCGACTGCCTGGGCGATATGCTGCGTGCCGTCCGGGAAATGGTCCTGCTGGGCGCCGTCCTCGACATCCAGCAGCCGGTCCAGTCCGCCGGCGGCCCGGACGTAGCGCACGGCGTGCAGCATCGACACGTCGTCGAGTTCGCATCCCCAGGTCACCCGGGCCATGATCGCCATCAAATCGCGGGACGAGGCGGAGGCCCGTACCGAGCGCAGCCACTCACCGAACGACACGTCGTCCAGCTCGTGCGCACGTCGAGCCTGCCATGGGGCGTCGACCGGTATGGTGCGGGCGATTCTCTCGAATTGCCAACGCAGGCGGCCGATGTCGAGCAGTCCGGTCAGCGAAAGCTTGGGAATGGTGCCGTGAAACGGGCGCGTCCAACCGCGCCAGTGGATGATGTTCTTGCCGTCATGGTGGGTGGGTGTAGTCGGGGTCGAGAGCTCGGCCGCCAGCGCCAGCACGGCATCCTGGGTGGGGCCGACGAACGCGCCACCCATGTCCACGGGCAATCCGGCCACGCTACCGGTGAATGAGCGGCCACCGACTCGGTCCCGGCCCTCAAAGACCACTACATCGTGACCCTGACGGGTCAGCTCTCGCGCCGCACTCAGGCCGGCAAAGCCCCCGCCGACCACCACAACATCGACAGTCCACGACGGCTTCGTCACACCCCTAGTCAACCGCATGTGAGGTGCCAGCGGTAGCGTAGTCCTCGTCGGTGGTTCACGTCACGGCGACGGCAACCCTGTACCAGGGGCCGGCACCGCGGCAAATCTGCGCCACGTGACCATCGCCGAGCCGGCCGGCGACTGCCGGTACCACAACTCAGCTACGCACCGTGGCCCTGGGCAGCATGATTGACACCACGATCGAGTGGTACGACTTTTATCTCTACGCCACCGCCGCTATCTCTACGCCACCGCCGCTATCTCTACGCCACCGCCGCTATCTCTACGCCACCGCCGCGTCGCTGGTGTTCAAACCGCTGTTTCCCCGAACGTTTCGCCGACGGCCGGGACGCTCGCGTCGTTTGCCACCTATGCGGCGGGTTTTGGGGCTCGCCCGTTCGGGGCGGTGGTCTCCGGCCACTTCGGGGACCGGCTGGGCTGCAAGACCGTTCTGGTCGTCGCCCTACTCATAATGGGTTTGGTCGCCACCGCGATCGGCCTGCTGCCCAGCTATGCGCAGGCGGGCCTGTTGGCGTCTTTTATCTGACCCGCAAAGCCACCGGCCGCGGGCGGCTTCGACGCACTGTTCCTCGCCGACGTGCTGGGAGTCTACGACGTGTACGGCGCCTCGCGTGACGCGGCGGTCCGCGACGCCGCCCAGATCCCGGTCAATGACATGACCGCGGCGGTGTCGGCGATGGCTGCCGTCACCGAAACCCTGGGCTTCAGCATCACCCTGTCGCTGACCTACGAGCAGCCGTACGCGCTGGCCCGCCGGTTGTCGACGCTGGATCATCTGACCGGACGGGCGGGTGGCGTGGAATATCGTGACGTCCTATCTGGACAGTGCCACACGCAATCTCGGCCTGGACGCTCGGATCCCGTACGATCAACGCTCGACATCGCCGACGAGTACCTCGAGGTTTGCTACAAGCTCTGGGAAGCGTCGTGGGAGTCCGATGCGGTGGTGCGCGATCCCGGGTGCGCGGGGTGTTCACCGACCCCGCCAAGGTGCACGACATCGAACACAAAGGCCGCTATTTCTCCGTACCGGGGCCGTTTCTGTGCGAGCCGTCGCCGCAACGCACCCCGGTACTGTTCCAGGCCGGGGCGTCGCCGCGGGGTGTCAAATTCGCTGCCGCCAACGCCGAGGCCGCGTGCATCTCCGGCCCAACCCCGCAGATCGTGCGCGGTCCCGTCCGGGTATTGCGCAAAGCTGCCGCCGCGCCGGACCGAGACCCCCCGCTCCATCAAGGTGTTCACCATGGTGACCCCGGGGGTCGACGAGACGCGTGAGCAAGCGTTGGTGAGCCGTACCGCCGGTTCGGCCTCACCGATCGTCCGGATGCCCCACGACCGGTCGCGGCTGCCCAGCCAGGTGCCCAGATCCACCGTGATCTCTTCACCGTCGATCACGATGTGGCTCCCACGGTGATGTCGCAATGGCTGTCCACCGTCCTCCCCGAAGGCGCTGCGCCGGAGGTGACCATCGAAAGCGCAGGTCACGGTGCACGACGACGTGTTGCACTACGTGGTGTCGCTGGCCACCGCGACCCGACGCCGTCCGCAGGTCGCGGTGGGCGCCAGCCCGTGCGCCGAACTCGACCTGGTTCGGCTTGCCCGTGCGCTGCTGTTGGGGCGCGACTACGTGATCCTCGAAGATGTGGAGGCTCTAGTGGTGCCGGCCATCGCGCACCGCATCACCCTGCGGCCGGTGATGTGGGTCCGCAAAATTCAGGGCGCCGACGTTGTCGAAGAACTGTTGCGCCGGGTGCCGGTACCCCGCACCAACATGGAGACTCCGACGAGCTGACAATGAACGATCACCAGGTTGACTTTCGCTGGCGTGCATCACCTTTGACGAGGTCCCCCATCCGGGTTAGTGGCGTTGTCGGGGTTGTGTGCGGCCGCGTATCTGGTCTGTCGCCACGCGGCCTGACACCGGGCCCGATCGTGCTGGCCAGCTGGTCGACAGTTGTTGGCGCCGTGGGGTTTACCTGCGTGGGTGTGGTCGCGATGTTGTTCCCGCTGCATCTGCTCTGGGTGCCGCTGGCGGCCCCATTGTGGTGCTGGCGATCTTCGTGCTGGCTGTCCGGCCGTTTCTCGGCTGACAGTGACCGGTCACTGCAACAACTGGGCGGCGCGGTCGGCGAGGGCCAGCAGCGGCTGCGGGAAGACGCCCAACACCACGGTGATCGCGGCGCACAACGCGATCGCGATCTTGCTCAGGATCCCCGAGGCGACCACGTGGGGGGTGTCGCCGGTCGGTTCGGTGAAGAACATCAGCACGATCACCCGAACGTAGAAGTAGGCGGCAACCCCGCTGGCGATCACACCGATGATCACCAGCGGTACGGCACCGCCTTGGGCGGCGGCCTTGAACACCGTCAGCTTGCTGATGAATCCACTGGTCAGCGGGATACCGGCGAACGCGAGCAGAAACATCGAAAGCATCACGCCCACAATGGGAGAACGTTGCCCGAGCCCCGCCCAGTGCGAGAGTCTAGCGTCTTCGACGCCGTCGGAGTTGCGTACCAGGCCGACGATGGCGAACGCTCCGACGGTGCTGAAGCTGTAGGCGACCAGGTAGAACAGGGTCGCCGCCAGGCCGGCCTGGTTGTCGGCGATTACACCGGTGAGGATGAAACCGACGTGGGCGACCGACGAGTAGGCGAGCATGCGCTTGACGTCGACCTGGTTCACCGCGGTGACGGTGCCGACCGCCATGGTTAGGATCGAGATCACCCACAGCACGGGCCGCCACTGTTCGTTCAGGGGCGGCAACGCGACGTAGACCACGCGTAGTAGCGCGCCGAACCCCGCGACCTTGGTGGCGGCCGCCATGAAGCCGGTGATCGGCGTGGGTGCTCCCTGATATACGTCCGGAATCCAGGAGTGGAACGGCACCGCACCGACTTTGAACAAGAGGCCGACCGATAACAGTGCCACGCCGACCAACGCCATGGAGCTACCGCCATGAGCCGCAAGAGCATCGCGGATACCACTGAGCAGCAGCGTGCCCTTCGTGCCGTAGAGCAGCGCCACGCCATAGAGGAAGAACGCCGACGAGAAGGCGCCCAGCAGAAAGTACTTCATCGCCGCTTCCTGCGACAGCAGCCGGCGGTGCCGGGCCAGCCCGCACATCAGGTACAGCGGCAGCGACAGCACTTCCAGCGCGACGAACATCGTCAAAAGGTCATTGGCCGCGGGGAACACCATCATGCCGCCGACTGACAACATCAACAGCGGGAAAAGCTCCGTCTGGGCGGCCCCGGCCCGCTCAGCCTCACGCTCGGCGTCGCTGCCGGGAACCGCGGACGCCTGCGGGGTAAACGAATCCAGCCCCGAGGCGGGGCCCGATACGCCCGTCGCGACCGCGACCTTGCTGGCGGTCTGGGCGATGTTGCTGCTTTTGGCGATGAGGATGACCGCCATCACCGCCACCAGCACCACGGTGCCTTGCAGATACAGCGTCGGCCGGTCGATCGCCACCGCGCCCAGTACCGCGCTGTGACCGGACGCCGGCAGCGATCGGCTGACGACGATGTCGGCGGCCAGCGCCGCGATCAGACCACCGAGGGCCAGCGTCACCTGGGCGACGTACCGAGAAACCCTGGGCAGGAAGGCTTCAGCAAGCACGCCGAGAACGGCGACGCCGAAGACGATGAGCATCGGGCACAGCAGGAAGTACTGGACGCTGGGGGTGGGCAGGGTCATCATCGCGGCCCTTCGGGTGTCGCTGGGGTCGCCCCCAACACCGGGCGGGGCACGCTCGGCGTGGGATCATGCTGGCCGATGGTGATCATGGTGTGGTCCACGGCAGGGTTGATGATGTCGAGCACAGGTTTGGGATAGATGCCGAGAATGAACAGCAGTGCCAGCAGCGGGGCGACGACGATTAGCTCGCGTGGTCGCAGGTCGGTGATCCGGTCGTTGCCATCGGCGACCGGGCCGGTCATCACGCGCTGGTAGAGCCACAGCATGTAGATCGCCGCCAGCACCAGCGCGGTGGCGCCGAACGCACCGGCTAGCCAGTACCGGTTGAAAGTGCCCAGCAGAACCAGGAATTCACTGATGAACGGCGCCAAGCCGGGCAGCGACAGCGTCGCCATCGCCGAGACCAGGAAGGTGCCGGCCAGCACTGGCGTGACCTTCTGCACGCCGCCGTAGTCCGCGATCAACTGGCTGCCGCGCCGTGTCACCAGGAATCCCGCTATCAGGAACACCGCTGCCGTGGACAGGCCGTGGTTGAGCATGTACAGCGTGGAGCCGCTCTGCCCCTGGCTCGTCATCACGAAGATGCCCGCGATGATGAACCCGAAGTGGGAGATCGAGGTGTAGGCGATCAAGCGCATCATGTCGGTCTGACCGATCGCGACGATCGCGCCGTAAATCACCCCTATGATCGCCAGCGTCACGATCAGCGGCCGGAAATATGTTGACGCGTCGGGGAACAGCTGCAGGCAGTAGCGCAACATGCCGAAGGTGCCGACCTTGTCCATCACCGCGGTGATCAACACCGCGGTGGCGGGGGTGGCCTCGACGCATGCGTCGGGCAGCCAGCGGTGGAACGGCCATAACGGGGCTTTGACGGCGAACGCGAACATGCAGCACAGGAACAGCGCCTTGAACACCGCCGGGTCCACGCCGGCAAACCGGCCCGAGGAGATGCCCGTCACGATTTCCCGGAAGTCGAAGGTGCCCAAACCGTGTTGTGCGGTCACCACATACAGCCCTATCACCGCGGCCAGCATGATCAGGCCGCCGAACAGATTGTACAGCAGGAACTTCACCGCAGCCCGCGACCGTCCCGCGCCCTTGCCGAAGCCGCCGATCAGGAAGTACATCGGGATCAGCATGGCCTCGAAGAACACGTAGAATAGCAGCACATCGAGCGCGATCACCGAGATCAACACCATTGACTCGATGGCGAGTGTCAGGGCGACGTAGGCGTGCACACCGCGGGTGCGCTCTCCGCCGTCGTTCCAGCCCGCCACCAGCAGCAGCGGAATCAGAATGACGGTCAGCAGCACCAGCACCACCGCGATGCCGTCCACACCGAGGTTGTAGTCAGCGCCGAAAGACGGTATCCAGGGATGCTTTTCGAGGAACTGGTACGGCGCGCCCCCGGTCTTGAACCCGAGTGCGACGACGATCGCCACCGTCAGCGTCGCCAAGCTGACCACCAGGCCGGTCCATTTCGCCAGCTGCCGCAGTCCCGGCGGCATCAGGATGATCAGCACCGAACCGGCCAGCGGGACCAGCCACAGCACGCTTAACCAGGGGAGGTTCACCACAGTTGCACCGCCAGGATCGCCGCGACCAACAGCGTAGCCCCCGCCAGCATCGACAGCGCGTAGGAGCGGGCGAACCCGGTCTGCAAGCCGCGCAATCGATTCGAGGTTCGGCTGACCAGTGCGGCCAGGGCGTTGACCGAGCCGTCCACGCCCGCGTTGTCGACCTCGACCAGCGCGTCGGTCAACTGCGCGCCAGGACGCATGAACACCTCCTCGTTGAAGGCATCGCCGTAGAGGTCTCGTCGTGCGGCAATGGTGAGTGCCGACACCTGGACCGGGGCGACTCTGGGGATGTCGGACCTGCCGTACTTCTGATACGCCACCAGGATTCCGACCGCGACGACCGCTAGCGCCAGCGTGGTGCTGATCCAGTCGGGCAGCGTGTGCGTGCTTTCCTCGTGCGCCCCGACGACCGGCTCCAGCCAATGCGGCAGGGTGCCGCCGATGGCGAACAGGCCGCCGGAGAACATTGAGCCGAAGGCGAGCAGGATCATCGTTCCGCTCATCAGCGCCGGAGCCTCGTGCGGATGACTGCCCGGCGCCCAACGCTTTTCGCCGAAGAAGGTCATCAGCATCACCCGCGTCATGTAAAACGCGGTGACCCCGGCGCCCAGCAGCGCTGCGCCGCCCAGGGTGTAGCCGCGTGCACCACCGTCGGCCAGCGCCACCTCGATGATGGCGTCCTTGGAGTAGAAGCCGGCGAACGGCGGCACGCCGATGATCGCCAGGTAACCCAACCCGAAGGTGATGAAGGTGATCGGCAGGGCCGCGCGCAGGCCGCCGTAGCGGCGCATGTCCTGCTCCTCGTGCATCGCGTGAATGATCGAGCCCGACCCTAGGAACAGCCCGGCCTTGAAGAAGCCGTGGGTGAGCAGGTGCATGATCGCAAAGGCGTAGCCCGCCGGGCCGAGACCGGCGGCCAGCACCATGTAGCCGATCTGGCTCATCGTCGACGCCGCCAGCGCGCGTTTAATGTCGTCCTTGGCACAGCCGATGAACGCTCCGAACAGCAGCGTGACAAAACCGACCAGCACGACGCCCAGTTGCGCGCCGGGTGCCAGGTTGTACAGCGGGTTGGACCGTACGATCAGGTACACCCCGGCGGTCACCATGGTGGCGGCGTGGATCAACGCGGACACCGGGGTGGGGCCTTCCATTGCGTCACCCAACCAGGCCTGTAGCGGGACCTGTACCGACTTGGCGCAGGCGCCGAGCAGCAGGAGCAGGCCCATCACCGTCAGCACGCCCGTCTTTCCGGGACCCGCGGCGGCCGCTCCGGCGAAAACACCGGCGTACGAGAGCGTTCCGAATGTGCTGAACATCAGGAACATGCCCACGACCAGGCCGGCGTCGCCGACCCGGTTCATCACGAACGCCTTCTTGGCGGCGGTGGCCGCCGACGGCTTGTGGTACCAGAAACTGATCAACAGATACGACGCCAGACCGACGCCTTCCCAGCCGACGTAGAGCACCAGGTAGTTGTCGGCGACAACCAGCAGCAGCATCGAGGCCAGGAACAGGTTGAGGTATCCGAAAAACTTTCTGCGGTCCGGGTCTTCGGCCATGTAGGCGACCGAGTAGATGTGGATCAGCGATCCCACACCGGAGATCAGCAACACGAAGCACACCGACAGCTGGTCGATCTGCAGCCCGGGGTCGACCTGAAACTCGTTGACCGGGATCCAGGTGAACAGCGTCTGGTGGATGGCTCGGTGCTCACTGTCGCGACTCAGCAAGTCCGACAACATAGTTGCACCGACTCCGAACGAGCCCAGCACGGCGAGGACGCCCAGCCAATGTCCCCACGCATCGGTGCGTCTACCGCCGAACAGCAGGATTGCGGCACCCGCCAGCGGTAATGCGACCAACATGCAGGTGTAGTGATTCATCGTGGCGTTCTCAGCCTTTGAGGAGGTTGGCGTCGTCGACCGACGCGGATTTGCGGGCACGGAAAATCGTCATGATGATGGCCAGGCCGATGACGACCTCGCACGCGGCCACCACCATCGTGAAGAACGCGATCATCTGCCCGTCCAGGTGGCCGTGCAGCCGCGCAAACGTGACGAACGCCAGGTTGACGGCGTTGAGCATCAGCTCGACGCACATGAACATCACGATGGAGTTGCGGCGCAACAGCACACCGGAGGCCCCGATGGTGAACAGCAGTGCCGAAAGGTAAAGGTAGTTGGCCGGATTCATGACGCACCGCCTTTGATGGCTTGCGGGGTCGTTGTGCCGCCCGCGGTGCGGGCGCGTAGCAGGCTCGACACCGACTCCTCCGAGTACGAACCGTCCGGCAGCAACGCGGCTACGTCCACCGCGTTGCGGCGTGCGTACACACCGGGGTTGGGGAACGGGGTGGGGCGCCCACCGGAGCGGAACCGCTCCTCGGAGAGCTCGCGCTGCGTCTTGCGGCGTTCGAATCGTTCGCGATGAGCCAGCACCATGGCCCCGATCGCCGCGGTGATCAACAGCGCGCTGGTCAACTCGAACGCCCACAGGTAGCGCGAAAAGATCAGAGCCGCCAGCCCTTCGACGTTGCCATTGGAGTTGGCGGTGGTCAGCCCGACGAAGCCGCCGGTGGCAACGTTTCCGATCGCCGCGATCAGCAGGACGCCGAACGCGACTCCGGTGATCACAGCGGCCACCCGCTGGCCGCGCAGCGTTTCCTTCAGTGATTCCGCGGAGTCCACGCCAATCAGCATCAGCACGAACAGGAACAGCATCATCACCGCGCCGGTGTAGACCACGACTTGGACCACACCCAGAAACAGTGCGTCCTGGATCATGTAGAACACGGCGAGGATGATCATGGTCATCGCCAGGAACATCGCCGAGTACACGGCGTTGACGCTCATCACCACCCCGATCGCGCCGATCACGGCCAGCGCACCCAGCAGCCAGAACGCCACCGCCTCACCGGTCGAGGTGCGAACGATGGTGTCGCTCGCCCATGTGGTCGCCAGCAGATGGCCAGTCACAGCGGTCACTTTGGCTCTCCTGCAGGATCTTTGGCGTGGCTCTGCGACTTTAAGCCATGCGCGGTGACGTTGCCGAGGTAGTAGTCTTTGTCGGTGGCGCCCCCGGTTCGCGGGTGTGGCGGCGCGAGCATGTCTTGCAGCAGCGGCGCCAGCAAGCGGTCCTTCTCGTAGATCAGGTCGGCGCGGTTGTCGTCGGCCATCTCATAGTCATTGGTCATCGTCAGGGCGCGGGTCGGACAGGCCTCGATGCACAGGCCGCAGCCGATGCATCGCAGATAGTTGATCTGATAAACCCGGCCGTACCGTTCTCCCGGCGAAAACCTCGCCTCTTCAGTGTTGTCTGCGCCTTCGACGTAGATGGCGTCGGCCGGACAGGCCCAGGCGCACAGTTCGCAGCCGATGCATTTCTCTAGGCCGTCAGGGTAACGGTTGAGCTGATGGCGTCCGTGGTAACGCGGCGCGACCGGGCCGGGCTTCTCCGGATACTCCTCGGTCACAGTCTTTTTGAACATCGCCGCGAATGTCACGCCGAACCCGGCCATGGCGTCGAGGAATTTAGCCATGTGCGGTCTCCTGCTCGCACCGACCGACGACGTCAAGACCTTGCCCGGCAGTGGCGGTGTCGGGAACGCGGGCGGCGGCAGTGCGTCGCGGTGCTTGTGCAGCTCGCGCTTGAGGGCGCGGTCGCCCGGGGCTTTGAAAGGCTTACTGAGCAACGAGATCAGGATAACGGCGACGACGACGCTGCAGACCACCAGCAGCGGAGTCCAGTGCGCGTACCCTTGGTTGCGCAGCGAGCGGATGATGCCGGCGATCATCACCCAGACCAGCGAGACCGGGATCAGCAACTTCCAGCCCAAGCCCATGAACTGGTCGTAGCGCAGCCGCGGCAGCGAGGCTCGCAACCACATGTAGATGAACAGGAACGTCCACATCTTGGCAGTGAACCAGATCAGCGGCCACCAACCGGTATTGGCACCATCCCACAGGTTGAGCGGCCAGGGCGCATGCCAGCCGCCGAAGAACAAGACGGTGGCCAGCGAGGATACTGTCATCATGTTGACGTATTCGGCGAGCATGAACATCGCGAACTTCAGCGATGAGTACTCGGTGTGGAATCCGGCGACCAGCTCGCCTTCGGCCTCGGGCAGATCGAAAGGGGCGCGGTTGGTTTCGCCGACCATCGAAATGAGGTAGATGATGAACGACGGCACCAGCAGGAACACGTACCAGACGCTGCCCTCCTGCGCCTTTACGATGCCGGACGTCGACATGGTGCCGGCGAACAAAAAGACCGCCGCGAACGACAAGCCCATCGCAACCTCATACGAGATCACCTGGGCGGTGGAACGCACCCCGCCCAGCAGCGGGTAGGTCGATCCCGAGGCCCAGCCGCCCAGCACGATGCCGTACACCCCGATCGCGGAAAGCCCCAGAATGAACAGCACCGCGACCGGCAGGTCGGTCAGCTGCAGCGGGGTGCGGTGACCGAACAAAGACACCTCGGGACCGAACGGGATGAACGCGAACGCGGTTAACGCCGGGATGACCGAAAAGACCGGCGCGGCAAAGTAAACGAACTTTTCGACGCCGCCCGGGGTGATGCTCTCCTTCAGGGCGAGCTTGATGCCGTCGGCCAGGCTCTGCAGCACCCCCCACGGCCCCGCCCGGTTGGGCCCGGGCCGCTGCTGCATCCAACCGAGGATCTTGCGCTCGAGCAGGATCGCCACCAGCACGTTGAGCACCAGGAGCACGAAGATGGCGAGCGATTTCCCGAGCACCAGCCACCAACTGTCGTGGCCGAAACCGGTCAAGGTGGAAGTCATTGGCCCACTCCGATCCGCACGATGCTGCCGACGGTGATGCTCAGGTCCCGCTGGACCGCCGAACCGGGGGAGTTCAGCGGCAACCACACCACCCGGTCGGGCATGTCAGTGATGTTTAGCGGCAAGCTGATTGATCCGCGCGGTGTGCTGACCGTGACCGTGTTGCCCTCGGTGGCACCGATCTCGGCGGCGGTGCCTGCCGACAATCGAGCCACGGGTTTGCGCGCCGTCCCCGCAAGATGCGGCTCGCCGTCTTGCAGCCGGCCGCTGTCCAGCATCAACCGCCAACCGGTCAGCACGGCTTCTCCCCGGCCTGGCTGCGGCGGCTGGGGTGCCTGCACCGATGGGCTGGTTCCGCGTTTGCCGTCCCAGTTGCCGAGCGCGGCGATTTCGTCCCGGGGCGTCGTTACGGTGGTCATGCCCAGATATACGCCCATCTCGTCGGCCAGCGTGTCGAGGATTTGATGGTCAGACTGAGCGGCTTGCCGGGTGACGCCGCGCAGCGCCACGTCGAAGGGGCGGAAGCGCCCTTCCCAGTTGACGAATGCGCCCGCCTTCTGCGTCGTCGGTGCGACCGGGAAGACCACGTTGGCGCGTTCGGTGACCTTACTGTGCCGCAGCTCCAGGCTGACGATGAAGGGGGCGGCGTCCAGCGCGGCCAGCACCGCGTCGGGATCGGCGAAGTCGCCGGGTTCGATACCACCGACCAGCAGAGCGCCCAGACTTCCGTCGGTGGCGCCGGTCAGGATCGCGTCGGCGTCACGCCCTGGCGCGGACGGCAATTCGTCGACGTTCCACGCCGCGGCCACCTGTGCGCGGGCGGTCTCGTCGGCGACGAGGCGACCGCCGGGCAGCAGCCCGGGCAGGGCGCCGGCCTCCAGCGCGCCGCGTTCGCCGGCACGCCGCGGCACCCAGGCCAGCCGGGCCCCGGTGGCATCGGCCAGCCGAGCCGCCGCGGACAGGCCACCGGGCACCGTGGCCAGCCGTTCGCCGACCATGATGACCGCCCCTGCCGTCGACAACAGGTCGCCGACTTCGCCGGTGGCCAGCCCGTCCAACGTCGACGGCTCAGCGCCCGGAACGGTTTGCAGCAACCGGCCCGACATCTTCTTCAGCGCGCGCGTGGCGAAGGGTGCGACCGCATAGATCGGCACGCCACGCTTGCGGGCGGCCTTGCGCAGCCGCAGGAACACGATCGGTGCCTCGTCCTCGGGTTCGAATCCGACCAGCAGCACCACCGGCGCCGATTCCAGGTCGGAATAGGTGACCGTGAGCAGTCGGCCCGCGATATGTGCCGACAAAAAGTCGGTCTCTTCGACCGAGCACGGCCGGGCGCGGAAGTCGATGTCGTTGGTGTCCAGTGCGATCCGCGCGAACTTGGCGTAGGCGTAGGCGTCTTCCCAGGTTGTCCGACCGCCGACGAGTACGCCGGTGCGCCCGCGGGCCGCCTCGAGTCCGCGGGTGGCCGCCACGATCGCGTGTGCCCACGACGCCGGCTGCAGAGCGCCGTCGGAGTCCCGCACCAGCGGGGTGGTGAGCACGTCGAGTTGGGTGGCGTACTGGAAGGCCCAGCGGCCCTTGTCGCAGTTCCACTCCTCGTTGACCTCGGGGTCATCTCCGGCCAAGCGGCGCAACACTTTTCCGCGGCGATGATCGGTGCGTTCGGCGCAGCCGCCGGCGCAGTGTTCGCACACGCTGGGGCTGGAGACGAGGTCGAACGGGCGGGCCCGGAACCGGTAGGCGGTGCCGGTTAGCGCGCCGACGGGGCAGATCTGCACGGTGTTGCCCGAGAAGTAGGAGTCAAACGGCTCATTCGCGTAGATGCCGACCTGCTGTAGGGCGCCGCGTTCCTGCATGTCGATGAACGGGTCGCCGGCGATCTGCTCGGAGAACCGCGTGCAGCGCGCGCACAGGATGCAGCGTTCGCGGTCCAGCAGCACCTGCGAGGAGATGTTGATCGGCTTGGCGAACGTGCGCTTGACGTCTTCGAAACGAGAATCGGCGCGGCCGTTGGACATCGCTTGGTTCTGCAGCGGGCATTCGCCGCCCTTGTCGCACATCGGGCAGTCCAGCGGATGGTTGATCAGCAGCAGTTCCATCACGCTGTGCTGAGCCTTGTCCGCGGCTTCGGAGGTCAGTTGGGTGCATAACACCATGTCATCGGTGCAGACGGTGGTGCACGAAGCCAGCGGTTTGCGCTGGCCCTCGACCTCGACCAGGCATTGGCGGCAGGCCCCGACCGGGTCGAGCAGCGGGTGATCGCAGAACCGCGGAATCTGGATGCCCATCAACTCGGCCGCGCGAATCACCAACGTTCCCTTGGGAACGCTGACTTCGACACCGTCGATGGTCAGTTTGACCGTGTCCGGCGGGGTCGCCTCGTCACCACCGGTCTGGGTCTTGGCCGCTGAGGTCATGAGCGCTTCAGGCCTTTCCGTTCGCGGTGAGCATGGAATCTCGTGGGTCGAACGGGCAGCCGCCGCCTTCGATGTGGGCGATGTACTCGTCGCGGAAATACTTGATCGATGACATCACCGGGCTGGCGGCGCCATCGCCCAATGCGCAGAACGCCTTTCCGAGTATCGAGTCGGAGATGCCCAGCAGCTTGTCGAGATCCTCGTGGGTTCCGCGCCCGGTTTCCAGCCGCGTGTAGATCTGATCCAGCCAAAAGGTGCCCTCGCGGCAGGGCGTGCATTTACCGCAGGACTCGTGCTTGTAGAAGTAGATCCACCGCCGCACCGCACGCACCACACAGGTGGTCTCGTCGAAAATCTCCAGTGCCTTGGTGCCCAGCATTGAACCGGCGGCGCCCACGCCCTCGTAATCCAGTGGTACGTCCAGATGTTCGTCGGTCAGCAGCGGTGTGGACGAGCCGCCGGGGGTCCAGAACTTCAGGCGATGACCCGCGCGGACACCCCCGGCGTAGGCCAGCAACTCGCGCAACGTGATTCCCAGCGGCGCCTCGTACTGGCCGGGGCGGGTGACGTGCCCGGACAGCGAATACAGCGTGAAGCCGGGCGATTTTTCGCTGCCCATGGACCGGAACCATTCGACACCGTTGAGGATGATCGACGGGACGCTGGCGATGGTCTCGACGTTGTTGATCACCGTGGGGCTGCCGTAAAGACCGGCCACCGCGGGAAACGGTGGCCGCAACCGGGGTTGACCGCGCCTGCCCTCGAGGGAGTCCAGCAACGCCGTCTCCTCACCGCAGATGTACGCCCCGGCGCCGGCGTGCACCACCAACTCGAGGTCGAAACCGGACCCGTTGATGTCGCGGCCCAGGTAGCCGGTGGCGTAGGCCTCGGCGACCGCGTTCTGCAGGCGGCGCAGCACCGGCACGACTTCGCCGCGCACGTAGATGAAGGCGTGGCTGGCCCGGATGGCGTATGCGGCGATGATGATGCCTTCGACGAGCACATGCGGGGTCGCCAACATCAGCGGAATGTCTTTGCACGTACCGGGTTCCGACTCGTCGGCGTTGACCACCAAGTAGTGAGGTTTGGCCGCCGCGCCGGTCTCACCCTGCGGGATGAACGACCACTTGGTGCCGGTCGAGAAGCCTGCGCCGCCGCGGCCGCGCAGGCCGGAGTCCTTGACGGTGCCGATCACGTCGTCGGGCGGCATCGACAGGGCCTTTTTCATGGCCTGGTAGCCGTCGTGACGCAGATAGGTATATAACGTCCACGACTCGGGGTCGTCCCAGTACCGGCTGATCACCGGGGTCAGCGGTGTCGCCTGGTCGCCTGGCGCGGTGGGGGCGGCCATCAGTCTCCTTCCCCGGGCGTCGTCGGTGTGGCCTGCGGCGCTTCCATGCCGTGCTCCTTGGCCACCTGCAATCCGGCGAGCGTGGCCGGGCCGGCGCCTCCCAGCCCCTGGTCGGGCCGTTCGTCGGGCATACCGGCGAGAATGCGTGAGGTTTCCCGGAAGACACACAGTGCCGCACCGCGCGTGGGTGTTGCGGGCTTGCCGGCCCGCAACGAGTCGACGAGATCCCGCGCCGACTCGGGTGTTTGGTTGTCGAAGAACTCCCAGTTCACCATCACCACGGGCGCGAAATCACAGGCGGCGTTGCACTCGATGTGCTGCAGGGTGACCGATCCGTCTTCGGTGGTCTCGTCGTTGCCGATGCCGAGATGCTCTTTGAGGCTGTCGAAAATCGCGTCACCGCCCATGACCGCGCACAGCGTGTTGGTGCAGACGCCGACCAGGTAATCGCCGGTGGGTCCGCGCCGGTACATGGTGTAGAAGCTGGCCACCGCCGACACCTCGGCGCCGGTCAGGCCGAGTCGCCGGCCGCAGAATTCCAGGCCCGCCGGCGTCAGGTAGGAGTCCTGCGCCTGGACCAGGTGCAGCAGCGGCAACAGGGCGGAGCGCTTGTTGGGGTAGCGGCCGATGATTTCCTTGGCGTCGAGCTCCAGCCGGGCTTGCACCTCCGGCGAATACGACTGCGGCGCACCCTCAACCACGAATTGGTTGGGTTCTTCCGGTGGCGGGCCCAGCCGCAGGAAGACCCGTTCGCCGCCGCTCGTCTTAGTCGAGTGACCAGTGGGTCCCGTCATCGGTCCACCCCGCCCATGACCGGGTCGATGCTGGCGACCGCGGTGATCAGGTCGGCCACCAAGCCGCCCTCGCACATAGCGGCGACCGACTGCAAGTTGGTGAAGGACGGATCCCGATAGTGGACGCGGTAGGGGCGGGTGCCGCCGTCACTGACCATGTGCACACCGAGCTCGCCGCGTGGCGATTCCACCGCGCTGTAAACCTGGCCGGCCGGGACGCGAATGCCCTCGGTGACCAGCTTGAAGTGGTGAATCAATGCTTCCATCGAACCGCCCATGATCCTGGCGATGTGCTCCGGCGAGTTACCCATGCCGTCGGGGCCTACCTTCAAGTCGGCGGGCCAGGCGATCTTGCGGTCGGACACCATAGTCGGCCCCGGCTTCAGCTTGTCCAGGCACTGCTCGACGATCTTGACCGACTCCCACATCTCCTTGACGCGAATCATGTAGCGCCCGTAGGCATCACACGTGTCGGCGGTGATCACGTCGAACTCGTAGTCCTGGTACCCGCAGTAAGGCTCGCTCCTACGCAGGTCGTGCGGCAGCCCGGTGGCACGCAGGATCGGCCCGGTGATGCCCAACGCGATGCAGCCAGTCAGGTCGAGGTATCCCACGTCCTCGGTGCGTGCCTTCCAGATGGCGTTCTCGTTGAGCAGATCGCCCATTTCCTTCAGCACCTGCTTGAGATCCTTGAGCGCCGCGGCTATCTCGGTCGCGGCGTTGGGGGGCAGGTCCTGCGCCACACCGCCGGGGCGGATGTAGGCGCTGTTCATCCGTAGCCCGCTGATCTTCTCGAACAGGGTCAGCACGATCTCGCGGCCGCGGAACCCGACGAACATCGGGGTCATGGCGCCCAATTCCATACCGCCGGTGGCCAAGGCGACCAGATGCGACGAAATCCGGTTGAGCTCCATCATCATGACCCGGATGACGTTGACCCGTTCGGAAATCTCATCGGTGATGCCGAGCAGCTTCTCCACACCCATGCAGTAGGCGGTCTCGTTGAAAAACGGTGACAGGTAATCCATCCGGGTCACGAAGGTGACGCCCTGCGCCCAGTACCGGTATTCGAGGTTCTTCTCGATTCCGGTGTGCAGATAGCCGATTCCGCAGCGGACCTCGGTGACGGTCTCGCCTTCGATCTCTAGGATCAGTCGCAGCACCCCGTGGGTGGAGGGATGCTGCGGTCCCATGTTGACGACGATGCGTTCACCGGGATCCGCTGCGCGGGCGGCCTCGACGACCTGGCCCCAGTCTTGTCCGCCGGCGACCACGACAGTTTCGGCGCCACTATCGGGCGTCGAATCGGTGATTGTGCTCATCAATTGTACGCTCTCCGCTCGTCGGGCGGGGGTATCTCTGCACCCTTGTATTCGACGGGAATACCGCCCAGGGGGTAGTCCTTGCGCTGCGGATGTCCGTGCCAGTCGTCCGGCATCTCGATGCGGGTCAACGACGGGTGCCCGTCGAAGATGATGCCGAAGAAGTCGTAGGTCTCGCGCTCGTGCCAGTCGTTGGTCGGGTAAATCCCATACAGCGATGGGATGTGCGGATCCTCGTCTGGCGCAGACACTTCCAACCGGATGCGGCGGTTGTGGGTGATCGACTGCAGCGGGTAGACGGCGTGCAACTCGCGACCCGTCTCGTGCGGGTAGTGCACGCCGCTGACCCCGAGGCACATCTCGAAGCGCAGTTCGAATTGGTCGCGAAGAAGCTGCGCCACCTTCGGCAGCGCCGAGCGGTGGACGTGCAGGGTGAGTTCCCCGCGGTCGACGACGACTTTCTCGATGGCGTTTTCGAATTCGACGCTGTCGGCCTTGAGTGCCTCGGTCAGCCGGTCGACCACCTCGTCGAAATAACCGCCGTACGGCCGCGGGCTGCTGCCGGGGAGCGTGACCACGCGCACCAATCGTCCGTATCCGGAGGTGTCACCGGCCCCCGAGACACCGAACATGCCACGGCGCACGTTGATCACTTCCTCGTCGCGCGCCGGTACCGCGCCGCCCACCTCGCTGGCGGCCACCTTCTGGTCCTTTTCCGGTGAGCTCATCGCAGCAGTCCGCGCATCTGGAGCGTGGATCGCGCGTTCAGCGCCGCCTGCTCGGCCTCGGCGACGGCGGCCTCGCGGTTTACGCCCAGCGGCATGTACTGAATCTTCTCGTGCAGCTTGAGAATTGCGTACAAGAGCATCTCCGGACGGGGCGGGCAGCCGGGCAGGTAGATGTCCACCGGGACGACGTGGTCGACGCCCTGAACGATCGCATAGTTGTTGAACATTCCGCCGGACGACGCGCACACGCCCATCGCCAGAACCCATTTCGGTTCCGCCATCTGGTCGTAGATCTGGCGCAGCACGGGGGCCATCTTCTGGCTGACCCGTCCTGCCACGATCATCAGATCAGCCTGCCGCGGCGTGGCCGAGAACCGCTCCATCCCGAACCGCGCGATGTCGAATCGTGGCCCGGCGGTTGCCATCATCTCGATGGCGCAGCAGGCCAGTCCGAACGTGGCCGGCCACAGCGAGTTCTTCCGTACGTACCCGGCTATCTTCTCAACATTCCCGAGCAAGATGCCGGCGGGTAGCTGCTCTTCCAGGCCCACGTATACCTCAATCCCACGTCAGGCCGCCGCGGCGCCACACATAAGCGTAGGCCACGAAGACCGCGAGCATGAACACCACCATCTCCACTAGGGCAAACACCCCCAGGGCGTCAAAGCTGACGGCCCAGGGGTAAAGGAACACGATTTCGATGTCGAAGACGATAAAAAGCATTGCGGTTAGGTAGTATTTCACCGGGAACCGCTGCCCGGGCGTGGCATGCGGACCACTCACCGGCGTCTCGGTTGGCTCGATCCCGCACTCGTAGGCGGACAGCTTCGATTTGTTGTACCGCGACGGGCCGGCGATGCTCCCGATTCCGACCGAGCCCACGGCAAAGGCGGTGGCGATCCCGCCTAGCACCAGGATGGGTATGTAGACGTTCAACTTGCTCCAAGATCCGTTGTTTGGGCCGCCTCAAAACGACCAGGCTGCGACCGGGCTTCCGTGACGAACCGGACCGTTGCCCGTCACAGTGATCTTCAACATAGCGCGAGCCAGCAACTCCATGTGGCCGGGGTGGCGCTAAACCGCGGTTCTCGGTGTGAGATCGGGCACGTTTTTGGTGTGCGCCGAATGCGGCCGCTAGGGCGCCGGGAACGAGCAGGTCGTCGGGTTTAGACGGCGGGTGCGCGAAGTAAGTGGAGCACGGTACGACCCAGCACGATCGGGTCGATGGGGTGCGGCACCGAGGCCTCGGCCCGCGACCATTTCGCCAGCCACGCGTCGTCGGGTCGCCCGGTGAGCACCACGATCGGGGGGCAGGTCTCGAGTTCGTCCTTGAGCTGTTTGGCGATGCCCACGCCGCCGGCCGGCGTGGCTTCCCCGTCCAGGATGGCGAGGTCGATGCCGCTCTTGTCCATGGTGCGGATCACCATCGGCCCGGTAGCCACCTCGACGTAGTTCAGCTCCGGCAGGTCCGGGTGCAGTTGTTTGCCGAGGGCGCGCTTCACCTCTTCGCGGGTGTCGGGGTTGTCGCTGTAGACCAGGATCCGCAGGGCGATGGTGGCGTCGGACACGGTGCAGATGCTACTGGTGTTCGACCGCCTTCATCTGGAAGACCGCAGGATCTCGTGTTGCCACGGTGCCCGTCATCGTCCGTCAGTCGATCAGCGGCGCGATCTGGGCGGGGTCGAAGTACTCGTCGATTCGCTCGATCAGACCGTCGGCGCCCACCCTGATCACAATGCACACGCGCATCGAGATTGTTTGGCCACCATGGCCCGTGGCGTGCAGAAGGTGTTGTTGGACAAAGCCGCTGATCGTTCCGTCGTCGAAGAATCGGCGGTCCAGGATATCTGTAGTCGCGGGTGGTGGTAGCCGTGATGAACCAGTCGATGACCCTCAGCGCGCGGGCCTTTGTTGTTGTCCCGGGTAGCGCCCATCCGCCACACCGCGATGTCTTCGCTCCACAGCTGGTCGACCGCGACCTTGTCGCCACGTACGATCGAGGCGAACAGCCGGTCGGCCGTCTCGGCGACGACCGCGGCGGTGGCAGCGGTCATGGTGGCCTCCTATTCGCTGTCGTATCCGGGATGGGCAACCGTCAGACGGTTGCGTACCAGGGTCCGCAGGCCGGCCTGCACGTCGCTGGCCCGCTCATCGAGTTCACCGGCCCGGATCGTGGCGGCGAGCTGCTCCTCGTCGGCGAACCCCAGTCCGGCCAGCGCGGCCCGCGAGGCGACCTCGCTGTCGTCGAGCAGTTCGCGGTCGACAATGCGCAGCGCGTTGGGCCGCTCCGCCCGGCGCCGCCGGGCGGAGCGCATCGTCACCGGACGCTTCGAGCAGGTTGAGCAAATCCCATTCCGTCTCGCACACCCGCCGGCCGATCGTGGCGAGTTCGACCGAGCGGGATTGGCCGCTCAGATGCCGCTCCGACTGGAGGCGGCAGATCACGCCTCAGCGCAGCGTGGCCAGCACCAGCCACCAGTGAAACACGACCCGGTCCCGGTAGCGTCGCTGGCGTGCTCGTATTCGCGCAGGAAGTCCTCGATCGGGCCCAGGCCCCCGGCGCCCAGGCTGGCCCCGGGGCGCCGAACCGCCAGGTGCGGATGCAGAACCAGGCCAGGTCTTCGTAGGCCTCGCCGAGGTTCACCAGCTCCCAGTTGAGTACCGCGGCCAGGTCGAACCCGTCGACGATCAGATTCCCATCCGGTAGTCCCCGTGCACCAACACCTTGGCCGATGGTGCCGGCCGATGGGCGGCCAGCCAGCGAGACGCCCACTCGTAAGGTGTCCGTGGTGTCATTCATGGCGTCGAGCTGCTCCCGCCACTCGACCAATTGGTCCTCGTGCGTTAGGCCCGTAATATCTGTGTCGGCCCGGTGAATGGCGGCCAGCGCCTGTGCGCATTGCCGGAGCAATTCGGTGCGGCGAGCCTGCCCGTCGGTGGTGTCGAGCTGGCACTGGATGCGCCGGACGATGGTCTCGCCCTTGATCTCGTCGCAGACCAGAAACGGATTGCCCAGCGCCGCAACCGAATCGTAGGCGAGCAGGATGTGGGGGACCGGTGCCCCGGCCGCGGCGGCGGACTGCGACCGCGCTTCGAGCTCCATGCCCGCGTGCACGTCGTCGGGTGGCCCGGTGCGCAGGATCAGCGCGCCGGTGACGGCCTCGAACGCCCACGTGCTGCGACTCGCGCCCCCGCTCAGCGCCCGCAGCTGCTCGATGATGGTGGTGGTGGCGCCCAGGACCGGCACCAGCGCCGCGGTCAGCCTCGCCGCCAGGTCGTCGCCACCGGTCACTGCTTGCCCAAACTTGAACAGCTGTTGTGCCACTCGACGGATCTGGATTTCCTCGGCGCCCTAGGTGATCCGGTAGCGACGGTGGTGACGGTAGATGTGCTCGAACTGCTCGTGAAGGCTGTACCCGAGGCCGCCGTAGACTTGCATCGCCCGGTCGGCGGCGTCGCAGACCGGGCGGTTGGCACGATAGTTCGCTATGGACACCTTGTCCGACACCTCCATGTAGTGGTCGCGATCTAAGGGCCAGGGCGGATAGTATACCAGCAGGCGCACCATCTGGGCTTCGGTCTGCAGTCCGGCCAACGGCCACTGCACGGTCTGGTTGATTCGACAGCGGCTTGCCGAAAACCGTACGGCTGGACGCATACTCTGCGGCCCGGTCAATGGAGTACTGCGCCAACACGCACGGAAGATGTTCTGGAAGAGTGCAATCCACTGCTATCTTCTCGCGATCTCGAAGTTATGCGCCATAGAGCGTCTTCTTCCACACCGTCGACAACGTGGCGATGGCGTCTTCATCGCTGATCTGGATTCCGAGACCGGACTACCCGACGAAGACGGTGGTGAAGTTCTCGAACAGCAGCGCGATGGCCGCCGCGGTGTGTTCCGGGTTGAGCTCGGCGCCGTAGCCCTGCTGCTGGGCGCGCCGCACGGAGGCGGTGACGATGTCCATATCGAACCGCCGAAACTCGTTCTGCACGGCCGCGAACCGCTGCTGGGTGGTGGCCAGTTGGGCGATGGCGATCATGATGCCGATGTTCTGCTTGAAGATGTTCCAGTAGCCGGTGACCACCGAGCGGAAGAAGGCGTCGTCTTGCGGCGAGTCCGGCAGCGGCACGCTCAACCCCGACGGCGCCACGACGTCGTGCAGGAAGGACTCCGCCAGCGCGGCGAGCAGATCTTCCTTGTCGGCGAAGTACCGGTAGAATACCGCCGGTGACTTTCCCGCCGCCGAGGTGATATCGGCCACCGTGGTGCCGTGAAAACCACTCTCGGCAAACAGCTTTCGCGCCGCTTGCTCGATGGACTGGCGGGTTTGCCGACCCTTGGAGGTCAGCGCCCGCGACGGGTCGGGCGCGGCCGTACCCATCAGGTCCTGATCCGGTCGCCAACGCGCAGCAGCGCGCTCGGTAGATCGTGGCCGACGGCCGATTTCGCGACCTCGGAGGCCGCGATCGCGGCCTGCAGGTCGATGTCGACGTCGATGCCGCTGTCGCTGAGCAGATACACTAGATCCTTGGTGGCGAGGTTGCCGGTGGCGCCCGGCGCGAACGGACAACCGCGCAGACCGCCGACGGAGGCGTCCAGCCGGGGTGACCCCGGCGGTGATCGCCGCGTACGCGCTGGCCAGTCCGGTGCCGCGGGTGGTGTGAAAGTGCGCGCCCAGGGGCAGGTCGCCGATCACCGGAAGCACCGGGGTGATCAGCGAACTCACCCGGCCCGGGGTGGTGGTGCCGAGGTTGTCGGCGATCTCGGGGACCCGCTGCGGCGGGGTGGGGGCCTTCGAATGGCGAGGTCCCACGCGGTGGCCACGATGACCTCGACGTTGACCGGAAGGCCCAGGCTGTTGTGCGCGATGGCGACGATCTCGTCGATCTGCGCGGTGGCCTCCGCGCTGGTGCGCCCGACGTTGGACTTGCTGAACGTGTCGTCCGCGGCCACCACGTATTCTATCGAGCGTAGGCCCGCTGCGATGGCGCGCCGGGCGCCGTTGGGACTGGCGACCATCGCGGAGAATTCGATGTCGGGGTAGTCGTGCAGGTGCGCGGCGAGTTCGGCGGCATCGGCTATCGACGGCACCTTCGTGGGAGACACGAAAGCGGTGGCCTCCACCTCCCGCACGCCGGTCGCGGCGATGGCGGCGAGCAGTTCCAGCTTGGCCGCCAACGGAATCGGCTTTTTCGATCTGCAGTCAGTCACGCAATCCGACCTCGCGGATGGCGACGTGCTGTGTCATAGCACCCCTTCCGCGCGCCACTGGTCGAGCTGCGCGGTGGACTTGCCGAGCAGGCCGCAGTACACGTCGTCGTTGTGCTGTCCGGGGCGGGCCGGCCCGGCGTGGCGGACGGTGCCCGACGTCTTCGACAACACCGGAACCACCCCGGGACCAAGGACATTGTGTCCGAGGCGTTCGTCGTAGTGCTCGACCAGCATGTTGCGCGCCCGCAGCTGCGGGTCGTTGACGACCTCCGCGACGGTGTTGATGGGGCAGGCGGTCACGCCGGCGGCGCTGAGAGTTTCGACGATGTCGGCTGGTTGTCGCTCGGCGGCCCAGGCGCTGATGATCTTGTCGAGCTCGTCTTGGTTGCGCCCGCGCGCGGCTTGCGTGGCGAACCGGTCGTCGCCGGCCAGCTCTGGGCGGCCCATCGCCGCGGATAGCCGGGCGCACACGGTGTCTTGGTTGGCGGCCGATCACCACCCAGGATCCGTCGGCGCTGCGGTGATGTTGGACGGTGCGATGCCGTCCAGCCGGGTGCCCGACGGCCCGCGTACCACACCGCCGACGACGTAGTCGGGAATCGTGGATTCCTGGATGGCCAAACATGCTTCGGTCAGCGCGACGTCGACGACCTGGCCCCGCCCGGTCACGCTGCGGCGGTACAGCGCGGCCATCGCGCCCTGCGCGCCGAACAGGCCGGCCAGGGTGTCGCCCAACGAAAGGGCCAGCCGCGGCGGCGGTCCGCCGGGAAAACCGTTAAGGTGCCGGTCGCCCGCATTGGCTTTGGCGCCATGCAATTGCCTGGTCCGGGTGTGATGGGCCCGCCGCGCGATCATGACGAGGCGATCGCGGTGCTGCGCCGCGTTATCGAACGGGGCGTCGACCACATCGACACCGCGCAGTTCTACGGTCCCGACGTCGCCAACCAACTGATTCGCGAGGCGCTGCACCCCTACCCGCAGAACCCGGCGCTGGTGAGCAAGGTCGGCGTCCGGCGCGATGAGGCCGGTGGATGGCTGCCCGTTAGTGAGCCGGCCGATCTGCGCTGCGATATCGAGACGAATCTGGCGACGCTCGGGGTCGACCAGTTGGCCGCCGTCAACCTGCACCTGTTCGAGAGCGAGGGGCCCGACGAGCTGTTCGACGAGCAGCTCTCGACCATGATCGTCGCCCGCGACGAGGGATTGATCGGCGGCATCGGGTTGAGCAGCATCAACCGCGAACACCTTTTGCATGCGTTGGAGCGCACCGAATCGTCTGTGTTCAAAACGCTTTCAACCTCTTGGAGCGGGGGTCGGCCGCGGTGCTCGAAGAGTGCACCCGCCGCAAGATCGCGTTCGTCCCGTTCTTCCCGCTGGGAGCGGCGTTCGTGCAGCCGAACCCGGTCCTGAATCACGAGGTGGTGCAGCGTGCCGCCCAGCGACTCGGGCACACGCCGGCTCGCGTCGATCGAGCTCGACGACGACACGTTGCGGCAGCTGAACGACCTCGCTATTTGAGCTCGACGGACGACAGGCCGAGCAAGCGGCGGGCGACCACGAGCTGCTGGATCTGCTGGGTGCCTTCGAAGATGTCCATGATCTTCGAATCGCGCGCCCACTTTTCGAACAGCGTTTGCTCCGAATAGCCTGTGGTGCCGGCTAATTCGACGGCCTTGAGTGTGATGTCGGTGCCCATACGGCCGGCCTTGGCCTTGGCCATCGATGCTTCTTTGGAATTGGGGATCTTGTTGTCGGCCTGCCAGGCCGCGCGCAGGGTCAGCTGGTAGCTGGCCTCCCAGTCGGCCTCCATGCGCAAAAACTCCGCCGCCGGAGCGCTCTGAGCGTGGGCGGGCTTGTCGTAGCAGATCTCCAGCCCGGCCTCGGTTAGAATCTTGCGTAACTCTTCCAGTGCGGCCCGGGCGATCCCGATGGCCATGCCCGCCACGACCGGACGGGTGTTGTCGAACGTCTCCATAACATCGGAAAATCCTTTGCCCGACTCGATTTCGGGATTGCCCAGCAGGTTTTCCTTGGGTATCCGCACATTGTCGAAGCGGATCACCGCGGTGTCGGAGCCCTTGATGCCGAGCTTTTTCTCCAGCCGCTCGACGGTGACGCCGGGATGTTCGCGCGGCACGATGAACGACTTGATCGCGGGACGGCCCAGCGATTTGTCCAGCGTCGCCCACACCACGATGTGGGTGGCCCGTGAACCCGCTGTCACGAAGATCTTTTCGCCGTTGACGACGTACTCGTCGCCGTCCAGCTTGGCCGTGGTGGACACGGCGGCCGAATCGGAGCCGAAGCTCGGTTCGGTGATGGCCATCGCGGCCCACACCCGGCCCAGCCGCTTGAGCTGCTCGTCGGTGGCCACGCCGTTGATCGCCGCGTTGCCCAGGCCCTGATAGGGCATCGACAGCATCATCGCGGCGTCACCCCAGCTGGCCTCCATGGTCTGCAGCACCGCCGCCATGTTGGAGCCGTTGCGGTTTTCTTCCTTGCTCTCGCTGCTGCGGAACGCTTCGGCCCCGGCCAGCCCCACCGCGTTGGACGCGGCGGCCCCTTCGAACAGACTGGCCAGCGTGTCCAGCTCCACCGGGTAGGCGTGCTCGTGCTCGTCGTACTTGCGTGCGATCGGGCGCATCATTTCGGCGGCACCCTGGTGCGCCTTGTCGATCACCGCTTGCATCTTGCGGGGAAGTTCCAGATTGATTGCCATGACAGGTCTTTCGCTAGTAAAGAAGCTAGATGACGACAACACCCTCGGCGACGCCGATGGCCCGCAGGTCGCGATACCAGCGTTCGACGGGGTGTTCTTTCGTGTAGCCGTGACCACCGAGCAGCTGCACGCCGTCCAGGCCGATCTGCATGGCCTTGTCGGCACCGAACCGCTTGGCCAGTGCCGCTTCGCGGATGAACGGCAGCCCTTGCTCGGCGCGTGCGGCGCCGCGCCAGGTGATCTGTCGCAGGCCGTCCAGCTCGATGGCGATGTTGGCGCACATGAACGCCACCGCTTGACGGCGGGCGATGGGCTCGCCGAAAGCCTCGCGTTCTTTGACGTACGGGATGACGTAGTTGAGGACCGCGTGCGAGGTGCCGACGGCCAGCGCCGACCAGCCCAACCGGGACAGCGCGAGCGCCTCGGAGTAGTCCGCGTCGGTGGCCTCGTCCTCACCGAGCCGGGCGGTCGGCGGCACCGCGACACCGGACAGCTCCAGCTGGCCGAGGGTCGCGGCACGGATGCCCATGCTCGGATCCGGTTTGACCGTCAGGCCTTTGGCGGACGATTCAACGATGAACAGCGCGGGCTTGCCGTTGAGTTGCGCGCCGACGATGAACAGCTCGGCGTCGGCCGCGGCGGGAACCAACGACTTCACCCCGTCCAGCCGGTAGCCGCTCGGCGTGCGCACCACGGTCGTCTTCAACAGGGTGGGGTCGAACAGCGGGTGCGGCTCGGCGATGGCCACACAGGCCTGCGGGACGTTCTCCCCGGCGAACTCGGGCAGATAGGTGGCCTGCTGGTCGGCACTGCCCCAGTGCGTCAATGCCGAGGCGACGCCACCCGGCGCCAGGATCGGCAGCGCCAATCCCATGTCGCCGTAGGCCAGTGCCTCGGCGACCAGGACGTTGGTCACGCTCGACCGGTGCGCGGCGATGCCCTCGAAGTCCTCGGGGATGTTGATCGCGGTGATGCCGAGTTCCGCCGCTTTGGCGATCAGCCCGGGCGGGTAGCTCGCCGCCTCGTCCGCCTCGGGCGCCGCGGGCCGCAACACCTCCGCGGCGAACTCCTCGAGGGTGTCGACGATCATCTTCTGCTTGTCGTCGGGCCTCAGGTCGTAGTAGTCCTTGCCGCTCGACTTGAGCCGGGTGGGTCCGGTGGGTCCGCTGCGGATGCTCTTCACCCGTTTGAACTGGCGGGAGGCGGCGCCGGCCGTGGAGAAGAGGGTCTTGGTGCCGTAGCGTAGCCCCTGGTTCAGCGGGTCGCGCAGGTGGTATCTGTCCAGAAACTCCTGGCCGACGAACGGGGTGAGCAGCGCCAGGGTGATGTCGATCCCGGTGCGTTTGTGCGATTGCATCCCGACGGCGGTTTTGCGGCCGCGGCGTTTGCCATGCGGGCCGGAGGTATTCGGACCGGAGAGCGTTTCCGTCATTTGAGCAGCCTCTGTAGTTGGGGCATTGCCGACAGAAGGCTATCCTACTATCGAGTAAGATAAAGTGTAGTTGTTAACTAATTCACACCCAGGCTGTCCAGGACGCCGTCGTGGAGCAGGCCGTTTGTCGCGACGGCGCTGCCTTGGTGCGGTCCCGGGACACCGTCCAGGCCGGTGAATCGTCCGCCGGCCTCACGTATCAGGACATCGAGTGCGGCCAGGTCCCACGCCGATACCTCCGGTTCGGCGGCGATGTCGACAGCGCCCTCCGCGACGAAGCAGTACGAGAGGAAATCGCCGTAGGCGCGCACCCGCCAGACCGCGTCGGTCAGTTCCAGGAAGCCGTCCCGCAAGCCGCGTTCGGTCCACTCGGACAGGCTGGAGAATGACAAGCTCGCCGAATTCAGTTCTGCCACCGAGGAAACCGACAGCGAACGTGGCGACGCGCCGTCGACGAAGACGAAGGCACCCCGGCCGCGCGCGGCCCACCAGCGGCGCTGCAGCGCCGGCGCGCTCACCACGCCGACGATGGGGACCCCGTCTTCGAGCAGGGCGATCAAACTGGCCCATACCGGAACACCGCGCACGAAGTTCTTGGTGCCGTCGATCGGGTCGATGATCCATTGCCGTCCGGTGAAAGTCGTTGTTCCGCCGAACTCCTCGCCGACGACGCTGTCCTCGGGGCGTTCCCGCCTGAGCACCTGACGCAGCTCGGTCTCGACCGCCCGGTCGGCATCGGTGACCGGCGTCAGATCCGGCTTGGTTTCGATGCGCAGGTCCAGCGCACCGAATCGGTCGCGCGTCAGCGTGTCCGCGCGGTCGGCAAGCGCCATCGCCAGCGTGAGGTCGTCGGGGCCCATGCCAGCAGTCCTATCACGGCGTGCTCATCCGCGATGATTGACGTTGTCGACCACGCTTCGCAGTGCGTCCGGGTTACGCAGGAATGGCGTGATGATGTCGACCGGAAGCGGAAACACCACGGTCGAGTTCTGGTCCGCGCCCAGCTCCAACAGCGTCTGCAGGTATCGCAACTGCAGTGACGCCGGGCTCTTCGACAGCGTCTCGGCGGCCTCACGCAGCTCGGCGGAGGCCTGGAGCTCCCCGCGGGCATTGATGACCTTCGCGCGGCGCTCACGCTCGGCTTCGGCTTCGCGCGCCATCGTCCGCTGCATCGACTCGGGTATCTCGACGTCTTTGATCTCCACCACCCGCACCTCGACGCCCCATGGCTCGGTCATCTTCTCGATGATCGTGCGCAGGTCGCTGTTGAGGTCTTAGCGGTGCGCCAGCAGCGTGTCGAGGTCGGCACGCCACAGCAGCGAACGCAACGTCGTCTGCGCGATCTGCGAGGTCGCGACAACGTAATTCTCCACCGCCAGAATTGCTTTCAGCGGATCCACCACCTGGAACATGACGACCGCGTTCACCCGGGCCGGGACGTTGTCTCGTGTGATCACCTCACCGGCGGAATCGTCAGCGTCACCAGCCGCTGATCGACTCGAATCATCTTGTCCACCAATGGGATCAGCAGCCGAAGTCCCGGGCGATACAGCGGCCGGACGTGGCCCATACGGAACACGACGCCGCGCTCGTACTCGCGCAATACCGCCAGCGACCACCCCGCGAGGACGGCCAGGACGATGATCACGCCGACGGCCACCGCGATTGCTACTCCGGGCATTGTGACTCGTCCTTCTTTCCGTCCCAGCGTACCAGCGGGTCAAATACCGATCGATCGTGGTGGCGACTTGGTCCTTGATCGCGGTGCGATGGGGCAGATGCTCGGGAGCGTTGGACGGCGTGTTCCACAGGTGGCGGGCCAGGGGCAGGCCCAGCGTCAGCACGACCAGGATCGTCGCCGCCAACACGAGCACAACGCTCACGGAGTAATCGGCGAACGACGTGGCCAGTGGCAACACGATGCCCAATGCCGCGACGCAGCAGGCGATTCCGCGATGGAATCGCCCCGCATCCGAATGCGGCCAGGGATCGACGTCGCGACTGATCTCGCGGCCGTGATCGGAGCTTATGCAATCGGCTTTGACAGGACAGCTGTTGCAGGCGATCGGCAGTGCGCGATACCGCATGACCCGGTGTTTCGGTCGAACGAACTCGGCCACCTAGCGGTGCGGGAACGGGTTAGCGTAGCCCGACTGCTGACGAGCCCAGCTGTAAGAAAGCCCAGGACTCCGCGGTCAGGAAGGTCAGCGGTATGACCTCCGCAGCGGAGAAGAACGCGCTTAACGCCATGTGCTCGACCGGGGTGCCCGAGAAGTACAGGTGGTGCATGGTGCCGATGACACCACCGGCCGAGTACAGGATGACGTCAAGGAAGATGACGACCAGCGCGATTCGTTCGCGCACCACACCCAGCAACACGAACATGTAGGCCACCATCACCGTGGTGAACAGCTCGAGGAAATCCTCGCCCCACAGGTGCACCACCCAGAACCGCCAAAAGTCGGCGACGGTGAAATGCGTATCACTGCCGGCCAGCAGCCCCACCGTGTAGAACGCCGGGATCGCCAGCCCGGAGAATGAAGAACAACCAAGGCATGTTCATCTTCGACTCGCCCTTGAGCCTCGTGCGCATGCCGCGCCAGATGACCACGATCCACGCGAACAGCCCGACGATCAGCAGGATCTGCCACAGCCGCGGCAGGTCGAGAATATTCCCACTGCTGGGAGAGGTAGCCGTGCGGGATCACGCCGTAGGTAGATAGCGCCTCACAGCTCAGCAAGCCCACCACCACCGCGACGGCGCCCAACAGCAGGTAGGCGAGTAACCCCTGGTGTTTCGGTTCGCGGTGGGAGATGAATGGCACCAGGAAAATGCCGGCGAGGAATGCCGCGGCGGTCCAGAACAAAGACAGCTGCAGGTGCCAGGTGCGGGCCAGCTTGTAGGGCAGCACCCGGGCCAGATCCAGGTCGAAAAACGTCGACAGATCCGCGCGGTAGTGTTCGGCCGCCGCGCCCAACAGCGTCTGGGCCAGGAACAGCACCGACACGACCTCGAAGAAACAGATGCAGGCCCGCTGCGCTGGTGTCAGGCTGACCTCGCCGGGCCGGCGAAACGACAGGTTCGACGCCTCGGCGCTGTGCCAGCCGACCTGCTGACTCCATCGCCCGTAGACGGCGAACATGACCCCGATGCTGCCCAGCAGCGCGACAAGCGACAACGCCGACCACACGATCATTCGGGCGGTAGGTCCGTTGTCTACGCGCGGCTCGGCCGGCCAGTTATTGGTGTAGCTGTACTTGTGCCCCGGGGCGTTCGGCGGCAGCCGCACACGCCGTCCGCGCGTAAAACGCTGTCAGATCACGGATTTACGCCTTATCCGTGATGAAGTGGCAGCAGGCCGTATTTGGTGGAGTTCTCGGCGAAGTAGGCGGCGTAATGGTCCTGGATGTGGTTGAACGCCGCGGCCTGACGGTTGGTGAACACCGGCGTTTTGGTGTCGGCGTTGTAGCGGTTGGTCCGAAATTCGCCGACCACCCGCTCGCGTGGATCGGCCACACCCTGCGCGCGCAACTGATCGGCCACATCGTTGGTGGCCAGCCGCAGATATTCGGCCGTGTAGTCGGGACCCTGGTAGGCGCCGTGCCCGAGAACCGGCCCGTACTGCATCAGGCCGCGGGACTGGAAGAGCTCCTGGCCGCGGGTGATGTCAGCCCCGGTGAACAGCGTCTGGCCCGACTCGCTGACCACCCGGTCGGCATGGGCATCGCCGTCGTGTAGGTGCGATAGGCCCAGGATGCCCATCACGAGAAATCCGAAGATCATGACCAGCGCGACGCCTTGTAGCCAACCTTTGCCGATCGGGGGGTTGTGACGATTTCTGATGAACGTTCTGCAGTGGCCATTTCGACGGCCTTTGGCCCTGATTTCCGGCATCGGCGGCCGAGCGAAACCTTTTCGGCCCCAATGCCTTATTGCTTCAGAGGGGGCCGCTCGACCCGCAAGGGACTTTCGGCCCTAACGGGCGGCCGGCCTCAGGAAGGATGATGTAACTGCGGGTTGCAGTAAACCTCAAGGAGCTCGGAAGGTCGCTGATCATGACTAGCCTGACCACTCTCGACGCCGGATTCCTCAAAGCCGAAGACGCCGACCCTCGGGTCAGCATGGCGATCGGCGGCTTGGCGGTCATTGAAGGTCCGGCGCCCGACCAAAGCGCGCTGATGCCGCGGTTCGCGGAACGGATACGCGCCTGCCCTCGGTTCGCGCAGCGGTTGCGGCTGCGCCCGTTCGACCTCGGCGCTCCCCAATGGGTGGAGGATCTCGACTTTGATATCGACTGGCACCTGCGGCGCGTGGCGCTGCCGCACCCGGGTGACGATCGGGAGTTGTTCCGGCTGGTCGCCGACTTGATGGCGAGACGCCTGGACCGCAATCGACCGTTGTGGGGGATCTGGGTGATCGAAGGTTTCGCCGACGTCCGCTGGGCGATGCTAACCAAAATCCAACACTGCATGGCCGACGGGATTGCGGCCGCCCACATGCTCGCCGGCCTGTGCGACGACCGGGTCGGCGATAGTTTCGCGCGCGCGATATCAAGGCCTCTAAAGAGGCAAAAAGACCAAAAAGACTGCGTCAAAGTCAATCCACTGTCTGTGTTCAGCGGGCTGTGGAACACGTCGACCGCGCTGGCCGCGGGAGCAGCCCGGGCGGCTGTGGGCGCCACCGAGATAGCCGTCGGACTGTTGCGTCCGTCCGTGTCGCCGCTAAACGGCTCGATCGGTGATTTGCGCCGCTACAGCGGGGCTCGGGTCCCGCTGGCCGAGATCGAACAGGTGTGCCGGGCTTTTCGGCGTGTGTTCCCGGTCTCGCCGATCGCCATGCAACTGCGCACCGCCGTTGCGATGCTCAGCTACGTCGACGATCTGTTCATCGGGATCCTGGCGGACTACGACGTCATGGCCGACATCGACGAGCTGAACCGCGGCATCGAGGCTGCGGTGGCTCGGCTGGCGGCGATCAGCAAGCGGTGCAAGGTGCGTCACGCGCGCGGACCATTGGCCGGATCGCCTGGGCGATGCACCGGCGGTTGACGGGCACCGACGCTCGCGAGCTCGACGCGTTGCTCGCCGGCTGACAGACTCGGTCGAGGTCAGGCGACGGTGGCGTGGGGATCCGGCTCGGGGCCGAATGTGAAGTGGCGTCCGGTGATATCGGTCGGGATCACCCGCACGTAGTGCTTCTTGACCGTGGCTGTCCAGGGTCTCAGTTCGGCGCGTTCGGCTTCGCCAATCTCCGCCGCGGTGCGCAACAGCCGTGCGCGCCCCCGCACGATCACACTCCAGCCCTCGGTGGCATCGTGGTCGTCGGCCTCGAACACCACCACGTTGCTTGCTACCGCGGAAAACAGTTTGGTGCCCTCGGCGGTGCGAAACAGCACGGTTCGGTTTTGCACCACATAGTTCACCGGGAAAATCTCTGGCTCACCGGCGAAGCTGGTCACCAGCCGGCCCAGGGCGACGCCGCCCAACCTGCGCCAGCTCTCGTCCTCGGACAGTACGACGGCAGGTTCGTCGGTCATCGTGCTCACCCTCTCGCGTCGCGCACCGGTTCCGCCGACCTCGACGCTACGGTGCACCGCGAACCGGCAGTAGGGTCCTAGGTCAACTCGGCGGGACCGCCGGCGGCCTACCATGGCGGCGTGTGGGAATTCGGTTTGCTGATCCTCCTTGTCACCGTTTTGGGGATGCTGCTTGCTCAGCGATTCATCCCGCGCGGGCCGCGCGGTGAGCAGCTGAGCGGCACCCTGCTGGTGACCGGGGTGAGCCCGCGGCCGGACGCCACCGGCGAGCAGTACGTCACGATTACCGGCGTCATCAACGGGCCGACCGTCAACGAGCACCCGGTGTACTGGCGGATGGTGGTCGACGTCGACGACTGGCCGACCATGGGTCAACTGCGCCCGGTGGTGTATTCGCCGAAGAACCCAGACAACTGGCGCTTCACCCCGCCCGAAGCGCCTGAACCGCCCGCAGGTTAGCCGGCGGGACAATGACCCCACTTACGGGAATCCCGCCGATCGCTCCCAATGCGATGTTGGCGGTGCCTTAGCTTACCAGCTTACGGTTGAAGTCGGTGCGGGCGCCGTCAGCATTCTGTTGATTGATACGGCGGTCAGCAGGCTCTGAACGCTCGTAATCAGTGCGACGGTGATGATGCCCGTGGCGACGGTTCCCCAGTTGCCATCAGGCAGCGCCGGTGGACGCAACACATCCAGGATCCGAGCCCTCAAGGGCGACGCGTGACACGTGAAAGGCAGCACCAGCGAGATAACTGTCACCGTCACTATGGCAACCAGTGGGCCCGGAACACGCGACGCTGGGGCCGGAGCCCGCCGCTACGCAATCAGAGTGATGATCACCAGGACGCCCGAGGAGCACCCCGGGCCGATGCGTATCGAGCACTTGTCTAGGTAGTTTGACCAGGTTGCGCCAGACCGTGCTTTTGGATTTTCTGCCCAGCAACACATGGACTTGTTGTAGCGCAATGGTTATGCCGATGCCGGCCAGCATTGCGTGCACCAACGACGGGCGCGATCGCCAGAGCTAATCGCGCAACCCGGCAAAAGCCCAACACCAACTCACGCCAGCTTCCGCCATGGCGATGAAACATACTGTCAGCCAACCAAAGTCGTAAATGAGATCGGCTACTATGACAGTAAGCTCGCCGCGGGAACGCTCACCTGCGGGGGGCAATCCACCAACGGATCCCGCAACGATACCACCGACGATCGCGGGGATCAGCCCGGCGAGAGGGGGCGCGTTTGACGCGATCGCGATCCCCAGCGACAGAGGCAACGAAACGAGAAGAACCACCAGCGACGCCGGTAGGTCGTATAGAATCGCCTATATTGACAAAAGAAGTCTCCCCTCTTGAACTGATCGCCCTGGTCCGGCGCGGGTTGCAGCGGAGAATTAGCCGGATCGTGTCGGCCAAGCGACGCGCAGCGGAGGTGACCCAACAATCGAGGCGTAACCGATGACACGCGCCGTAAGTGAGCAGTTTGGTTGCGAGAAACCGGATCCGAGTGCCGGTCGATGGCAACTTCGCAGCGATGGACGGGTCGATCTAGCGATGTCACGCATAGCGGATCTACATCATTTCCGTTTGTCTTAACGTCATCGGCCACATCGGTTAGGGCCGGCCGAGTTTACCATCACCAAACCCGGGCAGAGGCGGACCCCGTTACCTGTCGGCGCCGAACTTCGCACACCGTTTGCGACTGATATGTATCATGTGTGCCATAAACGTCGTATATGGTCCATTTTCGACGCGCCGTGTTGTGGCTAGGTCGCAGCTGCCTTGCTGTGCGTAAAGCGCAAGCCATCGATGTCGTTTCGGCTATGGGCGCTGCACCGACATGTGCTGTTAGTCGCAATCGCAGGGTGAGAGGCCGGTGACGACGTGCGTGAGCTACGAAGGGCGAACCGGCCATGCTGGCCGGCCGCAGCAGCACCCGATTATATGAAGCTGGAGGTTGCGGTGAGGATCTCATCCTTCGCGAGGCGTGCCTGAAGGCGTACCGTCGCTTGGTCTCTAGGCTCACATACACGCTATCGTGGTGGCGACTGCTTTTCTGTGCTTGTTGGCCATAACGGTGGTTTGCGTGGGAATTTCGTCGTGGCCGTTAACGATCGGTCACGAACGGCCGTCCCAGACTCCCCGGCAGCACGGGTTCTCCTTGTGTGTACGACCGGCGACTACGCGCCTATGATCTTTCGGGCGCCCGACTACATAGGCATGGACATCGAAATGGCCTACGCGTTCGCATCGCATTTGAACCGAGTCGCGTCGTTCGTCAGTACGACGTGGAAGTCCCTGATGGCAGACATCAATACACCGGGGTAAATGCGATATCGCCCATGGGGGAATCTCCCGCACGCTCGCTCGTGCGCAGAGGGCCGAAACCAGTCGGCCCTATCTGAGCACCGGTAAGACGGCGTTGACCACAACGGTAAACGCAGATCGCTTCCATCGGATCGATCAGATCAACCAGCAGGGCGTCCGCGTGATCGAGAACGCTGGCGGTACTAACCAGCATTTCGCGGAACGGACCTTGCCCAACGCGATCCTCACCATATGGCGGGACAACCTCACGATGTTCGGTGAGCTCATAGCCGGCCGGGCCGATGTGATGATCACAGACGCTGTCGAGGCGATATACCAAGCCATGGCACATCAGGAACTGGTTGCCGTCCATCCGGATCGGCCGTTCACCATCGACTACAAGGTATACCTGCTGCCTAAGGCAAGCAGACTCATCGGGCGGACAAACCAGTGGCTCGCCGAAATCCTCATAGACGGGACCATCAACGCCATCTACCGTCGGTGGACGACACACTCACGGTAATTGTGGTGACGAAATTTGGCTGGTAAAGGCTCATGAGTCTCAATCCCCCCACAATCAATCCGTCAGGCCAACACGGTAGACCTTACGGTCGATTTGCCCGAACCGAGAGCGCGAAAGCGGCAGACAAGCAGTCCATTTCGATGATGTCCGTAGCGGCGCCGGCCTCGCGGCAGGCATCGCGCTGGCAGGTCCCGCCCTTGCGGCACAGCGTTCGATAAGTCTGTCATTGCGGCCAAATTGCGCTGCGGGTTCGTCGACAGTGGCGCTCGCCGAACGAAACAATCCGATGGGAAGATACGTGTGCCAGAGGTCGGCGTGGGTAGCGACAACTGGGATGGTGTGGGTTTTGCGTGGGCCACCACCCCCGGAGACACGTTTGCTTGCATTATCGATCCCAGCTGGCATTCTTTAGCCATGGCAGGCAATGAGATCGATCCGATCCGGGCGAAAAGCGCGTTCGCGGTGATCAGGCAGCATCCGGTCCTGGTGCTGTTCGCGGTGTCGCCCGCGCTCGCGGTGCTGGCGGTCATAGGGAGGGTAGCGGGTGCCGGGTGGGCGATCGCGGTGGTCCTCGTCCTGCTGCTCGCTGGCGCCGGTCTCATTGTTGTCAGGCGATGAATCGAGTTCAGCGGCAACAGGATTGAGGTCATCCGCGGCCGACGCGCAACAACTCGGCGAGGTTGGGCAGCTTGACGCGCGGCCGCCCGTGCGGCTCGCCGGCCGCGCGCTCGTGGGCGTCGATGATCTTCCAATGCGCGGAGGTGATCAGTTGCGGCTGGTGCGAGGCCAGCCACTCGGCCAGCTTGTCGGCGTGGTCGTCGGGGAAGTCGGACCGTTGCGTCACGCCGGTCAAATCCGCGATCAAGGTGTCCACGGTGCCCTGGGAATCCTTTTTGTTGGTGCCGATCACACCGGTCGGACCGCGCTTGATCCACCCGACGACGTATTCGTTGCGTCGGCCCGTGACCCGGCCGTCGGTGTTCGGTATAGTCGCACTCGTCTCGTCGAACGGCAGCCCGGGCGTGGGCACGCCGCGATATCCGACCGAGCGCACGACGAGCTGAACGGGCAGTTCCTCGCGTTCCCCGGTGTCCTTGGCCGACACGCGTCCGCTCGAGTCGGTGACCAACTCGTTGCGGCCGAGCACGATCGCCTCGACCTGGTTCTTGCCCTTGATCTCGATGGGTGACGTCAAGAACCGGAAGACCATCCGCCGGTGTCCTGGCCGCGGTTCGCGGCTGGCGTACTCACGCAGCACCTTGATGTTCTGCTTGGTGGTCTTCCCGGCAGCCTCCGCATCTTCGTCGCTAATGCCTTCCAGCGCAGCGGGATCGACGATGATGTCGACACCTTCCAGGTCGGCCAGCTCGCGCAACTCCAGCGTGGTGAACGCGGTCTGCAGGGGCCCGCGCCGTCCGAGAATGACGACTTCTTCGACGCCTCGCGGGCGCAGCGAAGTCAGCGCGTGGTCGGCGATGTCGGTGACGGCGAGCGCGTCGGGGTCGGTGATCAAAATGCGTGCGACGTCCAGCGCAACGTTGCCGTTGCCGATCACGACGGCCCGCGAGCCCGACAAATCGGGGGAGATCTCCGCGAAGTTCGGGTGCGCATTATACCAGCCCACAAAGTCGACCGCGGCGAAGCTGCAGGGCAGGTCCTCGCCGGGAATGTTGAGCGACCGGTCGGACTGGGCGCCGACCGCGTAGATCACCGCGTCGTATTGTTCGGCCAGCTCCGCCGCCGCGACATGCTCGCCGACGGCCACGTTGCCGAAGAAACGGAAGCGGGGATCGCTGGCGATTTTCTCGAACTTCTTGCTGATCGACTTGATCTTGGGGTGGTCGGGCGCAACCCCGGAGCGCACCAGGCCCCACGGCGTCGGCAACATCTCGAGCATGTCGACTGCGACGTCGAATTCGTCGGTCGAATCGGCCGCATTCAGCAAAGACGCTGCGGCGAAGAATCCCGACGGTCCGGAACCGACGATCGCGACGTGAAATGGACGCATAACCAACTCTTCTGTTTATGCCCGGCTGCGACGCAAGGGCTGAAAAACGGGCTGAGCGTCGCAGTTGCGGGCGCACATGGATGGTGACTCGATGCTAGACGCTGAACCCTCACAGGTCGGTGAACCGCCTCGGGTCCCGACCTGAGCCATCGCTGCAACCCGGGGCGCCGGTAACGTGGGCGGCTGTGGATCCCGACCGTCAAGCCGACCTCGCCGCCCTCGACTCTGCCCTGACCACGGTGGAGAGGGTGCTCGACGTCGACGGTCTACGCAGCCGCATCGAGAAGCTCGAGCAGGAGGCGTCCGACCCGAAACTGTGGGACGACCAGGCTAATGCGCAGCGCGTGACCAGCGAGCTGTCGCACGCCCAGGGCGAGTTGCGGCGCATCGAACAGCTGCGGCAACGGGTCGACGATCTGCCGGTGCTTTACGAGCTGGCCGCCGAGGAGGGTGCCGCCGACGCGTTGGCCGAGGCCGACGCCGAGCTCAAGGCCCTGCGCGCCGACATCGAGGCCGCCGAGGTGCGCACCTTACTGTCCGGAGAATACGACGAGCGTGAAGCGCTGGTCACCATCCGCTCCGGCGCGGGCGGGGTGGACGCCGCGGACTGGGCCGAGATGCTGATGCGGATGTATATCCCGGTGGGCCGAGCAGCACCACTACAACGTCGAGGTGTTCGACACGTCGTACGCCGAGGAGGCCGGCATCAAAAGCGCCACAATTGTCGTGCACGCCCCGTTTGCCTACGGCACCCTGTCGGTCGAACAGGGCACCCATCGACTGGTCCGGATCAGCCCGTTCGACAACCAAAGCCGACGTCAGACCTCGTTCGCCGAAGTCGAAGTGCTGCCGGTGGTGGACACCACCGATCACATCGACATTCCCGAGGGCGATGTGCGGGTGGACGTCTACCGGTCCAGCGGTCCGGGGGGTCAGTCGGTGAACACTACCGACTCCGCGGTCCGGCTGACCCACATACCCACGGGTATCGTCGTGACTTGCCAGAACGAGAAGTCGCAACTGCAGAACAAGGTTTCTGCGATGCGGGTGCTACAGGCAAAACTGTTGGAGCGCAAGCGGTTAGAGGAACGCGCGGAGCTGGACGCGCTGAAGGGCGAGGGTGGCAGCTCCTGGGGCAACCAGATGCGCTCCTACGTACTGCACCCGTATCAGATGGTCAAGGATCTGCGGACCGAGTACGAGGTCGGCAATCCCGCGGCCGTCCTCGACGGAGACATCGACGGGTTCCTGGAAGCGGGCATCTGGTGGCGCCACCAAAAAGATGACGACTAACACCACCTTCATGGCCTCAACCACGGCGCTGGGCTGGCACGACTTCTGGCGCGGTGAGATGGGGCAGTGGATCATCACCCGTGGTTTGCGGATCGGCATGGTGCTGATCGGCGCGGTGCTGGCCGCCCGATTCGTCAACTGGGTGGCCCAGCAGGTGACCCGGCAGCTCGACGTTGGCTTCGCCGAGAGCGACGCGCTGGTGCGCTCGGAGGCCACCAAGCACCGCCAGGCCGTGGCGTCGGTCATCTCCTGGGTGTCGGTCGTGATCATCGGCATCTGGGTCATGCTGCAGATCGCCGACATCCTGCAGTTCTCGGCGGGCGGGCTGGTCGCGCCCGCCACGGTCGTGGGGGCGGCCCTGGGTTTCGGCGCCCAGCAGCTGGTGAGGGACTTACTTTCCGGCTTCTTCATCCTGGTGGAGAAGCAGTACGGATTCGGTGACCTGGTGACGCTCACTGTCGTTTCAGCGACGGAAGCCAGCGGCACGGTCGAGAAGGTGACGTTGCGGGTGACCCGATTGCGCTCCCCGGATGGGGAGGTGGTGACGATCCCCAACGGGCAGATCGTCAAGGTGGTCAACCTGTCGAAGGATTGGGCCCGTGCGGTCGTGGACATTCCGGTGTCCACCAACGCCGACCTGAACTGGGTCAACGAGGTCCTGCACCAGGAATGCGACCGTGCGATGGACAACCCGGTGCTGGGTGAGTTGCTGCTCGACCCGCCGACCGTGATGGGTGTGGAAAGCATTGAGATCGACACCGTCACATTGCGCGTCGTGGCCCGCACCTTGCCGGGCAAGCAGTTCGAGGTCGGCCGGCAGCTGCGTGTGCTGGCGATCCGGGCGCTCGCCCGCGTCGGGATCGTCACGGCCGCCGACGCCAAGATCGGCTTGGTTGACGGCCCGGGTGTGGAGGCCGCCCAAGCCCAAGCCCAGGCCCAAGGCGACGCGGACAGCACGGCGGTGCAGCGCGGGTGAAATTCACCGTGAGCATCTTCGAGAAGCGCGGCGAAAATACGCAACAACGCTGGAGCCACCTCTTCGGTGGACGGGTGCGCACGTCGACACTGATATTGATCGTGGCGTTCCTGTCGATGTGGTGGGTCTACGACACCTACCGGCCGGAGCCGGTCAAGCCGCCGCAAGTGGTGCCGCCGGGCTTCGTGCCCGACCCCAACTACACCTTGGTACCGCGCACCCGGGTGGAGGCGCCTCGGCCGACGACGCCCACCTTCGTGCCCATGCCGACCACGACGGTGCCGCCTAGCCCGACCACCACGCTGCCGCCGACCCCGCCGTCGACGTCGACCTCGCCACCGCCGTTTCAGCTGCCCTGCCTGCTGCCGCCGCCCTTCTGTGCGCCCAGCTCAAGCCCCACACCGCCGCCTCCACAGCAACCGGTACCGGGCCCGGGACCGACGGCCACCACGCCGCCACCGGCGAGCTGATCTTCGCGGCGCAGCGAAATTCACCGCTACACTGGCGTGCCGTGATGATCACCCTCGACCATGTCAGTAAGAAGTACAAAGCGTCGGCGCGCCCGGCACTGGAGGACGTGACCGTCAAAATCGACAAGGGTGAATTCGTCTTCCTGATCGGCCCGTCGGGATCGGGCAAGTCGACGTTCATGCGGTTGTTGCTGGCGGCGGAGACACCCACCACCGGTGACGTGCGAGTGTCGAAGTTCCACGTCAACAAACTGCCCGGGCGGCATGTGCCCAAGCTGCGTCAGGTGATCGGGTGCGTCTTCCAGGACTTTCGTCTGCTACAGCAAAAGACGGTGTATGAGAATGTCGCCTTCGCCCTGGAGGTCATCGGTAAGCGCGCCGATCAGATCAACCGGGTGGTGCCCGAGGTGCTCGAGACCGTCGGCCTGTCGGGCAAATCCAACCGGTTGCCCAACGAGCTGTCCGGAGGCGAGCAGCAGCGGGTGGCGATTGCGCGGGCGTTCGCTAACCGGCCGCTGGTTCTGCTGGCCGACGAGCCCACCGGAAACCTCGACCCGGACACCAGCAACGACATCATGGATCTGCTCGAGCGGATCAACCGCACCGGGACGACGGTGCTGATGGCCACGCACGACCACCACATCGTCGATTCGATGCGTCAGCGCGTCGTGGAGCTGTCGCTGGGCAGACTGGTTCGCGATGAGCAGCGCGGCGTGTATGGGATGGATCGCTAGTGCGCCTTGGCTTTCTGCTCAATGAGGTACTGATTGGGCTTCGCCGCAATGTCACGATGACGGTCGCCATGATCCTGACGACCGCGATCTCGGTCGGTCTGTTTGGCGGTGGACTGTTGGTCGTCCGGTTGGCCGAGCACTCGCGCGCCATCTACCTCGACCGTGTCGAGACGCAGGTGTTCCTCACCGAAGACGTGTCCGCGAATGATCCGTCCTGCGGCACCAATCCGTGCAAGGCGCTGCGGGAAGCCATCGAAAAGCGCCAAGACGTCAAATCGGTTCGCTTCCTCAATCGTCAAGACGCCTACGACGATGCGATCCGAAAGTTCCCGCAGTACAAGGACGTTGCCGGAAAGGATTCGTTCCCTGCCTCGTTCATCGTCAAGTTGAACAATCCCGAGCAACACAAGGACTTCGACTCCGCGATGCAGGGCCAGCCCGGCGTGCTGTCGGTGCTCAATCAGAAGGACCTGATCGACCGGCTGTTCGCTGTGCTGGACGGCCTGAGCAGCGTCGCGTTCGTGGTGGCGTTGGTGCAGGACATCGGCGCAATCCTGTTGATTGCCAACATGGTACAAGTCGCCGCGTATACCCGGCGTACCGAGATCGGGGTCATGCGGCTGGTGGGAGCGAGTCGCTGGTACACCCAGCTACCGTTTCTGGTGGAAGCGATGCTGGCCGCGGGTGTGGGTGTGGCGATCGCGGTCGCCGGCCTGCTCGTGGTGCGCGAGCTGTTTTTGGACAACGCGTTAAACCAGTTTTACCAAGCCAATTTGATAGCGCGCGTTGACTACGCCGACATCCTCTACATCTCCCCGATGCTATTTTTGCTCGGCGTGTCGATGGCAGGGTTGACCGCATATGCCACGCTGCGCCTGTACGTATGGCGTTAGCTGTGGCCAACAAGTCCAATGCCGGCAAGGCGGGTCGTGGCCAGCGTGACAGCAAAAAGATCGTCGCCACCAATCGCAAAGCCAGGCACAACTATTCGATTGTGGAGTCCTTCGAGGCCGGAGTTGCTTTAGTCGGTACCGAGGTGAAGAGCCTGCGGCAGGGGCAGGCCTCGCTGGCCGATGCTTTCGCAACCGTCGACGACGGTGAAGTGTGGTTGCGTAACTTGCACATTCCGGAGTACGAGCACGGTAGCTGGACCAATCACGATCCGCGTCGCAAACGAAAGTTGTTGTTGCACAGGCGTCAGATCGACACCCTGATTGGAAAGATTCGTGATGGTAACCTCACCTTGGTGCCGCTTTCGTTGTACTTCTCCGAGGGCAAGGTCAAGGTGAAGCTCGCGCTAGCGCGAGGAAAGCAGGCACACGACAAACGCCAAAACCTCGCCCGCCGTGATGCCCAGCGTGAAGTACTGCGCGAGCTGGGACGCCGAGCAAAGGGTATGAACTGATCGGAGTCGCGTACGCGCAGCTGTCCGCCGTTTCGTACGGGGTCAGCGATTTCGTGGGCGGCGTGGCAACACGGCGGGTCGCGGCGCTGCGCGTGATGCTGGCGGCGTACCCGGTCGAGGCCCTGCTGCTCGGGTTGCTGGCCTTTACGGTCGGTGGACCGATCCATTCTGGCGCCATCTTCTGGGTTGTCTGTACGGCGTCGGTCAGGCGTTCGGCATGTGGGCGTTTTACGCGGCATTGGGGGCGGGGCCGATCTCGGTGGTCGCGCCGCTCGCCGGCGTGCTCAACGCGGCCGTGCCGGTCGCCGTCGGTGTCGCGCTGGGGGAGCGGCCCGGCCCGGCGGCCTCGGGCGGGCGTCGGCATGGCCATCGTCGCGGTGATGCTGGTCAGCCGGGAGGCGAACGGTGACGGGCCGAGCCGGTTTCGGTTCACACCGAAAGTCGCCAGCCTGACCACCCTGGCCGGGTGCGCATGGGCTGGACCCGATGTTCCTGCACCAATCGCCGCACGACTCCAAGCTCTGGCCGCTGATGTTCGCGCTGCTGTCGGCCACCGTGGTGATCACCATACTCGCCGCATCGCGCCGGACCCTGCGGCTTCCGCAGGGGAAGTCGTTGAGGCTGGCGCTGGCCATTGCTCTGCTGGACATCTGCGCTTTGTTCACCCAATTGATTGCCGTGCAGTCCTGGCTGCTGTCGCTGGCCAGCATCATAATCTCGTTGTCCCGCCGCCACGGTCGTGCTGGCGATGATCGTGCTGCGCGAACGGGTGACGCGCTGGCAGGGAATCGGCATGGTGATGGCGATGGGGTCGGTGGCCATGATCGCCGCCAGCTGACGGATCGGGACTAACGTCGGCCCAACAATAAGCCTAGCATCCGACCATGGCTCCTCGTGCAGTCACCACACTCGATAAATCCGAAGTGCTGGACGGACTGTTCACAATCTGGGACTCCATCGACGCGCTGCTCGCCGGGCTGTCGGAAAGCCAGTGGCGGGCCGCGACCCCGCTGCCGGACTGGGACGTGCAGGCCGTGGTATCGCACATCAATTGGCACCGAGTCGTTTCTTCAAAGCGTCGCGCCGCCCAAGCTGGACATCGACGTCAACACACTCGACCACGTGCGCAACGCGGTGGGCGCGATGAACGAGTGCTGGGTGCGCCATCTCACGGGGCAACCGGTCCGGCCGCAGGGCATCGAACTCGGCGGAGATGAGAATCTGGCCGCTCAAATTGTTGAGCGACTGAACTTCGTTATCTGACAACGTATTTGGAGCGCTTTGGCGCGATTTGAATCGTATATCACATCTAGGCATGTTGGCCCTGGTGCCGCGTTGGATAGCCGAAAACAGGAGCGCGCTTCGCGCCGACCACAAAATCCAACATAGGAGGCCATGTAGGTATGACTGCACCCGACACGACAAGATTGCTCGCACAACTTCGCACGCTGCTAAATCTGACCTTTACCGAGATCCAGATCGCGGAGACCCGCGTCGCGCAGGCGCGCACCGAGGCGGTCCGCCGCGAGCTCACCCAGAATGCGGCTAATGGCCGGCAAACGCGTCGAGGCGATCGAGGCGACCATCCGCGACTTCTGCGGTTTCCCCGACGTGATCGGCCCGTTCCTGGGCCGCGCCGCGGTCGCGGTGAAAGCACTGACCGAGCAGGCCGAACCGTTCGACGAGGCGTTGCTGGGTGACCTGGCGCTCGAAGACCAGCTGCTGGACCGCGCCCGGTACACCAAGGCGCTGGCCGTCGCCGCGGAGAAGCATGCGATCGTCGACCTCGCCGACCGGCTGATCACCGCGCACGCGGTGACCGTGGACTGGCTGACCACCGTGCTGGCCGAGGACGCCCTGGGCGGCCCGGCGGCCTTGCGCCGCACCCGCTGCAGGCGGCGGCCGGCGTTACGGTGAAGCTGGTCAACCTGCCGTTCACCTGGTCAGCCCTCAACGACCTGGTCAAGCGCGGCAACAATGCCGGGAAGATCGCTTCCAACGCGTTGTCCGCCTCGTAAAAACGCCGCCCCTGCGTGCGGCCGAGCGGGTCACCCGTTCCGAGGGTGCGGACCTCGCGGCCGACGCATTGCACTCGGGCCGCGAGTCCGTTGGCGTGCTGGAGCCGCACGAGCTGCCGATCCCCGACTACGATGACCTCAACATCACTGAGGCGGTGGCCGCGATCAAGGACCTGACCTCGCCGAAGGACGTTCGGGTGATCGTCGCCTACGATGAGGCCAACAAGAACCGGCAGCGCATCGTGTCTGCCGCGCAGACCCGCGTGGCCGCCATCGCCCAGGACGTCGTGGGCATTAAGTGACGAGCTAGACGGGCGCATGTCGCCGAGCGCACCGGGCACCCCTCGCCGTCCTCAGACCGGGGGTGCCCGGTTTGGCCGTGCCCCGGGGAGAGCGGCGTGGAACCTAATTGCTTGCTGCTCGTTAGTGCAGCCGTAGAATGAAGTGTGCGGCCGAAAATCGGTCATGCACGAAAACACAAGACAAGGGGCTGAACGGTTTCGACTTCGCGCATCGAATCAAGGGAAGCGTGCCGGTGCAGGCAAGAGACCACCGTAAGCGTCGTTGCAACTATATAAGCGCCGATTCAAATCAGCGCGACTACGCTCTCGCTGCCTAAGCGACAGCTAGTCTGTCGGGCCGGGAACGCCCTCGACCCGGACCCCGGCATCAGCTAGAGGGATCACCGATGAGTTCGGTCGCGGGACTCATCGGGACACTCACAGCGACGGGGATCGTCATCCTGGCTAGTTCGCGCGACCAGGAGATCCGAGCAGAGGCATAGCGAACTGCGCACGGAGAAGTCTTGAGGGAATGCCGTAGGACCCGGGTTCGATTCCCGGCAGCTCCACAAACATTAGGTACATGCCGCACCAGAGCGCTCTCGTCGCTGAGGCAGAATGGCGCTTGCTGAGATCGGACCAAAACTCGGTGATGAACTTCGCAGCACAACGAGGAGCTCTCATGATCTGTCGCCGTGTTGCTGGGGCGCTCGGCGCGGTCGCGGCGGCGGTCGTCATTCCCGTCCCGGCCCAGGGTGCGCCGCCGACGAAATGCCTGACCAACACGCAAACGGGCAAGCAGGTCTACGTGCCCTGCGATCTGCTCAACGCCGGCGCGAACTTCCCGCCGGGGCAGCGTTGTCCTCTGCCGCTCGATCAGTACCCGAAAGATGTGGCGGACTGGTGTGGCGTAGGGCCGGGCCTGGCCAGCACCACGCCCACAAGTCCTATCAGCCCGACGACCCCGAGACTTCCACCGTCCCTCGCGGTCGACGAGCCCGACGACTTCCACGAGCAGTACGACGCCGACGACTTCTACGACGCCGCCGAGTTCTGCAACCACCACGATTGCCACAAGCCCGGCGGCTCCGGGCGATGCAGGATGACCACGATTACGTTGCGTCTGACGCGCTTTGACCACTGCCATTAGTGTTGATTCTTGGGTGGCGAATTTATCGAGATCCGGATAACCCACCCCCGGGAATTGACCCAGCCGACGCGCGAAGCTCTCCACCCGCGGCTGCTGGACTGGCAGGTCGACGCCAAGGGCACGCACGTTGCGCTGCGCTACCGTATAACCCGCTACGAGCAGGACGTCCAACCGCGGTGGTGGTTAGACGGCACCGGCCAGCACCCCTGGACCAGCGATGACGTCGAGTACCTCAAAGGACGTCGCCGAGTACCACACCGCCCGGGGCTGTTGCGTCGGCAGCGATGGCAGCCCAAGAGCATGTACAACGGCCAGGAGCCGCCGCTGTGGCTGGGTGGCCGAGGGTGGTCCTGACGAGAACGAGAACTAGGCACAGGTGTACTGACCACAAACGTTAGGTACGGCGTGGCGTGGTGACATGAAGAAGACCTCCGAGTGGACCGCGAGCTGTCTGGGAACGCTTTCCACCCTCGGAGGTCTTCTTCATGTCCCACCGTATTGTCAGAAACCGGCCTTCTGCGGCTGGCGCGTTGTGTTGTCGAGGAAGGATGGTTGCTGCGGCGGGCTGCTGAGCGGTTTCAGGGCGCGGTCGCCACGGCCCAGCGGTGGGCCTGTCGGTATCGCGAACTGGGCCCAGCTGGGGATGGCCGATCGCAGCTCACGACCGCACCGCAGCCCCAATCAAACACCTACACGTACGGAACGACGGATCATCAAAGTCCGGGTTATCCGTCGCTGGGGTCCAGCCCAAATCGGATATTTTCTGGGCATTCATCCCTCGACCGTGCACCGGGTGCTGATACGCCACGGGGTCGCCCGACTGCGTTGGCTGAACCGCTGTACCGGGCGGGTCGTACGCCGTATTGAGTCCGCAGCGGCCGGTGATCTGGTCCACGTCGATGTCAAGAAGCTCGGTAGGGTTCCCGCCGGCGGTGGATGGCGAAAGCTTGGCCGAATGCGCATCAGCGCCCCTCGATGCTCATCGCGCTGCGATATGCGGTCTTGGCTTCGGCGATTCCAATCGGGAATCGTTGGGCAGAGACATTCACCCGTGGGTCTCCCGGCAGTACGTCGGCCTTATCGATTGAGGCCACGAGTTGGCCAACAGTACACCGGATTACGACCGGTGAAACGAGCCATCATCGTCGCCACGTTGGCGGGTGTAGCCGACTGTCGTGTCCATGCCGAAACTGGCGCTGGCCTCCCGAAGCGGTTGACTTCCGACCACTAAAGACTGCGAGGGTTGAAGTGGATGGTAAGCCGATGGCTTGAACGGAGCTCACCACGCCGCCCGTACTGTCATCTTGGTTCGCCACGGCGGTGCTGTACTTTTGGAAAGCATGCCCCTATCCGACTTGGTCAAGCGGCGTGTCCGGCACGCTGTGGTGAGGTTCCTGCGCGCAACTGTCAACTCTGAACGGCTCTCCCTACAGGTCAAACGAGCAATTCTCACTAGAGGACCGAGCGTGCTTGGCGCGCTTGACCTCGCATCCGATGACACCCCGATCGAATGCGACTACGGAAGTAAGTTCGTCGCCAGTGACTCCATGAAAAATTATCTATTGCGGGTGCGCGGCGTCTATGAACCAGTGTTGTCGGAGTTCATCGTCCACCACATAAAACCAGGCGACGTGTGCGTAGATGCCGGCTCGAATATTGGTTACTTCACAATGCTTCTCGCCCAGCGCGTCGGCCGTGGGGGAAAGGTGATCTCGATTGAGGCCGGCCCCGACACTGTCCGTCGGTTGCGCACCAACATCGACCTGAATGGCGTCGGGGACATCGTCACGGTGGTGAGTGCCGCGTGTTCCGACCACAAAGGGCGCCTGACGTTCCATGTGCACCCGAAGCAAGATGGTTGGTCTCGGGTACGCCCACTAGGTGCTGGGGACCCCTATCGAGACTTCATGGGTGATGAATGGATCCCGGTTGATGTGCCGGCGGACACCCTGGCTGGTCTTGTTGGTGACGACACCTCGCGAGTATCGTTCATCAAGATAGACATTGAAGGCGAAGAAGCTGTGGTGGCCCCGCGGGTTCCCGCCGACTTCCCACACCCCGACCTGGTGGTAGCGATGGAGGTGCGGGCGCCCTTCGAGGAAGTATTGCAGCCATTCGCCGACCAGGGCTTCCACGTGTATGACCTGAACAACGACTATCTGTGGTTGTTTGAACGTAAAACTCGTGCGCTGACCGTCGCTAGCTACGACGCGTTCGACGGACGGGAACAGGTCGATGTGCTGCTCAGCCGCAAGCCACTAGACCTGGCCGCGCTTAATAGCTGACGGCTTCCAGCTCGAGTTGCGCGGCCACGGCCGCATCCACCGCCGATCTGGGTGAGGCGAACGCAGCACAGACACCGTGTGCTTGAACAACCAGCCCCCATGCGCCCCGATCGCCCCGGCGCAACACCTGGTCGTGGGCCGCCAACGCCGCTCGCATCTTCTCGGTGTCGGCTTCCCACCGACGAGTAGAGCCCTCCACGTCGATGAACAGAAAGGTCACCACCCCGGTGGGTGGCACCCCTGTATGCACTCGCAAAGAATGCCACACAAAGCCCTGTTCAGAGCGGCGATTGCCACGGATGTGGTCATCGTCGGTGGCGGCCCGGTCGCTGACCGGCAGTACCACCGTGACGGACTTTCCGTCCGACTGCACCCGGCCGATCCGTCGTGCCATGCGAGCCATGAAGTCGACGAAAAGCGTTTTGCTGCTTGCGTTGAGACTGCGCGCCCGCTCTTCCCATGCCGCGGCGTCGGTGTGCACGGTCACCGCGGGCAGCCAGGTTGTCGGCACCGCAGAGACGGCGCAGGCCAGAAACACTTGCGGTGCGAAGTCAATTCGCCGCTGCAGCCCGGTCTGGGACTCGAAATAGTAGACATAGGTCGCTTCTCGTTGGTCGCCAGCGAGTCCGGGAAAATCACCTTAGCCGGCCTAGCAACGCCTTCGCCGTCGGCGCGTGACGTTATGTTCACGCGCAAGTGGTCGATTGCGCGTCTAGTATGCGAACACCACTACCAGACTGGCAACATGCCAAGCCGGGCAGATCGGTGCGATACTCCCAAGCACATCTAGCGACCTAGGACACCTATGACCGACCTCGATCAGACCTCCTCGGACGGAACGTCAGCCAGCGTGCGCGTCGAACTGGTCGAACCCACGCGCACCGGGATGCAGGCCGCCGCGCTGCAGCGGGCAATCGCCGATCACCTGCGCTACTCGATCGGCCCGCCCGGCCGCCGTACTGCGGCCCGAGCATTACTACCGGGCCCTCGCGCTGGCCGTGCGGGACCGCATGCAGGACCGCCGGGTGGCCTCGACGCAGACCTCCCTCGACCTGGGCCGCAAGGTGACCTGCTACCTGTCCCTGGCTCTGGACTCGGCCTTCGCATCCGGTCCGACGGCGTCCTCGAGGTCGAAAATCAGCACGTCGGCGGGCAGCGACTTGCCCTTTTCAAGTGCTCGATCTTTGTTGCCGGGTAGGTAGAGAGCGGATCGGGCGCGGCGTCGGTGCCATGCCCGATAGCACATAACAGCCCGCTTTCGTCGAATCCCGGGTGGTAATAGCCGCCCCGCCGGGCGGGAATCGTCGGGGTTTTATTCGGACAATTGTCGTCAGTCGACGGAACCGAAAGGTTGGTCCGTGGCAAACTGATCGCCGAGGTTTATGCTGATATCCGCGGCATAATTCCGACCGAAAAGAGTTAGGTCGAAGCACGAGCACGGACAGAATCAACCGCGGTATCTTGCTGGCCGTCGTGGTGCTCGGAACGATCGCCTACAATCGCCCTCTACGACAACGCCTCAACCAACTTCAGGCTGTATGTGCCGCGCTGTGTGTGGCGGCCGTGTTGTGGCTGGTCGTCGTGGACGCGGTGAGCCATCACAAACCCCGCAGACACTGAAGCCGACGGATGATCGCGTGACGATGACGGCGCTGGGAAGTTTCGGCACGCCCGTAGCGTTACCCGTCGCGTGACACCACCGGGCCTTCACGAAGGTGAACTGACGGCATAACGGCGCGCCGGCGTCGAAGGCGCCGAAAACGGCTGGAAAATATGTTGCGCGCAAACCGCCTACACGCAGGTGTCAAGCAATTTCTCTCCACGCAGCGTTTCGCCGCGCTGACCGGACGTGATCACACGGGCGGCCTGTGGGTATCCCCATATCCGGATTATCCACGGCGCCGACGGCATCGTGCAGATTTCGGCGATGCCGCGCGACGGTGATCCCCTGCACCGAATTGCGGCGGGCCAGCAGATCGGGTTGATCGCCATCGATTTCGCCACCCGGCGCCGGATGCGCATCAACGGCACCCTGCTCGAACGAAGCGACACTGCCATGTCGATCGGGGTCTAGCAGGCATACGGGAACTGCCCGCAGTACATCCACCGCAGCGACGTCAACGTCTCGGCGATCACGGCGTCCTCTGGCACATCAAGGCACACAACAACTTTGAGTACCGCCGAGCAGACGACGATCGCGACCACGGACACGTTGTTCCTGGGCATCACGCATCCGAGCCGGGGCAGCGACGCGTCGCACCGGGGAGGTGATTCCGGATTCGTCCGCGTTGAGTCCCCGACCAGGCTGTGGTGGCCGGATTACCCGGGCAACAACATGTTCAACAGCCTAGGCAACCTGATGGTTGACGACGAGGCCGCGCTGCTGTTCGTCGACTTCGCCACCGGCGCGACCATCCAGCTCTCCGGCACCGCCCAGGTGCAGTGGACCGCGCCCGGAGCCGAGGGGGACGATGGTGCAGTGGAACGCCGGGTCGCATTCACCGTCGCCTCCGTGGTCGCCTTGCCGCCGACGGCGGCATAACCGGAACTGCTTCTACTCCTTGACTTTTCGTGGCGGACGCGGCACGAATCGCGACACCCGATCGATGACGTCCTGGTACAACGGACGGCGTTGCAGGCTACGCGCTCCATCATCGGGATGCTGGCGCCGAGCAGCATTGCCAGCATCGCGGTCGCTCCGAGGACCAGCCACCACTAATCGGCGAGCGCCCCCGCGATGCCGAACACCGCGACGGCAACCCAGCTGAACTCACCGAAGTAGTTCGGGTGCAGCGACCAGGCTCACAGGCCCCGGTCCATCGTGTAGCCGGGCTGCCGGCGCGCGACGAATCGATGCATCTGGACATCGGCGACCAACTCCACGGCCACGGCGGCCAGGCCCACGACGAAACCGGTCCAGCTCAGCCATACCCACCCCGAGTCGGGTCGGATCACCGCGACGTAGGCTGGGACCGTTCCCAGAAACACCTGCAGCGTCGGGACCACATGGATGGCTATCAGATCGGCGAGGAACTCCCAGCGGCCCGCCCGCTGCTTGAACATCGGGTAACGCCAGTCCTCGTGCTGCAGGCCCGGAAACGCGTAAACCCAATTTGCGGTCAACCGAACCGCTCACAGCAACACCACAACGGCTAGTAGCCAGAACCGCAATTGGTCGACCGTGGGTGCCCCCGGGTCCACCAGTAAAACAACATCAGCGGCGGAGCGACACTCTAATAGGCGTCGTAGTAGATCGAGTTACGAAACGCGCGGCTGAACACGCACACCATCAGGGTGACAAGCATATCGGCAACACCAGGGTATCCAGCCACAGCTGACCAGCGGACGGACCCCCACGAACAGCCATCGCAGCAACCGCGAGGGCGATCAGGTAGACTACTGTCACAAGCCACAGGGACTGAGGCTTGCTGGCCGTCGTCAGGCTCGGAGTATAGGGAGCCTGCGCCTATCAGTGACTCAGGTCTTGTCCGGGACACGACCCGCGATCGAGTGCAAGTCTGAAATCCCGCGCCCGACTACGCATTTAACCCAATCCTCAAGTCGACACGCGACTGTTCAGCAACTGTTCATTCGGCGCAGCGTTACTCTGCACAGGTCGCACGGTCACGTTAGTGTCACCCGTTATCGAGCGGTAGCGTGTTCGCCTGCGCGGTGCTGGCCGAGCATCGGTTGACCTGCGCCGCAACGTATTCGGGCTCACGACGTTCGACAATCGTCGCGACCCCGCCCACGCCCTCACCGTCGGCTGGCTGGCGAGTTTCGTCCCGCTGGCGATTCCCGCCGCGGAAGCGTCATTCGACGAGGTCGTCCGGGCCGCACAGGAGTCGTTCGACACCAACGCCGCGCTCGAAGCGGTGCCCTTCTACCACCTGCTCGAGTCGCCGGGCGGCTCGTCGGAGGGTATCCAGGTGCCGGACCGTCCCGTCCCCATGCTGTCCTACATCGATATCCGCAAGCTGCCGTTCGGCGACGACTACGGCGATCTGCGGGCGGGTATCTGGGGCGACAACCGGCTGCCGGAGACTGTGTGCATGTGGGTCAACCGCATGCACGGCAAGACGCAGGTGGTGGTCGCCTACCCGAGCACCGAATTGGCCCGGGCTTCGGTACACCGCTATGTTGAGACGATGCGGGCCGAGCACCCAGCAGTACGTCGCGCCGCTCTGAGTCTCGATCCGGCGTTCGTCGCCCTCGCGGCGACCGCCGATGGCCGTGCGGCGCTTGCGCGCGAGATCTTCGCCGCGCTTCCCGACCCGTATTTCGAAGGTCCCCGCGAGAACTTGCAGAGTTGGTTTCATCTCGACGACGTTCCGGCCGACGTCGTCGAAACCGACGCGGTGACCGCAAAATCGGTGATGCCGCGGATATTCGGCACGGCCATGGTGCCCGGTGTGGTCGCCGAGCACGCGGTGGTGATCGACGTTCCGGTGCTGCTTGGCTTCGGTGTGGTGGACGTGCCGCCGGCCCGCGCGCCGAGGTGGCTTTGTACAGCAGCAGCCCGGACATCACCACCCTCGTGTTGGCGGGCAGCGCGCACTGTCATAACATGGCGTCCAGCCGGCACCGGCTGTGGCGGCGACTGCTGGCCTGGACGGACGTCGTCGTCAATGGGCGCCGGACAGATTCAACGTGACGACCCCGACGATGATCAGTGCGACCCCGACGACCTTTGCCACCGAAATCGGGGAATCCAGAAACAACACCGCGATTAACACAATGACGGTCGTGCCGATCGCCGACCACAACGCGTAGGCGACGTCGGTCTGCATGCCGCGCTGGATCGACCACGCCAGTAGCGCGAAAGACGTGCTGTAGCCGGCCAGACAGAACACGGTCGGCACCAGCCGTGTGAACCCTTCGGTGCTCTTGAGCAGGCTGGTCGACACCACTTCGGTGAAGATCGCGCCGAGCAGGAGCAGGTACGTCAACGCGCCTCCTTACGTGGGTTGTGCATGAATCTGTCTACACCACCGGTTCCGTAACGTTGGGCGTATGACGACGAATCTCGATGATCGCCTCGCCCGCGTGGCGCTGGCCGTGCTGAGCCTGTTCCGACTGGTTTACGGCTTTCTGTTCGCGGTGTCCGGCTCGATGAACCTGTTCGCCTGGCCCATCCGCCCGGGCATGCCGGTGCAGGTCGGCGCGTGGCCCGGCTGGTACGCGGGGCTCCTCGAGTTCGTCACGGGACTGTTGATTGCGGCCGGATTATTCACCCGCACAGCCGCGTTCATCGCCTCGGGCGTAATGGCGGTCGCCTATTTTTGGATGCGTCAACCGCACGCCCTGTGACCGATCGGTTCTCCGCCCGTCGGCAACGGGGGACTACCGGCGATCCTGTTCTGTTTCGGGTTCTTCCTGTTGATTTTCGTCGGCCCGGGCCGCTACGCGATCGACGCCCGGCGTCGGCACTGAATCAGTCGCCCCAGCGGCCCCTGTGCCGCCGCCAGTTCCAACAGCGTGATGCCGTCGCTGTGGCGCTCGCGCAGTACTTGGTTAGGGGAACGTGTAGGGCGGTGCCGCCTCCGGGCTGCGCTGCGCCTGCACGACGATGGCGTCCAGCAGGGTGCGCGCCATCGCCAACCGCGGATAGCGGTCATGGATCGCCGCGGTGATCCCATCGTCGATGAACTCGGCGTCGCGGCCGAAATCCACGCCCACGCCACTGCGGACCAGGTGGCACAGCGCGCCGCGACGATCGGCGATGCCCATCGAGGTGTGGAGGGCGATGGCCTCCCACACCCCGTCAACCAGGGCCCGATCGCAGCCGTGCTCGGTGAGCGGGGCGGCCGTCAGGTCCGCGCCCTCGACCTCGAATCTTTGACCGCCGAGATGTCGGCGCGCACCGCCTTGTAGTCATTGAATTGATCTATTTTCCAGTCCGTTTGGAGGGTGAGCAGCCGGAATGCCTCGATTTCCATCCACGAGTCGGAGATCATCTCCTGCACGAGTTGCTTGTCGGACAGCGCTTCGCCCTGGGTGTAGCGCGACACCGCCCGTTCACAGATCATGTCGAAATGCGCCGAACCAAGCCGACCGTGCGCATCGCATGATGAATACGCCCGCCGCCGAGCCGGGTCTGCGCCACCACGAAAGCCCCGCCGCGCGGCCCCAGCATGTGATCGGCGGGCACCGGCACGTTCTCGTAGCGAACGTAGCACTCGAGATACCTTGTGGCACAGCGGGATAGCGCGTACGCAGTTCGGGGTTGTCACCGTCGATCGTCGGAACCCCAGCCGTGGCGTCCCACCGGGACGTCGATTCGACACCGCCCGCAATCACCAGGCCCTCGTGACCGGCGGCGATCGCGGATGCGGCCACGGTGACGGCCTGCTGGCCCGATCCGCAAAAGCGGTTCAGGGTCATCCCCCGGGTGCGGTCTTGAGCCAGCCCGCCAGCAGGACGGACAAGCCGCGATGTCGTTCGCCGTGGTCGCCGGACAGGATACCGTTGCCGGCGATCAAGTCGCCGACCTCGGGTGGGGTCGAAACCGGTCCGTTTGGTAGGCGCGGTGAAGCAGCGGGCGAGCAGCGCCTGCAAATGGACGGCATGCAATGCGCCGTCGGGGCGGCCGCGGCCGCGGGGCGTGCGGACCACGTCGAGAATCCAGGCGTCAATGACGGACTCCCATCGTCGGGGCGGGACCTTGCGATCACCGGTATCGTAAGTCGTCTCTCAACATACGAGAACTACCCTCTCCAAATTAGCGAAGATGTTCTCGCTTGCGGCGGTCGCGGGCCACGGCAGGCCTGGCACGTGGTGGTGTAACGCACCATTCAGATGCTGGACGGCACCGTGCCGGTCAAGCAAGACGACAACGCACCGGCCCCGCCCGCTGGCGCGGATGTTCGAGACCCCAAGGGCGAAGAGCGGCCAGCCGTCGGGGCGATGGGCTACGTCAACGATCTGGTTGCGGCCCAAGCGTATTCGGCCGCAAACTGGTTGGCCCTGAACTGCTGCCGGCACATAGAGCTATACGGCAGCACCAAGGAGCAGCTAGGGTAGGTGGCGTTGAACGGCAGGCGCAAAGCCGCTTGCCGTGTGCCGCGACCGCGGCCCAGATGTGGTCGCGCACCGAATTGACACCTGCCAACCTCGCGGTTGCCGAATTGTACGACGGCTTCACCTATCTCACCCTCACCTGGCTGGAGGCCCTGGGGATCTGCGGCGACGGCGAGGCCGGTCCATTCGTCGAGGGCGGTGCGAAGATCGCCCGGGACGGCCAGTTGCCGCTGAACACCTACGGCGGCCAGCTCTCCGCCGGGCGCATGCACGGCTACTGGGCGCTGTACGAAGGTTGCCTGCAGCTGCGCGGCGGCGCGTGCGAGCGGCAGGTGACCGAACGCCCCGAAGTCGGCGTGGTGTCCGTCGGTGGCGGGCCCGTCGCCGGCTGCTTGCTGCTCACATGTTGAAACTGATTGTGGGAATGCAGCATTGAGCTTCAGGTAAGCCCCGCGCCGCGCGCGGGCGAGACGAAGAAACTGGCCGCGATGATCGCCCGCGAGATCGAGGCGGACATCGTTCGCCGCGGTTGGCCGTTCGGGGAATCGCTGGGCTCCGAACCTGCGCTGCAAACGCTATGGGGTGAGTCGCTGGGTGCTGCGGGAGGCCGTCCTCCTCGTTGAGCACCATCGGGTGGCGCGGATGCGTCGTGGCCCGGGCGGTGGCCTGTTGATCAGCGAACCCGACGCGAGCCCGGCGACCCGCGCGGTGGTCATTTATCTCGAATACCTGGGCACCACGCTCGGGGACTTGCTCAACGCCCCCGACGAGGTGCTGGCGCAGTGCAACCAGCCCCTGTCGGCGAATCCGGGCGCCGTCGCCTACATGGTCCGCAAGTCGGCCGACCTCAAGCCCGCGCGTTCGTTCGCCGTCAACTACACTGACTAAATAGGCCTGTCTCAGGACGGCATCGAAGACCTGCAACTGGTCGACACCGAGCTGGCCACCAAAAGCCTGATGTATACCGACGGCGCATGCCGACTGGCCTTTTGGCGCGACGCCGATTACCTGGTCTGCGAGGCCCGCGACAGCGGACGATTCGACGACCCGCTGGTGGGACGGCTCGACCCCGGCCGGACCGGACCGGCCAGCCGCGGGCTGTACCTGGTGAACGCGATCTCGGACCTGGTACGCACCCACACGGCGAGCACCGGGACGACGATCCAGGCCTACCAGCGGATGGCCCCCGTCCGGCCCGATGGGCTGACTCGCCGGAGGCCAAGGAAGACGGCCCACCAGGGAACCGAAGTTCCCGGCAGGCCGTCCTTTTCGACTGGGCTAAAGGCCTAAGGCCGCCAAGGATTCCGCTGAGAAGCCCGCTGGTGCCGCCGCCCACGCTGAGCACGGGTGGGCCCGGTGCCTCCGGCGGCTGTCGAGCAGCTCGGAGAGCAGTACCGCGGCGACGCCTGCGGCAGCTGTGAGGGCTTTAACGCTTTTCTTGGTGCTGTTTCCCTGCATAATCAATCCCTTTCATGCACTAACAAACATATGTAGAACAAGAAACGACATGGCCCCGGGATTGGCCGATATCGAAACGGGTTACCGATGATCTCCGTCGGCGAGTCCGTCACCACCTGGACCGCGGCCGCCAGTGGGCCGATCGCCGCATTCACCGCGACGCTGCACGAGCAGCGGCATCGCCGTCGAGACACTGCAGTTCCATCAGATGACGTCGGCCGACTGCACTGCCACCTTACATCTGTGGCAGCGACGACACGCGTTCCGAGTGGGCGATGGGGCTGGCCGCCGACCCGACGCAGTCGGCGCTGGCAGCGCTGATGGCATGCGCCAATCGGTTGACGGCCTGAGTTTCGACTCCCAGCGGCGTCGGGATCAGAGCGGGCGCAATACGATTGGCATGCCGTCCTTCGGCACGGGCATGCCGCCGTAATCCCACTCGCACTTGTAGCCCGGGCGCGGCGGCTCGAGCCAATACTTGCGCAGCAGGCGATGCAGAATCGTCTTGATCTCCAACTGCCCGAACGTCATTCCGATGCACTTGTGGGCGCCGCTGCCGAACGGCGTGAACGCGTAGCGGTGCTGCTTATGTTCCTTGCGCAGCTCGGTGAACCGTTCCGGGTCGAACTTCAGTGGGGCTTTCCACAATTCGGGCAGCCGGTGATTCATACCGGGGTAGGCGATGACGTTGGTGCCCTTCGGGATGTAGTAGCCCAGCAGCTCGGTGTCGCGCACGGTTCGGCGCATGGCCCATTGTACCGGCGTGACAAGCCGGATCGACTCGTTCATCACCAGGTCGAGCGTCTCCAGCTTTTCCAACGAATCGATGTCGAGCGGTCCGTCGCCGAGCCGGTCCGATTCTTCGCGGCAGCGCTGCTGCCACCGTGGATGCGCGGCCAAGTTGTGGGCCATCGCGGTGACCGTCGACGTCGAGGTGTCGTGGGCGGCCATCATCAAGAAGATCATGTGGTTGACGATGTCGTCATCGGAGAACTTGTTGCCGTCCTCGTCCTCGGTCTCGCACAGCACCGACAGCAGGTCGGTACCGGGATTCGCGCGCTGTTCCTTGACCCGCTCGCGGAAGTAGTTCTCCAGTAACGCACGGGCCTTGAGGCCGCGCCACCAGGTGAACGGCGGCACGGGGGTGCGGATGATCGCGTTGCCCGCGCGCGTGGTGATCGCAAACGCCTTGTTGACCTTGGTCACGAGCTCGTGATCGGTGCCCGGCTCGTGGCCCATGAACACCATGGACGCGATGTCGAGGGTCAGTTCCTTCATCGCCGGGTAAAGCACAAAGCGGGCGTCGTTGGGCACCCAGTCGTTGGCGATCGTTTGCGAGACCACCTGGTCCATCTGCTCGACGTAACTGACCAGCCGCGACCGGACGAAGGCCTCCTGCATGATGCGCCGGTGAAACATGTGCTCCTCGAAGTCGAGCAGCATCAGGCCCCGGTTGAAGAACGGCCCGATCACCGGCACCCAGCCCTGCTGCGAGTAGTCCTTAGTGCGGTTGGAGTAGATGACCTGGGCGGCATCCGGGCCCAGGGCCGCGACGCCCGGCAGGACGGAGGAGTTCCCGAACACCACCGGGCCCTTGGTCTGGTAGAGGTGCAGCAGGTAATCCGGGCCGCCGCGGAGCATCTCGATGCTGTGCCCGAAGATCGGCATACCCGCGTCCCCGAGGACCGGCTTGAGCCCGCTGCCGGGCGGCGGGTCGGCGAGCTTGTGCTCCGGGAATTCGGTGTTCAGTAGCCTGCGCTCGACGATGCCCATGCCGGGGAAGTTGTTGATCGACGGTGTGAACAGGCGCCGTGCCTGGTCGAGCAGGTAGTGCGGGGTGCTGATGGTGGCGGGCATGGACGCTCCTTTGCGGAACCCTAAGCCGGTGATATACGTCACTCGTCACTAACCTTCGGTAAAAAGTTGACGGCTGTCAAGTTTGCTTTTCGAGCGGCGTGGGGCAAGGTCAGGGAATGAGCAGCCACGCGGAGTCGGGCGAGCCGGCCACCTGCCGTCGCGGCGACAAACACCGGCAGGCGATGACAAACACCGGCAGGCGATCATGCAGGCGGTGCGGGAACTTTTGCAGGAACGCCCGTTCTCCGAGCTGTCTGTCAGCACCATCAGCATGCGCGCCGGGGTGGGTCGATTCGGGTTCTACTTCTACTTCGACTCCAAATATGCGGTGCTAGCGCAGATCGTCGCCGAAGCCACCCAGGAGCTCGAGGAACTCACTCAGTTCTTCGCTCCCCGCTGGCCCGACGAGTCGCCCGAGCAATTTGCTAAGCGGATGGTTGGCAGCGCCGCCGCCGTGTACGCGCACAACGATCCAGTGTAATGCTGCTCGCTACACCGACATTGAGATCCAGGGCATGCTCGAGCAGCAGTTCGAGGTGGTCGTGAACGAGATCGTCGCCATCGTCGAGGCGGAACTGAAGGCCGAGACCGCGAATTCGATCAGCGACGACATCCCGACCCTGGTGCGCACCCTGACCGGCACCACGTCGATGATGACATCGACCGTCGCGTGCGGCTCCTCGAGCAGTTGTGGCTGAACTCCCTGTGGGGTGGCCGGCCGAAGCTAGTCCGGTACCGCCGGTATCGTCACCGTCATGGCACAGCGGGGATCTAGGCGTTACTTCGCGGGCAAACGCAGTCTGGTCACCGGCGCGGCCAGCGGCATCGGCCGGGCCACGGCATTGCGGCTGGCGGCGCAGGGCGCCGAGCTGTTCCTTACCGATCGCGACGCCGACGGGTTGGCGGTCACCGTGGCCGACGCCCGGGCGTTGGGTGCCCGGGTGCTGGTGCACCGGGCGCTAGACATCGCCGACTACGACGCGGTGGCGGCCTTCGCCGCCGACCTTCACGCCGCGCACCCGAGCATGGACGTGGTGATGAACATCGCCGGCGTGTCGGCCTGGGGAACCGTTGATAGGCTGAGCCACGAGCAGTGGACCAAGATGGTATCGATCAACCTGATGGGCCCGATCCACGTCATCGAGTCGTTCGTCCCGCCGATGATCGCGGCCGGCCGCGGGGGGCACGTGGTCAACGCGTCGTCGGCGGCCGGGCTGGTCGCGCTGCCGTGGCATGCGGCCTACAGCGCCAGCAAGTACGGGTTGCGCGGCCTGTCCGAGGTGTTGCGCTTCGATCTGGCCAGGCACCGCATCGGGGTGTCGGTCGTGGTGCCCGGGGCGGTGAAGACACCGCTAGTCAACACCGTTGAGATTGCGGGCGTCAACCGGGAAGACCCCAAGGTCAGCCAGTGGGTCGACCGATTCAGCGGGCATGCGGTGTCGCCGGAGAGGGCGGCCGAAAAGATCCTGGCCGGTGTCGCGAAAAACCGGTACCTGATCTACACCTCCCAGGACATCCGAGCGCTTTACGCGTTCAAGCGACTGGCGTGGTGGCCGTACAGTGTGGCGATGCGTCAGGTCAACGTCGTCCTCACCCGCGCGCTGCGGCCCAGCCCGGTGACGATGCAGGCCGCTGTGCGGCCTGGGGAGGAGGCGGGCAATCAGCTCTAGCCCGGCATCACCAACTCGAGTCGCACCCCGAGTAACCGCACCGGACGGTCGAGTTCGAACAAGTCCAGCACGTTGCGTGCCGCCATGATGACGGCGGGATCGGCTGTGGGCGCGGGCAGCTTACGGATCTTGGTGCGCGTACAGAACGTGGCGGTGCGCACGGTGACGGCTACCCGCGTGACGACGCGGCCCGCGACGACCTCGTCGAGCGCCTGCCTCGCCAATTCCGTGACCGTAGAATTAATTTCGGAACGCTCGGTGACGTGCAGAACCCATCTCGGTGACGGCGCGGCCATGTGGTCAGGTCAATGTCTACAATAGCTTGCGCGCCAAGCTTTCCCAAGCGTCACCTTAGGGTATCGAGGGTGTGTACGCCGTAGTTCAGTGCCCTTGCCGACGCCTGCGGCCGCCGCGACGTCGTCCATCGTGACCGCGTCCGCCCCGCGTTCGGCGACCAGGCGACGCGCCGCCTGCAGCAACAGTTCACGATTGCGTGCTACCTCGCCCCATTCGGGGGCAGCTCCCGAGCCGTTAGGGGTAGCTCGGCTGACCGCTCGACACTGCTCATAGCCGCACTTTAACGCCGATGGAGTAAATCGGACTATGAGTCCGTTTTAGCCGTGCGAGGACTTCGACAACCGTAGGGAAGTGGCAGAGATCAAGGTCCTGGCGTTAGTGGGAAGTCTGCGGGGCGACGTCGATCAATCGCAAGATCGCCGTACTAGCGGTTGAGGTTGCTCCCGATGATGTCGTCGTGACTGTGTTCGAGGGTTTGGGCGAGCTTCCGTTCTACAACGAGGAGATCGACGACGACGCCACGCCGTTGCCTCCGGTGGTGGCGCTGCGCTAAGCCGCGGCCCGTGCGGATGCGGCCGCTGGTGGTGACGCCCGAGTACAACGGCAGCATTCCGGCGGTCGTCAAGAACGCCATCGACTGGCTGTCCTGTCCGTTCGGCAACGGCGTGCTGAAGGACAAGCCGTTGGCGGTCATCGGGGCATTCGGCCGGTACGGCGGAACTTGGGCACATGACGAGACGCGCAAGTCCTTCGGTATCGCCGGGCGCGGGTCGTGGAGTCGATCAAACTATCGGTGCCGTTCGGCAGCCTGGACGGCAAGGCGCCCGCCGAGCACGCGGAAGCTGGTAGCCAACGTGCGCGAAGCGCTCGGCAAGCTCACTGCCGAAGTCGGGTGATTTAGCGGTATCCCACAAGCCGGTCACGCGGATGACCAGCAGCGTTCGCCCAGGTGAATAGCTAAAGCCGCCAGCTGGTGCTGGCGGCCTTGCTGACCGGTTGGTGCAGACGATGTCTCGCCCGGACTGCGGCGGGTTGTCGGTGGGCGCTGCTATACCCCGTATTCATGAACGTCACGAACGCAGTGTGTGATCTGCGACACGCCGTGCGTCGACACGCGGCAAGGCCTACGACCTGGGAATTTCAAAATTGTTATTCAGAACATCTTGTATCTCGAGATCTTGTCAGCCACTAGGTGTAGTGTTTCAGCAGCCGGCAGATCCCAGGTTCAGCAAGCCAGCCAAGCCAGTCAAGGCCTAGAGAACTTCCCGGAATCGGCTCTCGGGACCGAAGCCAGGCGCTTCGGTCCCGAGAGCCGCAGGACGGGAGTCTTGGGGCTTGGCGGATCGCTGAAGATAGCGGAGATGCGGTGCCCCTAACAGTTGCCAAACATCTCGACCTTCATTCACGCAGAGGAGCGGCTTCCATGACGATCACCGTGTACACCAAGCCGGTATGTGTGCAGTGCAGCGCCACCTGCAAGGCCCTCGACAAGCAGGGCCTCGCTTACGAGACGGTCGACATCGGCCTGGACACCGAGGCGCGTGACTACGTGATGGCTCTGGGCTACCTGCAGGCGCCCGTCGTCGTGGCGGGCAATGAGCATTGGTCGGGATTCCGGCCCGATCGGATCAAGGCGCTCGCCGGAGCCGCGCTGAGCGCTTAGTGCAGTAAATGAGCAAGTAAGGGGGTTGCGGCAATGGATGTCACCGAACGCAACCTGAATTGGACGGGTGACGACCCGCTGCACCCGGCAGCGCCGGGCTTGCGATCGTCGCTGGTCTACTTCTCCTCCGTGTCGGAGAACACCCACCGCTTCGTCCAGAAGCTGGGTGTTCCCGCCACGCGGATACCGCTGCATGGTCGCATCGAGGTCGACGATCCGTATGTGCTCATCTTGCCGACGTACGGCGGCGGCAAGGCCACGCCGGACATCAACAACGGTGGCTACGTCCCCAGGCAGGTTATCGCATTCCTGAACAACGAGCACAACAGGTCGTTGATCCGTGGCGTCATCGCGGCGGGCAACAACAATTTCGGCGCCGAATTCGCCTACGCGGGCAACGTCGTTTCCCGCAAGTGCGGCGTCCCCTATCTCTACCGTTTTGAACTCATGGGCACCGCGGACGACGTGGACGCTGTCCGCACGGGCCTGATCGACTTCTGGAAGGAACAGACGTGCCACCAACCGTCGCTGCAGAGCCTGTAACCGCCGGCACGCATGTGTTGCCCGAAGAAACGGACTATCACGCGCTGAACGCGATGCTGAATCTGTACGACAAGGACGGCAAGATTCAGTTCAACAAGGATGTGCTGGCGGCGCGGCAGTACTTCCTCGAGCACGTCAACCAGAACACGGTCTTCTTCCACAACCAGGACGAGAAGCTCGACTACCTGAGCCGCGAGAACTACTACGAGCGTGAGGTTCTCGACCAGTACTCGCGCAACTTTGTCAAGATGCTGCTGGACCGGGCCTACGCCAAGAAGTTCCGGTTCCCGACGTTCCTCGGCGCGTTCAAGTACTACACCTCCTACACGTTGAAGACCTTCGACGGGAAGCGGTACCTGGAGCGCTTCGAGGACCGTGTCGTCATGGTGGCGCTCACCCTGGCGGCCGGTGACACCACGCTGGCCGAGAAGCTGGTCGACGAGATCATCGACGGCCGGTTCCAGCCGGCCACCCCGACGTTTTTGAACTCGGGCAAAAAACAGCGTGGCGAACCGGTGAGCTGCTTCTTGCTGCGCATCGAGGACAACATGGAGTCAATCGGGCGATCGATCAATTCCGCCCTGCAGCTGTCCAAGCGCGGCGGGGGAGTTGCTTTGCTGCTGAGCAACATTCGCGAGCAAGGCGCGCCGATCAAGAACATCGAGAACCAGTCGTCGGGTGTCATCCCGATCATGAAGTTGCTCGAGGACTCCTTCTCCTACGCCAATCAGCTGGGCGCGCGGCAGGGCGCGGGCGCGGTGTATCTGCATGCGCACCACCCCGACATCTATCGCTTCCTGGACACCAAGCGGGAGAATGCCGACGAGAAGATCCGCATCAAGACGCTGAGCCTGGGCGTGGTGATCCCCGACATCACCTTCGAGCTGGCGAAGAAGAACGATGACATGTACCTGTTCTCGCCGTACGACGTCGAGCGGGTGTACGGCGTTGCCTTCGCCGACATCTCGGTGACCGAAAAGTACTACGAGATGGTCGACGACGCGCGCATCCGCAAGACCAAGATCAAGGCGCGGGAGTTCTTCCAGACGCTGGCCGAGCTGCAGTTCGAGTCGGGCTACCCGTACATCATGTTCGAGGATACGGTGAACCGGGCCAACCCGATCGACGGCAAGATCACCCACTCGAACCTGTGCTCGGAGATCCTGCAGGTGTCGACGCCGTCGGAGTTCAACGATGACCTCTCGTATGCCAAAGTGGGTAAGGACATTTCGTGCAACCTTGGCTCGCTGAACATTGCCAAGGCAATGGACTCACCGGATTTCGCGCAAACCATAGAGGTGGCGATCCGCGCGTTGACCGCGGTCAGCGATCAGACGTCGATCAAGTCCGTGCCGTCGATCGAGCACGGCAACAACGAATCCCACGCGATCGGGCTTGGTCAGATGAACCTGCACGGCTATCTAGCGCGCGAGCGCATCTTCTACGGATCCGAAGAGGGCATCGACTTCACCAACATCTACTTCTACTGCGTGCAGTATCACGCGCTGCGGGCGTCGAACCGGATCGCGATCGAACGGGGTAAAGCGTTCGGTGGTTTCGAGCGGTCCAAGTACGCTTCGGGTGAGTTCTTCGACAAGTACACTGAACAGGTGTGGGAGCCGACGACCGAGAAGGTTCGTCAGCTGTTCGCCGACGCGGGGATTCGTATTCCGACGCAGGACGACTGGAAGCGGTTGAAGGAGTCGGTGCAGGCCCACGGCATCTACAACCAGAACCTGCAGGCCGTCCCCCCGACGGGGTCGATTTCTTACATCAACCACTCGACGAGTTCGATCCACCCGGTGGCGTCCAAGATCGAGATCCGCAAGGAAGGCAAGATCGGGCGGGTCTACTACCCGGCGCCCTACATGACCAACGACAACCTGGAGTACTACCAGGACGCGTACGAGATCGGCTACGAGAAGATCATCGACACCTACGCCGCGGCCACCCAGCACGTGGACCAGGGGCTGAGCCTGACGTTGTTTTTCAAAGACACCGCCACCACCCGCGACGTCAACAAGGCGCAGATCTACGCATGGCGCAAGGGAATCAAGACGCTGTACTACATCCGGCTACGGCAGATGGCGCTGGAAGGAACCGAGGTCGAGGGCTGCGTGTCCTGTATGCTGTAGGACACGCGGGCTTCGGATTGCTCGACCTCCTCGCGGGATGGACCTGTCTCGGGGAATGACTTCCGCCCGGGTATCTCGGTCGGACGCTTGGTGGCCCACGACGATTCCGTCGTCGAATCCCTAATTGGCGGTTGGCCGCGCTTTGCGGACAACCGCCGCGCTCCGTGGGTAGACCCACGGTGGCGACATCCCTAACTTTGCAGCCGAACGTTGGTTGGACCTCTGACGGGAATGCCGGCAGTCTGAGGGCCGTTCCGAACACCGTCGGCTCGGTACAGGCACCGGCTGCACAGGTACGACGACCCCTTCCGCGGCTGCACCACGCCGTGATCGCACTACGAAAAGGTGATGTAGCCCGTGCTTTTCGATGGATCCCGACCCCGAGATCGACCTGCGCAGTGTGACTTTCGCCGGCCAGCACACAGACGCGGCTAAGTATCTGTCCGAGCGGTGCTGGACGACGCGCATTGCCGAGATCGCCGACGTCTTCGTGGCGGCCGGACGGCCCGCTCCCACGGCCGATGGATTGCTCGAGGTGGCGAGTTTCACGCGGATGCTGAGCGGGTGCGCATTTAGCGCGTTGCGCGGCAGCTGAATTCACACGGTCCGATTTTCGTTGTGAGCACCCGAGTAAGGGTCATCGTCATGGTCGCGTCTGTACGTCGGCGACTGGTCAACAAGCTGTGGATGCCGACCCTGGTGGTCTTCGTAGCCGTCTTGGCAGAGTGCGTGATCAACTCCGCGCATCGGGTCTTCGGGTCCCAGGACCGAACCCGGAGCCCGGGCAACAAATTCTCGATAGCTCAGTTCAATCTCAAGCGCATCGAATACGACGTCTTCGGCGAGTTCGGCGGGTGGGGCAGGGTCATCTACTGGAACGTGAACTCCCGCAAGCGGTCTCCGTCGACCTGGCCGCGTTGCCGTGGACGCACACCGAAGTCACGGTGTTGACCACCGCGACCGCCGATATCACCGTGCAGGTGGACGGCGGAAACGTCGGCTGCCGCATCATCGTCGACGGCCGGGTGCACGCCGAACACTCGGCCAGCGGTGAGCACGCCGGCGTCTGGTGCCAGGTGCTGTCCGCATGAGCCACAGTGACACCTCGCGGCGACCGTTCGTCGCCAGGATCATCCGCAGGTTCGCCGTGCCGATTGTGCTGGCGTGGGTCGCACTAATGGTCGTGCTCAATGTGGCGGTTCCGCAGCTGGAGCCGGTCACCGAAGCGAACCGGGGGCCGCTGGTCCCGGTCGATCCCCCTCGTCGCAAGCGCTCATCCACATCGGAGAGGTGTTCAACGAGCCGGACAGCAACAGCCTGGTGATGGTCGTGCTGTAAGGCGGTCACAAGCTCGACGAAGACGATCACCACTTCTACGACGACCTGATAGCAAATCTGCAGCGAGACAAGCACGTTCAGCATGCCATGAATCTGTGGGGTCAAGGGACTACGGCCGCCGGTGTGCAAAGCAATGACGGCAAGGCGTCCTACACGCTGGTACGGATCGCCGGCAACCTCGGCTCAGCGGTCTCCGACGAGTCGATCAAGGCAGTCCGAGATCTGGTCTCGCAGAACAAGACGCCGTCCGGACTGAAGGTGTACGTCTCGGGATCGGCGCCGCTGTCGGCGGACATGCTGTAAGCCGGTAACGAGAGCCTGATCATGATCATGTTCGTCACCATCGTCCTTATCACCGTGATGCTGCTCGTCGTCTACCGCTCGATCAAGACGGAATTCCTGGTGTTGTTCATGGTGATGCTCGAGTTGAACTGCGGGCAGGGCATCGTGTCCTTTCTCGCCTTCCACAAGTTAATCGGTATATCCGAGTTCTCCTCGAACCTACTGGTGTCGTTGACCCTCGGCGTGGGCAACGATTACGCGATCTTCTTGATAGGACGCTACCACGAAGCGCGGCACACGGGCGAAGATCGGGAAACCGCGTACTATTCCGCCGTCAACGGCGTCTCCCACGTCATCCTAGGCTCAGGTCTCGCGGTTGCCGGCGCCACTTTTTGTTTGAAATTCACCCGGCTCAATTACATTAACACCTGCGGTATTCCGTGTGTGGTGGCCATGCTCACCGCCGTCGCGGCCGCCCTGACTTTCGGTCCGGTGGTTCTGGCGCTGGGCAGCCGGGTCGGGATATTCGATCCGAAACACTGCTCCGGGATGGGGATTTAGCGGAAAGCGGGCACTCTCACGGTCCGGTGGCCCGGCCGAGTCCTGTTGGCGAGTTGCGTGGTGGTGCTGGTGGGATCGCTCACGTTGCCCACCTACCATCCCAATTACGACGATCGCATCTACGTCGCTGACGACAGCCCGTCCAAACTGGGATATGCGGCCAGCGACCGCCATTTTCGGGTCAGCAGGCTCAACGGCGACATGCTCATGGTCGAATCCGACCACGATATGCGCAACAGCACGGAGATGATCGCACTGGACCGAGTGGCCCGCAGCGTGTTTCACACGCCCGGCGTGGGGATGATCCAGAGCGTCACCAAGCCGCTTGGGACCCCGCTCGAATATTCGTCGTTCACCTACACCATGGGTTCGATGGGAACGAAGATCAAGGAAATCCTGCCGTTACTCACCGACCTCAAACACGCGACTCACCGAAATGGCCGACATCACCGAACGCATAACGGCCTTGATACGCCATCAACAGGAACTGACGTCTCAGTCAGGCCGGCGCGGCTCACATCGCCGCCGAAGCGGCCCAGGGGATGAAGGACGTCACCGACGCGATGCGTGACAACATCGCCGACTTCGACGATGTCTAGCGTCCGATCCGCAGCTACTTCTATTGGGAAAGCACTGTTTCGACATTCCGCTTCTGCTGGTCGATTCGTTCGCTGTTCGGCGTGACCGACAAGTTCGACCAGCTCGACGAGCAGATGGACAAGAACCTGAAAGCCACGATCATTCAGGACTCGGTGATGCCGCAGCTGGTCGAACTCCTCGGCCGCAAACGTCGACCAGCTCGAACAGCTGCACCAGGTGATCATGGCCGAACACAGCACGATCGCGACACAGCTGGCCCAGTTGGACGAGCTGAGCCGGCAGATGATGGATCTAGGCTACGCCTTCGACAGTGCGAAGAACGACGAATTCTTTTATCTGCTACCGGATGCGTTCAACAACTCGTCGTTTCGCATCGACCTGAAATTCTTTATGCCGCCCTACGGCAAAGCCGCCCGGTACATGGTGTACCACGACGGCGAAGCGCTCACAGAAAACGGCATTCACCACGACCAGGCGTAATCTGCCCGCCGCCGACGAGGCGCTGAAAGGCACGACGCTGGCCGGAGCACATGTCTACCTCGGCGGCGCCGCGGCGACGTACTGGGATATCCAGGATGCGGCCGCCACCGACTTGATTATCGCGGCTACCGCGGCGTTCGCACTGATTTTCCTGGTGATGTTGCTCATCACCCGAAGCATGATCGCGGCGCTGGTGATCATTGGAAACGTGGCGTTTTCGTAATCGGGAGCGTTCGGTCTGTCGGTCCTGACCTGGCAGCACCTGCTGGGCATCCCGATGAGCTGGTTGGGTCTGCCGCTCACCTTCATCATACTGGTGGCGGTCGGCTCTGACTACAACAACCTATTGCTCATCGCCCGCTACCTGGAGGAAAGCAAGGCGGGCCTGAACACCGGGCTGATCAGAGCGGTCGTCAATTCCGGAAGGTGGTCACCACCGCCGGTCTGGTGTTCGCCGTGACGATAATGGCCATGATCTCCGGCAAGTTAGTCTCGGTCGGGGAAATGGGATCGACGATCGGGATCGGCCTGCTGCGCGACACACTGATTGTGCGCTCGTTCATCACCCCGTTATCGCCCGGCTACTCGGTTCATTCTTCTGGTGGCCCCGCCTGATTCGCGCCCGGCCGGTGCGCGCGTTGGCTGGGCGGACGGCTCCGGCCGAATACGCGAGTGTCCGATAACCCTGGTGGTCGCGACGCAAAGGTGCAGCCGTTAGTGACGTGATCCAACGACATGGATACGTGGAGTGGGAGACCATGCAAGCGATCACCGCTCGTTACCGCGTCGCCGGTTTTGGTGGACTCGCCCTGGGCGAGGTGCCTTACCCGGATGCCGCCGAGAACGACGTTGTTGTCCGCGTGCGTGGCACCAGCTTCACCTCCGACGAACTCGACTGGCTGGCCACCTGGAGCGACGCTCCGGGCGCGATCGGACACCCGTCATTCCGGTGCATGAGGTCTCCGGTGTTGTTGCCAAATTAGGTTACGGGACAACGGGACTGACAGTAGGGAAGCGGGTTTTTGGGATCACTGACTGGGCCCGTGACGGTACACTCGCGGAGTACGTCGCGGTGGATGCCCGCAACTTGCGCCGTTGTCGGCAGATGTCGACCATGTGGTGGCCGCGTTGGCGCTGCCTGGACTGACCGCATGGCAGGGGTTGTTCGTCTATGCGCGACTTGTCGCCGGCCAGACCGTCCTGGTTCACGGCGCCGCCGGTGCCGTCGGTTCCCTGGTGGTGCAGCTTGCCCGCGATGCCGGCGCTCGCGTCATCGGGAGTGATCGCGCCGGGCAACGGGACGCGGTGCTGGGCCTCGGCGCCGACGGTCTTTCGATTTGCGATCCGTCGCCTCGAGGAGGCCGGTGCGGTCGACGTGGTGTTCGATGTGATCGGTGGTTAAATCCTGGACCGATCAGCGCAATTGGTGCGTCCGGACGGCGCATTGGCCACCATTGCCGAGCCCCCACGGGTTCAACCCGAGCACGGAGCCCACGGATTCATAGTAGATGCTGGTGCCGTCGGGAGAAGTCACGGTTGTCATGCTCGGTGCAACGCCTCCGCAGACCAGTTCCCGGTTGACAATCGCGTCATGTTATCCACAGAAACCGCCATGCCCAAATCCGTTGACGGCGAAACATTTTGGGCGCAGCCGTACACCGCTCACAATGCGCCATCCGGTCCACAGAAAAGGACGCCGCCGCCTCTTTCCGGCATGGGCGGCGCGGAATAGTTGTTCTTTTTCGCGAGCGTCACGAATCGACGGAAGGTACCGAATGAGACTCTGATTTCGCCTGCCCTAGCGATTGGGAGTCGACCTGCAACACGATCTGATCGAAGCGGCGCGGGCAGCCGAGGCCGCCGGATATTCTAATGTGTGGATCTACGAGCGACTGCTCTTCCCGCAGACGCCCGTCGAACCCTATGTTGGATCTAACGTGCCGTGGCCGGAACACTCACGGCAAGCCGCCGGACCCGTTGGCTGTCCTTACCGCGGCGGCCGTCGCGACCGAAAGCGTCCGCCTCGGCACCTCCGTGCTCATTGTGTTGTGGCCCTGTACACCCCGGTGCAACTCGCCACGATCGATCAGATCAGCGGTGGCCGCGTGATCGCGGGCCTGGGCAACGGTTGGGCCACCGACGAACTGCGGGCCACTGGTGCCACCCGTGCCGATCGCCGCCGCTTTCTCGACGAGACGCTCGATGTCTTCGATGCAGTGTGGGGTCCCGATCCGGTGAACTTCCGGGGACCGCGGGTGGTCGTCGACAACGCCGCCGTCCTGCCCAAGCCGGTGGCAAGAATCCCCGTCCTGCTGGGTGGCGGCGGCCATAACCTGGCCCGCGGCACGACGTCGAAAACGTTGTGGTGCATCGCCAAACGCGCCGACGGGTGGCTGCCGCTGCTGACCACGCCGGGCCCCGGCGGGAGCCGCGCAACTGCGGGCCGACGGGGACCGCATCCGGGGCATGGCATGCGAATACGGGCGGGACGCGAACCGGATGGAGATGATCGTCGTCGGCAACGTCACCTTCACCGACCGCCTGGCCGGACCCGACCGGACCGCGTTCGTCGGCACGCTCGATCAGATCGTGGACGATTTCCAGACCGCCGTGCAGGTGGGTGCCGACGAGCTGATCGTCGATCTCAACTTGCAAAACTGGTTTCCGGCACCGATCCCGACAACGCGCGCAGTCAGATCGCGGCCTTTCTACTGTCCGCACCGCCTCACCGTGCGGGGCCGGGCGTTTCGTCATGCTGAAGTCGATCCGTCTTGCTCGCGCTCACGCCGACCTGCGGCAATCGTCGGTCGAAGATGGGACGACGGTGGCCGCCGTCGCGTATCGCTGGGGGTTCGGCAACCTTCGCTGGTTCGCGGCCGACTATCGGCGGGAATTCGGCCGCTCGCCGCGGGAGGTCCTGCGTGGGGCGTAGCGACGCGGCACGGGGGACACACACAGTCTGCCCAGGTCAACGGCTCTCGCGGGGTATGGTTCTTGATGTGGTGAGAATACCCCGGGCGCCGAGGCCCCATCCTACCGTCAAACCGGGCGGGAAAGCCGACGCGCGCAGCGAACGCTGGCGGGAGCACCGCAAGAAGGTGCGCGGCGAGATCGTCGAGGCGGTTTTTCGCGCCATCGACCGGCTGGGGCCCGAGCTGAGCGTGCGGGAAATAGCCGAAGAGGCCGGCACCGCCAAACCCAAGATCTACCGTCACTTCCACGACAAGTCCGACCTGTTCCAGGCGATCGGGGAACGGCTGCGCGACATGCTGTGGGCGGCGATCTTCCCGTCGATCAACCTGGCCACCGACTCGGCGCGCGAGATCGTCCGGCGCAGCGTCGAGGAGTACGTCAACCTCGTCGACCTGCATCCCAACGTGCTGCGGGTGTTCATCTCGGCGCGGTCCGGCGCGACCACCGAGTCGACCGTTCGCACGCTCAACGAGGGCCGTCAGATCACGTTGACCATGGCCGACATGTTTGACAACGAGCTCAAGGACATGAAGCTGGACCACGCCGCGTTCGAGCTGGCCGCGCACGCGGCCTTCGGATCCGCGGCCTCGTCAACCGAGTGGTGGTTGGGTCCCGAACCCGGCAGCCCCCGACGCATGCCCCGCGACCAGTTCGTCGCCCACCTGACCACGATCATGATGGGGGTCATCGTCGGCACCGCCGAGGCGCTGGGCATCGCGGTCGACCCCGACCAGCCGGTGCACAGCGCGGTGCGGAGAAGTCCCGCCGCTAGCTGAGCTGCGCCGACGACGTTGACATCGGTGCGGGGATCTACAACACTCCTGGTACCCAGTACCGAGGGTACTGGGTATCCGCCGTAACCGAGGCGGGGTACCCACCCGGAGGTACGTGCTGACAGGCAATAGGAAGAACGATCCATCGTGACCGATGCATTGATACAAGCCCAGGAGAACGCCGGTTCGGAGCCCGAGGCCGCGACGCCGGTGCAGACCCGCGCCCTGATCATCGGTACCGGATTCTCCGGTCTGGGTATGGCGATCAAGCTCCAGCAGCAGGGTGTGGACTTCGTCATCCTGGAGAAGGCCGACGACATCGGCGGGACCTGGCGGGACAACAGCTACCCCGGATGCGCCTGCGACATACCGTCGCACCTGTACTCCTTCTCCTTCGAGCCCAAGCCGGACTGGAAGAATCCGTTCTCCTATCAGCCCGAGATCTGGGACTACCTCAAGGGCGTGACCGAGAAGTACGGCCTGCGCCGCTACATCGAATTCAATTCGCTGGTGGACAGCGGCTATTGGGATGAGGACGAGTACCGCTGGCACGTGTTCACCGCGGACGGGCGCGAGCACGTCGCCCAATTCCTTATTTCGGGCGCTGGCGCGCTGCACATCCCGAAGTTCCCCCAGATCGAAGGCCGCGATGAATTCGCCGTTCCCGCTTTCCATTCCGCGGAGTGGGACCACAGCGTCGACCTGACCGGCAAACGGGTGGCCATCATCGGTACGGGTGCCAGCGCGATCCAGATCGTGCCCGAGATCGTCGACCAGGTCGGCGAATTGCAACTCTACCAACGCACGCCGCCATGGGTGGTGCCGCGGTCCAACCCCGAACTTTCCCCGGCGCTGCGCAAGGCTATGGAGAACGTGCCCGGGCTTCGGGCACTGGTGCGTCTGGCCATCTATTGGGGGCAGGAAGCGCTGGCCTTCGGCATGACCAAACGTCCCAACACGCTGAAATTCATTGAATCGTACTGCAAGTACAATATCCGCCGCTCGGTCAAGGATCGAGAGCTGCGCCGCAAGCTGATCCCGAACTACCGGATCGGGTGCAAGCGAATCCTGAACTCCTCCACGTATTACCCCGCCGTGGCGAACCCGAAGACCAAGCTCATCACCGACGGCATCGTGCGGATCACCCGCGACGGGATCGTCACCGCCGACGGCACGCAACACGAGGTCGACGTGATCGTGTACGCGACCGGATTCCACGTCACCGACTCCTACACCTACGTCGGCATCAAGGGCCTGGGCGGCGAGGACCTGGTCGACCGGTGGAATCGCGACGGCATCGGCGCGCATCGCGGCATCACCGTGGCCGAGATGCCGAACCTGTTTTTCCTTCTCGGACCCAACACGGGGCTGGGCCACAACTCCGTGGTGTTCATGATCGAATCGCAGATTCACTACGTGGCCGATGCGATCAAGACCTGCGATAAATACGGCGCCCAGGCGCTCGCCCCCACGCGCGCCGCGCAGGACAAGTTCAACGCCGAGCTGCAAGAACAGCTGAAGGGTTCGGTCTGGAACAGCGGCGGTTGCAGCAGCTGGTACCTCGACGAGCACGGCAAAAACACGGTGCTGTGGGGCGGTTACACTTGGCAGTACTGGCGGGCGACGCGTTCGGTGAAACCCAGCGAATACCAGTTTTTCGGCGCTGGCAAGGGCAAGCGCGCCCAACGCGCGGCGGTGTCCGCCAAGGACCCGACCCGTCCCGTGGGCCTCAGTTCAAGGCCGCCTGGTTGGGACCTCTTCACCAAATTCCTTGTAATTTGCGGTGCTGAGCGGCCTCGGGCTCTAGACTCCCTGAGATATGAGCGCCTATCAGACCGTTTTAGTCGGCACCGATGGCTCGGACTCGTCGCTGCGCGCGGCCGACCGCGTCGCCGCGGATCACGGGGGCGAAATTGATCGTTGCGACGGCACGTCCGCTCGTCGCCGAAGAAAAAGGTCGCTATGCCATTCCGCCGGGCAGCGACCACGTCGCCGACTGCCAGACGGTGGGCGAGGCCCCGTACTACCGGATCCTCCACGATGCCCGGAGCGGGCGCACCTGGCCGGGGCCAAGGATGTGGAGGAGAAGGCGGTCGTCGGTGCGTCGATCAATGCGCTGGTGCAGCTCGCCGAGTATGTCGGTGCCGACCTGCTGGTTGTCGGCATTGTCGGGCTGGCCAGCGTCGCCGGGCGGCTGCTGGGATCGGTCCCATCCGAAGTCTCGCGGCGGTCCAAGACGGACGTGCTGATCGTTCACACCTCCGAGTGACACCAGTCGACTAGATGTCGGCCGAAGTCATTGCGGCGTGCGGCTTTTCGCCCACTTTGTCACCCTTTGCAAAGGACCAAAGGTTGTGCCGCACGATGCGGTCCAGGACGCGGTCGGAGATCACGCGGCCGATTCGCACCAAAATCGCCGCGTCACGCCCGATCGTGTAGCGCGTGCGCGGGCGAGATGCAGTGGCCGCCTTGGCGATCGCCTGCGCGGCGTGCTCGGCCGAAACGCCGACCGCGCTGAACGGTCGGGCTTGCACCGTGACGGCTGTGGCGAGGTCCGGATAGCGGGTAAGTTGCGGGGCGGTCATGTTCGCTATCAGCTCTTCGGCGGTGGCGACGCCACGTTCGGCCATCTCGGTCTTGACTGCGCCGGGTTCGACGACGACCACGTTGATGTCGAGGTGTGCGACCTCGCGTCGCAGGGCGTCACTGACCGCCTCGAGGGCGAATTCGAACCGGCGTAGGCGCCGTAGGTCGGCAACACCACCTTTCCACCGACGGAGCTGATGTTCACCACGGTGCCGGAGCTGAGCAGCAGCGCCGGCAACAGCGCCTGAGTCATCGCGATGTGGCCGAACAGATTTACCTCGAACTGCTTGCGCCACTGCGCTATCGGCAAGGTTTCGACGGGCGCGTTGATGGCGATGCCGGCTTTGTTGATCAGTGCGCGCAGTGGGTCGTTCGCGACGCGGTCGGCGACGCGGCCACGTCCGATTCCACCGTGATGTCGAGAATGACCGGTTCTAGCCCCTCCGGCCTTCCGGTCACCAAGGTGTCAGCGTCGCGGCGGACACCAGCGCGATCCGACCGCGCCGCCAAACTGATTTACGGCCGCCGGGGGAGAGGCAGTGCGGGGGTGATCTGGTGGACCTGACACCTTTTCGACGTCAGTTTGGGCATGATCAAGAACTGCGGAACGTTCTAGGGCACGATCGCCCCGACCACGCCGACCGGCGCCCGGCGCAGGTCCACTTCGCCCAGCACGCCCTGGCGGCGTTCAATCCACGGAAACTTGCGGGCCTCCGCCAGGTTGAGTTGGATTATCGTCGCCGCCGCTGTCGCTTGACCCATCCTGCTGAAGGTGCGGGGCGAGCCCATCTCGTCGGTGATCAGGTCGGCCATCTCGATGTGGCCGCCGTAGATCGCGGCCAGCTGTTCGACTTTGGCCATCCGATCGGCATGAGCCATGCGTGGCCGCGGCCCCGTGGTCGAACGCGTGCCGTGCGCGGCGGCCGCCTCGACGTCCTCGCGCCCCGCCACCTGGACGTGCCTGACGGGCTCTTCGGAATGCGGCTAGATCACGGCCAGGTGTTGCGGGTTCGCGGGCTTGCGCCACTGCCCTCCGAATGAACAGTTCGTCATAGGTCCGATGGTCGGAATGGCCGAGGCACGAGGTCAGTCGTCTTGTCGCGGGCCAACTCAATGCCCGCTGGGTCAGATCGATGAGCTGGTCACGGTCCATCACAAGCCACCTGCGTCGCTGCGGTCCTCCGACGCTAACTTTAAAAACCTAATAGTGACAACAACAATGCGGTCTTGGGCTGGTGCATTCGGTGTGCGCCGACGGTCTTCGGTGTGCACGCCGGGCGGGCGGCTGCGGCGTGTCGCCGCCCTGGACGCACACCCGGGGTAATGGCGCCACCAAACGCAGCCGGCCAAGATATGACGAGCTGTGGCCTGTGTGATTCGTGTGTCTATTGAGGTTTGTGTCCTACCCTGTGTGATGTGTCGATTTCGCGCCGTGACGTGCTCAAATTCGGCCGCGACCCGGCCCTGGTAGGTGTCGGTGTCCGCGGTGTCGTCGCTGTCCGCCGCGCCGGCCTCGGCGTCGCTGGGCACCCTGTTGGACTACGCGGCGGGCGTGATCCCCGCCAGCCAGATCCGCGCCGAGGGCGCCGTGGGCTCGATTCGCTACGTCTCCGACCGGCGGCCGGGCGGCACTGGATGCTGGGCAAGCCGATACAGCTCGCCGAAGCGCGTGACTTACATAGCACGGACTGAAGATTGTCTCGTGCTACCAATACGGCAAGGGCAACACCGCTGACTGGCTCGGCGGCGCCAGTGTCAGGCTGCAGCACGCCACGCGGGGGCTGGAGCTGCACACCACGGCCGGCGGTCCCGCCACCGCTCCCAATCTACGCGTCGATCGACGACGATCCGTCCTATGAGCAGTACAAAAGTCAGGTCGCGCCGTACGTGCGGTCCTGGGAGTCGGTGATCGGACATCAGCGGACGGGTGTTTACGCCAACTCCAAGACGATCGACTGGGCCTTGCACGACGGCCTAGGTTCCTACTTCTGGCAGCACAACTGGGGATCGCCCGAAGGCTTCACCCATCCGGCGGCGAATCTGCACCAGGTCGAGATCGATTAAGCGTAGCGTCGGCGGAGTAGGCGTGGACATCAACGAGATCCTCAAGCCGCAGTTCGGGCAGTGGGCCTAGCAACCTCGCGCCGACGCAAAGATTGCGGACCCCATACCGATAACACCGGGCTTGCGCAAGTCGGTTCCAGCAAACACGCGTTCGCCCATCGTTGCGCTGGACGGCGCGCGCTGGCCGCGCGCGGGGGGCGCCGCGGCCGCGTCGCGCGCAAAACGCCATACGAATTCTTAACATAACTATTTGATAACAATGCCGCTTTGAACAGGGCGGTTATAGCTACTCGACCGTAACCACCTGCATGCAGGACATTTGTTCTGGATACCCGTGGGGCCGGTTAATCCGTGTGTTACCCACAACACGGTTACCCGTGCGTAGAACTCGCCAGTAACCAATCCGGGCCGAAAAATGAGCCGAAATCTTATGACACTCTTAGTGCAGCCGATGCAGTCCGCTGCGCCGCTCGGTCCGCGAGAGTGGCCCGCCGAGAACACACCGGTGAACCGTTTTGGCCGCGATTCAAAGCGGAATCGACCCCAAGGCACAGGGGGTCCCGCCCGCCGGGGCGTTTAGCCTGCAGAACGAACCGATACGTGAAGACGCATACAGGGAGATACAGGTGACGATCCACGAGCACGACCGGGTGTCCGCTGACCGCGACGAGGACAACCCACAAAGCACCCACGCCCTGGTTGACCGTCTCGCGGCCGGGGAGCCCTACGCAGTCGCGTTCGGCGGCCAAGGCAGCGCCTGGCTGGAGACCCTCGAAGAACTGATGTCCTCGGCCGGAATCGAGACCGAGATCGCCACCCTGGTGGGCGAGGCGGAGCTGCGGCTCGAACCGGTGGCCAAGGAGCTGGTCGTGGTACGCCCTATCGGCTTCGAGCCGTTGCAGTGGGTGCGCGCGCTGGCCGCCGAGGACCCGGTGCCCGCGGGCAAGCACCTAACGTCGGCCGCGGTGTCGATGCCGGGTGTGCTGCTCACCCAGATCGCGGCCGGCCGCGCGCTGGCCCGGCAGGGCATGGACTGGGCTGCGACGCCTCCAGTCGCCGTCGCGGGCCACTCGCAAGGGGTGCTGGCCGTCAAAGCGTTCAAGGCTTCCGGTGCGCGGGACGTCGAGCTGCTGGCCCTGGCGCAGCTGATCGGCGCGGCGGGGACGCTGGGCGCGCGTCGGCGCGGCATCTCGGTCCTCGGTGACCGCCCGCCGATGGTGTCGGTCACTAATGCCGACCCGAAACGCATCGCCGCGCTGCTCGACGAGTTCTCGCAAGACGTCCGCACCGTGTTGCCCCCGGTGCTGTCCATCCGCAACGGCCGCCGGTCCGTCGTCATCACCGGCACGCCGGAGCAGCTGTCCCGGTTCGAGCTCTACTGCCAGCAGATCTCCGAGAAGGAAGAGGCCGAGCGTAAGAACAAGCTGCGCGGCGGCGACGTCTTCGCGCCGGTCTTCGATCCGGTACGCGTCGAGGTGGGCTTCCACACCCCGCGGCTGGCCGACGGCATCGACATCGTCGGCCGCTGGGCCGAGAAGGTTGGCCTGGACGTCGCGCTGGCCCGGCAGCTGGCCGAGTCCATCCTGGTCAACCAGGTCGACTGGGTCGAGGAGATCACCCAGGTCCACGAGGCCGGCGCGCGCTGGATCCTCGACCTGGGACCCGGTGACATCCTGACCCGGCTCACCGCACCGGTGATCCGCGGCCTCGGCGTCGGCATCGTGCCGGCCGCGACCCGCGGCGGGCAGCGCAACCTGTTCACCGTCGGCGCCACCCTCGAGGTGGCACGGCCCTGGTCGTCCTACTCGCCGACCTTGGTAACCCTGCCCGACGGGCGGACCAAGCTGTCGACGAAGTTCACCCGGCTGACCGGGCGGTCGCCGATCCTGCTGGCCGGCATGACCCCGACCACCGTCGACGCCAAGATCGTTGCCGCGGCGGCCAACGCCGGCCACTGGGCCGAGCTGGCCGGCGGCGGTCAGGTGACCGAGGAGATCTTCGCCGCCCGCATCGACGAGCTGTCCCGGCTGCTCGAGCCGGGCCGCACCTACCAGTTCAACACCCTGTTCCTGGACCCCTACCTATGGAAGCTTCAGGTGGGCGGCAAGCGGCTGGTGCAGAAGGCCCGCCAGTTCGGCGCCGCGATCGACGGTCTGGTGATCAGCGCCGGCATCCCGGACCTCGAGGAAGCCGTCGAGCTGATCAACGAGCTCAACGACGTCGGCATCAGCCACGTCGTCTTCAAGCCCGGCACCGTCGAGCAGATCCGCTCGGTTATCCGCATCGCGACTGAAGCACCCACCAAAGCGGTGATCGTGCACATCGAGGGCGGCCGCGCCGGCGGTCACCACTCCTGGGAAGACCTCGACGACCTGCTGCTGGCGACGTACTCGGAGCTGCGGTCGCGGTCGAACATCACTGTGTGCGTCGGCGGCGGTATCGGCACCCCTGAGCGGGCCGCCGAATACCTGTCCGGTCGCTGGTCACAGTACTACGGGTTCCCGCTGATGCCGATTGACGGCATCCTCGTTGGCACCGCGGCGATGGCCACCCTGGAGTCGACCATGTCGCCGTCGGTCAAGCGGATGCTGGTCGAGACCACTGGCACCGACCACTGGATCGGCGCCGGAAAAGCCCAGGGCGGCATGGCTTCCAGCCGCAGCCAGCTGGGCGCCGACATTCACGAGATTGACAACTCGGCCTCCCGCTGCGGCCGGCTGCTCGACGAGGTCGTTGGGGACGCGGATGCCGTCGCCGAGCGCCGCGACGAGATCATTGCCGCGATGGCCAAGACCGCCAAGCCCTACTTCGGCGACGTCGGCGAGATGACCTACCTGCAGTGGTTGCAGCGCTACGTCGAGCTGACCATTGGTGAGGACAACTCCACCGCGGACACCGCTGGAATATTGGGGCCCGACAGCCCGTGGCTGGCCGACACCTGGCGCGACCGCTTCCAGCAGATGCTGCAACGCGCCGAGGCGCGGCTACACCCGCAGGATCACGGCCCGATCCAGACCCGGTTCAACGACGAGGCGCTGCTGGACAACCCGGAGCAGGCCATCGCGACGCTGCTGCAGGACTACCCCGACGCCGAAACCGTGCAGCTGCACCCGGCCGACGTGCCGTTCTTCGTCACCCTGTGCAAGACGCTGGGCAAGCCGGTCAACTTCGTGCCGGTCATCGACAAGGACGTGCGCCGCTGGTGGCGCAGCGACTCGCTGTGGCAGGCGCACGATGCCCGCTACGACGCCGACCAGGTGTGCATCATCCCCGGCATTACCGCGGTCGCCGGTATCACCCAGATGGACGAGCCCGTCGGTGAATTGCTGGACCGTTTCGAGCAGGCCGCGATCGAGGAGGTGCTGGGCACCGGTGTCGAGCCGACACCGGTGCGCTCGCGTCGGCTGGGTCGCCCGGATGTGACCGGGCCGCTGGCCGTTGTGCTGGATGCCCCCGATGTGGTGTGGGCCGGACGCACCACCACCAACCCGGTACACCGCATCGCCGACCCGGCCGACTGGCTGGTGCACGACGGGTCCGAAGGCCAGCGCGCCACCCACTCGTCCACCGGCGCACGGCTGCAGGTGCAGTCGGACAACGGTGCCGGAACCGAGCACGTCGTGCTCAGCGTCCCGGTGTCCGGGGTGTGGATTGACATCCCATTCACGTTGCACCCCAACACTGTTGACGGTGGCATACCGGTCGTCTCCACCGAAGACGCCACCGCCGCGATGCGCGCGGTGCTGGCCATCGCCGCCGGCATCGACGGCCCGGAGCTCTTCCCGGCGGTCACCGACGGTTCGGCCACCGTTACGGTGGACTGGGACCCCGAGCGGGTCGCCGACCACACCGGCGTCACTGCCACCTTCGGCGAGTGGCTGGCGCCCGGTCTCACCACCGTGCCCGACGCGTTGGTCGGCCTGTGCTGGCCGGCGGTGTTCGCGACGATCGGCTCCGCGGTCACCGAGGCCGGTGTCCCGGTTGTCGAGGGCCTGCTGAGCCTGGTGCACCTCGACCACGCCGCCCACGTCGTCGGCAAGCTTCCGGCCGACCCGGCCCAATTGACCGTTACTGCAACGGCTTCGCCGGCCGTCGACACCGACATGGGACGGGTGGTCCCGGTCTCGGTGACGGTCGTCGGTCCCGACGACGCGGTGATCGCCGCCCTCGAAGAGCGGTTCGCCATCCTCGGGCGTACCGGTGCCGGTGAACTTACCGACCCGCAGCGGGCCGGGGGCGCAGTGTCGGAGAACGCGACCGACACCCCGCGGCGCCGCCGCCGCGACGTCAAGCTCACCGCGCCCGTCGACATGCGGCCCTTCGCGGTGGTGTCCGGTGACCACAACCCGATCCACACCGACCGGACGGCCGCACTGCTGGCTGGGCTGGATTCGCCCATCGTGCACGGCATGTGGCTGTCGGCCGCCGCGCAGCACACCGTGACCGCCACCGACGGCCAGGCCCGTCCGCCGGCCCGTCTGATCGGCTGGACCGCGCGCTTCCTGGGCATGGTGCGTCCGGGTGACGAGGTCGACGTTCGCGTCGATCGCGTCGGAATAGACCAGGGCGCAGAGGTTTTGGAGGTAGCCGCACGCGTCGGATCCGACCTGGTGATGTCGGCGACCGCGCGACTGGCCGCACCCAAGACCGTCTACGCTTTCCCCGGCCAGGGCATCCAGCACAAAGGCATGGGCATGGAGGTCCGCGCCCGGTCCAAGGCCGCCCGCAAGATCTGGGACGACGCGGACAAGTTCACTCGTGAGACCCTGGGCTTTTCGGTGCTGCACGTGGTGCGCGACAACCCCACCACGCTCATCGCCAGTGGTGTGCACTACCACCACCCCGACGGTGTGCTGTACCTGACGCAGTTCACCCAGGTCGCGATGGCCACCGTGGCGGCAGCTCAGGTCGCCGAGATGCGCGAGCAGGGCGCGTTCGTCGAAGGGGCCATCGCCTGCGGTCACTCGGTCGGTGAATACACCGCGCTGGCCTGCGTGCTCGGTGTTTACGAGCTGGAAGCGTTGCTGGAAACGGTGTTCCACCGCGGCTCGAACATGCACGACATCGTGCCCCGCGACGAGATGGGCCGGTCCAACTACCGGTTGGCGGCCATCAGGCCGTCCCAGATCGACCTGCCCGACCACGAAGTCAAGAGCTTTGTCGCCGGAATCGCCGAGCGCACCGGGGAATTCCTGGAGATCGTGAACTTCAACTTGCGTGGTTCGCAGTACGCGATCGCCGGTACGGTGCGCGGTCTCGAGGCGCTCGAGGAAGAGGTGGAGCGGCGCCGCGAAACCACCGGCGGCAAGCGCTCATTCATCCTGGTGCCGGGGGTCGACGTGCCGTTCCACTCGCGGGTGCTGCGGGTCGGGGTTGCGGACTTCCGCCGCTCGCTGGAACGCGTCATGCCGCGCGACGCGGACCCCGACCTGATCATCGGTCGCTACATCCCCAACCTGGTGCCGCGGCCGTTCACGCTGGACCGCGACTTCATCCAGGAGATCCGCGATCTGGTGCCGGCCGAGCCGCTCGACCCGATCCTCGCCGACTACGATACCTGGTGTGCCAAGTGGCCGCGGGAGATGGCCCGCATCGTCTTCATCGAGCTGCTGGCCTGGCAGTTCGCCAGCCCCGTGCGCTGGATCGAAACGCAGGACCTGCTGTTCATCGAGGAGGCCGCGGGTGGCCTGGGCGTGGAGCGGTTCGTCGAGATCGGTGTGAAGTCCGCGCCGACCGTCGCCGGACTGGCGATCAACACCCTCAAGCTGCCCGAATACGCCCACAGCACAGTCGAAGTGCTCAACGCCGAGCGTGACGCGGCGGTGTTGTTCGCCACCGACACCGACCCCGAGCCCGAGGAGGCCGCGGAAACCGAGGTCGCGTCGGCGCCGGAAGCCGCCGCACCGGCCGCGGCTCCGTCCGGTGCTCCGCGTCCCGACGACCTCGCGTTCGACGCCGCCGACGCCACGCTGGCGTTGATCGCGCTGTCGGCCAAGATGCGCATCGACCAGATCGAGCAACTGGACTCCATCGAGTCCATCACCGACGGCGCATCGTCGCGGCGCAACCAGCTGCTGGTCGACCTTGGCTCGGAGCTGAACCTGGGCGCCATCGACGGGGCGGCCGAGGCCGACCTGGCCGAGTTGCGGGCCCAGGTCACCAAGCTGGACCGCACCTACAAGCCTTACGGCCCAGTGCTTTCCGATGCCATCAACGATCAGCTCAAGACGGTCCTCGGCCCGTCGGGTAAGCGTCCGGCCGCGATCACCGAGCGGGTCACCAAGACCTGGGAGCTCGGTGAGGGCTGGGCCAAGCACGTGACCGTCGAGGTCGCGCTGGGCACCCGCGAGGGCACCAGCGTTCGCGGCGGTGCCCTGGGGCACCTGCACGAGGGCGCACTGGCCGACGCCGCCGCCGTCGACAAGGTGATCGACGCGGCGGTCGCTGCGGTGGCCGCGCGCCACGGTGTGTCGGTGGCGCTGCCGTCCGCGGGCGGTGGCGGCGGCGCGACGATCGACGCCGCCGCACTGAGCGATTTCACCGACCAGATCACCGGCCGCGACGGCGTGCTGGCGTCGGCGGCCCGCCTGGTGCTGGGCCAGCTGGGCCTCGACGACCCGGTCAGCGTCTCGTCGACGGCGACCGACGCCGAGCTCATCGATCTGGTCACCGCCGAATTGGGTTCGGATTGGCCACGTTTGGTGGCACCGTCGTTCGACGCCAAGAAAGCGGTCGTGTTCGACGACCGCTGGGCCAGCGCCCGTGAGGACCTGGTCAAGCTGTGGCTGTCCGACGAGCGGGACATCGACGCCGACTGGAAGCGGCTGTCCGAGCGCTTCGAGGGTGCCGGCCACATCGTCGCCACCCAGGCTATCTGGTGGCAGGGCAAGGCACTCGCGGCCGGCCGTCAGATCCATGCGTCGCTGTATGGCCGGATCGCCGCGGGCGCGGAAAACCCGAACCCGGGTCAATACAGCAGCGAGATCGCCGTCGTGACCGGAGCGTCGAAGGGTTCGATTGCGGCCTCGGTCGTGGCGCGGCTGCTCGACGGCGGCGCCACCGTCATCGCGACAACGTCCAAGCTCGATGACGACCGGTTGGCGTTCTACCGTAAGCTCTACTGCGATCACGCACGATTCGACGCAGCGCTGTGGGTGGTGCCGGCCAACATGGCGTCCTACTCCGACATCGACGCGCTGGTCGAGTGGGTCGGTACCGAGCAGAGCGAAAGCCTTGGGCCGCAGTCGATTCACATCAAGGACGCACAAATCCCGACGCTGCTGTTCCCGTTCGCCGCCCCGCGTGTGGTCGGCGACCTGTCGGAGGCGGGTTCGCGTTCTGAGATGGAGATGAAGGTCCTGTTGTGGGCCGTGCAGCGGCTCATCGGCGGTCTGTCGAAGATCGGTGCCGAGCGGGACATCGCGTCGCGACTGCACGTGGTGCTGCCCGGCTCGCCCAACCGCGGAATGTTCGGTGGTGACGGCGCCTACGGCGAGGCCAAGTCGGCGCTGGACGCACTGGTCAGCCGCTGGCACGCGGAATCCTCGTGGGCGACGCGAGTCAGCTTGGCGCACGCGCAAATTGGCTGGACCCGCGGTACCAGCCTGATGGGCCACAACGACGCCATCGTCAGTGCCGTCGAGGAAGCCGGTGTCACCACCTACTCCACCGACCAGATGGCCGCGATGCTGCTGGACCTGTGCGACGTGGAGTCCAAGGTGGCGGCGGCCAGCCGGCCGATCAAGGCCGACTTCACTGGCGGACTCGCCGACGTCGAGCTCGACATGGCCGAACTGGCGACCAAGGCGCGCGAGCAGGCCACTGCCGCAAGCGCGGAGGCCGACGACAAGAGCGGCCCAGATGACCCGGGAACCGTTGCCGCACTGCCATCCCCGCCCCGTGGGTACACCCCGGCGCCGCCGCCGGAGTGGGCCGACCTCGACGTCGACCCCGCTGATCTGGTGGTCATCGTCGGTGGTGCGGAGCTGGGCCCGTACGGGTCGTCGCGCACCCGCTTCGAGATGGAGGTCGACAACGAGCTGTCAGCCGCCGGCGTGCTCGAGCTGGCCTGGACCACCGGACTGATCCGCTGGGAGGATGACCCCCAACCGGGTTGGTACGACACGCAATCCGGCGAGCTGATCGACGAGGCCGACTTGGTTGAGCGTTATCACGACGCCGTCGTGGAAAGATGTGGAATTCGCGAGTTTGTCGATGACGGGTCGATTGACCCCGACCACGCGTCACCGTTGCTGGTGTCGGTGTTCCTCGACAAGGATTTCTCGTTCGTCGTCTCCTCCGAGGCCGACGCCCGCTCGTTCGCCGAGTTCGACCCCGAGCACACGGTGATCCGGCCGGTGCCCGACTCCAGCGACTGGCAGGTGATTCGCAAGGCGGGCACCGAGATTCGGGTGCCGCGTAAGAACAAGCTGTCGCGCGTCGTCGGTGGTCAGATCCCGACCGGGTTCGATCCCACCGTGTGGGGCATCAGCGCGGACATGGCCAGTTCCGTCGATCGACTGGCGGTGTGGAACATCGTGGCCACGGTCGACGCGTTCCTGTCGGCCGGTTTCAGCCCCGCCGAAGTGATGCGCTACGTGCACCCGAGCCTGGTCGCCAACACCATGGGCACCGGCATGGGTGGTGGCACTTCGATGCAGACGATGTACCACGGGAACCTGTTGGGCCGGAACAAGCCGAATGATGTCTTCCAGGAAGTTCTGCCGAATATCGTTGCCGCGCACGTGGTTCAGTCCTACATCGGCAGCTACGGGTCGATGATCCACCCGGTCGCCGCGTGCGCCACCGCCGCGGTGTCGGTGGAGGAGGGTGCCGATAAGATCCGGTTGGGCAAGGCCGAAATGGTCGTCGCCGGCGGTATCGACGACCTGACGCTGGAAGGCATCATCGGCTTCGGTGACATGGCGGCCACCGCCGACACTCAGATGATGCGGGCCCGGGGCATTCACGACTCGAAGTTCTCCCGGCCCAACGACCGTCGGCGGCTCGGGTTCGTCGAGGCTCAGGGCGGCGGCACGATCCTGCTGGCCCGCGGTGACCTGGCGCTGAAGATGGGTCTGCCAGTGCTCGCGGTGGTTGCCTTCGCGCAGTCCTACGGCGACGGTGTGCATACCTCGATCCCGGCTCCGGGTCTGGGCGCCCTGGCGTCCGGCCGCGGCGGCAAGGACTCGCCGCTGGCCCGCGCGCTGGCCAAGGTCGGGGTGAGCGCCGACGACATCGCCGTGATCTCCAAGCACGACACGTCGACGCTGGCCAACGACCCCAACGAGACCGAGCTGCATGAGCGGCTGGCCGACTCGCTGGGCCGGTCCGAGGGCGCGCCGCTGTTCATCGTCTCGCAGAAGAACCTCACCGGGCACGCCAAGGGCGGCGCGGCGGTCTTCCAGATGATGGGTCTGTGCCAGATGCTGCGCGACGGCGTGATCCCGCCCAACCGCAGCCTGGACTGCGTCGACGACGAACTGTCCGGGTCGGCTCACTTCGTGTGGGTGCGCGACACCCTGCGGCTGGGCGAGAAGTTCCCGCTCAAGGCGGGCATCGTGACCAGCCTCGGGTTCGGCCACGTGTCCGGACTCGTCGCGCTGGTGCATCCGCAGGCCTTCATCCTCGCACTGGAACCGAGCCAGCGCGAGGACTACCAGCGCCGCGCGAACGCCCGGCTGTTGGCCGGTCAGCGCCGGCTGGTCTCGGCCATCGCGGGCGGAGAGCCGATGTACAAGCGGCCACCGGACCGTCGCTTCGACCACGACGCTCCGGAGAAGCGGCAGGAGGCGACGATGCTGCTGAATCCGGTCGCGCGACTGGGCGACGACGACGCCTATGAGGTGCCTGCCGGATGACTTCGGTGATCGGTTAGCCGGCGAGCCATGGGCATTGTCGGTGTGGGGATAGATCTCGTTTCCATCCCTGACTTCGCCGAGCAGGTCGACCAGCCGGGCACCGTCTTCTCCGAGACGTTTACGCCCGGCGAGCGTCGGGACGCCTCGGACAAGAGCTCATCGGCGGCGCGTCACCTCGCGGCGCGCTGGGCGGCGAAAGAGGCCGTGATCAAGGCGTGGTCGGGATCGCGGTTCTCCCAGCGCCCGGTGCTGCCGGAAGACATCCACCGCGATATCGAGCTCGTCACCGACATGTGGGGACGCCCACGGGTGCGGTTGTCCGGGGACATCGCCAAGCACCTGGCCGAGGTGACCATTCATGTGTCGTTGACGCACGAGGGCGATACCGCGGCCGCGGTGGCCATCCTCGAAACGCCGTGACCGCATAACCTCGAAACCATGAGCGATCCGATCGAGCGCGTCCGTGAGCTGCTGCCCTCGGTGCGCCGCGACCTCGAGGACCTGGTGCGCATCGAATCGGTGTGGGCCGACCCCGGCCGCCGCGACGAGGTGCACAAAAGCGCACAAGCAGTGGCTGACCTGTTGTCCCAGGCCGGGTTTGGCGATGTGCGCATTGTCAGCGAGGGTGGCGCCCCGGCCGTCATCGCTCACTATCCGGCGCCAGCCGGTGCGCCCACCGTGCTGCTGTATGCCCACCACGACGTGCAACCCGAGGGTGACCGCAGCCAGTGGGCGTCGCCGCCGTTCGAGCCGATCGAGCGCGACGGCCGGCTGTACGGGCGTGGCACCGCCGACGACAAGGCCGGCATCGCAACGCATTTGGCTGCCTTCCGGGCCCATGACGGCAATCCACCCGTCGGTGTGACGGTGTTCGTCGAGGGCGAGGAGGAATCCGGGTCGCCGTCGCTGGGCCGGCTGCTGGCCGCCCATCGCGACGCGCTGGTCGCCGACGTTATCGTGATCACCGACTCGGACAACTGGAGTACCGAGATCCCGGCGCTCACGGTGACGCTGCGCGGTCTGGTCGACTGCGTGGTGGAGGTGGCCACGCTCGACCACGGGCTGCACTCCGGCCTGTGGGGCGGCGTGGTACCCGACGCGCTAACCGTGCTGGTGCGGCTGCTGGCCAGCCTGCACGACGACGACGGGAAAGTGGCCGTCGCCGGATTACACGAAAGTACCGCTGCCGCAGTGGATTACCCGCCCGAGCGGGTGCGTGCTGACTCGGGCCTGCTGGACGGGGTGTCCGAGATCGGCTCCGGGTCGGTGCCGCAGCGGCTGTGGGCCAAACCCGCGATCACCGTGATCGGGATCGACACCACGCCCATCGACAAGGCGTCGAACACGCTGATCCCGCGGGCCCGGGCCAAGATCAGCATGCGCGTCGCGCCCGGCGGTGACGCGGCCGCGCACCTGGACGCGATGACCGCGCACCTGCAACAGCATGTACCGTGGGGCGCCCAGCTCACCGTCACCCGCGGCGACCTGGGCGAGCCCTACGCGATCGACGCCAGCGGCAGCGTCTACGACGCCGCCCGGCACGCCTTTCGCCAGGCGTGGAGAACCGACCCGATCGACATGGGGATGGGCGGGTCGATTCCGTTTATCGTCGAGTTCGCCGCGGCGTTTCCCGAGGCGAAGATCCTCGTCACCGGCGTGGAAGATCCCGGGACACAGGCCCACAGCATCAACGAGAGCCTGCATCTGGGCGTCCTAGAACGCGCGGCGACCGCCGAGGCGCTGCTGCTGGCCAACCTGGCCTAGACGGACAGGTCGCGGCGCAGCTTGGCGACGTGACCGGTGGCCTTGACGTTGTACCGGGCGACGGCGATCTTACCCTTCTCGTCGACCACGAACGTCGAACGGATGACGCCGGTGACCGTCTTGCCGTACATCTGCTTTTCGCCGTAGGCGCCGTAGGCCGTCAGCACCTTACGGTCGGGATCGGACAGCAGCGGAAATGTCAGCCCCTCAGCGTCGCGGAACTTGGCCAGCTTCTCGGGCTTGTCGGGGGAGGTCCCGACGACGTCGAGCCCGGCCTCGTTGAGCTCGGCCAGGCTGTCGCGGAAGTCGCACGCCTGTATGGTGCAGCCCGGCGTTGAGGCTGCGGGGTAGAAGTAGACGATGACGCGCCGGCCCTTGTAATCGGCCAGCGACACCTTGTTGCCGTCAGCGTCGGGAAGACTAAATGCGGGTGCTTTGTCCCCCGGCGCCAGGCGCGTGGTCTCGGTCAAGGTGCTTCCCCTTTCGGTTCACCAGAGCGTTGGCACTAGGGTAGTTCGTCAGGCGCACCGGGCGACATGGAGAACAGACACGTGGTGGACCGCGATCCCGACACCATCAAGCAGGAGATCGATGCCGCCCGCGACCAGCTCGCGGCCACCGTCGACTCCCTTGCCGAGCGTGCCAACCCGCGCCGCCTGGCCGACGACATCAAGGTCCGGGTGATCGGATTCGTGACAAAACCCGCGGTTGCCGCCTCGCTGGCCGGCATCGGGGCCCTGGTCGTCGTGATCGTGGTGCGTCGGGTCAGGAACCGCTGACCCGCTCGCGGCGGCCGTCGAACCGCGGCGGTCGGCGTCGATCGGATCCTGCACGAGTCCGGAGGCGCGGAAGCCAGCCTCTATAGATAGATCCCTACGGCTCGAAGGCGGTTCTGGTCGACGCCTACTTGGCGGTGTTGGACCACGCCAATCGGAAGCGATGGGACGACGCCGCCGCGACCTTGACCAGCTCGACCGAAGGCGCTGGGTTTTTCGATTTGGCCATCGCCAACGGGTCGCGCTGCGACTTTCCTGGTTGCCTCTACGCCACCGTCGTCACGGAATTTCCCGGCGAGCGTTTCGCGCCGATCGACGCGCACCGCGCCGGTGTCGCGCGCCCCGCCGCGACGGCCCGCCAGCTGCAGCTGCTCTACGGCGGGGCCCTGGCGGGCTCCAAGCTCGCACAATCCGTGGTGCCGATCGAGATCAGCCGGCGCCTGGCTGCCGACTTCATCAGCCGGGCCCGGCGCCGTTAACCCGCCGCGGCGGCAGGCCGGTTCCGATCAGCGCGATCCGATTTCGCCCGACGGAAGAACGTGGTCATGCCGGCGTTCTGCTGGCAGCGCGTTCATCGGTTCTCAACCACATTGAAATGTATTGCGTTGCACAGAAACGAGTTTCGTTGCTGCTGCGAAATTCGTGCGACGACTCCTCGGCCGCCCCGGCGCCCGGCCGGTGTCAATGCGCCGCGCGCCGGCTCAACCGAAATAGACAGAGCGGTCTGTCTGTGGAAGCGTCGCGATCTTGCCGAGCCTCGGTGACATGTGCAGCCGGTGCCGGATCGCACCGAAAGGACAACGGTCGTGCCAGCTGGCACAGTACGAATAGTCAATGGCTACAAGCACTTCGGGGCGGCAATTCCGGCTGACCTGACCATCGACGACGGCAATTTCTTGGCGGTCCTCGGGCGAAGCGGAAGCGGCAAGCCCACCCTGCTCCGGGTGATCGCCGGGCTGGAAAACTTGACGTCGGGAACGGTCGAGTGGTCGGGCGGCGACGGCGTGACCCGACCGCACACCGGCGTGGTGTTCCAGCAGCCGCTGCCCATGCCGTGGTTGACGGCGGGTGAAAACGTCGTGTTCGCAGAGCGATTCGCCGCGAATCGCAAATCCTTCGAGCCCGAGTACGCCCGCGAGTTGCTGCTGCGGTTCGACTTGGAATACATCATTTACCAGTATACCGATGAGCTCTCGGGAGGCCAGGCCCAGCGGGTTTCGATCATCCGGGCGGTCGCGACCCGGCCGCGCCTGCTGCTGGACGAGTCGTTCAGTGCCCTCGACCCGGCCATCCGCGGCGATTTGCAGACCTGGCTGGCCGACCTGGCCGCCGAACTCGGGATCACGGTGGTGCTGGTCACCCACGACGTCGACGAGGCCTTGCTGCTGGCCAGCCGCATCGTGCTGCTCGGCGGCGACGGACGGATCCGACGGGAATGGCGCCCCGGTGATGCCGACAAAGAACAGCTGCGGCAGGAAATCCTGGACCACTACCGCATGGCCGATCAGTGAGCGGCCGTCTGCTCACCTTTCGGTCGGCGCTGACGGGCGCGGTCGCGCTGGCCGCAGCGGGGGGACTGGCCGGCCTGGCCGACCTCGCTCGCGCCGCGACCGTCGACCGCACCAACACCAGCGGGCAGCTGCGCATCGGCTACCTGCCGATCACCGATGCCGCGCCGCTGCTGATCGCCCATTCGGCCTGCCTGTATCAGCCGGGCGTCGTGAGTTCGGCGCGGCCTGTGCTCTTCCGCAGCTGGGCGTCGCTGGCCGAGGCGTTTGTCACCTGGCAGGTCGACGCCGTGCACATGCTGATGCCGACGGCGCTGCAGCTGCGGTTCTTGTTGGGCAGCGCGGTTCGGGTGTTGAGCTGGAACCACACCAACGGCAGCGCGTTGACGGTCGCGCCGCACATCACCGACCTCGGGCAGTTGCCGGCACCGAAGTCGCGATCCCGTTCTGGTGGGTCGATCCACAACATCATCCTGCAGGAGCTGTTGCGCACCCACGACCTGGTCCCGGTGGTGCGCCGCAGCGCCGCACGCAGCGCCAGGACCGTGGAGCTGATCGTGATGAGCCCGACGGGCATGGTGCCGGCGCTGGCCAATCGATCGATCAGCGGCTACGTGGTGGCCGACCCGTTCAACGCGATGGCCCAAGTGCGCAAGATCGGACGCGTCCACACCTTTCTGGGCGACGTCTGGCGCGACCGCGCCTGCTGTGTGGTGCTCGCCAACCAGGACCTCATCGACAATCGACCGCAGGCGGCGGCCTCCCTGGTCAACTCGATAGTGCTTGCCCAGCAACGGATCAACGCCGACCGTGTCGCGGCTGCGGCGAAGTTGTCGACGGGAGGCTACCTGCCGCAGCCGGTGCCGGCGATCAAGACCGCCCTGACCTACCTCGCCCAGGACTACCGCTTCGCGCATCCGGATTGGCAACCGCAGCGGCTGGGTTTCCAGCCGTTCCCGTTCCCGAGCTTTACTCGGCGGCTGGTGGAGGCCATGCATGACACCGTCGTCGACGGCGACCGGCAATTCCTGTCTCGCCTCGACCCCGCCACCGCGCATGTGCAACTCGTTGACGACACCTTTGTACGGACCGCGCTGACCGCACACGGCGGACCGCAAAACTTTGGTCTGCCAACTGATCTGACCTGAATCGAACAGGTGCAGCCGTTATGACCACCAAAGGAATCAGTTCCGTGGACGACCTGGCCGCGGATGAGGCGGTGCTTGCGGCGAGGACACCGACACCCAAGTGGTCGCTGCTGCCGCTCCTGGCCACCGGCGCTGGCGATCGTGGTGGCGGTGGCGATCTGGTGGCTGGCCACCGCCGTGCGGGCTGCCCCGCACTCGCTGCTGCGTCAGACCACACCCGGCCAGGTGCTCAAATCCCTCGTCGAGCTCTACCAACGCGGGGCGCTGCTATCCGACGCCGAGGTCAGCCTGTGGTGCTTGCTGGTCGGGCTGCTGGTGGCCGCCGTCATCGGAGTGCCCACCGGGCTGCTGATCGGCCTGAACGACGTCGCCGACCGCGCCACCCGCCCGGTGGTGCAGTTTCTGCGGATGATCTCACCGCTGTACTGGGCGCCGATATCGGTGGCGATCTTCGGGATCGGCAACCAGCCGGTGATCTTCCTGATCGCCGCCGCGGCGGTGTGGCCGATCCTGATCAACACCGCCGCCGGGGTGCACGCCGTCGATCCCGGCTACCTGCAGGTCGCCAAGTCTTTCGGCGCCATCCGAACCGAGTTGCTCACGGTCGTGGTGTTGCCCGCCATCCGCGGGCACTTGCAGATCGGCCTGCGGGTCGCACTCGGCATCGCGTGGGTGGTCCTGGTTCCCGCCGAATGCTAGGGGTACGTTCGGGTTTGGGCTATCAGATCCTAAACGCGCGATCAGTTGGCCTACGGTCAGGTGGTAGCGGTCATTGTGATTATTGGTGTCATCGGCTACCTGCTGGACCTTGGCGCGCGGCGCCTGCTGTCGTCGGGGCGCGGCGACCGGTAACCGACATGCACCGGCAGGTCGTCGGCCCACGGCTGGGAGGTGTCCATGTCGTCGACGTCGACGTAGCCGCGCTCGAATTCACCCGTCGCCGCGTCCACGAGTCGGTACTCCTGTCGGCGCCGATGGATGGGTTGTGCATTCAGAATCACCACCCGGACGTCGCCCGGCTCGAACCCGCACCGCTGCTGCATCGCCTGCACCAGGCATTCGTCGATCCCATCGGCGGGAAGTAGCGGCCGGCCAGCGGCCCGAAACAACAACCGAGGCCGACCACCTCGAAGAGCATGGTGAACAGCGCGGCCTTCTGGAACACGATCGGCTCCGACCACCAGCTGCCGATGTCGGTGAAGCCGCCGATGCCGGCCGTGGTCCACGGCTAAGAACCAGCCGCCGAAAATGTTAGAGCGCGATGCAGCTCGCCTGGCTCCCTGGCGCCGAGAAGAAACTACTACCAACAACTGCGGATGCGGACGAATATGACGTCAGCAGGTCCCGCGAGACTGCAACTGGTGACGCCTCTTCTCACGAAATGCGTCGCGGAATACAGTTTCGCGCATAGAGGGCTCGGGTGCACAGCTGCACGCCAGCAATGGAGGTAAGTGCGCCGTCAGGGTTTCGAACCCCGGACCCGCTGATTAAGAGTCAGCTGCTCTACCAACTGAGCTAACGGCGCGTCGGTTATCCAGACCGCTTTGCGACAATAACAGGCGTTCGGCCGCAGTACGAAATCCCGGATCCCTTCCAGGGTAACCGGCGGGGCCCCGGGCATTCATAAACGTTGCGCCGGGGCGCACCGATGGGTCAACGGGCGACTTTCGGGATCGGCGCCGGCGAGTTGGCGGCCGTGACGCGGCGCGCTCCCGCTGGCCGACCGGTGTGGATTCGCGGCGGCGACACCCTACCCCGCAACTCATCGAAGGCGGCGTAAGGGTGGCGAAAAAGCCATTAGAATGTTGACAACCAAGCAGGGTCAGCGGTGACCGGACGTTACAGGATGATGTGAAAGGTCACTTGATGAATCCTTTGCGAAGACGACAATCGTGGATGGCCATCGCCATAGTTATGTTTGCTAAGCTCGCTGCGGCCTGCAGTAGCGGCCATACCGCAGCGCCCGCAAAGGTCATCTTCGACAAGGGCACCCCGTTTGCCGACCTACTCGTCCCCAAGCTAACCGCCTCGGTGTCCGACGGAGCCGTGGGCGTCACCGTCGACGCACCCGTGACGGTGAGTGTCGGCGACGGCGTGCTGGGGTCGGTCACGATGGTCAACGACAACGGCCGGACCATCAACGGCCAACTCAGCCCCGACGGGTTGCATTGGTCGACCACCGAGCAACTCGGCTACAACCGCCGCTACACGCTGACCGTCAAGGCGCTCGGATTGGGCGGCGCGGCCAGCCGGCAGATGACATTCTCGACGAGTTCGCCCGCGCACCTGACGATGCCCTACGTCGCCCCGGGCGACGGCGAGGTCGTCGGCGTGGGTGAGCCGGTGGCCATCCGGTTCGACGAGAACATCGCAAACCGCGCCGCGGCGCAGAAGGCGATCAAAATCACCACCAACCCGCCCGTGGAGGGTGCTTTCTACTGGCTGAACAACCGCGAAGTCCGTTGGCGTCCAGAGCATTTCTGGAAGCCCGGCACGAGTGTCGATGTGGCGGTCAACACCTACGGCGTGGATTTGGGCGACGGGATGTTTGGCGAGGACAACGTCAAGACCCACTTCACCGTCGGCGACGAGGTGATCTCGACCGCCGACGACACCACCAAGATGGTGACCGTTCGGGTCAACGGTGAGGTCGTGAAGACCATGCCGACATCGATGGGCAAGGACAGCACCCCGACGGCCAACGGCGTGTACATCATCGGCGGCCGGTATCGGCACATCATCATGGACTCGTCGACCTACGGCGTTCCGGTCAATTCGTCCAACGGATATCGCACCGAGGTGGACTGGGCCACGCAGATGTCCTACAGCGGCGTCTTCGTCCACTCCGCGCCCTGGTCCGTCGGTGCACAAGGTCACACCAACACCAGCCACGGCTGCCTGAACGTGAGCCCGAGCAACGCCCAGTGGTTCTACGACCACAGCAAGAGCGGGGACATCGTCGTGGTCGTCAACACCGTCGGGCCGACCCTTCCCGGCGACGAGGGCCTTGGTGATTGGAACATTCCCTGGCAGCAGTGGAAAGCCGGCAACGCCGACACCTGATGGTGTCGCAGAGCCTAGTTGCGGCGCAGGGGATTACGCCGGGCCAGTGCCCGAGCCGCGCGGGTAGGTGGCTACGCGCAGACGAACAGGGGTTCGCAGACGACCGTGAACGTGCAGCCCGACGCGGCGGGGGCTGTGAACGCAAGCACCAGGGCAAGGACGACTTTGCACTTCAGACCAGACATGACCACTCCGTAGCTAAGTAATCTCGCGATAGTACGCGACGCAACGGTGCGAAAGCGGCGGTCGGCAATTCGGGGTCCGCCAGCGCCGTCACGGCGATGCAGCAGCGGTCAAATGTTCTGTTCTTCCCGGACACGGCGACGACTGATACCGTGCACACCCCGCCGCATTGACCGTGAAATCAACACGGCCCCACCTGTATTCGGATAGGTAGCGGTGCGACTTAGTGGGGTGAGTGACGGGACTCGAACCCGCGACATTCAGGACCACAACCTGACGCTCTACCAACTGAACTACACCCACCATGGCTGCCGCCGGCCGGAGCCTAACAAGCAGCAGCTGTCAATCTTAGCGGTTATGTGGCTCGACGGCCGAATCAATTGGCTGCGAAGCGTCCTGTCCATCCCCCAGATCGGTGGCCACCGCCGCAATTTCGCTGGTAGACGGCCCCGGCAGGGGTACGAACGCGGTGCGCCGATAGAACTGCAGCTCGCGGATCGACTCCCGGATGTCGGCGTGCGCCCGGTGGGCAAGCCCCTTGGCGGGTTGGCCGTAGTAGATGCGAGGGTACCAGCGGCGGCACAGTTCCTTGATCGAGCTGACGTCGATCATTCGGTAGTGCAGAAACGAGTCCAGGGCGGGCATGTCGCGCGCGATGAACGAGCGGTCAGTAGCGATCGAGTTGCCGGCCAACGGCGCCGTTTTGGGCTGCTTGATGTGCTCGCCGATGTAATCCAGCACCATCGCCTCCGCGGTGGCGACGTCGACGGTGGACGCCCGCACCTCGTCGATCAGCCCGGAGCGGGTGTGCATCTCCGTGACGACGTCGATCATCGACGACAACGCCGCATCGTCGGCGTGGATCACCACGTCGATACCGTCGCCGAGAATGTTCAGATCAGCATCCGTGACCAGAGCTGCGATCTCGATCAACTTGTCCCACTGCAGATCCAACCCGGTCATTTCGCAGTCGATCCACACCAATTCGTCGCGCACAGCGCTCAGCGTATGCCCACGTAAGGCCCTGCCCCCGCCGCACCCTGGCAAGTAGTGTGAGCATTGCTGGACTTTGCAATTCTCAGGGGAGAGGGTGGGACGCGATGAAAACCGAATCGGCGGCGGACGGGGCGGCTCAGCGGATTGCGAGCGGTTACGCCGTCCAGGCGCTGGAACTCGGCACGGTGGTCTCGACGGCGCCGCCGACCCCACGGCACAGATCCGCATCCCACTCGCCACCATCAACAGGCACGGTTTAGTGGCCGGGGCGACGGGCAACCGGTAAGACCAAGAACCTGCAGCTGATTGCCGAACAGCTCAGCGCCGCGGGGGTGCCGGTGTTGATGGCCGACGTGAAGGGCGATCTGTCGGGCCTGTCCCGCCTCGGGGAGGCCAACGACAAGACCGCGGCGCGAGCCAAGGACACCGGCGATGAGATCTCAAGTCCCTTGGCGGAGTGTCGTCGACCACTGCGGGCGTCATCCTGCGGGCCCTGGTGAATCTCGAATCCGAGGGCGGGGACACGTTCTTCGGCGAACCGAAGCTCGACCCGCGCGATCTGCTGCTTGTCGATGATCAGGGCCGGGGGATCATCTCTCTGCTCGAGTTCAGCGGTCAGGCGTTGTGCCCGGTGATCTTTTCCACCTTTCTGATGTGGGTGCTGGCGGACCTGTTCACCGTGTTGCCCGAGGTCGGCGACGTCGACAAGCCGACGCTGGTGTTCTTCTTCGAAGAGGCCCACCTGTTGTTCACCGACGCGTCGAAGGCGTTCCTCGAACAGGTCGAACAGACCGTCAAGCCGATCCGCTCCAAGGGGCGTCGGGCGTTCTTCTGCACCCAGTTGCCCACGTACCTGCCCAACGATGTGCTCTCCCAGTTGGGCGCCCGAGTCCAGCACTCCCTGCGTGCGTTCACCACCGACGACCAGAAGGCGCTCTCCAGGACCGTCCGCACCTACCCGAAAATCGATGTCTACGACCTGGAATCGGCGTTGACATCGCTGGGGATCGGTGAGGCCGTGGTCACGGTGCTCTCCGAGAAGGGGGCGCCGACGCCGGTCGCGTGGACCCGTATGCGGGTGCCGCGGTCGCTGATGGCCGCCATCGACGCCCAGGCCATGGCCGCGATGGTGAAAGCCAGTCCGCTGCAGGAGAAGTACGGCCAGACGGTGCTGCAGCCCGAAACTGCCAGAGTGCCCCCAAACCGCCAACGTGACGGAACGCACCGAACCCGACACCCCGGCGCCGCTGACCGACGTCGACATCCCCCGATGCCGGCGCCTACGAACTCAAGGGCCCGGCCATGTGGGAGGAATTGCTGAAGGACCCGACCGTCAAAAGCGTTATCAACACCGCGATACGCGAAGCGGTCAAGAGCATCTTCGGCACTCGGCCGGCGCCGCAAGTAAGCGTCAGCTGCCACCCAGCTTTTTGTAGAAGCTGCCGACGATCGGCGCGACGATCGCGCGGGGCGCATACCCGCTGCCCACCGACATCACTTTCGACGTCAACCCCGGAACCACGCGCGTCTTGTTGCGCTCCAACGCATTCAGTGAGGCCCGCGCGGTGTGTTCGGTCGAGATCCACAGAAAGTCGGGCACCAGCCGTTCGACCAGGGACCGTTCGGTCTCGTCGGGCAGATCGGTGCGCACCGGCCCGGGCGCCAGCAGCGTGACGTGCACACCCGAGCGACGCAGTTCGCCGCGCAACGACTCGCTGAACGTGTTGACGAACGCCTTCGAGGCCGCGTACGTCGCGTTGTAGGGAATCGGCGAATTGCCCGCCGTCGAACCGGAAATCAGGATGCCGCCTGCCCCGCGCTCGACCATGCCCGGCAGCACGGCCAGCGTAAGGTCGTGCACCGCTACGGCATTCAGCTGCACCTGGGCCTTTTCGCTGGCCGGGTCCAGCCCGGACACCGGACCGAACGTTCCGGTCCCCGCGTTGGCGCACAGAATCGAGATGTTGCGGCCCGCCAACTCGTCACACAGTTTGGCTCGTTCGGTGGGGTCGGCGAGGTCGGCGGCGCGCACTTCCACGATGACGCCGTACTTCTCGGCCAGTCGTGCGGCGAGGGCGTTGAGCAGTTCTTCGCGCCGCGCGGTGACGATCAGGTTGTGTCCGCGCGCGGCCAATTGGGCTGCCAGCGCTTCACCGATGTTCTGCGAAGCTCCGGTGACAACGACGCGCGCATATGGGCTGGGAGCGGGAACCGGCATGCCGCCAATCGTAGACAGCCGTCGGACTTTGCCCGACAACGACCACAGCAGGGGCACGCCCGCGCGCCGGCTTGTCGGCCCAACAAATTAGATTGCCGGGCATGGGCCAACCACAGCCGGGCACGAGCATGATCGAGCGATCCCGGGTGGTGGCGTGGGCGCTGTGGGACTGCGGATCGACCGGCCTGAACGTGATCGTCGTGACGTTCGTCTTGCTCTGTCTACCTGACCAGCAGCGCGGGGGAGAGCTTGCCCGGCAAGACGACGCCGGAAAGCTGGCTAGGGCGGACCGGGGCGACAGCCGGGCTCACGGTCGCGGTGCTGGCGCCACTGGTCGGCATGTGGGTGGCATCACCGCATCGTGCTCACCGGAATGGCGGTCACGCTGACCGGCGCGATGTTTCTGATCCACGACCCGTCCCCGTCTACCTTTGGGCCGGTTTGGCGTTGCTGGGCGCCACAGCGGCCTGCGGTGATCTGGCCAGCGTGCCGTACAACGCGATGTTGCGTCAGCTCTCGATGCCGCAGACAGCCGGCCGGATCTCCGACTTGGGGTGGGCGTCGGGCTACCTGGGCAGTGCGATCGACTGCCCGACACCGGCGAGGTGTACCAACCGACGATCATGCTGGGCGGTTACCGCAAGCTTTGGAGCGAGATTTCGGCGGAGTGGAAGCGCGACCGCAATCTGGTCTACATTCCTGGGCGCCGCGCGCTGTTCCGGGACGGCCTGGCGGCGGTATTTGCGTTCGGTGCGGTGCTGGGCGTCAGTGTGTACGGGGCATCTCGCCAGCCAACGTCCTGATCTTCGGTGTCGCTGCCAGCGTGGTGGCGGCCGTGGGCGCGGTTGCCGGCGGCTTCGCCGATCACCGGCTCGGATCCAAACCGGTCATCGTCGGGTCCCTGGTGGCGATCATCGCCATGGCGCTCGCCATGATGGCGCTGTCCGGGCCGATCGCCTTCTGGGTGTGCGGGTTGGCGCTTTGCCTGTTCATCGGGCCGTTCGCAGTCCTTGGCGCGCGCCCTGCTGCTGCAGATGGCCACGCAACGGCAGGGAAGGGGTGGCGTTCGGCCTCTACACGATGACGGGCCGAGCCGCCGCGTTAGCGCCGTGGCTGTTCTCGGTGTTCGTCGACGTCTTCGGCGCCGTTCGCGTCGGGCTGGGCGGGATCTCACTGGTGCTGATCGCCGGATTGCTCGCGATGCTGGCGGTCCGGGTCCCGCCGCGGCACGTCTCGGTCGTCGACCAGCTCTAGCGAGCGGCGGAGTCGCAGACGGTGATGCCGGCCCCGACACGCTGGCGCACCTGGACTCCGTCGATGGTGACCGTGCAGGTTACGTTGTGGCCGATGTTGATGATCGTGACGCTGGCCGGATGCGCCGCAGACTGGGACAGGCTGACCTGTTTCCGCCACGGCAACGAGACGTTGAATTCGGTCTGGATGACGTCGCCGGTGTCCCAGTAGGTGACGCTGATCGCGCGGCCTTCGCCGCTGACGTCGTAGACGACGGTCTGCATCGCGCCCGGGGTGGCCGACGGGCCGGCCGAGCCGCTCGGCGACGGCGCCGGCAGCAGCGTTCGCGGTGACGTCCGCGTTGAGGGCGTCGGTGTGGGACTGGGTGCGCTCGATCCGGGCATGGCTGGTAATGGCGGCACCGCCGTCTGAGTCTTGATCGCGCCGTTGGTCAGGACCAGCGCGATCAACAGCGCGACAACGAGCATCACCGCGGCGCCCGCGCCGATCAGCAACCAGTGTGGCGATCTCGGGCCGTCCGGTGGCGGCGGAAGCGTGCCCTCGGATGGCAGGCCACCCGGCGGCTGATCCTGCTGCCAGTACGCCGGCAGCTCCGCGGTGGGGTTGGTGTTGTTGCGACCCGGGGCCCACTGCGGCGCGTACCCGCCATAGGCGGGCGCGTAGGGCGCTTGGTCGGCGTATGCCGGGTCCGCGAGTGGCGCATTCCGCGAGCCAATCGGCCCGGTCGGTTGGGACCACACGTCGGGGCGACCGAACCGGTCGGGTCGACGTGGATCGTTCATGTCCACCTCACAAATTGCAGGGTACCGAAGCCGGGCGGCTGGGCGGGGATTCACTCGATCCCGCTCGGATCAGCCGCGCAGGCTTACGGCCCCCACCGCCGCGACGGTCATGGCCCGCGTGACGGTGCGCGATCGCGTCGCGCGGGCGGGCTTCTCGGTGGGCTTGATGCTGTGCGGCGTCGAGTTCAGTAACCCGAACACCGCGTGCGCGGCCACCCGCGCGTCGGCTTCGGCCAGGGCCGGGTTCAGCTCGCGCAGCACCGTGACCCATACCTCATACATACTGGCGCTGTGCTCGGCGGACCTGCCGTTCTGCGGGCGTGGGCAGGTGCGCCAGATCGCGATCTTGGATGCGGATCAAATCCGGTTCGCTGAAGGCGAAGTCGAGATGAGACTCGATCAAACCGTTCAGCGCGCCGATCGCGACGTTGTTGCGTTCGGTCACCTCCCGGGCCCCGTCGAGCAGCCGGGCGCTGGTCCCCACGAGCAATTCGGCGAGCATCGACTCCTTGTTGGAGAAGTGCCGATAGATGGCCGGTCCACTGACCCCGGCCGCTTCTCCGATGTCTTCGAGCCGGACCGCGAGGAACCCGCGCTCGGCGAAGAGATGTTCGGCCGCGGCCAGCAGTTGCAGTCTCCGGATTTCAGCCGGCTGCACGTCGGTAACCGGCAGGTCCTCGCCGATCAGGCCTAACTGGCGCAGCACCGTCGCCTGGTCCCAGTAGAGCCGTTCGCTGGCCATCAGGTCGCCGCGAAATCTCACCACGACCACGGCGGGCACCTCCAGCGTTGAGCCGGTCGGTGCCAGTCCCAGCAACAGGAACGGCCGTCACCGCCGTCACCGGCACAGTCGGCGACAGCAAGAAGGAGATCTCCACGATCATCGTTCCCAACGGCACACTGGGATTCACCGTCGAGCCGGTCTACAACAAGGTCGGCTGGAACGCCTCGGACACCCATCCGCTGACTGTCGCCGACGCCCGAGTCTCCGAGGAAAACCTGCTGGGAGCCCGGGGAACCGGGTACGCGAACTTCCGGTCGATCCTCGACGAGGGGCGCATCGCCATCGCCGCGCTGGCCACCGGCGTGGCGCAGGGGTGCGTGGACGAAAGCGTCAAGTACGCCAAGGAGCGCGAATCGTTCGGCAAACCGATCGGTTCCTACCAGGCGATCAGCTTCAAAATCGCACGGATGGAGGCACGCGTCCACGTCGCCCGCACCGCTTACTATGACGCCGCGGCAAAGATGTTGGCGGGCAAGCCTTTCAAGAAGGATACGGCGATCGCGAAGATGATCTCCTCGGAGGCCGCGATGGACAACGCCCGCGACGCCACCCAGATCCACGGCGGGTACGGCTTCATGAACGAGTATCCGGTGGCGCGGCACTACCGCGACAGCAAGATCCTCGAAATCGGCGAAGGGACCACCGAAGTGCAAGAAGCTGAACGCGCGATCGCTGGGCTTGTCATGAGCGAAGGCAAGTCCGTTGTGCAGCGTGGCCTGTGGTTCGAGGAATTCGAGATCGGCACGACCTATTTGCACCGGCCGGGCCGTACCGTCACCGAGGCTGACAATGTGCTGTTCACCACGCTGACCATGAACACCCAGTCGCTGCACCTCGACGCGGCCTGGGTCGCCGAACAGCCGGTCTTTCGCGGCGAGCGGCTGGTGAACTCGTCACCCTCTCTACGCTGGTCGGGTTGTCGGTGTCGCAGTTGATGCTCGGCACCATCGTGGCCAATCTAGGTTTCTCCGAGGTCTCCTTCCCGAAGCCGGTGTTCCATGGCGACACCCTGTACGCGGAAACCGTCTGCACCGGTAAGCGCGAGTCGAAGAGCCGGCCAGGGGAGGGTATCGTCACCCTCGAGCACACCGGCCGCAACCAGCACGGAGACATCGTCGACCGCGTGGTGCGAACGACGCTCGTCCAGAAACGCCCGAGCAGCCAGGAGGCCGAGTTAATCTGCAAGCCGCGGGCCCGGCGTGGCTGTTCTGCCCGGCCGATCGGCCCGAGCGCTACGCGAAGGCGGCCGCCGCGGCCGACGTCGTTATCCTCGACCTCGAGGACGGTGTCGCCGAAGCGGACAAGCCCGGCGCCCGCAAGGCGTTGCAGGACACCCCGGTCGACCCGGAGCGCACCGTGGTCCGGATCAACGCGGCCGACACCGCCGAGTACCCCCGCGACCTCGAGGCACTGGCCGGCACCGCGTACACCACGGTGATGCTGTCCAAGACCGAATCGGCGGCACAGGTGACGGCCCTGGCGCCGCGGGACGTCATCGCGCTGCTGGAGACGCCACGCGGTGCTGTCTTCGCGGCCGACATCGCCGCGGCGCAGAACACAGTGGCACTAATGTGGGGGGCCGAGGATCTGGTCGCCACCCTCGACGGCAGCTCCAGCCGTAAGGCCGACGGCTCGTACCGGGATGTCGCTCGCCACGTGCGGTCGACGGTGCTGCTCACCGCGAACGCGTTCGGTCGCGTCGCGCTCGACGCCGTGTACCTGGATATCCCAGATCTCGAGGGACTTCGGGCCGAGGCCGAAGACGCGGTGGCCCTGGGATTCGCCGGGACCGTGTGCATTCACCCCAGCCAGGTTGCCGTGGTGCGCAAGGCGTTTCGGCCTACCGAGGAAAAGTTGGACTGGGCGCGCCGGGTACTGGCAGCGGCACAGCACGAGCGCGGCGTGTTCGCGTTCGAGGGGCAGATGGTGGACTCTCCGGTGCTCAAGCACGCGGCCACGCTTCTGCGGCGCGCCGGAGAGTCCGTGTCGGACTGAGGTTCGCCACGCCGCCCAACCAGGCTCGGCGGGGCGCGGTCGAAAACCGTTAATATTCGCCGCTCCGCTCTGCGGATTTATGACACTCCAGTTACCGTGCTGCCGTCGCCCGGTACGGCTGTTGCGGTATTGCGCACCCGGCCTTTTCGGGTGTTAACAAGATCGCAAAGGAGCCGAAACGTATGCGAATGCCGCGACCGCAAAATCGTCGTAATCTTTGGTCGACCACAAGACAGTTGCTCGCTGCGCTGACTGGCTGTACGGAAGGAACGAGAACATGACCATCGTGCGGGGCCTTGTCGTAACCGCTATCTGCGCCGGTTTGGCTGTCGGTTCGGCAGGCGCGGCGTGGGCCGACACACCCACGATGAACGGGTCGTACACCGAGACCGTCACGACCCCGAGCGGCCACACGATCGACAATAGCTGGGCGGCCAACTCTTGCGGTAACGGGTGTCTCTGGGTCAAGGCCGGACTGGGGGCCAGTCAGGCACGATTGGTCGACGGACAGTGGGTCATGGACACCGTGAGCAACGTCAGTTGCCCGGACGGCAGTTAGACCCTCTACGGCACGACCACCCACACAACGTGGGACCCCAACACCCTGACCGGGACGTCCGCCCACACCTACATCCTCGGAGCCTGCGGGCAACCCGCCGGGCTACATGCAGGTCGACCAGATAACGATCAAAGCCGCGTAATAACACGTGCGCCGTAAAGCCCCAGAGTCCTCGGATTCAGGGGCTTACGCCATTAGCTGACGGCAATTCCGTGCCGTGTGCTCGATCGCCCCATGGGGTGATTTCCGGGCCGCTTTTCGGGATTTCGGTACGGCCGTCGCCGGAAGAGGCCGCGCAACCGGGTTGGGCGCCATGATGTCGCAGCTGCCGACTGCTCGCATTCCGGGCAGACCGGCGCGGTATAAGGCAAGCTGACTATCCGCGCCGATCAATCCGACGGTCGCCGCGCGACGACATCGACGACCTCGGGGAGCGTTATGGGCAACCAGTACTTCCCGTTGGTCGCTGCCGTGGTGATGCTTGCTCTCGGGCTCACACTTACCGTCGCCGACTTCAAGCGGGCAGCCGCCTTGCGCCGGCCGCTGGCGGTAGCGCTGCTCTGCCAAGCGCTGGTGCTGCCCGTCCTGTGCCTGGTGATCGCCGGGGCCTTTCACTTGGAGCCGCCGCTGGCGGTGGGGCTGGTGCTGATGGCCGCCACCCTGGGCGGGACGATGGCCAACATCTTGAAGTCACTTGTTCAACGGAGATCTGGCGCTCAACCTCACGCTGGCGGCCATCAATGCTGCGCTGTCGGTCTTCACCTGCCGGTGATTTTGGCGGCATCGATGAGCTGGTTTCTGGGCGAGGGGCGCTTCATCCCGTTGCAGCTGGACAAGTTCTTCGCGGTATTCGCCCTGATACTCATCCCCACCGCGGTCCGCCATCGCTTCCCCGGGTTCGCCCGGCGATTGCAGCGCCCGATCAAGATCGTCGCGGCGGCGCTGGTCGTCCTGGCCGTGACGGCTCGCGATCGCCGGGGGACGAACGACGCTGTCGCACAACTTCGGCGTGCTCAGCGCAGCGGTGATGATCTTCTGCGCCGTCAGCCTGTCCGTCGGCTACCTGGTGCCGCGCGCGATGCGGTTGGGCCCACCCCAGGCGACCGCGGTCAGCCTCGAGGTCGGGCTACACAACACCGTGGTGGCGCTGAGTGTGGCGTCTGAGCCCCCAGTTGCTCAACAGCGCCGAAATGGCAACTCTCGCAGCCATGAACGGCGCGCTTGCGCCGTTCATGGCTGCGGTGTTCATCGTCGCTGCCCGCCGCGTCGACCCCGGATTCCGCATCAGGGGCCCGGCCTGCATGGCGACCGGACCCCGCGGTTAGGCCCTACTTGCGTCGTGCCGCGGCCAGCCGGTCGGCGAATTCCGGCGACTGGATCGAGGACACCTGCGGCCCCAGCTCAGTGTGCATCGCCAATTCGTGGTGCTCGACGTCCAGCGCCCCCGGGACTGGCGGTGGCGTGCATGGTCGCCTTGGTGGCCAGCACCACCCTGTGTGGGGCCGAGGCGGGTCCGGCGGCGAGCTCTAACGCCGCGGCGACCGGATCGTCGGCAACGCTGAGCGCCAACCTGTACCGCACGGCGCTTTCGGCATCGAAGCGCATGCCGAATACGAGGGCGGCCCGAGCGACCTGCAGGCCGACCGCCCGGTGCAGCATCCACGTCGCGCCGCCCCCGGATGTAGCCCCAGCTTCTGAAACCGGGGGTCGAACAATGCTCCCGGCCCGGCTATGCGCACGTCGGCCGCCAGCGCCAGGTTCAGCCCGGCGCCCACCGCGGCGCCATTAACGGCGGTGGATGGTCGGCAGCGTGCAACTGCCCACGGCCATGGCCCGTCGTAGAGCTGTTGTAGGCCTGATTCCGCGGCGCCGGCTCCCGCGGCGCCCAGGGCGCTCAGGTCCGCGCCGGCGCAGAAAGCCTTGCCCGCCCCCGGTGACGACGACGGCATGTACGCCCGGGTCGGCTTCGGCGCGCTCGACCGCGGCGCGCAGCTGCGCGGAGCTCTCACCCGTCAGCGCGTTACGCCGGTCGGGGTCGTTAACGGTGATAAGCGCGACGCGATTCTCCATTCTGAACAAGACGAAATCGGATTGAGCCATCGTTAAAGGCCACTTGGCGTCGTAACGTCAAGAATTTGTCATGGATTCCGAGCAGCACGACGGGGGTGGCTCGTCGCCGGTGGCTACTCTGACCGGATGGCCAGTCAACGCATACCCGGTGGGGTGGTGCACAAGCTTTCCCGCGGACCTGCGCGAGGCATTAATCGGCAACCCGACCGCATTTTGCCGCTTGGGAAGACATCACCCCCTTGGCGCGCAACGAGTTCATCTGCTGGGTGGAGGACACTAAGCAAGAGGGCGGACCCGGCAGCGCCGCATTCGCCGGACTCAGGAAGAGCTGGAGGAGGGCCAGCGCCGACCGTGTTACTGGCCCGGGCTGCAACACCGCGAACGCACCGGGCGCCCGTAGCCGGCTGTCGAGTTGCGCTCAGCCGCGCCCTATCCCGAGCCGCCGCTCGATCCCGGTGCGCCGCCACCGCCCTGAGCGGCAATCCGCGTCACAAGTTTTACCGCAGAAACTCGTCGGCGCTCTCCACGATCGGGTCGACGAACTCCGGCTTGTAATATAAGTCGAAGGATTCGCATTTTCCGACACGACCAGCCGCTTTTTCTCGGCCGGTATTGACTCGTAAAATCGCGAAGTTTGTCGACCGAAACGACTCCAGGAAAGTGGACACATTCTCAATCGCGCACGCGCCCATGCGTCGTCAGGGATTTCGTCACCACCGGATGAGCCGGACGGCATCCCTAGTGAATTAGGTTGTGATGCCGATATTTTCGATTGCCGAACAGGTTCGCGACGAACGGTACGTCAAAGCGTAGTGATTGTATTTGTGTTTCAACGAAATTCAGGTCGGCAGCACTCGTTGTCATGAATTACGGTGCGCCTGAACTCGGTCTACGATGTGGGACATGCAGATTCCCGAGGTGGCACCGGCCAGCCCTTTCGCTCACCGTGCGGTCACGCAAATTGCCACGTCGCCGCTGGGCATCTGGGTGATGCGCCATATCGCCCCGCATCTGGACCAAGCCCTGATTCGGTTCAGTGGCGGTCGTTGTCGATGGTCACACCGTTTCCGGCGTTGCTACTCGCCCATATCGGCGCCAAGTCGGGAATCCCGCGTACGTCCACGGTCGTCTACTTCACCGACTGGGGACGGGTGATCGTGATCGCCTCGAATTTCGGTTCGCCGCGTAATCCGGTTTGGTATCACAACGTCAAGGCCCATCCCGAGGTGACGATTGAGGCGGGTCGATTCGGCGGGCGTTTTGTCGCCGAGGATGTCACCGGGATCGAGAGCGACCGGTTGTTCGCCCTCGCCCGAGGCGCGACGTCGCCCTACGGCAGATACCAGGACACCGCGGGATCTAGACTCAATTCCGGTGGTAGCGTTCACGCCCGCTTTCTGATCCGTCCGGGTTAGACGTGGCTTGCCACGAAAGACGCTGCCTGACTGGGCATTCCGGACCCTGCATAGGAAAGCGCGGCTGCAGAGAACAGCTCGTCGTGGGACCGAAGCGCCAGCGGTCCGCCGGGTGTGCACACCGGATCGCCGGGCGCGCAGAGGTCAATGGCCTTGGCCCCGTACCACGGACTGACTTCGCTCACCGGAGCTCCCAGGTATCGGTCCGACGGGTTGCCGAACAGCGCCAGCGCGGCGACATGGTCCGCCTCGTCGGACGTGAGAATGTCGGGGATCAAGCACGATGGGTGCTCGGGCGATCGTCGCCAGGTCTGCCATGGCGCCTAAGGAAGTTCCGTCGAGCACCAGTTTGGTGTTGGGACAGTCGGCAACCATCGATCGCACGTGTGCGTGCACGTCGCTGCCCCCGGCGGATGTCGACGGGGCGAAATCCTCGCCGGCCGGGTAGTTGACCGCGTACACCCCAACGGTGTGCCCGCCAACCTGCGAGTGCAGTGAGTCAATGAATTCCTGGCCGACGGCGCCGACCCCGGGTGGCTCGCCGGTGGCGCGAGCGTAGCTCACCTCGATGTCGGGGCATGGCGCGGCGGATGCTGGGGCGGCCGCGAATGGGTAGGTTCAACAGCGTCGCGCAGGGCTGCTGCGGCGGCGCCCCAGGGACCAGCGAATCGGCCTGCAATCACGCTCCCATGCTGACATATCGAGTACAGCAACCAAGCGGCCGTCACCAACGGGTCGCTGTCCCAGCTGTTGCACGTCGTGACGCGCATGGAGGCGGCCGGTTATGTGCGTCGCCGGCCCAATCCCGGCGACGGGCGTCTCACCGATGCGATATTGACCGACAGGGGGTTTGAGAAAGTCAGCGCCGTGGCGCACGGTCACGTGGCGGCTGGTGCGGTCCTACGTCTTCGACAGGCTCACGACCGAGCAGGTGGCGCAGCTGACCGATCTGCTCACCCGGATCGCCCCGGACGCCAAGCCATCATGCCCGGGTGACAAACCCGGCTAAAGTGCCCCCGGCACGACTCGAACGTGCGACCTAGGGATTAGAAGGCCCTTGCTCTATCCATCTGAGCTACGGAGGCAATGCGCAGGCCAGTCTATCCAGGAATGCCCATTGTCCCGACTCGCCGACGCGACACGCGCGAAAAGCATTGCACCGCTATTGATATCGTTTAGCGTATAGACGCTCGACACACGGACAATATCAGCTGGTAAACGGCTGTTAACCGCAACGAGGCGTGTGCATGAGGTCGAGGAGTGCCGTTCGATGGGCGTGGCCACGAGCATGACTGCGCGGTATGCCGGGACTGGTTCCTAGGCGTTTCGCCTGGTCGCGGACGCCAAGGGGGCGGCCGCCCTGCTGATGCGCGGCCCCCCGTCCCCGGTGGGCTGGTTTGCCGGCTGGCTGACCACGGAATTTCTGCCGCACGTGGTGACCGGGTACGCCTTGTCCCGGGTGTCGGCGCCCACTGGGCTGTCCAGCGTGGGAAGCAGACTCTCACCGCGGCGCTCGAAGAGTCGTTTGGGCCGGGCTACGGCGACCAGGTTTCCCACTCGCATGTGACGAGTCCGAGTGCGGACCCCGCGGCGGACTGTTGGGCAGGCCCGGCCCGCACCGCCGGTACGCGGCACAAACCTCCGACATCTCGTACTGGCCGCGCTGACCCCCGACGACCCGCAATTTCAGCCCGTGTTCGAAGACGCCGACACCACGGTTCAGGCGGCGGTACCCTATTACAGGGTCTACGACTTTACCAACGCCGACACCATGCACGAGCCGATGATGTCGTTCCTCGAGAGTTCGTCATGCGCGCCCGCTACGCCGAAACACCCGAGCGGTTCCGCGCGGCGTCGCCAAGTTCCTACGTTCATGACCAAGCCGCCCTTCTTCGTGCTGCACGGAGAGAAGGACGAACTGGTGCCATGCGCACAGGCCCGAGACTTCTGCGAGGCGATGCGTACCGCGGGCGCCGCGGTCGTGGCGCACGCGGAGCTCGCCAACGCGCATCACACGTTCGACATCCTGTCCACGGCCCGGTCACGGCTGGCCGCCGACGCCGTCGCCGACTTTTTGGGCATCGCCTACCGTCGAGACAGCTCGCCGATCGACTCCTGGCCGCTCTCGACGACCTCTGCCAGCTGAATTGCGAAAGGTTAACAGTGCGCGGCCGGCTCTTGTAGCGACCGAATCGTGCCTTTCACCAGCGGGTCAACCCGACTAGCGTTGGTGGGGCTATCGGGTGGTGAAGCTGAGTCAGGAGGCTTGATCGGCTGTGACGAGGTTGACGCGTCGAGTTGATGACCATGGTTGAGCCCGACAGACGTCCCTGGTTGCCCGACGAGCTGGGGACCGTGGACTGTCTGCTGCATCGGGGCGAGGTCAATCCGCGCATCCGGTCGGGCGTCATGGCGCTGGAACTGCTTGACACCACGCCGGACTGGGACCGGTTCCGGACCCGGTTCGAAAATGCGTCCCGAAAGGTGTTGCGGCTTCGGCAGGAGGTCGTCGTGCCGACACTGCCGACCGCGTCGCCGCGCTGGGTGGTCGATCCCGACTTCAATCTGGACTTCCACGTCCGCCGGCTTCGGGTATCCGAACCGGGCACGCTGCGTCAGGTGTTCGATCTCGCCGAGCTGGTTTTGCAGTCGCCACTAGACATCTTGCGGCCGATGTGGACGGCCACCCTGGTCGAGGGACTGCTCGACGGCCAGGCGGCGACGCTGCTGCACATCAGCCACGCCGTCACCGACGGTGTCGGTGGCGTCGAGATGTTCGCCGAAATCTACTATCTCGAGCGCGATCTGCCGGCCAAACCGACGCCGCCGGTGCCCGTCCCGCAGGACCTGTCGCCCGACGACCTGATGCGGCAGGGCCTGAACCGCTTGCCGCTGAACATCGTCGGCGGTGTCGCGGTCGCGGTGGCCGGGGCGGTGTCGGGAATCGTGGACTACGCGGTGTCGGGAGTTCGGGTGATCAACCGCGCCGCGGAGCCCTCGCTGCTGTTGCGCCGGCGCAGCCTGACCTCGCGCACCGAAGCGATCGACATCCGGCTCTTCGATCTGCACAAGGCGGCCAAGGCCGGTGGCGGGTCGATCAACGACACCTACCTGGCAGGTCTGTCGGGCGCGCTGCGGCGTTACCACCATGCGCTCGGAGTATCGATCAGCACATTGCCGATGGCGGTGCCGGTCTCGTTGCGGGCCGACGCTGACACCACCGGCGGCAACCGGTTCACCGGCGTGAACCTGGCCGCACCGCTGGGTACCGCCGATCCCGTGTCGCGGATGAAGAAGATGCGCGCCCAGATGACCCAGCGCCGCGACGAGCCGGCGATGAATATCATCGGTGCACTGGCGCCGATGCTAGCGTCTGTGCTGGAGGGCATCAACGGCTTGGACGTGCAGGCCAGCAATGTCCCCGTGTACCCGGGTTACACCTACATCGCCGGTGCAAAAGTTTTGTGGCAGTGCGGTATCGGTCCGCTACCCGGGGTCGCGATGATGGTGGTGCTGATTTCCCGAGGGGGGTGGTGCACCATCACCGTGCGCTATGACCGGGCCGCCGTGCGCGAGGAAGCGTTGTTCGCCCGATACCTGCTCGAGGGTTTCGACGAGATTCTCGCGCTGGCGGGTGATCCACCGCCACGCGCGGTTCCTGCCTCGTTCACCGACCAAACCGATGCGGCGTCACGATTGGTGTCGAGCTCATGAGCCGCGAAGACACCCAGAAAGATGCGCCCGCAAAGGATTTGCGGCTACCCGGTTCGGTCGCCGAGATCCTCGCCAGCCCGCCCGAGCCCAAGATCGGTGCCTTCTTCGATCTGGACGGGACCCTCGTCGCGGGTTTCACCGCCGGCATCCTGACCCAGGAGCAGCTGCGTCGGCGCGACATGGGCATGGGCGAGTTGCTCTCTATGGTGCAGGCGGGACTGAACCACACGCTCGGACGGATCGAGTTCGAAGATCTGATCGGCAAAGCTTCGGCCGCGCTGGCCGGCCGGCTGCTGACCGACCTGTATGAGATCGGCGAGCGCCTTTTCACCCAGCGGATCAGGTCGCGCATCTACCCGGAGATGCGGGAGTTGGTGCGCGCCCACGTCGCTCGCGGCCACACCGTGGTGCTCAGCTCGTCCGCGTTGACCATCCCAGGTCAACCCGGTGGCACGCTTCCTGGGCATCAGCAACACCCTGACCAACAAGTTCGAGACCAACGAGGACGGGCTGCTCACCGGCAAGGTCGTGAAACCGATTCTGGTGGGGTCCAGGCAAAGCAGCTGCGGTACAACGGTTTGCGGCCGAGCATGATATCGATCTTAAGGACAGCTACTTCTACGCCGACGGTGACGAGGACGTCGCGTTGATGTACCTGGTCGGTAACACACGACCGACGAATCCCGAAGGTAAGATGGCCGTGGTCGCCAAGCGGCGCGGCTGGCCGATCCTGCGGTTCACCAGCCGCGGCCCGGTGGGGTTGCGACGGCAGATACGGACCCTCGCCGGCATCGGGTCGATGTTCCCGGTCGCGGCCGGCGCCGTGGGTGTCGGGCTGTTGACCGCCAGCCGCCGGCGTGGCGTCAACTTCTTTACCTCGACGTTCCCGCAGTCGTTGCTGATGACCGCCGGCGTGAGTCTGAACGTCATCGGCAGGGAGAACCTGACCGCGCAACGTCCCGCGGTGTTTATCTTCAATCACCGCAACCAGATTGATCCTCTTATCGCCGGCTCGCTGGTGCGCGACAACTGGGTCGCCGTGGGCAAGAAGGAATTGCAGAGGGACCCGATCATCGGCACGTTGGGCCGGTTGACCGACGGCGTGTTCATCGACCGCGACGACCCGGTCGCCGCCCTCGAGACGATGCGCACGGTCGAGGAGCGGGCGAAGAAGGGTCTGTCGATTCTGATCGCCCCCGAAGGCACTCGGATGGACACCACCGAGGTCGGTCCGTTCAAGAAGGGACCCTTCCGGATCGCGATGGCGGTTGGAATTCCCATCGTGCCCATTGTGATTCGCAACGCGGAGATCGTTGCCGCCCGCAGCTCCACCACGATCAACCACGGCACGGTGGACGTCGCGGTGTTCCCGCCGATTTCGGTGCAGGACTGGACCGTTGAGACGCTGCCGGACCGCATCGCCGAGGTACGCCAGCTGTATCTGGACACCTTGGCGAACTGGCCGGTGGACGAACTGCCCCATCTCGATCCGTACACCGAGAAGAAGGCAGTCAAGAAGGCCCCGGCCAAGAAATCGAAGCCCAAATCCGAACCCGAGCAGCAGCATCCGAACCAGTCGGAGGCCGCGCTCAACGACGGTCAGGCCCCGCAACCGGCGACGGAGCCGTCCGGCGACACAACGCACCGGCCCGACGAGTCCACGTGACACAACTGGCCGCGGCTAGCAGCGCAGTCCTGACCGCACAGTATTCGCTGCTGCTAGCGTCCATGGGGTACGGCGTCGAAACTCAGCTGGTGATGGAGTGGCTGGGTCAGCAACGAGCGCGTAATCCTGACGCGAAGTTCGACGTGCTCACATTGCCCGCCGATGCATCACCGTCGGCCCTGAGTCTTCTTGTCGATCGACTCGCTTCAGGTGAAGACCGTGCCATCATGCCGGTGCGGGTGTTCTGGCTGCCCACCCCGGATCGTGGCAGAGTCGCGAAACTTGCCGGGTTGCTTCCCGGCTGGGATCCCTACCACCCCAAACCTCGTCGTCAGCGTCACATCGTGCGCAACGATCCGCACCGGGCCCGGGTGGTGGCCGGTGAAGCGGCCACTGTGTCCGAACTACGTTAGCAGTGGCATGACACCACGGTCGGCGAAGACGAACGCGACTTCGCCCAATTCGTCACGCGTCGAGCGCTTTTGTCGTTGGAACGGGCCGAGTACTGAATACGGGGCCCGCAGTACAAGTCCCCCTGCTGTTGAAACCCGAGATTTTGGCGTCCAGCCGGTTCCGCGCGGGCTGAAGGCCATCCCGGGCGCAACCGTCGACGAGGCGGGCAAGATGCTCGACGAGCTGGCCACCGGGTGGAGCCGGGTGTCCGTCGACCTCGTTTCCGTTCTGGCACGGGCGATCTGCCGCGGATTCGACTCCGAGATCGACTATGACGCGTTCCAGATCGCCGCGATGCGCAATGCGCTGGAGATCCATCCCGCGGTGCTGCTGTTCTCGCACCGCTCCTATATCGACGGTGCGGTGGTGCCTGTGGCGATGCAGGAGAATCGGCTGCCGCCGGTTCACGTCTTCGCCGGCATCAACCTGTCCTTCGGCCTGATGGGCCCGCTGCTGCGGCGTTCCGGCGTCATCTTCATCCGCCGCGACATCGCCAACAACCCGCTCTACAAGTACGTCCTCCGGGAATACGTCGGCTACATCGTCGAGAGGCGGTTCAACCTGAGTTGGTCGATCGAGGGCACCCGGTCGTGCACCGGGAAGATGCTGCCGCCCAAACTCGGCTTGATGTCCTATGTGGGCGACGCCTATCTCGATGGCCGCAGCGAAGACATTCTGCTGCAACCGGTTTCGATTGGCTTCGACCAGCTGCACGAGACCGCCGAGTACGCGGCCTATGCTCGCGGCGGGGAGAATACATCCGAGAGTGTGTTGTGGCTGTACAACTTCATCAAGGCGCAGGGCGAAAGCAACTACGGCAAAATTTACGTCCGCTTCCCCGAAGCCGTCTCAATGCGCCAGTACCTCGGCCCGTCGCACGGTCCGCCGGCCCACGACCAGGACGCGAAACGCCTCGCGCTGCAAAAGATGTCGTTCGAGGTGGCGTGGCGGATTTTGCGGGCGACTCCGGTGACCGCGACGGGTTTGGTGTGCGCGTTGCTGCTCACCACCCGCGGCGCGGCACTCACGCTGGACCAGCTGTACCACACGCTGCAGGATTCGTTGGACTATTTGGACCGCAAGCACACCCCGGTCTCGGCCAGTGCGCTGCGGCTGCGCACCCGAAACGGGGTGCGCGCCGCCGTTGACGCCCTGTCGAACCGGCACCCGATCACCCGCGTCGACGGCGGGCGGGAACCGGTGTGGCTGATCGCGCCGGCAAGCAGCACGCCGCCGCGTTCTACCGGAAGTCGGTCATCCACGCCTTTTTGGAGACCTCGATCGTCGAACTCGCGCTGGGCGCACGCCCGAAACGTCGACGGCGACCGGATGGAGGCGTTCTGGGCGCAGGCGATGCGGCTGCGTGATTTGTTGAGGTTCGATTTTTATTTCGCCGACTCGGTGGCCTTCCGCGAGTACATCGCCGAAGGAGATGGCCTGGCATGACGACTGGGAAGCCCATGTCGTCGCCGGCGGTGAGGAGATCGACGCGATGCTGTTCGCCAAGCGGCCCTTGATGGCCGAGGCGATGTTGCGGGTGTTCTTCGAGGCCTACGAGATCGTCGCCGACGTGCTGCGCGATGCGCCCGCCGACGTCGGGCAGCGGGAGCTCACGGAGATGGCGCTCGGCGTCGGCCGCCAGTATGTGGCGCAAACCCGGGTGCGCAGCAGCGAATCGGTGTCCACGTTGCTCTTCGCGACCGCCCGGCAGGTCGTCGCCGATCAGATCTGATCGCACCGGCGCCGGATCTGGCCGAACACCGAGCCGCGTTCCGCCGCGAATTGCGGGCTATCCTGCGCGACTGCGGCTACGTCGAGAGCATCGCGCGCAACCAGTTCTTTGCCCGCGAATATCAGGCACGCCAGGAGGGCGGCGTCCGACAGGCCGGGTAGCGCGGGCTTTCCCAGAGTCCGCCCATACTCTGGATGCATGACGGGTCGGCAGTCCACCACCAGTGGGCAAGGGTTGGTGTGGCCGCTGTTGATCGCCGTCGCGGTGCTGGCCGGGGGTACGGCCGCCGGCATTGGAACGCTGTCACTGGCCGACGCACTGACCGCCACCGGATTACCCGACCCCGGTCCGGCGACCACGCTGGGCCTGCCGTTCGTCCGGGCAGCCGGGGAGATCGCCGCGGTGCTGGCCGTGGGGTCGTTCCTGTTCGCGGCGTTCCTGGTGCCGCCGCAGAAGTCCGGCGTGCTGGACGCCGGAGGCTACCGGGCTCTGCGGCTGGGTACGGTCGCGTCCGGGGTGTGGGCGGTATGCGCTGTCCTGCTGATCCCGCTGACCGTTTCCGACGTCTCCGGCCATCCGTTGTCCGAGCAACTCAACCCGCTGCGGCTGTGGTCGTTGGCCAGGCTGATCGCCACCGCCTCCGCGTGGCGCTGGACCGCGGTGCTCGCCGTGGTGGTGACGCTAGCTAGCTCGACGGTGCTGCGTTGGTCGTGGACACCGCTGTTGTGCGCCGGATCGGTGCTCACCCTGATCCCGCTGGGGCTGACCGGCCATTCGTCGGCCGGCGGCGCGCACGACCTGGCCACCAACAGCCTGTTGATCCATCTCGTCGCCGCCAGCGTGTGGGCCGGCGGCCTGCTGGCACTGCTGGCCCATTCGCTGCGCGGTGGCGATCATCTTGCCTTGGCGGCCCGGCGCTTCTCGATGATCGCTCTGTGGTGTTGGGTCGCGATGGGGCTCAGCGGTGTGATGAACGCCCTGGTGCGGGTGCTGCCGTCGGACCTGCTGACTACCGCCTACGGGGGGCTGGTGCTGGCGAAGTTCGTCGCGCTGTGTGCACTGGGCGCGCTGGGCTGGCGGCAACGCCGGGCCGGAGTCATCGCGCTGCAACGCGATCCCACGGCGCGCAAGGTTCTGACCCGGCTGGCGCTCGTCGAGGCGGTGCTGTTCGGCGTGACGTTCGGCATTGCCGTCGGGCTTGGCCGGACCCCACCGCCACCACCGAACCCGCTGCCGTCGATCCCGGAAGCCGAGATCGGCTACGACTTCGCGGGTCCGCCGACCTTGGCGCGCATCCTGTTCGACTGGCGCTTTGACCTGGTCTTCGGCACGGCCGCGATCGTTCTTGCCGCGCTGTACGTGGCGGCGGTGGTACGGCTACGCCGCCGCGGCGACCACTGGCCGCCCGGCCGTATCCTGGCGTGGCTGTTGGGGTGCCTGGCCCTGCTGTTTGTCACCTCATCGGGGGTGGGCCGCTACATGCCGGCGATGTTCAGCATGCACATGGCTGCGCACATGGGGCTGTCGATGCTGGTTCCGATCCTGCTGGTGTTGGGCGCGCCGGTCACCCTCGCGCTGCGCGCGCTGCCCGCCGCCGGCCGCGACGACCCGCCCGGAATGCGGGAATGGCTGGTGGCCGCCCTGCACAGTCGGGTGTCGCGCCTGCTGACCAATCCGATCGTGGCCACTGTGCTGTTCGTCGCCGGGTTCTACGGCCTGTACTTTGGCGGCATTTTCGACGCCGCCGCGGCCAGTCATGCCGGGCACCTGGCGATGAACGTGCACTTCCTGCTCAGCGGTTACCTGTTCTATTGGGTGGTGATCGGCGTGGATGCGACACCGCGGCCGATCCCGCCGCTGGCCAAGGTGGGCGTGGTATTCGCCTCGCTGCCCCTGCACGCCTTTTTCGGGGTGGAGCTGATGGGCACCCCTACCGTGCTCGGCGAGGCCTACTACCGGTCCCTCGGTTTGAGGTGGCACACCGACCTGCAGGGTGACCAGCACCTGGGCGGCGGTATCGCGTGGGCCGCGGGGGAGGTGCCGCTGGTGATCGTGATGCTCGCGCTGCTCGTGCAATGGGCGCGCAGCGACGAGCGGACCGCGCGGCGCCTCGACCGGGCCGCCGGCCGCGACGACGATGCCGATCTGACTGCCTACAACGCGATGCTGGCCGAACTGGCCGGCCTTGGCGGACCGCGAACTGCGGCGCAGGGATCCGCTTCGCCCGATCCACGGGCGTAACGTCGTGGCGGTTTCCGGCGAGGATTTTCGCCGTGAGGTTACGCTCGCGGATCTGTTGGGGAACGGATATGCGTTTCACTGGGTGCCGGGGCGTCTGCTGGTCGACGAGCCCTGGAAAGCAAACGCTCACCGATTCTCAGTCGTCTGCGCATGGCGGGTGAGTTGCAGTCCGCCTTCGCGATGATCGAGTGAATCTGACCCGGCACGCGGTCACCGTGATCAGGGGTGCGATGGCAAGGCAACGTGCCACCTAGTCCCTCGGTGCCGTTACCACCATGGATCCGCCGAGTCGGGCTTCGACGTCCCGAGCCGACGCATGTCAAACCCGACTTGGGTCAGGTGAGTGCGCATGCCGGTTCTGGTTGCGGAGTCTAACGAATCTTGTGATGTACCAACAGGTTTCATTGTCGATCCAGTGTCGCTCGCGTTGGTCTAGTTGGTGGTTGGTGGTGGTTGTGGTTGGAAGGGTTGGTACCACCACCTGTGGGGACGTTCGTCGGTGGGGTCGGGGATATTGGGGTGACGGTGGGGCGTCAGCGCCGCGCTGGGCAGAGGCGCACCTGTGATCGTGGTGGGCTTCGTCTACACCAGCGAGGACCGCGATGGCAATCGCAGGTCGTCACTTGAGATGCGCGCGACGTCTGTGGGACCCGATGTCTTGAGCGCGATCGTGCGCATCGAGAAGCCCGGCTACACCGGCCCCGGACACCGAACCCGCGCCCGCAGACACCGCAGCAGAACCGGCGGCCGACGGCGACACGACCGAATCCGGCGGCGCCGGTGACCCTAGCCGGCTCCCGCTGTCGGCCTAGCTGCCGGTTGGATGTCGGGTTGTCACTGTGGGTGATGCCTAGGATGGTCCGCGAGATCTTCTCAAAGACTAGAAAGGCAAAACCGCGGCATGGCTGAGTTCATCTACACGATGAAGAAGGTCCGCAAGGCGCACGGCGACAAGGTGATTTTGGACGATGTCACCTTGAGCTTCTTCCCGGGTGCGAAGATCGGCGTCGTCGGCCCCAACGGTGCCGGTAAGTCGAGCGTCTTGCGGATCATGGCCGGGCTGGACAAGCCGAACAACGGCGACGCGCTCCTGGCCAACGACGCCACGGTCGGCATTCTGCTGCAGGAACCGCCGCTCAACGAGGAAAAGACCGTGCGCGGCAACGTGGAGGAGGGCCTGGGCGCGATCAAGGTCAAGCTGGACCGCTTCAACGAAGTCGCCGAACTGATGGCCACCGACTACTCCGACGAGTTGATGGAGGAGATGGGCCGGCTACAGGAGGAACTCGACCACGCCGACGCGTGGGACCTGGACTCGCGGCTGGAGCAAGCCATGGATGCGCTGAGTTGCCCGCCGGCCGACGAACCGGTGACCAACCTCTCCGGCGGTGAGCGCCGTCGGGTGGCGTTGTGCAAGCTGCTGCTGTCCAAGCCCGACCTGCTACTGCTCGACGAGCCGACCAACCACCTCGACGCCGAGAGCGTGCAGTGGCTCGAACAGCACCTCGCCAGCTACGCCGGCGCGATCCTGGCCGTCACCCACGACCGCTATTTCCTGGACAACGTCGCCGAGTGGATCCTTGAGCTCGACCGGGGCCGCGCCTACCCCTACGAGGGCAACTACTCGACGTATCTGGAGAAGAAGGCCGAGCGCATCGCCGTCCAGGGCCGCAAGGACGCCAAGCTGCAGAAGCGGCTGACCGAGGAATTGGCCTGGGTCCGGTCCGGCGCCAAGGCCCGTCAAGCCAAGAGCAAGGCCCGCCTGCAGCGTTACGAAGAAATGGTCGCCGAGGCCGAGAAGACGCGGAAGCTCGACTTCGAGGAAATCCAGATCCCGGTCGGGTCGCGGCTGGGCAACGTGGTCGTCGAGGTAGAGCACCTGGACAAGGGCTACGACGGGCGCACCCTGATCAAGGACCTGTCATTCACCTTGCCCCGCAACGGCATTGTCGGCGTCATCGGTCCCAACGGTGTTGGTAAGACCACGCTGTTCAAGACCATCGTCGGGCTCGAGGAGCCGGACAGCGGCACGGTCAAGGTCGGCGAGACCGTCAAACTCAGTTACGTCGACCAGACCCGCTCCGGCATCGACCCGAAGAAAACCGTGTGGGAGGTGGTCTCCGACGGGCTGGACCACATTGTTGTCGGCCAGAGCGAGGTTCCATCGCGGGCCTACGTGTCGGCGTTCGGATTCAAGGGCCCCGACCAGCAGAAGCCGGCCGGAGTGCTCTCCGGTGGTGAACTCAACCGGCTCAACCTGGCGCTCACCCTCAAGCAGGGCGGCAACCTTATCCTGCTGGACGAACCGACCAACGACCTCGACGTGGAAACGTTGGGTTCGCTGGAGAACGCCCTCGAACAATTCCCCGGCTGCGCGGTGGTGATCTCGCACGACCGCTGGTTCCTCGACCGCACCTGCACGCACATCCTCGCGTGGGAGGGCGACGACGACAATGAAGCCAAGTGGTTCTGGTTCGAAGGAAACTTCGGTGCCTACGAGGAAAACAAAGTGGAACGTCTCGGAGTGGAAGCCGCCAGGCCGCACCGGGTGACCCACCGCAAGCTGACTCGCGACTAGTCTCAGCCTTGTCAGCTGCCCTGCGAGGACGCGTCCGGTTCGGCCGCCCAAGCCGGGAGCGACTGAATGAGGTGCCATCCGACCTGAGTAGGGAGCTAGCGGCATGACGATCGGTTCCGGACCGAAGCAGCAGACCACGCCGTGGACCTCGTTCACCACGATGTCGGAGATTTCCGAGTGGATCTCGAAGGCCTACATCGAGACCTACCGCGGCCCGCACGACGCCGAACCCGACGCCGCCGATAGCGGACCAATCGACCCGGCCATCGCCGCCGCGGCCGTCACCCCCGCGCTGCTGGGCGCGCACTACCGGCTCGGCCAGCACCGCCCGCCCGGCGCAAGCGGCGTCGCCGTGTACCCGCCCGACGATCCTGCGGGCTTCGGGCCCGCGTTGCAGGTCGTCACCGACCACGGCGGCATGCTGATGGACTCCATCACGGTGCTGCTGCACCGGCTCGGTGTCTCCTACACGGCGTTGATGACCCCGGTGTTCGACGTGCAGCGCGACCCGGCGGGCGAGTTGATCAGCATCGAGCCGAAGGCCCCCGGCACAGCGCAATACGTCGGCGAGGCCTGGATCCACATCCAGTTCGTGCCCTCGGTCGACACTAAGGTGCTCGCCGAGGTCGAGCGAGTCCTGCCCAAAGTGCTCAGCGACGTCCAGCAGGTGGCCGCGGACTCGGCTGCGATGATCGCCGTGCTGGGCAACCTGGCCGCCGACGTGGAAACCAATATCGGCGGCCGTTTCACCGCCCCCGACCGGCAGGACGTCTCGGAGCTGCTGCGCTGGTTGGGCAACGGGAATTTCCTGCTGCTGGGTTACCAGCGCTGCCTGGTGTATGACGGGCTGGTGTCGGGCGACGGCAGCGGCGGTCTCGGCGTGATGCGCGACCGCGTCGGTAAACGTCCGCGGCTGACCGACGACGACAAGTTGCTGGTGTTGGCGCAGGCTACCGTCGGCAGTTATCTGTGCTACGGCGCCTACCCGTATGCGATCGGGGTGCGTGAATACGTCGACGGCGAAGTGGTTGAGCACCGGTTCGTCGGGTTGTTCACGGTCGCCGCGATGAACGCCGACGTGTTGGAGATCCCGGAGATCTCGCGGCGGGTCCGCGAGGCCCTGGCGATGGCCGCCGACGACCCGGTGCACCCGGCCCAGTTGCTGCTCGATGTCATCCAGACCGTGCCGCGCTCGGAGTTGTTCACCCTCAGCGGCGAACGGCTTTTCACGATGGCCAAGGCCGTCGTGGATCTGGGCTCGCAACGCCGGGCGCTGCTGTTCGTGCGCGACGACCGGCTGCGCTACTTCGTGTCCTGCCTGGTGTACCTGCCCCGCGACCGCTACACCACGGCGGTGCGGCTGCAGATCGAAGAGATCCTGGTCCACGAGTTCGGCGGGACGCGGCTGGAATTCACCGCTCGGGTCAGTGAATCACCTTGGGCTCTCATGCATTTCATGGTCAGGCTGCCCGAGCAGGCGGGCCCGGTCGACGTTTCGGAAGCTAACCGGCTCCGGATTCAGGCGCTGGTCAGCGAGGCCGCCCGCACCTGGTCGGACCGTCTCGCCGCGGCCGCAACGACCGGCAGGGTCACCCACGTCGACGCCGAGCACTACGGCGAGGCATTCCCCGAGGCATACAAATCGGCGGTCAGCCCCGAAGACGCCATCGGCCAGATCGCCATCATCAAAGAGCTGACCGATGATTCGGTCAAGCTGGTGTTCGCCGAGGACGGCGACGGTCTTGCCCAGCTGACCTGGTTCCTGGGCGGGCACAGTGCCTCGCTGAGTCAGCTGTTGCCGATGCTGCAGAGCATGGGCGTGGTCGTGCTGGAGGAGCGCCCGTTCACGGTGACCCGACCAGACGGGTTGCCGGTGTGGATCTATCAGTTCAAGATCTCGCCGCACCCATCCGTCCGGGTGGCCGAGACGGCCGACGAGCACGAGGCGATGGCCGAGCGGTTCGCCGACGCGGTCACCGCGATCTGGCACGGCCGGGTCGAAATCGACCGGTTAAACGAGCTGGTGATGCGGGCCGGGCTGACCTGGAAGCAGGTCGTGCTGCTGCGCGCCTACGCAAAGTACTTGCGGCAGGCCAACTTTCCGTATAGTCAGTCCTACATCGAATCGGTGCTCAACGAGCATCCCTCGACTGCGCGCTCGCTCGTGCTGTTGTTCGAAGCGCTTTTCGATCCCAGCACTTCGGATTCGCCGACCAGCCGGGACGCGCAGGCCGCCGCGGTCGCCGCGGACATCGACGCGCTGGTGAGCCTGGACACCGACCGCATTCTGCGCGCGTTCGCCTCGCTGGTGCAGGCCACCCTGCGAACCAATTACTTTGTGACACGCGAAGGTTCTGCCCGGGCCCGCAACGTGTTGGCGCTCAAACTGAACGCCCAGCTGATCGACGAGCTGCCGCTGCCGCGGCCCAAGTACGAGATCTTCGTGTACTCGCCCCGCGTCGAGGGCGTGCACCTGCGGTTCGGCCCGGTGGCCCGCGGCGGCCTGCGCTGGTCGGATCGCCGCGACGACTTCCGCACCGAAATCCTGGGCCTGGTCAAGGCGCAGACGGTGAAAAATGCCGTCATCGTTCCGGTCGGCGCCAAGGGCGGCTTCGTGCTCAAGCGGCCGCCGCTGCTCACCGGCGACCCGGCCGCCGACCGCGACGCCACCCGGGCCGAGGGCGTCGCCTGCTACCAGCTCTTCATCTCGGGCCTGCTCGACGTCACTGATAACGTCGACCACGCCACCGGAAAGGTCAGTCCGCCACCGCAAGTGATTCGCCGCGACGGTGACGACGCCTATCTCGTGGTGGCCGCCGACAAGGGCACGGCCACCTTCTCCGACATCGCCAACGACGTCGCCAAGTCCTACGGATTCTGGCTGGGCGATGCGTTCGCCTCCGGCGGGTCGGTCGGCTACGACCACAAGGCGATGGGCATCACTGCCAAGGGAGCCTGGGAGGCCGTCAAGCGGCACTTCCGGGAAATGGGCGTCGACACCCAGACCGAGGACTTCACCGTCGTCGGCATCGGCGACATGAGCGGCGACGTGTTTGGCAACGGCATGCTGCTGAGCAAGCACATCAGGCTGATCGCCACGTTCGATCACCGGCACATCTTCCTGGACCCGGACCCCGACGCCGCGTCGTCGTGGACCGAACGACGGCGGATGTTCGACCTGCCGCGATCCAGCTGGGAGGACTACGACAAATCGCTGATCAGCGCCGGTGGCGGCGTCTACAGCCGCGACCAGAAGGCCATCCCGGTAAGCCCGCAGGTGCGCGCCGCCCTCGGCATCGGCGATGACGTCACCGAGATGTCCCCGCCGAACCTGATCAAGGCCATCCTGCTGGCGCCGGTGGACCTGCTGTTCAACGGCGGCATCGGCACCTACATCAAGGCCGAAACCGAATCTGACGCCGACGTCGGCGACCGCGCCAACGATCCGGTGCGCGTCAACGGAAACCAGTTGCGCGCCAAGGTCGTCGGCGAGGGCGGCAACCTCGGAGTGACGGCGTTGGGGCGGGTCGAATTCGACCTGGCCGGCGGGCGGATCAACACCGACGCGGTGGACAACTCGGCCGGCGTGGACTGCTCCGACCACGAAGTCAACATCAAGATCCTGATCGACTCGCTGGTGACCGCGGGCAAGGTTGACGTCGAGGAGCGCGGCCAACTGCTCGAATCGATGACCGACGAGGTCGCTCGGCTGGTGCTCACCGACAACGAGAACCAGAACGACCTGATCGGCACCAGCAGGGCCAACGCCGCCAGCCTGCTGCCGGTGCACGCCATGCAGATCAAACATCTGGAGGAACGCGGCGTCGACCGCGAGCTGGAAGCGCTGCCGTCGGAGCAGGAAATCGCGCGGCGCACCGAGGCCGGCATCGGGCTGACCTCACCCGAGCTGTGCACGCTGATGGCGCACGTCAAGCTGGCGCTCAAAGAGGAGATGCTGTCCACCGAGTTGCCGGAGCAGGACGTGTTCGCCTCGCGGCTGCCCCGGTACTTCCCGACGCCGTTGCGGGAGCGATTCGGTCCGGAAATCCGCACCCACCAGCTGCGCCGCGAGATCGTCACGACGATGCTGATTAACGAGCTGGTCGATGCCGCCGGTATCAGCTACGCCTTCCGCCTTAGCCAGGACGTCGGCGTCGGACCGATCGACGCGGTGCGCACCTGGGTGGCCACCGACGCCATCTTAGACGTGGAGCGCATCTGGCGCGGCATCCGGGTGGCAGACATCCCGGTCGCGCTGTCGGACCGGATGACGCTGGACACCCGGCGGCTGATCAACCGCGCCGGCCGGTGGTTGCTCAACTACCGGCCCCAACCGCTGGCCGTGGGCGCCGAGATCAATCGGTTCGCCGCCGAGGTCAAGGCATTGACTCCGCGGATGTCGGAGTGGCTGCGCGGTGACGACAAGGCGATCGTCGAACAGGAAGCCGCGGAATTCGCCGAGCAGGGCGCGCCCCAGGACCTGGCCTACCTGGTGGCGGCCAGCCTGTACCGGTTCAGCCTGCTCGACATCATCGACATCGCGGACATCACCGACACCGACTCTGCCGAAGTCGCCGACACGTACTTTGCGCTGATGGACCGGCTGGGCACCGACGGGCTGCTGACCGCGGTGTCCGCGCTGCCCCGCTATGACCGGTGGCATGCGTTGGCGCGCTTGGCTATTCGCGACGACATCTACGCCTCGCTGCGGTCGCTGTGCCTGGACGTGCTGGCGGTGGGGGAGCCGGACGAAAGTGGGGAAGAGAAGATCGCCGAGTGGGAACACATCAGCGCGTCCCGGGTGGAGCGGGCACGCCGCACGCTCACCGAGATCTACGAGAGCGGCGCGCCGGATCTTGCGACGCTGTCGGTGGCCGCGCGCCAGATCCGCCGCATGACCCGCACCAGCGGGCGGGGGACTTCCGGATGACAGTCGGGTTCGTGGCGCCGGTGCCGGTGCGGTGGTCGGACATCGACATGTACCAGCACGTCAACCACGCCACCATGGTCACCATTCTCGAAGAGGCGCGAGTTCCTTTCCTGAAGGAACCGTTCGGCGCCGACATCACCACGATCGGATTGCTGATCGCCGACGTGCGGGTCACGTACAAGGACCAGCTGCGGCTGGCCGACTCGCCGTTGCAGGTGACCATGTGGACCAAACGGTTGCGCACGGTCGATTTCACGCTGGGCTACGAAGTGCGTTCGGTGCTGGCCGCGCCGGATTCTAAGCCCGCCGTCATCGCGGAATCGCAGCTGGCCGCCGTGCACATCGAGGAGCAGCGGCTGGTGCGGCTGTCGCCACAGCATCGGGAGTATCTGCAACGGTGGCTGCGCTGACGGATCGCGGATTGTGGTTGGGCCCGGCGTCGACCCACGCCCAGCGGGCCGACCTGGCCGCCTTCGTCGATCATGCGCTGCGCCTCGACGAAGCCGCGGTGATTCGATTACGCACCCGGGATGCTGGGCTGCTCAAGGCTTGGCTGGCAACGGGTTTTGGCGTGCTAGCCAGCCGGGTCGTGTCGGGCACGGTTTGCCCGGACGACATGACCGTCGCCGCAGCGGATTTGGGCCGCGGCCTGGCCGCGATGGATGAAACCGGCTACGTAGAGCCGGGTTTCGCGATGGATTCGGCGTGGCGCGGTGCACTACCCCCGGAATCGGGTTTCACCCATCTCGACGACGTCCCCGCCCAGGTGATGCTGGAACTGGCGCAGCGCGGTGCGCAGCTGGCCAAGGAACACGGCAGCGCCCACGGCCCGCCCGTGTCGCTGCTCGATCAGGAGGTCATCCGGGTCAGCGCGGCCGACACCAGCGTGGGGCTGCCGATGCGCTGTGTGTTCGCCCTGACCGCAATGGGATTCCTGCCGCAGTCACCGAATGACGTCGGCGCCGACGAAATTATCAGGGTGAGAATAATGCCGGCCTGGTTGCGTCTGGACGCCAAATTCGGCACCGTGTACCGCCGGTGTGGGGACGCCGCCGTGGTGTTGCGCTGAGGTCGGCCGTCAGGTCCCATAGCGCAGCCACAGCGGCAGCACGGAGGAGTCCAGGTAATCCATGAACTTCTTCAGGCCCACCCGGTACTGGCCGAACCCGTAGGGATCCTTCGCGTACTCCGGAAACGCAATCCCCAGCCCGAATAGGCCGGGCTCGATGATTCCGTTTTGTTGGTTGTATTCCAGCGGACCCCACTGCTGGGTCTCCGGTAATTTCCTGCGCTCGAACCCGACGGTGTACACCACGCGATCGCAGCTTTCGAACTGCTGCTGGAATTCCGGGCTGTCCACCCAATATCTTTCGAGCCGATCCGGGTATTCGCCGATGTTCTCCCGGGCCCATTGTGCCGCTCGGCCCTTGAGGCAGGTGTAGTCGAACAGAATCCAATCATTCAGGTACACAGCGTATTTGAGTGTGCTGCGGTAGAAGTTGAGCACTTTTTCGACGGGATGATCCAGCAGATGTGGCAAAACGATCATCGACGAGTACGACGAGCCGACACCGCGACCGTGGCGCCCCCGAGAGGTTCGGCCGCCAGCTTTTCCGGATCCAGCGCCACCTCGACGGGGATTTCTTTCAGGTGGGGATAGGACAGCCTTTTCGGCACAGCGCCAACGTCGAGAACGACATTCGCCGACGTGATGTCTTCGCCGTAGGTTTCGATGCGCCACTGCCGCTGCCACAGCGACAGGGACGTCGCCGTCGCCCGCACGGCGCGCACCTGATCCCGCAGCTGTTCGGTGTGACCCACACCAACGGTCTGCCACCAGGGCCAGGGCACACGTCTCCTGCGGATCGACCTCGTGCAACGCGGTGGGTGGCGCATCCGAGGACCGGAATGCCGCAGAGCCGCACAGAAAGTCGAGGAACGTTGAGGCGATGGTGTTGCTGGATACCGGCCGCCACTTCTGGTCGAGGTCTCCCGCGGCGAAGGCGGGATCGATCCAGGAGATCTTCTCGGCGGCGACGCCGTGATCGAGCAGCCTGCCGACCGCGGCGATGCCCGCCGGCCCGGCTCCGATCACTGTCCACGCGTACGTCGGCATGTACTAGATATAGTCGGCATGTACTAGATATAGAGGAACGGGCGTCTCGGCGCTTGCGTCCGCGACGTGCTCTAAACCAGCCAGACCGCCGTGTCGGCCGGCAACTGACCGTCGACCACTGGCGCGCTCTCCAAAATGACCTCGCCGGCCGGCAGCGGCAGGGGCCGCGCACCCGTGTTCAGCGCGCAGATCAGCCCGCCGGCCGCGCGGCGGAACACCAGTCCGTCGGCCGACGCGGTCAGCCACTCCAGCTCGCCCTCGAATTCGCTTCGCTTTCTCCGCAATTCAAGTGCCGTGCGGAAAAACGACAAGGTCGAAGCGGGGTCGGCCTCCTGCTTCTCCACCGTCAGCGATGCCCAGTTCGCGGGCATCGGCAACCAGGTGTCGGGGGAGCTGGAGAACCCAAACGGGGGTGCCGCACCGGACCAGGGCAGCGGAACCCGGCACTTGTCGCGGCCCCGCTCAGTGTGGCCCGAACGTTCCCACGTCGGGTCCTGCAGCACCTCTTCGGGCAGGTCCAGCATGTCGGGCAGCCCCAGCTCCTCGCCGTTGTAGATGAACACCGTGCCTGGCAGCGCGAGCATGACCATCGCCATCGCCCGGGCGCGGCGCAGCCCGGCCTCGCCGTTGCCGTAGCGGGTCACCTCGCGGCCCACGTCGTGATTGGACAGCGTCCACGTCGGCTCGGACTCGTAGATCGCCGTGGCCGCAAGCGAATTCCGGATCGCGTCGTGGATCTCGGCGGCGTCGAACTCGATCTTCGTCAGCCGGAAGTTGAATCCCAGATGCAGTTCGTCGGGCCGCAGGTACTCGGCCCACAGCAGGTTGTCCATCACCCACACCTCGCCGATCGTCATCGCGCCGGGATACTCGTCGACGACCTTGCGGATGCGGCGGTGAATGTCGTGCACGTTCGGGTTGTTGAACCGCGGGTCGTCGTCGCTGTGGCTCAACACCTTGACGTCGCCCTTGGCGTCGGGCAGGCCGGCCGGCTTGGCCATGCCGTGGGCCACATCGATGCGAAAGCCGTCCACACCGCGCTCAAGCCAGAACCGCAGCGTCTTCTCGAAATCGTCGAAGACGTCCGGATGCTCCCAGTTCAGGTCGGGCTGCTCGGTGTCGAACAGATGCAGGTAGTACTGGCCCGGGCTGCCGTCCGGTTCCACCACCCGCGTCCAGGCCGACCCGCCGAACACCGAGGTCCAGTTGTTGGGCGGCAGCTCCCCGTCGGCGCCCTTCCCGTCGCGGAAGAAATACCGATCCCGCGCGTCGGTGCCTGGCCCCGCGGCCAGTGCCGCCTGAAACCACGGGTGGGCCGAGCTGGTGTGGTTGGGCACCACGTCCATTGTGATCTTGATGCCACGCTCGTGCGCCGCCGCGATCAGCTGTTCGATCGCGGGCATCCCACCGAACAGCGGGTCGATGGCGCGCGGATCGGCGACGTCGTAGCCGTGATCGGCCATCGGCGAGACGGTGACCGGGTTGAGCCAGATGGCGTCCACCCCGAGCCGCTCGAGATGGTCCAGGTGGGCCACCACACCGTCGATATCACCGACGCCGTCGCCGTTCGTGTCGGCAAACGACCGTGGATAGACCTGGTAAAAAACCGCGTTTGACCACCATGTGGGGCCCATGCTGCTCCGTTCGGTTCTCCGGCATCAAAACGATGAATTGACGAGTGAGTGGGCGGCCATTTCCAAATAGTCGAGCAGTTCGCGACGGTGTTCGTCATCGAGCGTCTGGGCGTCGATGGACGCGACGGCGGTCTGCATGCAGCGCAGCCATGCGTCGCGTTCGATGGGAGTGATCCGGAACGGCACGTGACGCATCCGCAACCGGGGATGTCCGCGCTGCTCGGAGTAGGTGCGTGGGCCACCCCAATACTGCTCGAGGAACATCCGCAGCCGCTCTTTGGCGCCCGCCAAGTCGTCGAGGGGATACACCTCCCGCAAGATCTCATCCTCGGGGACCTGGGCGTAGAAGCGCGCCACGATCGTTTTGAAGGTTTCGGCACCGCCGACTGCGTCGTAAAAGGACTGTTGCACCTGATCCATCGCCTCCCATTGTGGCGCATTGGCACGTCGGCAACGTCAAATCGGCCCGACGCACTCCTGCTGTTCACTGGTTCGACCCGGCCGCGCACCTGCAATTAGGCGTGCGATTGGCGGCGAATCATGGTGGACTATCGGCGGAGGATTCATGGCGCAGGGCAAGAAGCGCCGCAGCCACCGCAGTTCGGCTGGCGCGGCAGGGCTGACCGGACCCACGCCCGCATCGTCGTTGCATAGTCTTTCCCACCACCCCACCCGGGGCGCCGACACCCATCCACCCACCCGGCACGACAGCGCGTCGATCTGGAGCCGTCGCCGGGTGTTGCTGCTGAATTCCACGTATGAGCCGCTGACCGCGCTGCCGATGCGGCGGGTCATAGTGATGGTGATCTGCGGCTAGGACGACGTGGTGCACCACGATCCCGGCGGACCGGTCATCCACTCCGCGACCCAATCGATCGTCGTGCCGTCGGTGATCCAGTTGCGGTCCTACGTCCGGGTGCCCTACCGGGCCCGGGTGCCAATGAACCACGCCGCGTCGATGCACCGCGACTGCTTCTGCTGCACTTACTGCGGCGCAAAGGCGGACACGGTCGACCACGTGGTGCCCCGCAGCCGCGGCGGCGAGCACTCCTGGGAGAACTGCGTCGCCTGCTGCTCGGCGTGCAACCATCGCAAGGGCGACAAGCTGTTGACCGAGCTCGGCTGGGCACTGCGGCGGGCCCCGCTGCCGCCGACCGGGCAGCACTGGCGACTGCTGTCGACGGTCAAGGAGGTGGACCCCGCCTGGGCCCGGTATCTGGGCGAGGGCGCGGCCTGACCATCAAAGGGGTGTCTCGCGCGTCGTGGCGGCACCGCGTGGGATACGGTTTGCGTCGTGAGCGTTATGGAGATTCACCGGTTGGTGGTCGGAATCCCGGCATTGCTGGTGATCGTGCTGGCGGCGCTGATCTGGTCGCACAAGGGACCGCACCCCGCGACCTACAAGATGTCCGAACCGTGGACGCATCCGCCGATTCTGTGGGCGGCCACCGACGAGGACGTCGGTGGGTCACACGGACACCACGCATCGGAGTTCTCAGTCGGAGGTGGCGCCAGTGGCACATGGTGAGGTAGCGACCAGAAAGCCCGCCGGGCTGCCCAAGGGTTTCGCGATTACGAGCAGCGGGCGGGTATCCGCCGTCACCGAGCCCGGTGAGCTGTCGTCGCACTACCCGTTCCCAATAAAGGATCTCGTCGCGATCGACGACGCCCTGAAATACGCCTCCCGTCAGTCGAGGACCCGGTTCGCCATCTACCTGGGCGACCTGGGCGGCGACACAGCGGCCCGGGCTCGCGAGATCCTGGCCAAGGTGCCGACGGCGAACAACGCGGTGTTGTTGGCGGTGTCGCCCAACCAATCCGTCATCGAGGTCGTGTACGGCGCGGATGTCCGCGGACGCGGCGCCGAGTCGGCCGCCCCGCTCGGTGTTGCCGCCGCGTCGTCGGCGTTCGAGCAGGGCAATCTGGTCGACGGCCTGATCAGCGCCATCCGCGTGCTCAGCGCGGGAATCTCCCCGGCCTAACCTCCGGCCGGACCGCTGTCGAAGGCGCGGGCCCGCAGCGCCCGCTTCACCCCCGCCCTGGCCCTTCAGCACAAGGCGGCGTAGGGCCGGGGGCACCTCCGACTCCGGAGCGGCCAGGAACTCGTCGTCGGCGGCGATCGCCTCCTCGCTGATGTCCCACGACGGATACATCCCGATCACGACCGGTCTGCACGACCTCGCTGGAGCGCCGCGCCCACACGCCGGGAATCGCCTGGAAATACAGGGCGGTGAACGGTTTTAGCAACTCCGACTGACCGGGCGCGCCGAAACCGGCGACGATGGAGCGGGTAGTCGCGTTGGGCAGGGTGTCGTCTTCGATCACGGTGGTGAACGTCTGCTCCTTGACCGCGAGTTGTGGGCGAGCCGCGGTAGCCTGGGCGCCGTGGCGCTTGCCGGTCGCCGTCGGATCGCGCTGCACCTCGGCATCGATGAACCGTGTCTCGAGCCCGTCGGCGTCGACATCACCGGCGGCGGCCAGTGCGGTGACGATGCGCCCAGCCCGGCTCCGCGTAGGAACCCAGCGCCGTCTGGGCCTGCAGCAGCCGCTGAGCTACGCCGACTTCCGCCTCGGCCGGCACGCCCTTCGAGACCAATGCGACAAAGTCGCGGGCCCGCAGCTCGGGCGTCCACCTCGAAATTCTGGGTGCAACGTATTCAGCCCGGTGGTCTTCAGCCACTGCTGACCCCAATTCTACAGATCTTGGCCCGACGCCCGCTCCAGCGCGGTCAGCAGATCGCTGAACGTGGCATTGCCGATCGCGTGCGCCCGGAAGTAGTCGCGCAAGGCCGGCCAAGAACCTTTCCAGCCCGACGTAGGCGACGAGCTGCTTGAGTACCGACGCGCCCTTCGCGTAGGTGATGCCGTAAAGTTCACCTCGACCGCGTGCAGGCCGGGGATGTCGGCGGCGATCGGGTGCATCGACGGCAGTTGGTCCTGGCGGTAAGCCCACGATTTTCGACGGTCGCGAACGTCGTCCACGCCGAGGTGCATTCGGTGGCTTCGGACTGGTAGAGCACCGAGGCGAAGGCGGCGAAGGATTCGTTGAGCCACAAGTCATCCCACCAGGTCACCGAACCACATGTGCTCCATCTCGTGTAGCACCGTCTCGGTGCGCCGCCCCGGCGTTTTCCATTGCGCCGGCGTTGAATTCGGGTACGAACAGCTGGTCGTACTTGCCGAACGCGTAGGGAAAGTCAAAGTTCTTGTGGTAGAAGGCAAATCCTTGCTTCGTCTCGGTGAACAACTGCTCCGGGTCCATGTGTTCGGCAGGCGAGGTCCGGCAGTAGATGCCGAGCGGAATCTCGCCGTGCTCGTCGCGGTAGGAGTCTTTCCATTCGGCGTAGGGACCCGCGATCAACGCGACCAGGTAAGTGCCCATGCGCGGGGTGACCGCGAAGGTGTACGCTGGTGCCGCCCGATTCCTCGACGGACACGGGGCATCGTTCGAGATCACCTTCCAGTGCGCCGGTGTCGTCACCCGCAGGTCGAAGGTCGCTTTGAGGTCGGGATGGTCGAAGCAGGCGAACATTGGCTTGGCGTCGGCGGTTTCGAACTGCGAGTACAGGTAGGTCTCGTTGTCCACCAGGTCGACGAAGCGGTGCAGGCCCTCGCCGGTGTTGGAGTAGCGGCAATCGGCGTCGATGACGACGACGTTGCGGTCGGCCAGACCGCGCAACGGAATGCCGGTGGATTCGTCGTATCCGGTGACGTCCACCTCCCGTCCGTTGAGGTCGCGCTGCGAACGGTCTCGGCGACAAGTCGATGACCGTGTCGGCGCCGGCCAGCGCGTCGAACACCAGGGTGGTGGTGGAGCGAAACGTACTTTCGCCGGGCCCTCCGGAGCCGTCGGTCAGGTCGAGGTTGATCTAGTAGCTGTCGACGGTGACAAGGGCGGCGCGCTCGACCGTTTGGTCGCGAGTCAGGTTAGGAAGTGCTACTCGTCCAGCTTAGTGGTGTTCCCGTTTCGCGGTGCGAAACGGGAACGCTCGCGCGGCGACTACCGTTGTGCTGGACGGTGTTGTGACCGTTTCCGAATACCCGACTCCGCGGAGAGGACTGGCCATGTCCGAGAAGACCCCTGTGCAAGACCAAGCTGATTTCTGGTTCGATCCGCTGTGCCCATGGTGTTGGATCACCTCGCGCTGGATCCTCGAGGTCGAGAAGGTCCGCGACATCAAGGTGAACTTCCACGTGATGAGCCTCGCCGTGCTCAACGAGAACCGGGAAGACCTGCCGGAGAAATACCCGGAGATGATGAAGCGTGCCTGGGGGCCGGTGCGGGTGGCGATCGCCGCCGAGCAGGCGCACGGCTCGGCGGTATTGGCACCGCTGTACGCCGCGATGGGCACTCGAATTCACAATGAAGGCAACCAGGATCTTAACGAGGTGATCAAGCTGTCGCTGGCCGACGGGGGTCTGCCGGCCGATCTGGCAAAGGCCGCCACCAGCACCGACTACGACGAGGCGTTGCGCAAGAGCCACCACGCCGGGATGGACGCAGTCGGCGACGACGTCGGCACGCCGACCGTCCACGTCAACGGGGTGGCGTTCTTCGGTCCCGTGCTGTCGAAGATTCCGCGCGGCGAAGAGGCCGGCAAGTTGTGGGACGCTTCGGTGATCTTCGCCTCCTACCCGCACTTCTTCGAGCTCAAGCGGACCCGGACCGAGGCGCCCGAATTCGACTAGGTCAGCCGCTGCTCTGGCCTGACGGTCGTGCACAATGTCGCGCATGCGCGTCTACCTGGGTGCCGACCACGCCGGATTCGAGCTCAAGCAAGCGATCATCGAGCATCTGAAGAAAACCGGGCACGAGTCGATCGATTGCGGCGCTTTCAGTTACGATGCCGAGGACGACTACCCGGCGTTCTGCATCGACGCCGCGACGCGCACGGTGGCCGACCCGGACAGCCTCGGCATCGTGCTTGGCGGATCGGGCAACGGCGAGCAGATCGCGGCCAACAAGGTGCCGGGTGCGCGTTGCGCGCTGGCGTGGAGCGTCGAGACTGCCTCGCTGGCACGTGAACACAACAGCGCGCAGCTGATCGGGATCGGCGGGCGGATGCACACCGTCGATGAAGCGCTGAGCTTCGTCGACGCGTTCCTGGCCACGCCGTGGTCGAAAGCCGAACGCCACCAACGGCGTATCGACATTCTCGACGAGTACGAGCGGACGCATCAAGCGCCTCCGGTGCCGGGCGCGCAGGCTTAAGCGCGTTGCCCAAGGGACATACCCTGCATCGGCTGGCCCGGTTGCACCAACGGTGGTTCGGCGGTGCGCCGGCGGCCGTGTCCAGCCCGCAGGGGCAGTTCGCCGGGCCGGCGGCCGTGGTCGACGGGCAGGTGCTGCGCAAGTCCAGCGCCTGGGGCAAGCACCTGTTCCACCACTACCCCAACGGCCCGATCATGCACGTGCACCTGGGTCTCTACGGCACCTTCACCGAATTCGAACGCAGGCCCGACGCGACACTGCTCGAAGCGGTCGGCCAGGTACACATCCGGATGGTCGGCGCCGAGTACGGCACCGACCTGCGCGGCCCGACTGTCTGCGAGGTGATCGACGAGGGTGCGGTCAGCGACGTCGTGGCCAAGCTCGGCCCCGACCCGTTACGCAGCGAGGCCGACCCGTTGTGGACGTGGACCCGAATACGAAGTCACGCAGGCCTATCGGCGCGCTGTTGATGGATCAGGGAGTCATCGCCGGGGTGGGCAACGTCTACCGCAGCAAGTTGTTGTTCCGGCATCGGATCGACCCGTATTGGCCCGGACGATCGATCAGCGCCGCGGAATCTGGTAGCGCTGATGAAGGTCGGCCGCGGCGCGGCAAGATCATCGTGGTTCGGCCCGAGCACGATCACGGTTTGCCGTCGTACCGGCCGGACCGGCCCCGCACCTACGTCTACCGGCGCGCGGGTGAACCCTGCCGCGTTTGCGGCACTCCGATCCGCACGGCGGTGCTGGAAGGGCGCAACCTGTTCTGGTGCCCGACCTGTCATAAGTGACCGTCGCACCGGCCGCCGGATTGGCAGGAAACTGACAGCGAGAAACGCTGGCGTCTATAGTTTTCGATTGACTTGGTCCGGGTAAAAATGACTTGTGAAGATCATTCCTCGTTTAGCTGCTAACGATTTTCGCCGGAGCCGCGGTTGCGGGTCTGGCTGGCGTCGGCCTCGCCGCCGACGCGGTCGCGGTGCCCAGGCCCTTCCCGCAGTGGTGCCCCGGGAGAGTTCTGGGAACCCGGGCTGGGGCAACAACTGGGACTGGAATAACTGCCATGATTGGCGCGGCGGCCCACCGCCGCCGGATCGCCCGTGGGACCGCGGTCCCGGATGGGGTGGACCGCCGTCGCCCGAGCGGCCCTGGGGTTCGCCGCCGCCTCCTGGATGGCATCCCTGAGGCCCCTGCCAACAATACTTGCCCCGTCGGCTTCGGTCGGCGGGGCACGTCTCACATCGAGAAGCCGGAGACGTCGACCCCGAGGGTGGCGTAGACCTCGTTGCTGAGGGCAAGGCTGCGTGGGTCGGCATTGGCCTTGGTGGCGTCGAACCGGTTCGCCACGTAGGCGTAACCGATGCGGTGCTCGAGGTCGACGAACCCGAACGAGCCGCCGAGTCCGCCGTGGCCGAAAATCTGGGGGTTGGGCCCGTTGACGCAACGCTGGTTGAGCATGTAGCCCAGCCCCCAACCGTGGTCGGCGACCCGAGGTCCGAGCACCAGGTCGGTCCCGAGGCCGCCCTGGCACTCCCGGATGACGTCCATGTGCTGACGGCTCAGCAGCTTCTCCTGTGCGAGCGCGTTGTAGAACGTCGCCAGGCCCAGCGCCGACACCTGCCCGTTGGTGCCGGGGAATTCGAGCGCGCGCCAACGGTCGAGGTCATAGGAGCCGACCTCGTCGTCGGGGGCCCAACCCATCGCGATCGCCAGGCCTGCCTTCGGGTGATCGGCCAGACTGGTCGGGTGGCTGGGAACGTGGGCGATCAGGTCGCGCATGTGTGGCTTGTTGACTCGCTCGGCGCAGCGCAGCTGATCGGTGGGGGACAGGCCGATGTGGACGTCGGCGCCCAGCGGTTCGGCGATCTCGGCGCGCAGGTACTGGCCGATCGTGCGGCCGGTCACCCGGCGGAACACCTCGCCGACGATGAAACCGAACGTGGTCATGTGGTAGCCCTGGGCGGTGCCGGGCTCCCACCACGGTTCGGCGATCACCAGTTGTTCGCAGACGTAGTCCCAGTCGCAGACTTGTTCCCAGGTCATCGGGGCGTGCGGCCCAATGACCCCGGACCGGTGGCTCATCACCATGGCCAGCGGGATGCGCTCTTTGCCGGCCCGTCCGAATTCCGGCCAGTACCGGGTGATCGGGGCGTGCAAATCGACCTCACCGCGATCGACGAGCTGATGCATGCAGGTGGCCGAGAGTCCCTTGGTGCCGGACAGCACCGTGGTCAGCGTGTCTTGCTGCCAGGGCCGTGTCGCGGCCGCGTCGGCCCAGCCACCCCAGAGGTTGACCACGAGGTCACCGTCGACCCAGACGGCGACGGCCGCGCCCTGTTCGAGTTGCAGGGTGAAATTGCGCTCGAACGCCTCGCGAACCCCGATGAAGTCCGGCGCGCAGGAGCCCTTGATGGTGGCTTCAAGTGCAAGGTCGCTCATGGCGCCTTTCTGTGGAGCTACCTACCCCGAGCGGGCGACGGGAATCGAACCCGCGTAGCTAGTTTGGAAGACTAGGGCTCTACCATTGAGCTACGCCCGCATGCATTAGTCGAGCGAGACTGTATCTGGCTGCGAACATCAAATCTAATCGACGCAGATTCGTGAATGCATTGTTGAGGTCTTGAGTTCGCTCCGAAGTCGGTGGCCCTGCTGGTACGGGAGGGCCGTAGGATCGCGAGGTCAGCGCGGGGTGTAGCGCAGCTTGGTAGCGCATCCGCTTTGGGAGCGGAAGGCCGCAGGTTCAAATCCTGTCACCCCGACAAGCACCGCGCCGCAACCCAGCCGGCTCGCGAGGCCACCACAGAACGACCATCAAGGAGCACACTCGTGAAGAGCAGCGTCGAGCAGTTGAGCCCTACCCGGGTGCGCATCAACGTGGAGGTGCCGTTCACCGAACTCGAACCCGATTTCCAGCGCGCCTACAAGGAGCTGGCCAAGCAGGTCCGGCTGCCGGGATTCCGGCCCGGCAAGGTGCCTACGAAGTTGCTCGAGGCCCGGTTCGGCCGGGAGGAGATGCTCGACCAGGTCGTCAACGAAGCGCTGCCGACCCGGTACGGGCAGGCGGTCACCGAGACCGAGGTGCACCCTATCGGCCGTCCCGAGATCGAGGTGACCAAGAAAGAGTACGGCGAAGACCTCGCGTTCACCGCCGAGGTCGACGTCCGTCCTGAGCTCATCCTTCCGGACCTGAGTTCGTTGCAGGTCTCGGTGGAGCCGATCGAGGTCAGCGACGAGGACGTCGAAGCCGAACTGCAGTCGCTGCGCGCCCGGTTCGGCACCCTGACCGGAGTGGACCGGCCGGTCGCCGACGGTGACTTCGTCTCGATCGACCTGTCGGCCACCGTGAACGGCGAAGAGGTGCCGGGCGCCGCCGCGGAAGGCCTGTCGCACGAGGTTGGCTCCGGCCGGCTCATCGAGGGCCTCGACGACGCGCTCATCGGCATGTCGGCCGACGAGTCCAAGGAATTCACCGCCAAGCTGGCGACCGGCGAGCACGCCGGCCAGGACACGCAGGTCACGGTGACCGTCAAGACCATCAAGCAACGCGAACTGCCCGAGCCAGACGACGAATTCGCGCAATTGGCAAGCGAATTCGACACCATCGAGGATCTGCGCACCAACCTGCGCGACCAGGTGGCCCGGATCAAGCGCGCCCAGCAGGCGGAAAAGATTCAGCAAGCCGCGATGGACGCGCTGCTCGAACAGGTCGACGTGCCGCTGCCCGAGGCGATCGTGCAGGCCCAGTTCGACAGCGCCGTGCACGGCGCCATCGACAGCGTCGGTAACGACGAAGACCGGTTCGCCGAGGTGCTCGCCAAGCAGGGCAAGACCTGCGAAGAATTCGAGGCCGAGACGCGCACCGCGGTGGAGACCGACGTGCGGCGCCAGCTGTTGTTCGACGCGCTGGCCGACGAGCTGCAGATCCAGGTTGGCCAGGACGACATGACTGAGCGCCTGGTCGCCACGTCGCGGCAGTACGGCATCGAACCGCAACAGCTGTTCACCTACCTGCAGGAGAGCAACCAGCTGCCCGCCATGTTCGTCGACGTGCGGCGCGGGTTGGCGATCGCCGCGGTGGTCTCGGCGGCGACGGTCACCGACACCGACGGCAGTGTCATCGACACGAGCGAATTCTTCCCGCACCGCGCGAGGGCCGGCACTCAAGACTCCGCCCAGGACTACTCCGAAAACGCCGACGACACGACCGCAGAGCCCTGCGACAAGTAACTCAGCCTTGACGCTGTGAGCGAACGCGGGGTGCGCGGCGCGAAACGGCGGCCTCGGTTGGTTAGTGTCGGTGAGTACAGATCTCGAGAAAGCGGGTAACCCTGTCGTGACTGACATGCGTTCGAACTCGGTGGGCCTCAACCTTACGGACTCGGTGTATGAGCGCTTGCTCTCTGAGCGCATCATCTTCCTGGGTTCGGAGGTGAACGACGAGGTCGCCAACCGGTTGTGCGCGCAGATTCTGCTGCTCGCCGCCGAGGACAGCGACAAAGACATCAACCTCTACATCAACTCTCCCGGCGGCTCGATCAGCGCCGGGATGGCCATCTACGACACGATGGTGCTGGCGCCCTGCGACATCGCCACCTACGCGATGGGCATGGCCGCCTCGATGGGCGAGTTCCTGTTGGCGGCCGGCACCAAGGGCAAGCGGTTCGCGTTGCCGCACGCCCGCATCCTGATGCACCAGCCGCTCGGTGGGGTGACCGGTAGCGCGGCCGACATCGCCATCCAGGCCGAGCAGTTCCACGTCATCAAGAAGGAAATGTTCCGGCTGAACGCCGAGTTCACCGGCCAGCCGATCGAACGCATCGAGGCCGACTCGGACCGCGACCGGTGGTTCACCGCGCAGGAGGCGCTGGAATACGGCTTCGTCGACCACATCATCACCCGCGCCGCCCACATCACCAATGGAGAAGCCCGATGAGTCCCCAGTGTCCCGACTTGCAGCCTCAGGCGCGCTACATCCTGCCGTCGTTTATCGAGCACTCCAGCTTCGGTGTCAAGGAGTCGAACCCGTACAACAAGCTGTTCGAGGAACGCATCATCTTCCTCGGCGTTCAGGTCGACGACGCGTCGGCGAACGACATCATGGCCCAGTTGCTGGTGCTCGAGTCGCTGGACCCGGATCGCGACATCACCATGTACATCAACTCGCCCGGCGGCGGGTTCACCTCCCTGATGGCGATTTACGACACCATGCAGTACGTGCGCGCCGACATCCAGACGGTGTGCCTGGGCCAGGCCGCCTCGGCCGCGGCGGTGCTGCTGGCCGCCGGAACATCGGGTAAGCGGATGGCGCTGCCCAACGCGCGGGTGCTGATCCACCAGCCGTCGCTGCAGGGCGTGATCCAGGGCCAGTTCTCCGACCTGGAGATCCAGGCCGCCGAGATCGAGCGGATGCGCACGCTGATGGAGACCACGTTGGCTCGGCACACCAACAAGGAACCGTCAGTGATCCGCAAGGACACCGACCGTGACAAGATCCTGACCGCCGAAGAGGCCAAGGACTACGGGATCATCGACACCGTGCTTGAGTACCGGAAGCTGTCCGCGCAGACCAACTAACGGCGTCTGGCGATACCGGCCAGGGCCGCGATGTCGGCGGGCGTCACCCGGCAGCATCCGCCGACGATGCGGGCCCCGGCCGCGATCCACTGCCGGGCCAGGTCCGCGGAAAACCGTGACACACCCGTCCAGGCGTGCCCGTCCCACTGCTCACCGCTGTTCGGGTAGACGATCACGAGTTTTCCTGCGGCAGAGGCGATTTCGATCGCAGACTGCACGTCGTCGGGGCTGCAGCAGTTGACGCCGACCGCGACGATTTCGTCGACGCCGGCGGCCACCGCGAACGCCTCGGTCAGTGGTTGTCCGGCGCGGGTTCGGGTACCGTCGATGGTGTAGCTCAGCCAGGCCGGCTTGCCGACCGCACGCACCAGATCGACCAGCGCCTCGGCCTCGTCGATGTCGGGCACGGTTTCCAGGGCCAGCAGGTCCGCGCCGGCGCCGGCCAATATCTCGAGTCGCGGGCGGTGCCAGCGCATCAGTTGCGCGACCGAAAGGCCATAACGTCCGCGGTATTCAGATCCGTCGGCCAGCGCGGCGCCATACGGTCCGATCGACGCGGCGACCAGAGTACCGCCGGTCGCGTCGCGTGCGGTTGCGGCGAGTTCGACGCTGCGACCCAGTAATTCGACCGCTTTGTCGCGTCCAATACCGTGCGCGTAAAAGCCTTCGAACGATGCCTGATAACTGGCGGTCGTCGCGATCTTGGCACCGGCCCGAAAATAGGAGGTGTGTACTGCGGCGATCTCTTGCGGGGCATCGGACAGCAACCTCGCCGACCACAGCGCGTCGGACAGGTCGTGGCCGCGCGCCTCCAGCTCGGTCGCCAGCCCGCCGTCGCTGATCAAAACGGAATCGGCGGGCCAAAAAGATTCGGCAGCCATTCCCACCCATGCCACTGTAGGGTGGGGCCGGGCAACCGGTCTGTACGGCGTGACCAGCCTCGGTGGGGTAACGACCGCGACACGCCAAAGAACGGAAAGTGCGTCTCGGCCGGTGCGGGCGGTGTCGGGCTATATGTTTTCGGACAGGCATGAATACCACCGACGCGATTCGGTGCTAATGGTCGCGGCGGGCCCGATCTAGCGGGTAGCGTCGGTGGAATACATGCGGCACGTTAAAGCGTACGGCGAACAGGAAGTAGGCACTGAGGCACCATGGCGCGCATCGGAGACGGCGGTGATCTGCTGAAGTGCTCATTCTGCGGGAAGAGCCAAAAGCAGGTTAAGAAACTCATTGCGGGCCCGGGTGTCTACATCTGCGATGAGTGCATTGATCTCTGCAACGAGATCATCGAAGAGGAGCTTGCTGACGCCGACGATGTCCAACTCGACGAGCTGCCCAAGCCGGCCGAGATCCGGGAGTTCCTGGAGGGCTACATCATCGGGCAGGACACCGCCAAGCGGACGCTCGCGGTCGCCGTCTACAACCATTACAAGCGAATTCAGGCCGGGGAAAAGGGTCGTGACTCCCGGTGCGAACCGGTCGAGCTGACCAAATCGAACATCCTGATGCTCGGCCCGACCGGGTGCGGCAAAACTTATCTGGCGCAGACGCTGGCCAAGATGCTCAACGTCCCGTTCGCCATCGCCGACGCCACTGCACTGACCGAGGCCGGTTACGTCGGTGAGGACGTCGAGAACATTCTGCTCAAACTGATCCAGGCGGCCGACTACGACGTCAAGCGCGCCGAGACCGGCATCATCTACATAGACGAGGTCGACAAGATCGCCCGCAAGAGTGAGAACCCCTCGATCACCCGCGACGTCTCCGGCGAGGGCGTGCAGCAGGCGCTGCTGAAGATCCTGGAGGGCACCCAGGCGTCGGTTCCCCCGCAGGGAGGCCGCAAGCACCCGCACCAGGAGTTCATCCAGATCGACACCACCAACGTGTTGTTTATCGTTGCGGGTGCGTTCGCCGGGCTGGAGAAGATCATCTACGAGCGCGTCGGCAAGCGGAGCCTGGGCTTCGGTGCCGAGGTGCGCTCCAAGGCCGAGATCGATACCACCGACCACTTCGCCGAAGTGATGCCCGAGGACCTGATCAAGTTCGGCCTGATCCCCGAGTTCATCGGCCGGTTGCCGGTCGTCGCCTCGGTCACCAACCTCGATATGGAGTCGTTGGTCAAGATCCTGTCCGAGCCGAAGAACGCTCTGGTCAAGCAGTACACCAGGCTGTTCGAGATGGATGGCGTGGAGCTGGAGTTCACCGACGACGCGCTGGAGGCGATCGCCGACCAGGCGATCCACCGCGGCACCGGTGCCCGGGGTCTGCGCGCCATCATGGAGGAAGTCCTGCTGCCGGTGATGTACGACATCCCCAGCCGCGACGACGTCGCCAAGGTGGTCGTCACCAAGGAAACCGTCCAGGACAACGTGTTGCCGACGATCGTGCCGCGTAAGCCCTCGCGCTCCGAGCGCCGCGACAAGAGCGCCTGACGACAATCAAGCGGCGTCAGCCGCGTTGAGGAGTCAGGCGATCCCCCGGAACAAGCTGTTCCAGGGGATCGTTCATTCGCCTCGTCGAGGCCGCCCGAATTTGCCACGGCACGTGACCAACACCACATGTTTAGTCGTACTCGCCAGTAGCACGCCCTGATCACGCATTTTGCCTAAGATAACCTTAAAGACACGCAGCTTCGGACGTTCTTCCGATCGGACGACCAGTGCAATAATTTGGTACTGCCGGTCTCATGCAATCGAGTGGGGCGATAAGTTCTTTCGTCGCGCGTAACCTGAAACTTTGACACGAGTGCCCGTCCGGTCGAGCAATGAGAGGTGCAGACGTGGATCCGAATGGCAGCGGAGCCGGATCTGAATCTCATAACAATGGGGCGCCGCACCGTCAGCGCCTTGAACAAGTGGTCATCCGGTTCGCCGGTGACTCGGGCGACGGTATGCAGATGACCGGTGACCGGTTCACCTCGGAGGCAGCGCTTTTCGGCAATGACCTCGCGACACAGCCGAACTACCCTGCCGAGATTCGGGCCCCCGCAGGAACTTTGCCCGGTGTCTCGTCCTTCCAGATCCAAATCGCCGATTACGACATCCTCACCGCCGGTGACCGGCCGGACGTCTTGGTGGCCATGAATCCGGCCGCATTGAAAGCCAACATTGGCGATCTGCCGCGCGGCGGAATGGTGATTGCGAATTCCGATGAATTCACCAAGCGCAACCTGACAAAAGTCGGTTATGTCGCCAACCCGCTAGAAACCGGCGAATTGTCCGACTATGTTGTCCACTCGGTCGCGATGACCACGCTGACGCTGGGCGCCGTCGAAGCGATTGGTGCGTCGAAGAAGGACGGCCAGCGGGCCAAGAACATGTTCGCCCTCGGTCTGCTGTCGTGGATGTACGGGCGCCCGATCCAGACCAGCGAGAACTTCATCCGGGAGAAGTTCGTCCGCAAGCCCGACGTCGCCGAGGCCAACGTGCTCGCCCTCAAGGCGGGCTGGAACTACGGCGAGACCACCGAGGCTTTCGGCACCACCTACGAGGTGACGCGGGCGATCCTGCCGCCGGGTGAGTACCGCCAGATCTCCGGCAACACGGCCCTGGCCTACGGGATCGTTGCGGCCGGTCAGCTCGCCGGCATTCCCGTCGTGCTCGGCAGTTACCCGATCACGCCGGCCTCGGACATTCTGCACGAGCTGTCCCGGCACAAGAATTTCAACGCCATCACCTTCCAGGCCGAGGACGAGATCGGCGGTGTCTGCGCGGCGATCGGCGCCTCCTACGGCGGCGCGCTGGGCGTCACCAGCACCTCCGGCCCCGGTATCTCACTGAAGTCCGAGGCGCTCGGGCTTGCGGTGATGACGGAACTGCCGCTGCTGGTCATCGACGTACAGCGCGGCGGCCCGTCGACCGGTCTACCCACCAAGACCGAGCAGGCCGACTTGCTGCAGGCGCTGTTCGGCCGCAACGGCGAGTCGCCGGTCGCGGTGGTCGCGCCCAAGTCGCCGTCTGACTGCTTCGAGACCGCCATCGAGGCGGCACGCATCGCGGTCTCCTACCACACCCCGGTGATCGTGTTGTCCGACGGCGCGATCGCCAACGGCTCGGAGCCTTGGCAGATCCCGGACGTGTCGTCGTTGCAGCCGATCACGCACACCTTCGCCAAGCCGGACGAGCCGTTCCAACCCTACGCCCGTGACCCGGAGACGCTGGCTCGGCAATTCGCCGTGCCGGGAACGCCCGGTCTGGAACACCGCATTGGCGGGCTGGAGGCCGCGAACGGCTCCGGCAACATCTCCTACGAGCCGGTCAACCACGACCTGATGGTGCGGTTGCGCCAGGCCAAGATCGACGGCATCACGGTTCCCGACCTGGAGGTCGACGACCCGACCGGTGACGCCGAGCTGCTACTGATCGGGTGGGGCAGCTCCTACGGTCCGATCGGTGAGGCCTGCCGGCGGGCGCGGCGCAAGGGCATCAAGGTTGCGCACGCTCATCTGCGGTACCTGAACCCGTTCCCGGCCAACCTCGGCGATGTGCTGCGCCGATACCCGCGAGTGGTGGCCCCCGAAATGAACCTGGGCCAGCTGGCGATGCTGCTGCGCAGCAGGTATCTGGTCGACGTGCAGTCGGTCTCCAAGGTGCAGGGCATCGCGTTCCTGGCCGACGAAATCGGGCGGGTGATTCGGGCTGCGTTGGCGGGAACGCTTGCCGAAATCGAGCAGGACAAGACGATGGTCGCCAGAATGGCTGCAGCGACGGTTGGAGCGGGAGCTAACGCATGACGAGTCGGATTGCCGGCGACTTGGCGGGCACGGACCTCGGGTTGACCCCGAGGTTGAAGAAGAACGACGGCGTGCCCACCTTGACGCCGGAGGATCAGCCGCAGAAGAGCAAGGACTTCACCAGCGACCAAGAGGTGCGCTGGTGCCCGGGCTGCGGCGACTATGTCATCCTCAACACCATCCGCAACTTTCTGCCCGAGCTCGGGTTGCGCCGCGAGAACATCGTCTTCGTCAGCGGCATCGGCTGCTCCAGCCGCTTCCCGTACTACCTGGAGACCTACGGGTTCCACTCGATCCACGGCCGCGCCCCGGCGATCGCCACTGGTCTGGCGCTGGCCCGCGAGGATCTGTCGGTCTGGGTGGTCACCGGCGACGGTGACGCGCTGTCGATCGGCGGCAACCATTTGATTCACGCGCTGCGCCGCAACGTCAACATCACGATCCTGTTGTTCAACAACAGGATCTACGGGCTGACCAAGGGCCAGTACTCGCCGACCTCCGAGGTCGGCAAGATCACCAAGTCGACCCCGATGGGCTCGCTGGATCACCCGTTCAACCCGGTGTCGCTGGCGCTGGGCGCCGAGGCGACCTTCGTCGGGCGCGCGCTCGACTCCGACCGACCCGGGCTGACCGAGGTGCTGCGCGGCGCCGTCGAGCACCGCGGCGCCGCAGTGGTCGAGATCTTGCAAGACTGCCCGATCTTCAACGACGGTTCCTTCGACGCGCTGCGCAAGGAGGGCGCCGAGGACCGGGTGATCAATGTCCGCCACGGCGAACCCATCGTGTTCGGCGCCAACGGCGAATACTGCGTGGTGAAGTCGGGCTTCAGCCTCGAGGTCGCCAAGACCGCCGACGTGGCGGTCGACGAGATCGTCAAGCACGATGCGCGCGCCGACAACTCGGCCTACGCGTTCGCGCTGTCGCGGCTCTCGGAGCAGAACCTCGACCACACCGTGCTGGGCATATTCCGGGACATCACCCGGCCCACCTACGACGACGCCGCCCGCGCCCAGGTCGCCGCGGCCCAGTCGTCGACCCCGTTCGACACCACCGCCCTCCAAACGCTGCTGCGTGGCCGCGATACCTGGACCGTCGACCAGGGGGGGCTGAGGCCGTGACCGATGCCGTGTCGTTGGCCGGGGTAGTGCTTGCCGGGGGCGAATCGCGACGCATGGGCCGCGACAAGGCCACCCTGCCGGGGCCCGATGGCGCGGCCACGATGGTCGAGTTCGTCGTCGGCGTTCTCACGCAGCGCTGCGATCTGGTCTTCGTGGTAGCCGCGCCGGGCCAACCGTTGCCTCAGCTGACCGCGCGCGTGATCCGTGACGAGATCCAGGGGCTGGGACCGTTGCCCGCCGCCGGGCGGGGGTTGCGCGCGGCCGCAGAAGCCGGTGCACGGCACGCGTTCGTGTGCGCAGTCAACATGCCGCTGCTCACAGCTGAATTGATCGACGACCTGATGCGGCTCGCTACCAAGACCGACGCCGAAGTCGTGCTGCCATGGGACGGTCGCAGCCATTACCTGGCCGCGGTGTATCGGACCGAGCTGGCCGACCGGATCGAGGCACTGGTGGCCGCCGGCGAGCGCAAGATGAGCGCCCTCATCGATGCCTCCGACGCCCAGCAGATCGTGCTGCCGGATTCGTGGCCGTTGACCAACGTCAACACCGGGGCCAAGTTCCGCGCGCTGGTGCGCCCAGCGTCTGATAGGACTTTGCTTTAACTGCGTCACGCGAATTAATGGTCACGTTGGCGCCTAATTGACGAGCTATGGTGTAATTGCGCGAGCTGGCTAAGTGATTAATTGCTTAATTAGTTCTCATTTATTTTCCCTTTAGGTCGGTCAATGTGCGCCCGGCATAGTAATGGTTCACGCGTCCGCTCGAATGCGACGGCGTACGACATCGGGACAGAGGGAACTTCGGGACCGCCGACGAACGGGCCAGGTCTTTACCTGCGGAAACTGTGGTCCATCCATCGGATAAACCCGCCGTTCATTTTCTCGGCAAATTGTCCGGTGCAAACCGAAGTGCAGGTGTGCGCTGGCGGCATCGACGAGTCCGAGACACGTGGGTTGGCACCGCCGGCACGGGTGCGTGTAAGGCGTTGCAGCTACTACTTTGGCGCAAGGACTCTCGGCGCCATCGTGTATTTGTCTTACGAATTACGTTGCAAAATAATATCTTTAGATTAATAGCAAAATCCTCTCGGTGGTGCACCGTCCAAAGGCTCGTGTTTCGACCGGTGTGGCGTGGGACGGCTCGACTGGTGTCACACGGGCGGGCAAGCGGCGCTTCTAAACGTGCAAAATGGGCGTCCCACGTCACAAAAATGCGTTATTCGGGTCACGATCGAGCATAGGACTTGACTTGCGATTCGCCTCGGAAAAGACACAGTTGACCTGCAGAAATATTTAAGAATGCGTATCGTGCTCTTCTCGTTATCGTCACGAGATAGCCACGTGTCGAAGATACGCCCGGTGCCAATTCCGCCGGCTCGGCCCCCACTGCAGTGGTGAGGTTACAACCTCCTGGATCAGCTACGGGGAAAAACCCCTCACTTCTATCGCGTAAGCGATTGGCGACGAACGCCATTGGGTCCCTTACGGCGCGTTTTAGCCCGAAAGGGGTTAATTCAAAAATTTAATCCACGGACCCGTGTGTGAGCGGGGTTGCGGGCGGCGATTGTCGCTCTGCAGCCGGCGGCATTTGACCCGCTGGGTAGATCACGCCCCCGCTGCCGTGCCGAACCGAGACGGCACGTGCAATCGGTGCGAAGACGAGAGGGAAGTCATGTCGGACACGCTGACTCAAGGACAAAGCTGGAGCGTGGGAAGTAGCTCGCCTCGAACAACGGCGCCGACACCCTCACCCTGCAAGCCGACGGGAACCTGGTGCTGGCTGCGCGTGGCGAAGCGCTGTGGGCGAGCGCGACCAATGACCAGGATGTGGTGCGCGCCGAAGTGCAGCCCGACGGCAACTTCGTGCTGTACGCCCCGGACAAGCCGGTCTGGCACACCGGCACCCAGGGCAAGAAACACCCAGGGCAAGAAAGATGTCCGGCTCGTATTTCAGGACGACTGCAACCTGGTGCTCTACGCGGCCGACGGGCCTGTGTGGGCTACACACGCCCAGGTAACGCTTCCTAGAATTGACCGGTGACCGCCAGCCCCAACTCCGCCGCCGAGCTGCCCAAGTCGTGGGATCCGGGTGCGATGGAGGCCGCGATCTATCAGTCGTGGGTGACGGCGGGCTACTTCAAGGCGGACCCCACCAGCTCCAAACCGGGCTACTCGATCGTGCTGCCACCGCCGAACGTCACCGGCAGCCTGCACATGGGCCACGCGCTGGAACACACCATGATGGACGCCCTGACCCGCCGCAAACGCATGCAGGGTTATGAGGTGTTGTGGCAGCCCGGCATGGACCACGCCGGCATCGCGACGCAGAGCGTGGTGGAAAAACAGCTCGCCGTCGACGGCAAGACCAAAGAGGACTTCGGCCGCGAGCTGTTCATCGAGAAGGTCTGGGACTGGAAGCGGGAGTCCGGCGGCGCGATCGGCGGCCAGATGCGCCGCCTCGGCGACGGGGTGGACTGGGACTGCGATCGATTCACCATGGACGAGGGCTTGTCCCGTGCGGTGCGAACCATTTTCAAGCGGCTCTACGACGCCGGGCTGATCTACCAGGCCGAGCGGCTGGTGAACTGGTCGCCGGTGCTGGAAACCGCGATCTCGGACCTCGAGGTCAACTACCTCGACGTCGAAGGCGAACTGGTGTCGTTCCGCTACGGCTCGCTGGACGATTTGCAACCGCACATCGTCGTCGCCACCACCCGGGTAGAAACGATGTTGGGGGACACCGCCGTTGCGGTGCACCCCGACGACGAGCGCTATCGGCACCTGGTCGGTACCAAGTTGCCGCACCCGTTCTTGGACCGGCAGCTCATCATCGTCGCCGACGAACACGTGGACCCCGAATTCGGGACCGGCGCCGTCAAAGTCACGCCCGCTCACGACCCGAACGACTTCGACATCGGGCTGCGTCATGAGTTGCCGATGATTTCGATCCTCGACACCAAGGGACGGATCGTGGGCACCGGAACGCAATTCGACGGTATGGACCGCTTCGAGGCCCGCGTCGCGGTCCGTGAGGCGCTGGCCACGCAGGGTCGGGTTGTCGAGGAAAAGCGACCTTATCTGCACAGTGTCGGGCACTCCGAGCGCAGCGGTGAACCGATCGAGCCCCGGCTGTCGCTACAGTGGTGGGTCCGAGTCGAATCACTCGCCAAGGCGGCCGGCGACGCGGTCCGAAACGGCGACACCGTGATTCACCCCGCCAGCCTCGAGCCGCGCTGGTTCGCCTGGGTGGACGACATGCACGACTGGTGCATTTCACGGCAGCTGTGGTGGGGTCACCGTATTCCGATCTGGCACGGGCCCAACGGCGAACAGAAGTGCGTCGGACCTGACGAAACACCGCCGGAGGGCTGGGAGCAAGACCCCGACGTGCTGGACACCTGGTTCTCCTCGGCGTTGTGGCCGTTCTCCACCCTGGGCTGGCCATTGCGGACCCCGGAACTGGAAAAGTTTTATCCGACAAGTGTTTTGGTGACGGGGTATGACATCCTGTTTTTCTGGGTGGCCCGCATGATGATGTTCGGCACCTTCGTCGGCGGTGACGACGCGATCACCCTCGACGGAGCGCGTAAGCCACAGGTCCCGTTCACCAACGTCTTCTTGCATGGACTGGTCCGCGACGAGTCCGGCCACAAGATGAGCAAGTCCAAGGGCAACGTCATCGACCCGCTGGACTGGGTGGAGCTGTTCGGGGCCGACGCGCTGCGGTTCACCCTTGCCCGCGGCGCCAGCCCCGGCGGCGACCTGTTCGTCGGCGAGGATCATGTCCGGTCCTCCCGCAATTTCTGCACCAAGCTGTTCAACGCCACCCGATTCGCGTTGCTCAACGGCGCGCGGCTGGCGCCGTTGCCAGCCGAGTTGACGGACGCGGATCGCTGGATCCTCGGACGATTGGAAGAGGTTCGCGCCGAAGTCGATTCGGCGTTCGACAGCTACGAATTCAGCCGGGCCTGTGAGGCGCTCTACCATTTCGCGTGGGACGAGTTCTGCGACTGGTACGTAGAGCTGGCCAAGACCCAATTGGCCGACGGACGCACCGGAACGACCGCCGTGCTGGCCGCGACACTGGATACGCTGCTGCGGTTGCTGCACCCGGTCATCCCATTCATCACCGAGGTGCTGTGGCAGGCGATGACCACCGAAGAGTCGGTGGTCATCGCCGACTGGCCGACGCCATCCGGAATCGGTCTGGATAACGTTGCCAATCAACGGATTACCGACATGCAACGGTTGGTGACCGAGATTCGCAGATTCCGTAGCGATCAGGGCCTGGCCGACCGGAAGAAGGTGCCGGCCCGGCTGGGCGGTGTCGACCAATGCGATATGAGCACTCAGGTCGCTGCGGTCACTTCGTTGGCCTGGCTCACCGCGCCGGGACCGGGGTTCGGCGCCTCGGCGTCTTTGGAGGTTCGGCTCAGCGGCGGCACGGTCGTCGTCGAACTCGACACCTCGGGCACTATCGACGTAGCCGCCGAGCGGCGCCGGCTGGAGAAGGACCTGGCGGTGGCGCAGAAGGAGTTGGCTTCCACCGCAGCGAAGTTGGCGAATGAGGAGTTCTTGGCCAAGGCGCCGGAGAACGTCGTCACCAAGATTCGTGACCGGCAGCGGCTGGCTCAGGAGAAAACCGAACGCATCACCGCCAAGTTGGCCGTGCTGCAATGACCGATTCGCCGGACTGCCTCGACCAATCTGGAGGAGCCATCGGTGCGGCCCCAACCCCGGATGAGATCGCGTCCCTGCTGCAGGTCGAGCATCTGCTCGATCAGCGTTGGCCGGAAACGAAAATCGAACCGAGCCTGACCCGTATCAGCGCACTGATGGATCTGCTCGGCTCGCCTCAGCTCGGCTATCCGTCGATTCACGTCGCCGGGACCAACGGCAAAACCTCGGTGGTGCGCATGGTCGATGCGCTGCTGACGGCACTGCACCGGCGCACTGGACGCACCACCAGCCCTCACCTGCAGTCGGCAGTGGAACGTATCGCCATCGACGGAAAGCCAATCAGCCCAGCGCAGTACGTTGCGACCTACCGTGAGATCGAACCCTTCGTGCAGATGATCGACGCGCAGTCGCAGGCCGCGGGCGGTCCGGCGATGAGTAAGTTCGAGGTCCTAGTCGCGATGGCGTTCGCGGCGTTCGCTGACGCGCCGGTCGAGGTCGCAGTGGTCGAGGTGGGCATGGGCGGGCGTTGGGATGCCACCAACGTGATCAATGCGCCGGTCGCGGTCATCACCCCGATCGGCATTGACCATGTCGACTATCTCGGCGCGGACGTTGCCGGCATCGCCGGGGAAAAGGCCGGCATCATCACCACCGCGCCCGACGGCGCCCCCGACACCGTCGCGGTGATCGGCCGCCAGGCGCCAGAGTCTATGGAAGTCCTTCTGGCGCAGACTGTTCGGGCCGACGCCGCGGTGGCCCGTGAGGATTCCGAGTTCGCGGTCATGGGCCGGCAAGTCGCGATCGGCGGGCAGGTGCTGCAGTTGCAGGGACTCGGCGGGGTGTACTCCGACGTGTACCTGCCGCTGCATGGCGAACATCAGGCGCACAACGGCGCGGTGGCGCTGGCGGCGGTCGAGGCGTTCTTCGGCGCCGGCGCGCAGCGGCAGCTCGACATCGACGCGGTGCGGGCCGGTTTCGCCACGGTTACCAGCCCCGGTCGTCTTGAGAGGATGTGCAGTGCCCCAACGGTTTTCACTGACGCCGCGCATAATCCGGCCGGTGCGGCCGCGCTGGCGCAGACGCTGGACAGTGAATTCGACTTTCGCTACCTGGTCGGGGTCCTCAGTGTGATGGCCGACAAGGACGTCGACGGCATCCTGGCGGCGCTGGAGCCGGCGTTTCATTCGGTGGTCGTGACCCACAACGGATCGCCACGGGCATTAGATGTCGAGTCACTGGCGCTGGCCGCCGAGCAACGGTTCGGGCCCGACCGGGTGCTGACCGCCGCCACCCTGCGGGACGCCATCGATGTGGCGTCCGCGCTGGTGGACGACGCCACCGCGGACGGTGAGGGCGGCGAGTTCTCCGGCACCGGAATGGTGATCACCGGCTCGGTCGTCACCGCCGGGGCCGCACGCTCGTTGTTTGGTCGTGATCCGCAGTGACCGAGAGCGGCCGCACGCCGCCCGCCGGCGACCCCTGGAAGAGTTTCCGCGGCGTCATGGCCGCGACGCTGATTCTGGAGGCCGTCGTGGTGCTGCTGGCGATACCGGTGGTGGGCGCGGTCGGCGGCGGACTGGACGGGGCCTCGCTGGGCTATCTGGTCGGGCTCGCCGTGCTGTTGATCCTGCTGTGCGGGGTGCAGGGCAGGCCTTGGGCCATTTGGGTGAACCTCGGTGTTCAGGCGGTGGTCCTCGTCGGGTTCGCGGTCTACCCTGGGGTGGGGTTCGTCGGTGTGCTGTTCGGCGGATTGTGGCTGCTCATCGTGTATTTGCGGGCCGAGGTGCGGCGGCGCCAGCAGCACGAGCAGTCGTCGCCCCCTTAGAGTTCCGATTCATTCTGTACGCTGTCGGCCGTGACGGAACGGACCTTGGTACTGATCAAGCCCGACGGTGTCGAGCGCCGGCTGATCGGGGAGGTCATCAGCCGCATCGAGCGCAAGGGGCTCACCATCGCGGCACTCGAGCTGCGCAACGTCAGCACGGAGCTGGCCAGCCAGCACTACGCCGAGCACGACGGCAAACCTTTTTTCGGGTCCTTACTGGACTTCATCACATCGGGACCGGTTGTCGCGGCAATCGTGGAGGGGCCGCGCGCGATCGCGGCATTGCGGCAGCTCGCGGGGGGTACCGACCCGGTCGAGAAGGCCACACCCGGCACTATCCGCGGTGATTTCGCCTTGGAAACGCAATTCAATCTGGTGCACGGATCGGACTCGACCGACTCAGCAAAGCGCGAAATCGCGCTATGGTTTCCCGGCGCTTAGGCCCATGGCCGCGAGCGCAAAGTCGGGTTTCCGGGTCACGGTCGTAGGGACCGCCCGCGTGGTGTGGGATACTGACAGAGGGTGAACGTCGTCGGACCGGCGTCGGGCACTCGAATGAAGACTTAGACAAGCGCGACCATTGCCAGCTCGCGATGATGCGCCGCATGTCGGGCCGACATTCAGCACGGCGCCGAGTTGGTTCTTACCGAGTCGCTCGGGGCGAGACCATCACAAGTTCGGGAGAAAGTGGCCCGAGCACATAGCGAAGCCCTCGCGTGGCCGCGTCGACACGACGCGCCCGGGGGCTTGAGGAGAATACGTGATAGACGGTGACCAGGCTTCGGACCAAATAACTGAGCCGGCCCAGGAGGACTTGCCGGATCGCTTGAGAGTCCACTCGCTGGCAAGAGCGCTGGGAACGACCAGCAAGCGGGTGCTGGACGCGCTGGCCGCGCTGGACGGGCGGATCCGCAGCGCGCATTCCGGAGTCGACTATGAAGACGCGATCCGGGTGCGTGACCTGTTGTCGCCCCGGCCGCCGGAGAACTTCGTCGCATTCAGCAGCGCCGCGGTGACCACCACGTTCGAGGCGCCACAGTCGCGGCCCGCATCGGAAAACGCCGCAGCTCAAGTGGCCTATATGCCCTTGTTCGTGGCGCCCCAGCCGGTCGCCGCGGACGACCTCGGCGGCGCCGATGAGGGCGTCGACACCGACGACGCTGACGCTGGCGACGATGAGGACCAGGCCGACCGGCCGGCCAATCGGCGGCGGCGCCGGGGCCGGCGGGGACGGGGCCGCGGCCGCGGTGAACAGGGCGGCTCCGACGGGCCAGATGACGACCCCGACGCCGAGCGGCGGGGATCGAGATCCGCCGAGCTGGACGACTCGGATGACTCCGACGATGACGGCCAGGACTCGGACGACTCCGACGACGGTGACGAAGGCGCGGCTGACGGCGGCAGCCGGCGCCGCCGCCGGCGGCGGCGCAAGTCGGGTTCCGGCGACGACAACGAGGACGGGCTATCGCCCGACGACCCGCCGAACACCGTCGTGCACGAGCGGGCACCGCGCGGCAAGGGATCAAACGACAACGGCTCGAGCAACGCCGAGATCAAAGGCATCGACGGGTCGACTCGGCTGGAGGCCAAGCGGCAACGGCGCCGTGACGGGCGCACCGCCGGACGGCGCCGCCCGCCGGTGCTCACTGAGGCCGAGTTCTTGGCCCGCCGCGAGGCGGTCGAACGGGTGATGGTGGTCCGCGACCGGGTCCGCACCGAGCCGCCGCATCCCGGCGCGCGCTACACCGAGATCGCCGTGCTCGAGGACGGCATCGTCGTCGAGCACTTCGTCACGTCGGCGGCTTCGGCGTCGCTGGTCGGCAACATTTACCTGGGCATCGTGCAAAACGTGCTGCCGTCGATGGAGGCGGCGTTCGTCGACATCGGCCGCGGCCGCAACGGGGTGCTGTATGCCGGTGAAGTCAACTGGGAAGCCGCCGGCCTGGGCGGGACGGACCGCAAGATCGAACAGGCGCTCAAGCCCGGCGATTACGTCGTCGTCCAGGTCAGCAAGGACCCCGTCGGACACAAGGGCGCCCGGCTGACCACCCAGGTGTCGCTGGCCGGGCGCTACCTGGTCTACGTGCCGGGCGCGTCGTCGACCGGGATCAGCCGCAAGCTGCCCGACACGGAACGCCAGCGTCTCAAAGAGATCCTGCGCGAGGTGGTTCCCGCCGACGCCGGGGTGATCATCCGGACCGCGTCCGAAGGTGTCAAAGAAGAAGACATCCGCTCCGACGTCACCCGCCTGCAGCAGCGCTGGGAACAGATCGAGGCCAAGGCGGCCGAGACCAAGCAGAAGGCCGCCGGCGCGGCGGTGGCGCTCTACGAAGAGCCCGACGTGTTAGTCAAGGTCATCCGCGACTTGTTCAACGAGGACTTCGCGGGGCTGATCGTGTCCGGTGATGAGGCGTGGAACACCATCAACGAGTACGTGAATTCCGTTGCCCCCGACCTGGTTTCGAAGCTTACCAAGTACGAGCCGCCGGCCGGGCCGGACGGTCAGCCGGGGCCGGATGTGTTCGCCGTGCACCGCATCGACGAGCAATTGGCCAAGGCGATGGAGCGCAAGGTGTGGCTGCCCTCGGGCGGCACGTTGGTGATCGACCGGACCGAGGCGATGACGGTGGTCGACGTCAACACCGGCAAGTTCACCGGATCCGGCGGGAACCTCGAACAAACGGTCACCAAGAACAACCTCGAGGCGGCCGAGGAGATCGTGCGCCAGCTGCGGCTGCGCGACATCGGCGGCATCGTGGTCATCGACTTCATCGACATGGTCCTCGAGTCAAACCGCGATCTCGTACTGCGGCGACTCACCGAGTCGCTGGCCCGGGACCGCACCCGTCACCAGGTGTCGGAGGTGACCTCGTTGGGCCTGGTGCAGTTGACCCGCAAACGGCTGGGCACCGGCCTGGTCGAGGCGTTCTCGACAACCTGCCCGAACTGCGGTGGCCGCGGAATCCTGCTCCACGGCGACCCGGTTGACTCGGCCCCGGCGGTCGGACGCAAGTCCGAGTCCGGCGGCCGGCGGGGCAAGAGGTCGAAGAAGAGCCGCTCCGAAGAGCAGCCGGTGGCCAAGGTGCCGGTGCATGCTCCCGGCGAGCACCCGATGTTCAAGGCGATGGCCGCCGGTGTGTCGGGCGCCCGCGACAACGACGAGGGTGAATCCGACGACGCCGATGCGGTGGTCACCACCGACGTCGACGAGACGACCGGGGCGCACACCTCGGCCGATGTCGAGGACACCGACCGAGACGACTTCGAGGACGCCGATCAGGACGACCTCGACGACACCGATCAGGACAACGACGACGTCGACGACGAGGACCTGGACGACGAGGACCTCGACGACGAGGATCTCGATGACGATACCGAGGACCTCGACGACGACAATGCGGACCTCGACGATGAGGATTCCGACGACGAGAACGGCTCGACGAACGGGTTCGGTGGCGGTCCGGGCCTGGGACGGCATCGCCGGCGGCGCGCGGCGGGTCGACCCGCGGGACCGCCCATCCACGCCGATTGATCCCGATCTCCGCGAGACTGCAACCAGCGACGCGTTTCGCGAGTAGGGCCGTCGCGGAATATAGTTTCGCGGCAAAAGGGTGCCGGTTTGACCCTGTAGGCGCTAGTCACGTACCCTCGGACAGTTGTTGTCAAGCATATCGGCTGACGACAGCGGGACTGCCGGGCAATCGGCGCAGGCCCGCACCCAAGACCACCACGCACATCGCGGTGATCACGCGCGCGGAAGACGTGAGGAAGAGGCAGTAGCAACGATGGCGACCTACGCAATCGTCAAGACCGGTGGCAAGCAGTACAAGGTTGCCGTCGGCGACGTGGTCAAGGTAGAGAAACTCGACTCCGAGCCCGGCGCCAAGGTGTCGCTGCCGGTCGCGCTGGTCGTCGACGACGCAAAGGTCACCAGCGCGGCGAAGGACCTGGAGAAGGTCGCGGTGACCGGTGAGGTGCTCGAGCACACCAAGGGCCCGAAGATCCGCATCCACAAGTTCAAGCACAAGACCGGCTACCACAAGCGGCAGGGGCACCGTCAGCAGCTGACGGTGCTGAAGGTCACCGGAATCAAGTAGCGGGGGCGAGAAGACATGGCACACAAGAAGGGCGCTTCCAGCTCGCGTAACGGTCGCGACTCCGCCGCCCAGCGGCTCGGCGTCAAGCGGTTCGGCGGTCAGGTCGTCAAGGCCGGCGAGATCATCGTCCGTCAGCGTGGCACCAAGTTTCACCCCGGCACCAACGTCGGGCGTGGCGGTGACGACACGCTGTTCGCGACGGCCGCCGGTGCGGTCGAGTTCGGTATCCGGCGCGGCCGCAAGACCGTCAACATCGTCGCGGCCGGACAGACAGCCGACTGAGGTCGCCGCACTCGCGCGTGCGGGTAGTTGAAAGGACCCCGATGCCGCGGTTCGTCGATCGAGTTGTCATCCACGCGCGGGCGGGTTCCGGCGGTAACGGCTGCGCCTCGGTCCATCGCGAGAAGTTCAAGCCGCTGGGCGGACCCGACGGCGGTAACGGCGGCCGCGGCGGCAGCATCGTGTTCGTCGTCGACCCCGCGGTGCACACCCTGCGGGACTTTCATTTCCGGCCGCACATCACCGCGGCGGCCGGCAAGCAGGGGATGGGCAACAACCGCGACGGCGCGGCCGGTGCGGATCTGGAAGTCAAGGTTCCCGACGGCACCGTCGTGCTGGACGAAAACGGCCGGCTGCTTGCCGATCTGGTCGGCGCGGGCACCCGCTTCGAAGCCGCCGCGGGCGGTCGCGGCGGCCTGGGCAACGCAGCGCTCGCATCCCGCGCCCGCAGGGCACCCGGCTTTGCGCTACTGGGCGAGCCGGGCCAGGAACGTGACCTCACCCTCGAGCTGAAGACGGTCGCCGATGCCGGGCTGGTCGGGTTTCCGTCCGCTGGAAAGTCGTCGCTGGTCTCGGTGATCTCGGCGGCCAAACCCAAGGTGGCCGACTATCCGTTCACCACCCTGGTTCCCAACCTCGGCGTCGTATCCGCGGGCGAGCATTCGTTCACCGTGGCCGACGTGCCCGGACTGATTCCGGGCGCCTCCGAAGGCCGTGGCCTTGGCCTGGATTTCCTGCGGCACATCGAACGGTGTGCGGTGCTGGTGCATGTCGTCGACTGCGCCACCGCCGAGCCGGGCCGCGACCCGATGTCCGACATCGACGCGCTGGAAGCTGAACTCGCCGCCTACACACCGACACTGCAGGGCGACGCGGCGCTGACCGACCTGGCCGAGCGGCCACGGGTGGTCGTGCTCAACAAGATCGACGTGCCGGAGGCGCGCGAGCTCGCGGAGTTCGTCCGCGACGAGATCGCCGAGCGTGGCTGGCCGGTGTTCCTGGTGTCGACCGCGACTCGGGAAGGGCTGCAGCCCTTGATCTTCGGGCTGTGGAAGATGGTCTCGGACTACAACGCCGCACGGCCCGCGCCGATAGCCCGGCGCTCGGTGATCCGCCCGGTGCCCGTCGACGAGAGCGGATTCACCGTGGCTCCCGACGGCGAGGGCAGCTTCGTGGTCACCGGGTCTCGGCCCGAACGCTGGATCGGCCAAACCAATTTCGACAACGACGAAGCCGTGGGGTACCTCGCTGACCTCCTGGCCCGCCTCGGGGTCGAGGAGGAATTGCTGCGGCTGGGCGCGCGACCCGGCTGCGCGGTGACCATCGGCGACATGACCTTCGACTGGGAGCCGCAGACCCCGGCGGGTCAGCAGATCGCCCTGTCTGGGCGCGGTACCGACGCGCGGCTGGAACGCACCGAGCGTGCCGGCGCCGCCGAACGCAAGGCCGCCCGGCGCCGCGGACGTGAGCAGGGGGACGAGTCGTGAGCGTGCATCGCGAGGCCGTCCGCACCGCGCGCCGCGTCGTCGTCAAGATCGGGACCAACGCCTTGACCACCCCGTCCGGAGTGTTCGACACGGGCCGGCTGGCCGAGTTGGCCGACGCGATCGAGGCGCGGATGAAGGCGGGCACCGACGTCGTCATCGTTTCCTCGGGTGCCATTGCCGCCGGCATCGAGCCGCTCGGATTATCGCGTAGCCCAATGGATTTGGCGACCAAACAGGCCGCGTCCAGTGTGGGACAGGTTGCGCTGGTGAACGCGTGGCGCGCGGCGTTCTCCCGCTACGGGCGCACGGTCGGGCAGGTGTTGCTGACCGCCCACGACATCTCGATGCGGGCCCAGCACACCAACGCCCAACGCACCCTGGACCGGTTGCGTGCGTTGCACGCGGTGGCGATCGTCAACGAGAACGACACGGTGGCGACCAACGAGATCCGGTTCGGCGACAACGATCGTCTGTCGGCGCTGGTGGCCCATCTGGTCGGTGCCGATGCGCTGGTGCTGCTGTCCGACATCGACGGGCTCTATGACACCGACCCGCGAAAGTCCAAGGACGCGCGGTTCATCCCGGAGGTGACCGCCTCGTCGGATCTGTTGGGTGTGGTGGCCGGGCCGGGCAGCGCGTTGAGCACCGGGGGCATGGCTTCGAAGATGTCCTCGGCCCTGCTGGCCGCCGACGCGGGGGTGCCGGTGCTGCTGGCCGCGGCCTCGGACGCCGCGACCGCGCTCACCGATGCATCCTCGGGCACCTTCTTCGCCGCCCGTCCGGCGCGAATGTCGGCCCGCCGGTTCTGGGTTCGTTACGCCGCCGAGGCCACCGGCGCACTGGTCCTGGATGCGGGTGCGGTGCGCGCGGTGGTGCAGCAACGGCGGTCCTTACTGGCCGTGGGCATCACCGCGGTGTCGGGCCGGTTCTACGCCGGTGACGTGGTCGAACTGTGCGGCCCGGACGAGCGGCCGGTGGCACGCGGCGTCGTCGCCTACGACGCCGCCGAACTCGAGACGATGATCGGTAGGTCGACCTCGGAACTGGCCGGTGAGCTGCGCCGGCCCGCGGTGCACGCCGACGACCTGGTGGCGATTTGAGCTCACTGCGGCGTCTCGAGATACAAAGTGGCCCAAATTATCTCGGCTAGCGTGGCGGCCAGTTCGGCATCGTAAGACTTGGGTGCACCAGGCAGGTTTTGCCGGCAGGCCCGCTCGACCATCCAGGTCAGCGTGCTGGCGGTGGTGGCCGCGCGATCGTCGGGCCGGATAGAGCCGTCGGCCTGGCCTTCTTCGATGACCAGGGTCACCCGCCCGGCGATCGCGGTCAGCAGGTTTCCGTACGTCGCGCCGACCACCGGGCGTAGGCGGCCATCTCGTTCAGCGCGACCAGCACCGGCTGATGCCGGCGATAGCTGGCAACCAGGGCCGTCATTGCCGCGCGCAGGTCGTAGGGATTGCGGCGTCCCGACACCCGCCACCAGCGGTCGGCACTCTCAGCCAGATCGGCGAACACCTGGCCGGCGAGCTGGCGCAAAAGATGATCTTTGTCCTCAAAGTAGATGTAGAAGCTGGCCCGCGAGATGCCGGCCTCGGTCGCGAGTCGGCCCACGCTCAGCTCGGTATAGCTGGCTCCACCGCGCATCAGCCGTTCGGTGGCGTCGAGCAGCCGGCGCTCCATGCCCTCGCGCCGCTGCTGGCGCGTGTTCTCGCGCCGCGTTTGCGGTTTGCGGGTGACCGACGGCGTTTGCCGAAATGTTCAACACGATTCCCGAGTAGACGGAGGCCAACGATGGCAGTGCTCACCGGGCGGTCGACCGTACCCGCACCTACGATCCCGCGTCCCCTCGCCGGCCTGGCGGGTCCATCAACCCGTTACCTCGCTGTTATCGGCGGGAGACCGGCATTCGTTTCACGGCGTCGACGCGTACTCGTTGGCGAGTTGAGCGATGAGGAGATCGACACGCTCGGCGTCGTAGTCGGGGCGTAATCGGGTGCGTGCGGGAGAGGGTGACCAGTCCGTGCAGCGCGGACCAGAGCACCTCGGCGAGGGTGTCCGGGTCTCGGTCCGCTGAGTACACCGCGACCGTGTCGTGCAGCTCGGCGAATGCCGCCACCAATTGCGGCAGGGTGTCATCGGCGGCGAAGTACAGTGTGGTGGCGCGGGTGAACATTGCGTCGTAAAGCGCCGGGTTTTGGCGGCCGAAGTCAATGTAGGCGTGCGCGAGTTGGCGCAGCGCATCGGTCGGCGTCGCGGCGCCGCTGCGCGCGGTGCGCAGCGTCTGCGCCAGCTCCCCAAAGCCGTCGACCGCGACGGCCTGCGCGAGCTGCTCCATGTTGGCGAAGTGCGTGTAGAGAACGGGCTGGCTGTACTCGATCTCGTCGGACAGCTGGCTCGTCGTCACGGCGTCCCACCCCTCCGATTCGGCCAGCCGGCGGGCGGTGCCGATGATCGGCCGGTGTCGCACGGCCCGCTCCCGCGCTCGACGGTCTTCGAAGGGCAAGCGTGGATGATAGCAGTACTAAGTGTTCCAACACTAATATTAACAGGCTCGGCCGGGCAACCTAGCATCGATAGGACAACTAGCAATGACAAATTTAGGAGTTCAACGTGGACATCTCGCAGTTCGCGCAACTCGGGGCACTGATCGCCGTACTGGGCACCGCCGTGGTTTACGGCACCGATGTGTTCTGCGCGGTGGGTTGCGGCCCGCATTGGCGCGCGTCGACGACCGGACGCGCGGCGCGGTGACAGGGTTCGGGATTCCCGTGCCGGGAGTCATCGGAATCGTCGCGGTCATCGCCAGCGCAGCTCTGGCCGCATTCGCTGCGCACTGGGTGCAGGCCATAGCGGCCGGGGTGGCCGTTGTGCTGCTTGTGGTTTGGCTGCTGCTCTACACCCGGGTGAGTGCACCGATTAACCGACAACTCACCGCCGCGGCCGAAATCGATCAGGTGCTGCCGAACGTCCGTGCTCTGCAAGCCAATTGGGAACCGGATCATCAACGTCCGCGCCATTTTGCAGGACTTGCGCTTGTCGCATTGTGCGTCGCGCTGATCGTCTGAGCCGGTAACGTTTCAAAATCGAAAGGACCACTGTCATGGTAACAACACCCAACAGACTAGGACGTCTCGTCATACGCGCCGCGCCCGTGTTCAACACACCCGTTGCCGCACTGGCGAAATCGGAACGTTTTGGCGGTCTGGTGAACCGCAGGATACCCGACGAAATACTGTTGACACTGTTCGCGCGACAATGAAAGGGCGATGGACTTCTACAACAGCTACAGCCAGGGTTACGTTCGGGTGGCGGCGTGCACGCACCACACCACGATCGGCGACCCGGCGGCCAATGCCGCGTCGGCGTTGCGCCTGGCCCAACAGTGCCACGACGACGGCGTGGGCCTGGCGGTGTTTCCCGAGCTGACGCTGTCCGGCTACTCCATAGAAGACATCGTGCTGCAGGACCTGTTGCTCGACGACGTCGAGGCCGCCCTGGCCGACATTGTTGCGCAATCGTCGGATCTGCTGCCCGTCCTGGTGGTGGGCGCTCCGCTGCGGTACCGCCAGCGCGTCTACAACACCGCGGTCGTCATCCATCGCGGTGTGGTGCTCGGGGTAGCGCCCAAGTCGTACCTGCCCACCTACCGCGAGTTCTACGAACGCCGCCAAATCGCGCCCGGCGACGACGAGCGCGGCGTCATCCGCATCGGCGACACCGAGGCGCCGTTCGGCCCCGATCTGCTGTTCGCCGCGTCCGATCTGCCCGATTTCGTCCTGCACGTCGAAATCTGCGAGGACATGTTCGTGCCGATTCCGCCCAGCGCCGAGGCGGCCCTGGCCGGTGCGACGGTACTGGCCAACCTGTCGGGCAGTCCGATCACCATCGGGCGGGCCGACGACCGCCGCCTGCTGGCCCGCTCGGCGTCGTCACGTTGCCTGGCGGCCTACGTCTATGCCGCCGCGGGCGAGGGCGAATCGACCACTGACCTGGCCTGGGACGGCCAGACCATGATCTTCGAGAACGGCGTGCTGCTCGCCGAATCCGAGCGATTCCCTAAGGGGGAGCGCTGCTCGGTGGCCGACGTGGACACCGAGTTGTTGCGTTCGGAACGGTTGCGGATGGGCACCTTCGACGACAACCGGCGCCACCACCGGCCGTTGACGCAGTCCTTCCGCCGCGTCGAATTCCGGCTGGATCCACCCGGCGGGGACATCGGGTTGCGCCGCGAGATCGAACGCTTTCCGTTCGTGCCCGCCAATGTGGAACGGCTGGAACACGATTGCTACGAGGCCTACAACATTCAGGTGTCCGGCCTCGAGCAGCGGTTACGGGCGCTGGACTTCCCGAAGGTCGTGATCGGGGTTTCCGGTGGGCTGGATTCGACGCACGCGCTGATCGTCGCGGCGCGGGCGATGGACCGCGAAAGTCGGCCACGCAGCGACATTCTGGCGTTCACGTTGCCGGGCTTTGCGACCGGTGACCGCACCAAGCGCAACGCGATCGCGCTGTGCCGCGCGCTGGGTGTGACCTTAGCCGAGATCGACATCCGCGAGACCGCGGAGCTGATGCTCAAGGAGATGGATCACCCGTTCGCGCGCGGGGAGAAGGTTTACGACATCACGTTCGAGAACGTTCAAGCGGGTCTGCGCACTGACTATCTGTTCCGGCTGGCCAACCAGCGCGGTGGCATCGTGCTGGGCACCGGCGATCTCTCCGAGCTGGTCCTGGGCTGGTCGACATACGGTGTGGGCGACCAGATGTCGCATTACAACGTCAACGGCGGAGTGCCCAAGACGCTGATCCAGTATTTGATTCGTTGGGCTATTTCTTCGGGGGAGTTCTCGTCGGAGGTCGCCGATGTGCTGCAGTCGGTGCTCGACACCGAGATCACTCCCGAACTCGTCCCGGCTGGCGAAGACGAGAAACTGCAGAACAGCGAGGCAAAGGTCGGTCCCTTTGCGCTGCAAGACTTTTCGCTGTTACATGTGCTACGTTGGGGATTCCGGCCGTCGAAAATTGCCTTCCTGGCCTGGCATGCGTGGAGCGACTCGGAGCGGGGCAACTGGCCGGCCGGATTTCCGGAGGACAAGCGGCCGGCCTACTCGCTCAAGGAGATCCGGCACTGGCTGCAGGTCTTTGTGCAACGGTTCTATTCGTTCAGTCAGTTCAAACGCTCGGCATTGCCCAACGGCCCCAAGGTTTCCCACGCGGGCGCGCTGTCGCCGCGCGGCGACTGGCGCGCCCCGTCGGACATGTCGGCCCGAATCTGGCTCGACGAGATTGACCGCGAGGTCCCCGAGGACTAGCTCCGAGCGCGGCGCCAGCCCTGGTATTGCAGTTCGGCGAAGAACAGGGTATGGATTCTGGATCCCAGGATCAGGATCACTACGGTGGTGAGCGGGAAGACGCCGGCGAGCGCCAGCACCACGGCGGCCACCGTGTAGAGCAGCTGAGGGTGGCGTCGGCGCGCATGGCGAAGTGCAGCAAACCGTCGCGGGTGCTGGTGCGGTGGAGAGCGGTCTTTGGCTGTAACGCACCCGTCGCGACCTGGTCGACCGTCGGGTCGATCACCGCGACCGTGTGTAGCAGCGGACGGGGGAGCGGAACGTTAACGTCGATGTCGTCGATGATGAGCACCGTCTGCCGGTTCTCGGCCGGCAGCCCGTCCCAGCGCAGCGGTGGCGAGGTGCTGTCGCTCACCCCCTTGCCCGCGCTCGACGACGGCATCGCCGCACCGTCGGTGAACGCCGCACTGGTGACTGTAAAGATTCGGGTGCGTCCAAAGCTGCTGCCGGATAGCGGGCCTCGCCGTGAACCGGCGCGAACGCCGCGCAACAGCATGCCAGCAACGCCTTCACGCTCCGCTTCCGGCGCCGCGCATGGCGACCAGTCCAAGCTGCTTCCAAGCTGCTGATGACATTGTTGGTCTGCAGCATCCTGTCCGTCGCGGTTGTCGGGTTCATCGGCGCGCAGTCCTGCCGCACCGCCTTGCGGCAAGTGGAGGCCGAGCGCTTGACCGAACTGCGCGAGTCCCAGAAGCGCCAGCTGCTGACCTTTTTCAGGGAGGTCACCAACTCGGCGATCGTCTACAGCGGCGGGTTCAGCGTCGTCGACGCCGAACGGGCCTTCGCGACCGCGTTCGGCCAGTTGGCCAACGCACAAATCGCGCCAGCCCAACAGCAGGCGCTGATCAACTACTACAACAACGACATGATCAAACCGATCAGTCGGGTCACCAGGGAGACCGTCGACCTCAATGCCGTCCTGTCGACCTCCAACGCGCAACGGTACGTGCAGGCCTACTAACACCCCACCGCCACGGACCGGTGCCGACTCGTGGCCGCCGACGGACACCGAGGATGGCAGCGCCTGGTCGGCCGCCAATGTCCGCTTCGATTTCTACCTGCGCGGCATTGTCACCCGTTTCGACTACCGCGACGCGCTGCTGCTGGATGATCAGGGCAACGCCGTCTACTCGGTGCAAAAAGGCCCCGACCTCGGCACCAACATCTTCACCGGTCCCTATCGGGAAATTAACCTGCGGGACGCCTACCAAAAGGCGATGCGCTCCAACGACGTGGACTTCGTCTGGATCACCGACTTCCAGCAATACCAGCCCGCATTGGCCGCACCCACCGCGTGGGTGGTGTCGCCGATCGGGATGAACGGCAAGGTGGAGGGCGTCATGGCGTTGCCCTTACCGATCTCGAAGATCAACAACATCATGACCGCCAACAAGCAGTGGGAAACGCGGGGCTCGGTCCGTCGACCGAGCCCTACCTGGTGGGCTCCGACGGGTTGATGCGTTCCGCTTCCCGGCTTTTCCTGCAAGACCCGCAGGGATACCGGCGCGAAGCGGTGGCGGCCAGCACCTCACCCGACGTCGTGGAGCGGGTGATCCGGCTGGGCACCACGACGCTGGCGCAGCCGGCGGCGACCGCCGGTTTCCGCGCCGCGCAACGCGGTCACTCCGGAACCGTCGCCGCGATCGACTACACAGGCAACAGCGAAATGGAGGCCTTCGCGCCCCTGAATGTGCCGGATTCCGATCTGCACTGGTCGATCGGATGCCTTCGCACGATTGGACAAGTTCAGCCAAACGCTGGTGGTCAGTGTGGCGACGATGATTTCGTCATGTGCGTGGCGTCGATGTTGCTCGCGCAGGTGATGTTGCGGCCGGTCCGCAGGCTGCAGGCCGGGACCCGGAAGATCAGCTCCGGCGATTACCAGGTCAGCATTCCGATGCGGTATCGTGACGAAATCGGCTATCTCACACAGGCTTTCAACCAGATGATCCGGAATCTGGCCATCAAAGACGAACTGCTCAACGAGCAGCGCAAGGAAAACGATCGTCTATGCTGGCGCTGATGCCCGAGTCGGTGGCACAACGCTACCGCGAGGGCCAGGAGACCATCTCGCAAAAGCATCAGGACGTTGCCATCGTCTTCGCCGACATCGTCGGCCTGGACGAGATATCGAACGATCACAGGTGCTACGAACTGGTCGGTATCGTCGACGACTTGTTACGGCAATTCGATGCAGCGGCCGAATCCCTTGGCGTGGAATGGATTCGCACCTTCCAAAACGGGTATCTAGCCAGCTGCGCGCCGTCACCCCGCGACTGGACAGCATCTACCGAAGCATCGAGTTCGTTGGAAATGCGCCAGATCATCGATCGGTTCAACAGCCAAAGCGGTTTGTCGGAGCGCTGATGAAAACATTCCATTCGTCCTGGTTCTACTGGGCAATCGGTGTCACGCTAGGGTTTCCGGTCACGCTGATCCTGCTCACCGAGCTGCACCACGCGCTCATGCGTCGCAACAGCCGGTTGGCCAGGCAGGTCAGTCTGCTGCGCAACTGTCTGCTGCCGCTGGGCGCACTGCTGCTGGTGGTCAAGGCCGCGCAGGTTCCGGTGGGGGGAACCACTGGTGCGCGTCATGTCCACGGTGTTCGACTTCCTGGTGCTGGTGCTGCTGCTGTCCGGGCTCAACGCGACGGTGTTCGAAGGCGCGCCTCAGGACAACTGGCGCAAACGGCTGCCGACGATCTTCCTCGACGTGGCCCGGTTCGCGCTGATCGGCCTCGGCCTGGCCATCATCTTGTCCGTGATCTGGGGCGTCTGGGTCGGCGGTGTGTTCACCGCGCTGAGCGTGACGTCGGTCGTCCTCGGTCTGATGTTGCAGAACTCGGTGGTCCAGATCGTGTCGGGCCTGTTCATGTTGTTCGAGCAGCCGTTCCGCATCGACGATTGGCTGGACGCGTCCAACGAGCGCGGCCGCGTCGTCGAGGTGAACTGGCGGGCCGTGCACATCCAGACCGGCAGCGGAATCCTGGTGGTGCCGAACTCGATGCTCGCCAGCACCTCGTTCACCATCTGAGTCGCCCGGCGGGCACCCACCGGCTGACGATCAAGACCACGTTTGCACTGGCGGGCCCGCCCGATCGGGTGTGCGAGCTGCTGACCCGCGTCGCCGCCCAGCTGCCGCAACTCAAAGCCGGTAGCGTCCCCCGCTCGGTTCCGGCCGGTGCCGGCGAGTATTCCACCAGCATCGTGCTGCTCTCGCCGGCCGACGACGGCGCCGCCCGCTCGACGTTCCTGCGCTGGATCTGGTACGCCGCCCGGCGTGCCGAACTGCATCTAGACGACGCCGACGACGACTATTCGACGCGGCAACGGGTCGAGGACGCCCTGCGGACGGTGGTGGCGCCGGCGCTACGGCTGACCGTGGCCGGATCAGCAGGCCCTGCAGTCCTGCGCACGGATCGTGCTGTACGGCGCTGGCGAAATCGTCGAGTATGCGGGCCAGGTACCCGCGGGGGATGACGTTCCTGGTGGCCGGGCGGGTGCGGCTGACGACCACCGCGGGGGACGGGTCGGCGGTGCCAATCAGCACCCTGGAGGCGGGCTCGTTTCTGGGGCTGACCGCGCTGACCCGGCAACCGAACCTGGCCAGCGCGTACGCGCGATCGATGAGGTCACCCGCTGGAGATCGACCGCGAACATCTCGAGCGCCTGGTGATGCGCGGGAGCCGTTGCTGCTATAAGGATTTCGGTCACATCATCGACGAGCGGCAGGGCAAAGTGCGCGCCGCCGAGCGCGGCGAGCGGGTCGGCTGACGGCGACCGCAACCCGGGCCGTGTTACCTGGTGGCCGCAGGCCCGATACCCTGGATCAATGAGTCTGCAAGCACCGTCGTGTCCTGACCTACGTCAGGAAGTTCACGCCGCCGCCCGTCGCGCCCGCATTGCGTCCCGTGCGCTGGCGTTGTTGCCGACGGTGGCCAAGGACCAGGCGCTACAGTCCGCCGCCACCGCGATCACGGCAAACACCAGGCAAATATTGGCGGTTAACGCCGAAGATCTCGACGCCGCCCGCGCCGCCGGGACGTCGGACGCGATGCTGGACCGGTTGGCGCTGGACGAAAAGCGAGTGGACGGCATCGCCGCCGGCCTGCGCCAGGTGGCGGGGCTGCCCGACCCGGTCGGGGAGGTGTTGCGCGGGTACATGCTGTCCAACGGGCTGCAGCTGCGCCAGCAGCGGGTTCCGCTCGGCGTGGTTGGGATGATTTACGAGGGCCGGCCCAATGTCACCGTCGATGCCTTCAGTCTGGCCCTCAAATCCGGCAACGCCGTGCTGCTGCGCGGCAGCTCGTCGGCGGCGCGCTCCAACCAGGCGCTGGTCGAGGTGCTGCGTTCGGCGCTGGCCGGCGAAGACCTGCCCGCCGACGCCGTCCAGCTGCTCTCCGCCGACGACCGCTCCACGGTCACGCACCTGATCCAGGCGCGCGGACTGGTCGACGTGGTGATCCCGCGCGGCGGAGCGAGTCTGATCGAGGCGGTGGTGCGTGACGCCCAGGTACCCACGATCGAGACCGGTGTCGGCAACTGCCACGTGTACGTGGACGGCGGCGCCGACCTGGATGTGGCCGAGCGGATTCTGCTGAATTCCAAGATCCGCCGGCCTAGTGTGTGCAATGCCGCCGAGACGTTGTTGGTGGACCGGTCGATCGCCGCACACGCGGTGCCCCGGTTGGTGGCGGCGCTGCAAGACGCCGGGGTGACCGTGCACGGTGGACTGCACGAGGCACCGAGCGAGGATGATCTGCGCCGCGAGTACCTGTCGATGGACATCGCGGTGGCGGTGGTCGACGGCGTCGACGCCGCGATCGCGCACATCAACGAATACGGCACCGGGCACACCGAGGCGATCGTGACCGACAACATGGCTGCGGCACAACGGTTTACCGATGGGGTCGACGCGGCCGCGGTGATGGTCAACGCATCGACCGGTTTCACCGACGGCGAGCAATTCGGTTTCGGCGCCGAAATCGGCATCTCGACTCAGAAACTGCATGCCCGCGGTCCGATGGGCCTGCCGGAACTGACCTCGACCAAATGGATCGCGTGGGGAGACGGCCAGGTTCGCACAACCTGACCAGGGTCCACGAAAAATGTTATAGGAGAACCAGATTGTGTAGCGTGCCTGCCAGGTCGACTCCGCTCTTCGCCGATATCGCCGACATCTCGCGGCGGTTGGCCGAGACCGGTTACCTGCCCGACACCGCCACCGCGACCGTGGTGTTTCTGGCGGATCGGCTCGTCAAGCCGCTGCTGGTGGAGGGACCGGCCGGCGTGGGCAAGACCGAGCTGGCGCGGGCCGTCGCGCAGGCCACCGGCTCGGGTCTGGTTCGGCTGCAGTGCTACGAGGGCGTCGACGAAGCGCGCGCTCTCTATGAGTGGAACCACGCCAAGCAGATCTTGCGCATCCAGGCCGGCTCAGGCGATGTTCGACCTGTGGTTCCCCGCGGCGATGGGTACGCGCGCCGTCGTCGTCGACGACGCGGGCGAAGCGGGACCGGACAGCGACGCCCTGCCCGCCGACGACGTCGACGCGATGCGGCAGATGTTGCTGGACCTGCTCACCCAGAACGAAGACCTGGCCGACATGGACGAACGACTCGTCGCGATGATCGCGCGGATCGTCGAGGCCTACGGCAAATACAGCTCTAGCCGCGGCCCCGTCGTTCTCGTCGTATCAGGCCCTGAAGGCGATGGCGCTCGACGAGCTGGAGGGCAAGTTGCTCGCGGGCCTGCTCGCCCCGTACGACGACCCCACTCCTATTCAGGATCAGGTCTAAAAATATCTTGCTGCGCAGCGGATTACGCAGATGAGCAAGCTGGTAGATGCCGAGACCAAGCGGCGCACCGCCGAGCAGCTCGGCCGTGACCACGTCCAGATGTACGGCATTCCACAGCTTTCCGAGAACGTCGAGTTCCTGCGGGCTTCCGGTGACCAGCTGCGGCAGATGCAGCGGGTGGTGGCGTCGTTGGCCTGTGTGATGTGTCGGGCTCGGTGGGCGGATTCAGCCACTTCACCCTGCTGTTGGTGCACGCACTATGCCAACAGTTCTCCCGCGTCCGGGTATTCGCCTTCATCGACACCACCGACGAGGTGACCCATATGTTCGGGCCGGAATGCGATCTGGCCGTGGCGATCCAGCGGATCACCCGCGAGGCGGGGGTGTACAGCCGCGACGGCCACTCCGATTACGGCAATGCGTTCGTCTCCTTCGTGCAGGCCAATCCCAACGTGTTGTCACCGTGCAGCTCGCTGTTGGTGCTTGGCGACGGGCGCACCAACTACCGCGACCCGGCCATCGACGTCCTCTCCGACATGGTGACCGCCGCTCGGCACGCGCATTGGCTCAATCCCGAGCCCCGGCACCTGTGGGGCAGCGGCGACTCGGCCGTACCGCGCTACGAAGAAGTCATCACCATGCACAAATGTCGATCCGCCAAGCAGCTGGCGACGGTGATCGACCAACTCCTGCCGGTGTGAGGCCGCATCCGGTGCTGCCGAGTGTGGGTGCTACGTACAAAATTGTCCTGAACTCGTTCATAGGCCTCACGCTCGGCGTCCGATGCTCCGATCTGCCACAGCACGGCAACTGCCGGCCGGGCGGGCGGCCCGGTAAGCTGGCACATCGTGCAAAAGCCGCCTCGCCGACTGGGAGTGATGGGTGGGACGTTCGACCCCATCCATTACGGACACCTGGTTGCCGCCAGCGAGGTGGCCGACCTGTTCGACCTCGACGAAGTGGTCTTCGTACCCAGCGGACAGCCGTGGCAGAAGTCCCGGAACGTGTCCGCAGCCGAGGACCGCTATCTGATGACTGTGATCGCGACGGCATCCAATCCGCGGTTCTCGGTCAGCCGGGTCGACATCGACCGCGGCGGCCCGACATACACCAAGGACACCCTGCAGGATCTGCACGCGCTCAACCCGGATACCGAGCTGTTTTTCATCACCGGCGCCGACGCGCTGTCGTCCATCCTGTCCTGGCAAGGCTGGGAGGTGTTGTTCGAGCTAGCCCGGTTCATCGGCGTCAGCCGGCCCGGCTACGACTTGCGCCGCGAGCATGTCACCGACGCGCTCGGTGAGCTGGCTCAGGATGCGCTGACCCTGGTCGAGATTCCGGCGCTGGCGATCTCGTCGACCGACTGCCGGCAGCGGGCCGCGCAGCGACGGCCTCTATGGTACCTGATGCCCGACGGCGTCGTGCAGTACGTGTCCAAGCGGCAGCTCTATCGCGAATCGGTGGGCGACGACCTCGATGCCACCCAGTCCAGTCTGGCGGCGGGGAACAGCACATGAGCGCCACCCAGGAAGCCATCGACATGGCCACCATCGCGGCCAACGCCGCGGCCGCCAAGCTCGCCAACGACGTCGTTGTCATCGACTTCTCCGGGCAACTGGTCATCACCGACTGTTTCGTCATCGCCTCCGCCTCCAACGAACGTCAGGTCAACGCGATCGTCGACGAGGTCGAGGAGAAGATGCTGAAGTCCGGCTACAAGCCGGCGCGCCGCGAAGGTGCGCGGGAGGGGCGCTGGACACTGCTGGAATACCGCGACATCGTCGTGCATATCCAGCACCAGGACGACCGCAATTTCTATGCCCTGGATCGCATGTGGGGTGACTGACCGGTGCTGCCGGTCGAGTTCGAAGACAGCGACGAGGAAAGCGCGCAATGAGTATTCGCCGGCTGATCATGTTGCGGCATAGGCAAACCGACTTCAATGGCGGTAGCCCGGATGCAGGGGCCGCTGGATTCCGCGCTCACCGAACTCGGCCGAGCCCAAGCGGTCGCGGCCGCCGAGGTGCTGGGCAAGTTGCAGCCGATGGTGATCGTGTCGTCGGATCTGCATCGCGCCTATGACACCGCGATCAGGGCGGGGGAGCACACCGGGTTGCAGGTGCGGGTGGACGAGCGGCTGCGGGAGACCCATTTGGGCGAGTGGCAGGGCCTGACCCACACCGACGTCGATGCGCAAGCGCCGGGTGCCCGGATCGCCTGGCGCGAGGACGCCACCTGGGCGCCGCACGGCGGGGAAAGCAGGGTCGACGTCGCCGCGCGCAGTGTGCTGTTGGTGGCCGAACTGGTGGCCGGCGAGCCGGACTGGGGGGATGCCGCCGAGCCTGATCGTCCGGTGGTGCTGGTGGCCCATGGCGGGCTGATCGCCGCGTTATCGGCTGTGCTGTTGCAGCTTTCGGTCGCCAACTGGCCGATTCTGGGCGGCATGGGCAACGCCAGTTGGGTGCAGCTCTCCGGCCATTTGCACGACACTAGTGCCGACTTCCAGTGCATCCGGTGGCGCCTCGACGTGTGGAATGCCTCGGCGCAGGTGTCCAATGATGTCCTCTGACGTACGACCGACTCTGCTGGTCTTCGCCGATTCCCTGGCCTATTACGGCCCGACCGGCGGCCTTCCTGCAGACGATCCTCGGATTTGGCCCAATATTGTTGGTGATCAACTAGATTGGGATGTCGAGTTGATCGGCCGCATCGGATGGACGTGTCGTGACGTGTGGTGGGCGGCGACGCAGGATCCGCGGGCTTGGGCGGCGTTGCCCAGAGCAGGGGCGGTGATCTTTGCGACCGGCGGCATGGATTCCCTGCCCTCGGTGCTACCGACTGCGTTGCGTGAGCTGATCCGGTACGTCCGGCCGCCCTGGCTGCGGCGCTGGGTGCGCGACGGTTACGGATGGCTGCAACCCAGGCTGTCGCCGGTGGCCCGTGCCGCGCTGCCGCCACACTTGAGTGCCGAGTATCTCGAGCAGACCCGTGGCGCAATCGATTTCAACCGGCCCGGCATCCCGATTGTGGCGTCGCTGCCTTCGGTTCACATCGCCGAGACGTACGGAAAGGCTCATCACGGCCGCGCCGGAACCGTGGCGGCGATCACCGAATGGGCGCAGAGTCACAATGTCACCCTGGTGGATTTGAAAGCGGCTGTCGCCGAACAGGTCATGAGTGGACGCGGTAATCCCGACGGCATTCACTGGAATTTCGAGGCGCACCGGGCGGTGGCGGAGTTGATACTAAAGGCGCTGGCCGAGGCCGGCGTGGTGAACGAGAAGCCGCGCAAATGAAGCCGGCGTAGTCAGCGAGAAGCCGCGCGGTTGACCGTGAGCCGCGCCGTCGACGATGCAGACGAAGCGATAGGGGCGCGCGTGACTGTGGTGGTGATGACCGATGCGTCGTCGCGTCTGCCTGACGACCTGCTTGACAAGTGGGCGATACGCGTTGTCCCGCTGCACATCCTGCTCGACGGCGCGACGGCGTCGACGAGATTCCCGACGACGTCTACCAGCGTCACGCCACCACCGCGGCGGCCACTCCTGCCGAACTCGCCGCAGCATACCGACAGGCGCTGACCGACTCCGGCGGAGATAGCGTCGTGGCGGTGCACATCTCGTCGGCACTGTCGGGCACCCACGGTGTGGCCGAACGGGTCGCGGCCCAACTGGGACCGACCGTACGGGTGATCGACTCGAAATCGGGGGGCCATGGGCACCGGCTTCGTTGCGCTGGCCGCCGCGTGGGTCGCCGCGTACGGGGTAGACTTGAATGCCGTTGTGGCCGCGGCAAACTCGTCGGTAGGCCGTGGACACGCGTTCATCGTGGTGCATGGGGCTGGACCCTGCTGAGTCTGCTGGCCACGTTCATCCTGGGCCGGGGGTTGCTCGCCCCGTGGGCGGGCTCACAGCTGATTCGCGACCTCGGCCAGCTGCTCTCTCTCCGGTGTGCAGGCGCCGGGTTCGATGTTGGGCAACGGGGCAACCACGACCGTCGCGACGGCGCTGGTGCTGGTTCCCGGCCTGGTGACCACGGTGTTGGGGGTGCTGTTGCTGCTGCCGCCGGTGCGTGCCGCCGTCGGCCCCGCCGTGACCGGCTTCGCACTGCGCGGCTTGCAGCGCCACGCCCCGTTGGTGCTCGGCTACGGGGCGACTTGGCCGACCTCCACCGTTCCCGCGATGGCCGTGACTACATCGACGGCGAGGTCATCGACGTCCAAGACGATGTCGATAGTATGTCCGAGACGATGTGCATGACGTGAAGCCGCCCGCGTTGTCGACCGACGACCACTGGGGCGACCCCCGGTACTCCGCGTAGGTTTTGCGGGGTGACCCCCATACCCACCACGCTGCTGGTCAACGGGCGGGTGCACAGCTCCAGCCACCCCGTACGCGACCACGATGGCGGTGCGCGGCGAGGTCATCGTCTGGCTGGGCAGCGACGAGGTCTTCGCCGCCGAGCGGCCCCTGACGGCGACGCATATCACTGGTGCGGCGGTCGCCCGAACCAGTGACTGGCCCACAGCTGGCCGAAGCCCGGTCCACCGCGCTGCGGGCCGTGGCCGCGTCCGGCACCGTCGCGGTCCACGAATGCGGCCGGGCCCCAGATCGGCGGCCTCGACAACTGGCGACAGCATCGCGCCCTCGATCACGGCGTCGAGGTGATCGGCTATTGGGGTGAGGCGGTGACCAGTGCCGAGCAGGACCGGACGCTGCTGGCCCGAGACGGGAGCCCGCGGGCTGGCCGGCGATCTCTTCGTCAACGGCGCCCTCGGCTCCCGCACCGCCTGGCTGCACGAGCCCTACGCCGACGCGCCGGACTGCCGGGGCACCTCGTCTCGATGCGGGCATGATCGAGGCGCATCTTCGTGCCTGTACCCAGGCGCAGGTGACAACCGGCTTCCACGTCATCGGTGATGCGGCCGTCTCCGCGGTGGTCGATGCGCTGGAACGCGTCGTTGCCAACCTCGGGCTGACCGCCGTGGCCCGCTGGGGGCACCGGCAGGAGCACGTCGAAATAGTGACCGCCGACCAGGCCGCCAAGCCCGGCGTATGGGGTGTCATCGCCAGCGTGCAGCCCAATTTCGACGCGCTGTGGGGCGGCCCTACCCAGGGCATGTACGCCGAACGACTCGGCGCTCAACGAGGCAGTCAACTCAACCCGCTGGCGCTGTTAGCATCCCAAGGCGTGCCCCTCGCGTTAGGTTCCGACGCTCCGGTGACCGGGATCGACCCGTGGACCAGCGTGCGCGCCGCGGTCAACCACCGCACCCCGGGCAGCGGGGTGTCGGCGCGGGCGACCTTCGCCGCGGCGACCCGCGGCGGCTGGCTGGCATGCGGCGTCCGCGACGGCGACATCGGTGCCCTGGTCCCTGGTGCGCCCGCGTCCTATGCCGTGTGGGATGCCGGCGAGCTCGATGTGCACGTTTCCGACGACAGCGTCCAGCGGTGGTCCACCGCCGACCCGCGATCCCACGTTCCCGCGTTGCCCCGGCTGGGGCCGACCGACGAGCTGCCGCGGTGCCGGCGGACCGTCCATCGGCGTGCGATCCTGCATGGCTAGCGACGAGCCCGAGCCGTTCGACGAACCCGAGCCCGAAACGGCCAACGAACCCGAGCCGGCCGCCAAACCCGGCCTCGCGGCCCACGTCGGTCCGGCTGTCGCCGGCGCGCTGGCACGGCTGGGCGCCGCGGCGGTAGCGCGCCTGCCCGGCATCAAGGCTGCGATGGTGCCCCGGCTGTCGCGTCTGACCGTCACCATCGTGGCCGGCGTCCTGCTTTGCACCAGCTTCCCGTCGGTGAACTGGTGGTGGGCCGCCGTCGTGGCCGCCGCGCTGCTGGCGTGGGTGCTGCAGCATCCGGCCACCACCCTGGCCGGCGGTTTCGGCTACGGATTTCTGTTTGGGCTGGCGTTCTACATGCTGCTGCTGCCCTGGATCAGCCTGCTGGTCGGCGCCGTGCCATGGCTGGCGCTGGCGACCATGTGCGCGCTGTTCCCCGGCATCTTCGGCCTGTTCGCGGCCCTGGTCCGGCGATTGCCGGGTTGGCCGATCTGGTTCGCGCTGCTGTGGACCGCCCAGGAGTGGCTGAAGTCGATCTTCCCGTTCGGAGGGTTCCCGTGGGGCGCGGTGGCCTTCGGCCAGACCGAAGGACCGTTCCTGCCGCTGGTGCAACTCGGCGGGGTGGCGCTGCTGTCCATGGCGGTGGTGCTGGTGGGCTTCAGCGCGACAGCGATCGCGCTGGAAATCGTCAAGTGGTGGCGAACCGGCGGACGGGCACGCGACGGCGCCTCGGTGGCGGACACCGAATCGGAAGCCCCGCCGCCCGCGGTCGTGCTGCCCGGCGTCTGCATCTGCATCGTGCTGTTCACCGCGTTGATCGTCTGGCCGCAGGTCCGGCACTCCGGTGCCGGGTCGGGTGGCGAGTCGCCGGTCACCGTCGCCGCCGTCCAGGGCAACGTGCCCCGGCTCGGCCTCGACTTCAATGCGCAACGTCGGGCCGTGCTGGACCGTCACGTCGAAGAGACGCTGCGGCTGGTCGAGGACGTACGCGCCGGGGTCGCGCCGCAGCCGCAGTTCGTCATCTGGCCGGAGGACTCCTCGGACATCGACCCCTTCGTCAACGCCGACGCCGCCGAACGGATCGCCGCCGCGGCCCACGCGATCAATGCGCCGATCCTGGTCGGGTCGGTGCTCGCGGTGCCCGGCCGGGAGCCGGCCGAATACACCAACACCGCCATCGTCTGGAATCCCGGCACCGGGCCGGCGGACCGCCACGACAAGGAAATCGTGCAGCCCTTCGGAGAGTACCTGCCGATGCGGTGGCTCTTCAAGCATCTGTCCGGCTACGCCGGTCGAGCCGGCAATTTCGTGCCGGGCAACAGTGACGACGTGGTGCAGATCGCCGGAGCGCCGGTCGGCGTGTCCACCTGCTGGGAAGTGATCTTCGACCGGCAGCCGCGCAAGGCCGTCCGCAACGGCGCCCAACTGCTGGCGGTCCCCGCCAACAACGCCACCTTCAACCGCCGGATGAGCGAGCAACAATTGGCGTTCGCCAAGGTCCGTGCCGTTGAGCACGACCGGTATGTGGTGGTCGCCGGAACCACCGGGATCAGTTCGGTGATCGCGCCCGACGGCGCTGAACTGGTTTGCACCGAGTTCTTCCAACCTGCCTACCTGGACATCCAGGTGCGCCTGAAGACGCAGCTGACGCCCGCAACGCGGTGGGCCCCGCTCGTGCAGTGGATTCTGGTGGCGGCGGCCGGAGCGGTCATCCTGGCCGGAATACGGCACAATAGGAGCTCCCCGCGTCCGGTTCGGCTCAGGTCCCGGCCTTCGGCTGAACCAGCGGATGCTGCCGCGGCCCCGGACGAACCCCAACCCGAAGACGGCGGACGACCGCGTCATCTCGGGCGACACGGAGGAGCTAAATGACCACCGGTGAGCAGGTGACCCCCACCTTGGGCAGTCGTCCCAGCCAGCGTGTTTTGGTTATCATCCCGACCTTCAACGAACGGGAGAACTTGCCGCTGATCCACCGGCGGGTGACGGACGCCTGCCCGGACGTGCACATCCTGGTCGTGGACGACGGCAGCCCCGACGGAACCGGCGAACTGGACGACGAACTGGCCGCGGCCTACGGCGGCCGCACCCACGTCATGCACCGCACCGCCAAGGACGGTCTGGGCGCCGCCTACCTCGCCGGCTTCGCCTGGGGGCTCAGCCGCGACTACGCGGTCCTGGTCGAGATGGACGCCGACGGCAGCCACGCACCCGAACAGCTACGCCGGCTGCTCGACGCCGTCGACGCCGGCGCCGACCTGGCCATCGGTTCCCGCTACGTCGACGGGGGAGCCGTCCGCAACTGGCCCAAACGACGCTGGGCGCTGTCCTGGACGGCGAACACCTACGCGCGCCTGGCTCTCGACATCGATATCCACGACATCACCGCCGGCTACCGCGCCTACCGTCGCGAGATGCTCGAGGCCATCGATCTTGACGGCGTCGACTCCAAGGGCTACTGCTTCCAGATTGACCTGACCCGGCGCACGCTCGACAACGGATTCATCGTCGTCGAGGTGCCGATCACCTTCACCGAGCGGGAACTCGGCGTATCCAAGATGAGCGGATCCAACATCCGAGAGGCGCTGGTCAAGGTTGCGAAGTGGGGAATCGAACGGCGCCGCAAGGGCGCGCGGGCGGGCGCCGCCAACCGAACCTGACGGCTCGACTCAGCCGCGCCGCTTCGACCGGATCAGGTCCAGACGCTCCTTGAGCAGCTCTTCGAGTTCTTCGACGCTGCGACGCTCGAGCAGCATGTCCCAGTGCGTGCGCGGCGGCTTGACCTTCTTCGGCTCGGGCAGGTCGCCCTCGACCAGGGTGCCCTCCATGCCGTTGCGGCACAGCCAAGTGCCGGGGATCTCGGCGTCGTCGGCGAACGGAACCTCAAATTCTTCGCCGTTCTCGGTGCGGTACTTCGCCAACTGGCGCGGGGCCAGGTCGTGGTTACGGTCGGTCTCGTAGCTCACGGCTCCGAGGCGGCTACCCCTCAGTACACGATCAGCCATGGCTGCTACTCCTTTTGATTCCTCTGAGCTTTACGCTCCCGTGACGCGTTTGTCGTTCGCATGGCAAACGTCAAAACGCTCTCCGTAGTTCCCGAGTCGACACGCAGCACACGCGACTTAATTTTTTATTTATAATACCAGGATCGCGGAGTAGATCGGACTAAAGTCGGCAAGCGTGAGCCGCCGCTCCCAACACAGCCATGCCGCTGGTGCAGTCGAGACGTCACTGAGGTCGGGCTGGGGCGGCGCCGTCAGTACTGCCGGCAGCGGGCCTACGAGCAGCGGGCCGCGATCACCCGAGGTGAGGGCGGTGCCGCCGTGGCGTTGCCGCCGGACGCGGTGGTCTTGTCGGCGGAGGATGCCGCCGAACTCTCCGACCGTGTTTACCAGGTCCGATGCGCGGCGGAGGATGTCGCCACCGCGTTGGACGAAGGTGCCGGGGCTGCCAAGCTGCGCGAACTCTGCGAGGTGCTAATCCGCGCCGCCGACGGCTGGGCCGGGTGGGCGTCTGACCGCGTCGTACCACCGCCCATGGTGAGCCGGGTACAGTCGCGCCATAGATGGCGTGCCAGTCCCCGCGGACCCGGCGTTCCACACGTCGATGCCGATCCTCCTACAGCAACCGGGAGCATCGGGCGTTTTGAAATCCTGCAGGACTTGGACATACTCACTAGCGACATTCTTGGGTCGGACAGCAACACGAATACGTCGCTTCGTGCAGTAACTTCCGTGACTCAGCGAACAGTCGCATCCGGCGGTCCGAACCGGCCAATGTCAGGCGAGGGGTACTGAGGTGGATCAACTCCAGCATGTAACCGAGGCGCTGCGCAAAGCGCTGGTCCAGGTTGAACGCCTGAAGCGCATCAACCGGGCGTTGTTGGAGCGCTCGAGTGACCCGATCGTGATCGTCGGAATGTCCTGTCGGTTCCCGGGTGGGGTGGATACCCCGGAGCGGCTGTGGGAGATGGTCGCCGACGAGCGGGACGTGATCTCGGGGTTCCCAACTGATCGTGGCTGGGACCTGGCCGGACTGTTCGATCCCGATCCGGACGCGCGCCACAAGACGTACGCCCGCACCGGCGGGTTCGTGGACGGTGTCGCGGACTTCGATGCTGCGTTCTTTGGCATCGCGCCCAGCGAGGCGCTTGCGATGGATCCGCAGCAGCGCATGTTCCTCGAATTGTCGTGGGAGGCCCTCGAGCGCGCCGGGATCGACCCCAGCGGGCTGCGGGGCAGCGCGACCGGGGTGTTCGCCGGCGTGTACGCCCAGGGCTACGGCATGGGTGCGGAACCGGCTGCGGAAGGCTTCCGCCTGACCGGACAGTCGTCGAGCGTGGCGTCGGGCCGGGTGTCGTATGTGCTGGGTCTGGAGGGGCCGGCGGTGTCGGTGGATACGGCGTGCTCGTCGTCGTTGGTCGCGCTGCACATGGCGGTGCAATCGTTGCGGTCCGGTGAGTGCGACCTGGCCCTGGCCGGTGGTGTCACGGTCAACGCCACCCCAATGGTTTTCGTCGAGTTCAGCCGGCACCGCGGGCTGTCTGTGGATGGCCGGTGCAAGGCCTACGCGGGCGCGGCCGACGGAGTCGGCTGGTCCGAGGGTGGCGGCATGTTGGTGGTCGAGCGGCTCTCCGACGCGCGGCGCTTGGGGCATCCGGTGCTGGCGGTGGTGCGCGGTTCTGCGGTCAATCAGGATGGTGCGTCCAACGGGTTGACGGCGCCCAATGGTCCGTCGCAGCAGCGGGTGGTGCGTGCGGCGCTGGCCAATGCCGGTCTTTCGGCCGCCGACGTCGATGTGGTGGAGGGTCACGGCACCGGTACCACGCTGGGCGACCCGATTGAGGCGCAGGCGTTGTTGGCAACGTACGGCCAGGACCGGTCCGAGCCGCTGTGGCTGGGATCGATCAAGTCGAACATGGGCCACACCCAGGCCGCCGCCGGGGTGGCCGGGGTGATCAAGATGGTGCAGGCGATGCGCCATGAGGTGTTGCCGGCGACGTTGCATGTGGATCAGCCCAGCCCGCATGTGGATTGGTCGGCGGGTGCGGTGTCGTTGCTGTCCGAGGCGCGGCCCTGGAACATCGGGCAGGCCGGGCGGCCCCGCCGCGCCGGCGTGTCCTCGTTTGGGATTAGCGGCACCAACGCTCACGTCATCATCGAATCCCCGCCGGCCGATGCCAACCCGGCAGTGGACCGCGCCGGCGTGCCCGTGCTGCCCTGGGTGCTTTCGGCTAAAACGTTGTCGGCGTTGGAGTCTCAGGCCGCCCGGCTGGCCGATCATGTCGGCGCCCACCCCGAACTCGACCCCGCCGATGTGGCTTGGACGCTGGCCACCCGGTCGACCTTCGAGCATCGCGCCGTCATTATCGGCCGCGACCGCGACCAGTTGCTGGCCGGGCTCGACGAAGTGGCCGCCGGTGAGCTCACCACGGTCATCCGCGGCGCCGCCGGTCAATCCGGCAAGACCGTCTTCGTCTTTCCCGGCCAGGGCTCCCAATGGGTAGGCATGGGCGTCGAATTACTGGATACCACACCGGTTTTTGCGCGTCAGGTGGAAGCGTGCGCACAGGCCTTCGCCGAGTTCGTCGACTGGTCGCTGATCGACGTGCTGCGCGGCGCCCCAGGCGCACCCAGCCGGGAGCGTGTGGACGTCGTGCAGCCGGTGCTGTTCGCGGTGATGGTGTCGCTGGCCGAGCTGTGGAAATCGCTGGGGGTCAACCCGGACGCGGTGATCGGTCATTCGCAGGGCGAGATCGCCGCCGCCTACGTCGCCGGGGCGCTGACGCTGCGCGACGCGGCGCGCGTGGTCACGTTGCGCAGCAAACTGCTGCGCTCGCTGGCCCACCTGGGCGGCATGGTCTCCATCGCGTGCAGTATCGAACGGACGCGCGAGTTGTTGGTGCCCTACGGAACTCGGCTCAGCATCGCCGCCGTCAACGGTCCTTCGGCCGTCGTGGTGTCGGGTGAGGTCGCCGCGCTGGAGGAACTCACCGTCTTCTGCGCCGACCTCGAGCTACGGACCCGCCGCATCGACGTCGACTACGCGTCGCATTCGGTTGAGGTCGAGGCGATCCGCCACGAGCTGGCCGACGTATTGGCCGGCATCGAGCCGCGGTCCTCGCGGGTCGCGTTCTTCTCGACGGTCACCGGAAGTCGTTTGGACACGGCGGGTTTGGATGCCGCCTACTGGTACCGCAACATCCGGCAGACCGTGCAGTTCGACCAGGCGGTGCGCACCGCGTGCGAGCACGGGTATCGGACCTTCATCGAATCCAGCCCGCATCCCACGTTGATCGCCGGCATCGAGAACTCTTGCGCCGACACCGGTGTCGCCGAGGCCATCGTGGTGCCGACCCTGGGCCGCGAAAACGGCGGCCTCGCCCGGTTCCTGATGTCCGTGGCGACCGCGTTCACCGCGGGGGTGAACGTGAACTGGCGCGGACTGTTAGACGGCGCTGCCTTCGTCGAGCTACCGACGTATGCCTTTGACCGGAGCCGGTTTTGGCTGTCCGGCGAGGGCGTCGGCGCGGATGTCTCGGGCCTGGGATTGGGCCTCAGCGAGCACCCACTGCTCAGCGCGGTGGTCGAGCTGCCGTCCTCCGGTGAGGTGCTGCTGACCGGACGCTTGTCGCCCGCCGTGCAGGGCTGGCTGGCCGATCACGCGGTGGCGGGCACTGTGGTGTTCCCGGGCGCCGGATTCGTCGAGCTGGCGATCCGCGCCGGCGACGAAGTCGGCTGCTCGACGGTCGATGAGTTGACGTTGCAGGCGCCGCTGCTGTTGCCCGCCGGCGAATCCGGGTTCGGCTCGGTGGCCATTCAGGTCGTAGTGGGTCCGGCCGGGGATTCTGGTCAGCGCAGTGTCACGATCTTCGCGCGCGTCGGCCCCGATTCCGCGTGGGTGTGCCACGCCGAGGGTGCGCTGAGCTCCGCGCTGACCGAGCCGCGGGCCGATCTGTCCGCTTGGCCGCCGCCGGGCGCGGTCGCGGTGGATACAGCCGAGGTGTATCAGCTGCTGGCGGAGCGCGGATACGGCTACGGCCCCGCGTTCCAGGGTCTGACCGCCGCGTGGGTGCGCGGTGACGAGGTGTTCGCCGAGGTGCGGATACCCGATGCGGCCGGCGGCGTCAACGGATTCGGGGTGCACCCGGCGTTGCTTGATGCGGCCATGCATTCCATGGTCATCGCCCACCACGGCGCCGGCGAGGCCGAGGTGGTGCTGCCGTTCTCGTGGCAGGGCGTGTCGCTGCATGCCGCGGGCGCCTCCGCGGTACGCGCACGCATCGCGCCCGCCGACGCCTCTTCGGTCTCGAAATCGGTGTCGATCGAGCTCGCCGACGGGCTCGGGCTGCCGGTGCTGTCGGTGGCCGCGACGGCCGCCCGGCCCGTCAGCGAGCAGCAACTGCTCGCGGCCGTCGCCCCGTCGGCCCAGGACCGGCTGTTCGAAATAGTGTGGTCCCCGGCGCAGGTCACCGCCGACCCCGCTGCTCTCGGCACCCACCGGCTGTTCGAATCCGTTGCCACGGGCGGTGATCCGGTCACGGCCAGCCACGAACGCACCCACCGGGCGCTGGCGGCCGTGCAGTCCTGGCTGGCCGAGAGTGACTCCGGAGTCCTCGTCGTTGCGACGCGCGGCGCGATGGGGTTGCCGGGGGAGGACATCACCGATCTGGCGGGTGCCGCGGTGTGGGGGTTGATCCGCTCCGCGCAGACCGAGCATCCCGGTCGCATCGTGCTGGTGGATTCCGATGTGCCCCTTGACGATCACGCGACCGCGACCGTGGTGGCGGCCGGTGAGCCGCAACTGTTGCTACGCGGCACGACGGTGTACACTGCCCGCGTGCACGGCAGCCGCGCGGTGGAGGGCATCCTCGAACCGCCCGGGGAAGGGCCGTGGCGGCTCGGCGTGAGCAGCGCGGGCACCTTCGAGAACCTGCGCCTGGAACCGGTTCCCAATGCGGGTGCACCGCTGCAGCCGGGCCAGGTTCGGGTAGCGCTGCGCGCGATCGCCACCAATTTCCGTGACGTGATGATCACGCTGGGCATGTTCACCCACAACGCGCTGCTCGGCGGTGAGGGCGCGGGCGTCGTCGTCGAGGTCGGCCCGGGCGTCACCGAATTCGCGGTCGGTGACGCGGTGTACGGATTCTTCCCGGACGGCAGCGGCACGCGGGTGCCCGGCGACGTGCGGCTGTTGCAGCCGAAGCCCGCCGGCTGGTCTTACGCGGAGGCCGCAGCGATCTCCGCGGTCTTCACCACGGCCTACATGGCGTTCATGCACCTGGCCGAGGCCCGGCCGGGCCAACGGGTGCTGGTACACGCCGCGGCCGGCGGGGTGGGAATGGCCGCCGTGCAGCTGGCCCGGCACCTGGGCCTGGAGGTCTTCGCCACGGCCAGTCGCGGCAAGTGGGACACGTTGCGGTCCATGGGCTTTGACGATGACCACATCGCTGATTCGCGCAGCCTGGAATTCGAGGAGAAATTCCGGGCGGTCACCGCCGGGGCCGGTGTGGCCGGGATGGATATTGTGCTCGACTCACTGGCCGGCGAATTCGTGGACGCGTCGCTGCGGTTGGTCGCCCCCGGTGGCGTGTTCCTGGAAATGGGCAAGACCGACATCCGCGATCCCGATGCGGTCGCGCAGGAATATCCGGGGGTGCGCTACCGGGCGTTCGACCTCTTCGAGCCGGGCCGCCCCCGGATGCACGAGTGGATGCTGGAGCTCGCAAGGCTTTTCGACGCCGGCGTGCTGCGGCCGTTGCCAGTAACGACCTTCGATGTGCGACGCGCTCGCAGCGCGCTGCGCTACCTGAGCCAGGCCCGTCACATCGGCAAGGTCGTGCTGACCCTGCCGGGCGCCTGCACCTCGGGCACGGTGCTGATCACCGGCGGAACCGGCATGGCGGGTTCGACGCTGGCCCGCCACTTGGTGACACGCCACGGCGTGCGCAACCTGGTACTGCTGAGTCGGCGCGGCCCCGACGCCGAATCCGCCGCGCTGGCCGCGGAATTGGAAGCGACGGGAGCCCGGGTCAACGTCGTCGCCTGCGACGTCGCCGACCGCGACGCGCTGGCCGCGGTGATCGCCGGTATTCCGGCGCAGTTCCCGCTGTCGGCGGTGATCCACGCTGCGGGTGTGCTTGACGACGCGATGGTCACCTCGCTGACACCCGAACGGATCGACGCGGTGTTGCGAGCCAAGGTGGACGCCGCCTGGAATCTGCACGAGCTCACCCGCGAACTGGATGTGTCGGCGTTCGTGATGTTTTCGTCGATGGCGGGTCTGGTCGGCTCGTCGGGCCAGGCCAACTACGCGGCGGGTAACACCTTCCTCGACGGGCTGGCCGCGCACCGGCGGGCCCACGGTCTGCCGGCGATCTCACTGGCGTGGGGGTTGTGGGATCAGGCCAGCGTCATGACCGGCGGGCTCGACGCCGCCGACCTCGCCCGGCTGAGCCGCGACGGAATCCTCGCGTTGTCGTCGGAGGAGGCGATGGAATTGTTCGACACCGCACTGATTGTCGACGAGACCTTCCTCGCACCCACCCGGATCGACTTGGCGGCGTTGCGTGCGCACGCGGACGTCGTTCCGCCGATGTTCACCGATCTGCTCAACGCCCCGACCCGTCGCCGCGTCGACGATTCGCTGGCCGCGGCGAAGTCGAAATCGGCGTTGGCGCATCGTCTGCACGGGCTCGCCGAACCGGAGCAGCATGCCGTGCTGCTAGATCTGGTCCGGTCACACATCGCGACCGTGCTGGGCAACACCACGGCCGAGGCGATTGACCCCGACAGAGCCTTCCAGGAACTCGGATTCGATTCGCTGACCGCGGTCGAGATGCGCAACCGCCTGAAAACCGCGACCGGACTGGCGCTTTCGCCCACGCTGATCTTCGACTACCCGACGCCGAACGGTTTGGCCGGCTACCTGCGTTCCGAACTCGCCGGGGTGCCGCAGGAGACCGCCGCCTCCCCGGCCGTGCAGTCCGTCGGCGACAACCCGATCGTGATCGTCGGAATGTCCTGTCGGTTCCCGGGTGGGGTGGATACCCCGGAGCGGCTGTGGGAGATGGTCGCCGACGAGCGGGACGTGATCTCGGGGTTCCCAACTGATCGTGGCTGGGACCTGGCCGGACTGTTCGATCCCGATCCGGACGCGCGCCACAAGACGTACGCCCGCACCGGCGGGTTCGTGGACGGTGTCGCGGACTTCGATGCTGCGTTCTTTGGCATCGCGCCCAGCGAGGCGCTTGCGATGGATCCGCAGCAGCGCATGTTCCTCGAATTGTCGTGGGAGGCCCTCGAGCGCGCCGGGATCGACCCCAGCGGGCTGCGGGGCAGCGCGACCGGGGTGTTCGCCGGCGTGTACGCCCAGGGCTACGGCATGGGTGCGGAACCGGCTGCGGAAGGCTTCCGCCTGACCGGACAGTCGTCGAGCGTGGCGTCGGGCCGGGTGTCGTATGTGCTGGGTCTGGAGGGGCCGGCGGTGTCGGTGGATACGGCGTGCTCGTCGTCGTTGGTCGCGCTGCACATGGCGGTGCAATCGTTGCGGTCCGGTGAGTGCGACCTGGCCCTGGCCGGTGGTGTCACGGTCAACGCCACCCCAATGGTTTTCGTCGAGTTCAGCCGGCACCGCGGGCTGTCTGTGGATGGCCGGTGCAAGGCCTACGCGGGCGCGGCCGACGGAGTCGGCTGGTCCGAGGGTGGCGGCATGTTGGTGGTCGAGCGGCTCTCCGACGCGCGGCGCTTGGGGCATCCGGTGCTGGCGGTGGTGCGCGGTTCTGCGGTCAATCAGGATGGTGCGTCCAACGGGTTGACGGCGCCCAATGGTCCGTCGCAGCAGCGGGTGGTGCGTGCGGCGCTGGCCAATGCCGGTCTTTCGGCCGCCGACGTCGATGTGGTGGAGGGTCACGGCACCGGTACCACGCTGGGCGACCCGATTGAGGCGCAGGCGTTGTTGGCAACGTACGGCCAGGACCGGTCCGAGCCGCTGTGGCTGGGATCGATCAAGTCGAACATGGGCCACACCCAGGCCGCCGCCGGGGTGGCCGGGGTGATCAAGATGGTGCAGGCGATGCGCCATGAGGTGTTGCCGGCGACGTTGCATGTGGATCAGCCCAGCCCGCATGTGGATTGGTCGGCGGGTGCGGTGTCGTTGCTGTCCGAGGCGCGGCCCTGGAACATCGGGCAGGCCGGGCGGCCCCGCCGCGCCGGCGTGTCCTCGTTTGGGATTAGCGGCACCAACGCTCACGTCATCATCGAATCCCCGCCGGCCGATGCCAACCCGGCAGTGGACCGCGCCGGCGTGCCCGTGCTGCCCTGGGTGCTTTCGGCTAAAACGTTGTCGGCGTTGGAGTCTCAGGCCGCCCGGCTGGCCGATCATGTCGGCGCCCACCCCGAACTCGACCCCGCCGATGTGGCTTGGACGCTGGCCACCCGGTCGACCTTCGAGCATCGCGCCGTCATTATCGGCCGCGACCGCGACCAGTTGCTGGCCGGGCTCGACGAAGTGGCCGCCGGTGAGCTCACCACGGTCATCCGCGGCGCCGCCGGTCAATCCGGCAAGACCGTCTTCGTCTTTCCCGGCCAGGGCTCCCAATGGGTAGGCATGGGAACCGGACTGTACGCAGGCTACCCGGTCTTCGCCGAGGCTTTCGACGCCGTCGTCACCGAGCTGGATCGCCACCTGTTACGGCCGTTGCGGGACGTCATGTGGGGACACGACGACGACCTGCTGAACACCACCGAGTTCGCCCAACCGGCCCTGTTCGCGGTCGAGGTCGCACTGTTCCGGTTGCTCGAATCATGGTGTGTGCGACCTGATTTCGTGATGGGACACTCGATCGGTGAGTTGGCCGCCGCGCACGTCGCGGGCGTCCTGTCGTTGGAAAACGCCGCGGTGCTGGTCGCCGCGCGCGGCCGTTTCATGCAGGCGCTGCCGGCAGGCGGCGCGATGATCGCGGTGCAGGCCACCGAATCCGAAGTGCGCCCGCTACTGCTTGCCCCCGAGTACGCCGATGTCGGCGTCGCCGCAATCAACGGCCCGAGCTCCGTGGTGCTCTCCGGACCCGAAGACGCGGTGACCGCGATCGCCGAGCGGCTCCGCGCCGACGGCCGTCGCCTCCACCGGCTCGCCGTCTCGCATGCCTTCCACTCGCCGTTGATGGATCCGATGGTCGACGAATTCGAAACGGTCGCAGCCGGACTCGCCGTCGGCAGGCCCACCATTGCGATCGTGTCCAACGTGACCGGGCAGCAGGCCGGGGACGATTTCGGGAGCGCCACCTACTGGAAGAGGCACGTACGCGAGGAGGTGCGGTTCGCAGACAGCGTGCGCTTCGTGCAGTCGGCCGGCGCCACCCGTTTCCTCGAAGTCGGGCCGACCAGCGGCCTAACCGCGGCCATCGAAGAAACCCTCGCCGTCGACGAACGGGCGCCGATCGTCACGTCCGCGCTGCGCAAGGACCGGCCGGAGCCGGAAACGCTCACCGCGGCCGTCGCGCAGGGCTTTGTGTCCGGTATGTGGGTGGACTGGCGCGGTGTCATCGGCGCCGCCAACTTCGTTGAGCTGCCCACGTATACCTTTGAGCGGCGCCGGTTTTGGCTCTCCGCTGACGGCGCCGCTCTCGACTCTGCCGGACTGGGCCTGGCCGCGAGCGAACACCCGCTGCTGGGCGCGGTGGTCGAGCTGCCGGCGACCGGTGGGGTGGTATTCACCGGGCGGTTGTCGCCCGGCCGGCAGACGTGGCTCAACGATCACGCCGTGGGCGGCGTCGTGCTGTTCCCCGGTGCGGGATTCGTCGAGTTGGCGATCCGCGCCGGCGACGAGGTGGGTTGTGGCGTCGTCGACGAGCTGAATCTCGCTGCGCCCCTGGTCTTGCCGGCCGACGGGTCGGTCGCCGTCCAGGTGATGGTGGGCGCGGCCGACGACGGGGGCTTCCGAACGGTGTCGGTCTTCTCCCGCGGCGAGGCCGGTGCGGGTTGGTCGTTGCACGCCGAGGGCATGCTGCGGGCCGGGTCGGCCGATCCCCATGCCGACCTGTCGGCCTGGCCGCCGGTGGGCGCGGTCCCGGTCGACATCGGTGACGGTTACGAGCGACTGGCTGAACGCGGTTACGGCTACGGCCCCGCGTTCCGCGGCCTGACGTCGATGTGGCGCCGCGGCGAGGAGGTCTTCGCCGACGTGACGCTGCCGGCGGATGCAGGACTGTCGGTGACCGGCTTCGGTGTACACCCGGCGCTGCTCGACGCCGCGCTACACGCCGTCATCCTCGCCTCCGCGGACGACGAGCTGCCCGAAGGGTCGATGCTGGTGCCCTTCTCCTGGCAGCAGGTTTCTCTGCACGCCGCGGGCGCGACGGCGGTGCGGGCGCGGATCGTGCCTGTCGGCGATTCGGCTGTGTCGATCGAGCTCGCGGACGGCCTCGGGCTGCCGGTGCTGTCGGTGGCGTCGATGGCGGCCCGGCCGGTGACCGATCAGCAACTGCTCGCCGCGGTGTCCAGCTCTGGCCCGGACCGGCTTTTCGAGGTGGATTGGTCCGTGTTGCCCTCGTCGTCGGTACAGCCGGTATCGGTGTTCGCTCATGGCGCACCGGAATTCGAGGTGTCCGACGGACAGCGCTCAGCGGTGGTGTTCGAGTCGGCGCCGGTGCCCGACGATGTGCTGGCCGGTGTGTATGCGGCCACCCGTGCGGTGTTGCCGGTGCTGCAGTCGTGGTTGGCCCGCGAAGGTGCGGGGACGCTGGTGGTGGCGACCCGGGGCGCGATGACGATGCCGGGCGAGGAGATCACCGATCTGGCCGGGGCGGCGGTGTGGGGTCTGGTGCGCTCGGCGCAGACCGAACATCCGGGCCGCATCGTGCTGGTCGACACCGATGGGCCGCTCGACGAGGAGTCGGTGGCCGCGGTCCTGGCCGCCGGCGAGCCGCAGGTGCTGCTGCGCGGGTCGAAGGTGTACATCGCGCGCGTGCACGGCAGCCGTGCGGTCGGCGCGCTGCTGGTGCCGCCGGGCGACGAGCCGTGGCGCATCGGCATGAGTAGCCGTGGCACCTTTGAGAATCTGCGGTTGGAGCGCATCCCCGACGCCGATGCCCCGCTGGAGCCGGGCCAGGTTCGGGTCGCACTGTCGGCCATCGCGGCCAACTTCCGCGACGTGATGATCGCGCTGGGTCTCTATCCCGATCCCGACACGGTGATGGGTATCGAGGCGTCCGGTGTCATCGTCGAGGTCGGACCCGAAACCGCCTCGAAGAACGGCCGTTTCGCGGTCGGTGACCGGGTGATGGGCTTGTTCCCGGACGGCACCGGCACGGTCGCGACGACCGACCAGCGGCTGCTGGCCGAGGTCCCGGCGGGCTGGTCGCACGCAGCCGCCGCGACCACCACGGTCGTCTTCGCCACCGCCTACTACGCGCTGGTCGACCTGGCCGCGGCCAATCCGGGTCAGCGGGTGCTGGTACACGCCGCGGCCGGCGGGGTGGGAATGGCCGCCGTGCAGCTGGCCCGTCATCTTGGCCTGGAGGTGTTCGCCACGGCCAGTCGCGGCAAGTGGGACACGTTGCGGTCCATGGGCTTTGACGACGATCACATTTCAGATTCGCGCAGCCTCGAGTTCGAGGAGAAATTCCGGGCGGTCACCGCCGGGGCCGGTGTGGCCGGGATGGATATTGTGCTCGACTCACTGGCCGGTGACTTCGTCGATGCCTCGCTGCGGTTGGTCGCCCCCGGTGGGGTCTTCCTGGAAATGGGCAAGACCGACATCCGCGATCCCGATGCGGTCGCCGACGAACATCCGGGCGTGCGGTACCGCGCCTTCGACCTCTTCGAATCCGGACCCGACCGGATCCGGCAGATCCTGGACGAACTGGTCGCGCTGTTCGGCGACGGCGTGTTGCGGCCGCTGCCGGTGACAAGGTTCGACATTCGGCGCGCAGCGGCGGCGTTGCGGTATTTGAGCCAGACCCGCCACGTCGGCAAGGTCGTGATGACGGTGCCGGGCGGGCCGGGCAGCGGGCTGGCGGCCGGAACCGTGCTGATCACCGGCGGCACCGGCATGGCCGGTTCGGCGCTGGCAAGGCACGTGGTGTCGCGGCACGGGGTGCGCAACCTGGTGCTGCTGAGCCGCCGGGGCCTCGACGCGCCGGGCGCCGCGGAGCTGCTGACCGAGCTCAGCGTGACCGGCGCCCAGGTACAGGTGGTCGCCTGCGATGTCGCCGACCGCGACGCGCTGGCCAAGGTGCTCGCCGACATACCGGTGCAGCGGCCGCTGTCCGGCGTGATTCACGCGGCCGGCATGCTCGACGACGCTGTGGTTTCGTCGTTGACCCCGGAGCGCGTCGACGCGGTGTTGCGGGCCAAGGTCGACGGGGCCTGGCATCTGCACGAGCTCACCCGCGACCTCGATCTGTCGGCGTTCGTGCTGTTCTCGTCGATGGCCGGGCTGGTGGGGGCGTCGGGCCAGGCCAACTACGCGGCCGCCAACTCATTCCTGGACGCGCTGGCCGCGCACCGGCGGGCCCACGGGCTGCCGGCGATGTCGTTGGGCTGGGGTCTGTGGGATCAGGCCAGCGCCATGACCGGCGCGCTGGGCGCCGCCGACCGCGCCCGGTTCGGCCGCGACGGCATCGTCGCGATGTCCTCCGACGAGGCGCTGGAGTTGTTGGACACCGCGCTGATCGTTGACGAACCGTTCCTGTTGCCCGCGCACATCGACCTAGCGGCGCTGCGGGTCAAGTTCGACGGCGGAACGCTGCCGCCAATGTTCGTCGACTTGATCAACGCGCCGACCCGCCGGCAGGTCGACGACTCGCTGGCCGCGGCCAAGTCGAAATCGGCTCTGCTGAAACGCCTTGAGGGGCTACCCGAGGACGAGCAGTACGCGGTGCTGCTGGATTTGGTGCGGTCTAACATCGCCACAGTGCTGGGTGATTCCAGCCCGGAGTCCATCGATCCGGATTGTGCGTTCCAGGAGCTCGGGTTCGACTCGCTGACCGCGGTAGAGATGCGCAACCGCCTGAAAACCGCGACCGGACTGGCGCTTTCGCCCACGCTGATCTTCGATTACCCGAACTGCGGCGCACTGGCCGGTTACATACACATCGAGCTGGTCGGGACGGCGGAGCAGGCCGGCCCGGCTGCCGCCCCCGGCGAAGCCGACATCACGCGCATCGTCGGGTCGATTCCGGTCAAGCGGCTGCGGCAGGCCGGCGTGCTGGAGTTGTTGCTGGCGTTGGCAACCGAGGACGGCGACGCGCAAGCGACCGTCGCCGGGGTGAGCACCGAGAAGGACATCGCGGACATGGACCTCGAGGATCTGCTGAACGCCGCGCTGATCGACGACGACGAATGAGGATCGCGGTCACCGGGGCCAGTGGTGTGATCGGCCGCGGGATCACCGCCCGATTGCTCAGCCAGGGCCACGACGTGATCGGGATCGCCCGGCACCGGCCGCAAAGTTGGCCCAGCGCAGCCGCTTTCGTCGCGGCCGACATCCGGGATGCCGACGCGGTGGGACGTGTCGTGGCGGGCGCGGACGTCGTCGCGCACCTCGCCTGGTCGCACAGCCTCGGCGGCGACCACCGAGACAGCCACGACGTGAATGTCGGCGGCACCCGTAATGTTGTGCGCGCGATGTCCGAGACGGGCACCCGACGCATCGTTTTCGCGTCGTCACCGCACGTGTACGGTCGCGCGGGCGCGCCAAAAACCGAGCGCGACGCGATGGCTCCGGTGCTGGCCGGCGGGGTGCAACAGGCCCGCGCCGAAGACCTGCTCGCGGCGGCCGGCGCGGAGTGGGTCGCGGTGCGCTGCGCGCTCATCGTCGGCCGCAACGTTGACAACTGGGTGCGCCGGCTGCTGGCGCTGCCCGCGTTCCCGGACGGCTCGGCCGATCACCTCATCCAGGTCGTGCACCTAGACGACGCGCTGCGGCTGTTCACCCGGGCCATCGTGGATACCGAGATCGACAGCGGCCCAATCAATCTCGCGACACCGGTCGAACGGTCGTTTCGCCAGATCGCCGCAATGCTGGGACGTCCGGTCGTGCGGCGGGCACCCCTGCAGGCGGCGGCCGAGCTGGACCTGGTGCGCGACGCGCCTGTGATGGACACCGCGCGGCTGCGCGGGCAGTGGGCGTTCCGGCTGGCGTGGGACTGCGACGAATGCATCGAGGACGCCGCGCTGGCGGTGCGCGGCCGCGTCACGCTGGGCAAGCGTTTGGTGTCGCTGCCGTGGCGGTTGGCCAACGTCGCGGACCTGCCCACCGTCGATGCGACGGCCGACGACGGCGTGGTCCCCGAATTGGCCGGGCCGGAAGGACTCAACGGCGAGTTCGACACCCCGATCGATCCGCGATTCCCCACCTTTCTGGCCACCAACCTGTCCGAGGCACTACCGGGGCCGTTCTCGCCGTCCTCGGCGTCGGCGACCGTGCGCGGGTTGCGAGCCGGCGGCGCCATCATCGCCGAACGACTGCGGCCGGGCGGCATGGTGCAGCGCGAAATCGCGATGCGGACCGTCGCGGTCTTCGCACACCGGCTTTACGGCGCGATTACCTCGGCGCATTTCATGGCGCAGACCGTGCCGTTCGCCAAACCGTCGATGATCGTCAGCAACAGCGGCTTCTTCGGTCCCAGCACGGCCGCGCTGCCGGTCTTCGGGGCGCAGCGTCCGGCCGAAATCGGCTGGGCGCGAAGGCTGCTGCGTAACGGGCGCAACATCGGAGTGTTCGGGGTGAACCTGGTGGGCCTGAGTTCCGGGGCCGCGCGGGATACCCACGCCTTCATCGCCGACGTCGACCGATTGGAACGACTGGCCGACGACGTCACCGCGCTCGATGATCGCCGGTTGCTGAGCCTCATCGCGCTGGCGCGCGACCACGTTGTCCACGGCTGGGTCCTGGCCTCGGCGTCGTTCATGCTGTGCGCGGCGTACAACGTCCTGCTGCGCGGCCTGTGCGGGCGGGCCACCGCGGCACCGGCCGGACCCGAGCTGGTCAGCGCGCGATCGGTGGAGGCCATGCATCGACTAGTGGTGGCGGCGCGGCGGGATCCCAACGTGGCTCGGTTACTGACCGAGCCTGGGGAGCGGCTCGACAAGCTGGCCGTGGACGCACCGGAATTTCACGCCGCGGTACTGGCCGAACTGGCGCTGATCGGCCATCGGGGCCCCGCGGAGCTGGAGATGCTCTCCATCAGCTACGCCGACGACCCGGAATTACTGGTACGGATGGTGGCCCGGGCGATGGCGGCCACCGAGGCGGCACCGCCGCCCCGGTTGCGGATCCCGTTGCGGGCCAAGCCGGTAGCGCTGCTGGCCGCGAGTCAGCTGCGCGATCGCGAAGCTCGTCGCGACAAGGTGGTGCGGGCCAACTGGGTGTTACGGGGGCTGCTGCGTGAGTACGGCCGCCGAATGGTCGAGGCCGGCATCTTCGCGGCGGTCGACGACGTGTTCTATCTGCTGGTCGATGAACTCGACGCCCTGCCCGGTGACGTCGCGGAGCTGGTGGCCCGGCGCCGCGCTGAGCGGCGCCGGCTTGCGGCCGTCACCGTGCCGACCGTGTTCAGCGGGCACTGGGAGCCGGCCACGACACCGCCGGCGGTGCTCGGCAGCGGGGAGAGCCTGCACGGTGTCGGCGTCTGCGGGGGACGGGTGCGTGGCCGGGTGCGCATCGTGCGGCCCGAGAATATCGATGATCTGCAGCCCGGGGAGATCCTTGTCGCCGAGGTCACCGACGTCGGGTACACCGCGGCGTTCTGCTATGCCGCCGCCGTGGTGACCGAACTCGGCGGTCCGATGTCGCACGCGGCGGTGGTGGCCCGCGAGTTCGGTTTCCCCTGCGTCGTGGATGTCCAGGGGGCAACCACGTCCCTGCCCGCGGGCGCCTTGGTCGAAGTCGACGGCGCCACCGGCGAAATCCGGGTGCTCGAGCTAAAACACGACGTCTAATCGGGGCAGGGTGCTGGTCGGGGACGGCCAGATGACCTCGGGCCGGTACCCGAGCGCCAGCTCGAAATGCGGGACGCGCCGCAACCATTCGATCACCACGATGTTCATTTCCATCCACGCCAGGTGCGCACCGACGCAACGGTGCGGGCCGCCACCGAACCCCCAATGCTTGTGCACCTTGCCGTCCAGCACCAGGTCCTCGCCGGGGATCGGGTCGCTGCCGCCCCGGTTGATCGCGCCCAGGCAGAGCCGCACCCGGGAGCCGGCCGGCAGGGTGACACCGGTGATGGTGACGTCCTTGATCGTCACCCGGGGGACGACCAGAGCCGATGAGTCCAACCGGACGATTCATCGGCGAAAACGCCGATGGTGTCCAGATATTCGCGAAGTCGGGTGCACACGTCCGGGCGGCGGGCCAACTCGAGCATGGCCACACCGATCGCCGAGGTGACGGCGTCCAGGCCGTCGAGTACGAAGAAGAAGGCCATGCCGAGGGCTTCGTCGTCGGTCAGCGCGTCATCACACGGTCAGCACGTCATCGCCCGGGTGCCGCCGATGCTCGGCGACCGCCTCGGTGAGGTAGGCAAACAGTTCCAGCGCGGGTGTCAGATCGAGGGACTCGCCGGCGGCATTCGGGATGCTCAGCTCGATGCTGGCATCCTTCCATCGGATCAATCGTTCGCGATCTCGCAACGGGAGGCCGAACAACGTCAGAAACACCTGCGACGGATAGTGGAGTCGCCAGCTCGGACATCATCGCACTCCCCGCGTGGCGCGATCGAGTCGATGATGTCGATCGCTTGCGCCTGAATGGACGGCAGGATGTCCGCGAGTGCATTCGGACTGAAGAACGGCTGCAGAATCCGTTGAAACCAGTAACGCCCATTGCTCCGTATGGTCGAGCAGGACCTGCATGGAAGCGGTCACCTGGTTACGGGTGGTGTCTATTACGGCAAGTAGCAGCCCGGCCACCGTCAGGCGCAGTTCGTCGGCGCTGAGCCGATCGCCGTCATCCTCGGCCCGAATGAGATTGCAGAGCAGATCATCGGTCAGATGGTGCCGCCGCTGCGCGATCATTCCGTCGACGTAGGCGTCCAATTCGGCCGCTCGCGCTCCAGATACCGCACCATCTGTTGCCAATAGATCAGCGTGAGCGACATCTGCAGCGCGGTCGCGATCAGCGCAGGCCGCAGTCGATGTCGGCAGGCGGCCAGCATAGCTGACCACCAAGGCCGCGTACCGGGGTCGCCGGGTGATCCACATTTCCTAGCCCAGCATCGCCCGCGTCGACCAGGCTCGTTGCTGGGCGGTTTGCCGAAGACAAATGGGTTGATGGCGAACCACACCGCCAGCCAGACCGCGTGCTGGTGTCGCCCGGTCCAGGCCGCCACCACGATCAGCGGTGTGCTGGCCCAGCGCGTCCAGGCGCTGCTATAGATGGCAATGCCGTGCGAACACCGCCCGCCGCATTCGCGTCACCCGCGACACCGGCGGCTACTTCGGGGTGGTGTTCGAGTGCTGCGCCGGGACCACCGTCTTCGCGGGAGGCGACGAGGCGACCTCGGGTGCGCCGCCGGGCAGCGGGGTCCGCGGCACGCCGGGGTGCCGAGCCGACCGGCCAGCCACGGCAGGGGCGGCGGCGCAGGCCCGGTCGGCGAACGGCCAGTCGTGTTTACCGGGCTGGGGCAGCACCGTGCAGTCGATGCCGTTGGCCCGCCCCAGCGCACACAGTGGGTACGGTCTGGTTGCCCGGGTTGGCGGCGGCGTCGCGTCCCGACAGCCGCATGGCGGCGGGTGTCCGCGATCGACGAATCCCGGCGCCCCGCCGTCGCACCGTCTGAGGAGATGGCGAACCAGCCGGAAACATCGCGGCACTGGCCGTGCCGGTTGATCACGGTGTTCGGGTCGAACGACGCCCAGGCGTCGGTGCTGCCAACCGAACAGCCGGCTGATGGTCTGCGCTTTGGTGCCGGCGTTCGGGAAGAAGTCGCCGGCCACGTCAACTGCGCGGGTCCAGTCGGAGGGGTGTTGAACTGGCCGCCGATCATCATCACCGTCGGCAGCTCCGGGGCGGGCTGGTGGTGAACCAGGCCGACGGCAGGCACACCAGCTCGTCGCGGTGCTTGAAGTGCGAGGCGGTCGACGGGATCGTCACCGGCACCACGCTGCCGTGCGGGGGCAGGTTGCCCTTGGCGGCCATCGCCGTAACGGCGGCGCGGTCGGTCTGGTCGGGCAGCGGGCCGGAGGTCAGGTCGCTCCATGCGGACTGCACGGTGGGGAAGTAGCCGACCCACAGATTGAGTACCAGCACGGCGCTGAGCAGGCAGAGCGGAACCGACAACGCGGCGGCGCCACGCCGCCACGCCCGGCTGCCACGCCAACCCAGGCACAGCACCGCCGCGGCCATGCATCCCAACGCAATCCACAGCCACAGCGCCGCCGGCGCGGGATCCTCGGACAGACGCCCCGTACGCCATGGCGGCCACGATCGCGGCGGTCGCCGGCAAGGACACCGTTCGCCAGTGCTGGGATCGCCGACCCCGGCTAATGAGGCTTGGCCAGCGGAAACGGCAGGGTCTCGCGGATGCTGCGGCCAGTTACGAGCATCACGAGCCGATCGACGCCCATGCCGAGCCCGCCAGTGGGCGGCATGGCGTATTCCATGACTTGCAGAAAGTCCTCGTCGAGCTCCATGGCCTCCGGTTCGCCGCCAGCGGCCAGCAGCGACTGCGCGAGCAGCCGGCGCCGCTGTTCCACCGGGTCCGTGAGCTCGCTGTAGGCGGTGCCCAGTTCGACGCCCCAGGCCACCAGATCCCATCGTTCGGCGACGCCGGGCTGGCTGCGGTGCGGGCGAGTCAGCGGCGACACCGAGGTCGGGAAGTCGATGTAAAAGGTCGGCGCCTCGGTCCGGTCCTCGACGAGGTGCTCGTAGAACTCGAGCACGATCGCGCCGGCGTCCCAGTGATTCCGATACGGAATGCCGGCGCGGTCGGCCAGCTTGCGCAGCGCGTGCAGCGACGTGAGCGGGTTGATGTGCTCACCGAGCGCCTCGGAGACCGCGTCGTGCACGGTCTTCACCGGCCACTCGCCGGAGACGTCGACCGGTTCCACCCGGGTGCCGGACTCGTCGTCCGGGTGCGGTCGCAGCACGGTCTGCGCTCCGTTCGCGGCCTGGGCGGCGTTCTGGATTAGTTCGCGGCAGCCGTCGATCCACACCCGGTAGTCGGCATGGGCCTGGTAGGCCTCCAGCAGCGTGAACTCCGGGTTGTGGCTGAAGTCGACTCCTTCGTTGCGGAACGCCCGGCCCAGTTCGAACACCCGCTCCACCCCGCCCACGCACAACCGCTTCAAGTACAGCTCGGGCGCGATGCGCAGGAACAGGTCCATGTCATAGGTGTTGATATGGGTGACGAAGGGACGCGCGGCGGCGCCGCCGTGGATCGGCTGCAGGATCGGCGTCTCCACCTCGATGAAGTCCTTGGCGAACAAGGTTTCCCGGATGGAGCGCAGCACGCTGCTGCGTGCGGTCACGAGATTGCGCGACTCGGTGTTGACCGCGAGATCGACGTAGCGCGTTCGCACCCGCGTCTCAGGGTCGGTCAGCCCTTTCCACTTGTTGGGCAACGGCCGCAGGCACTTTCCGACCATCCGCCAGTCGGCGACGATCAGCGAGCGGGTTCCGTTCTTACTGAACCCCATGTGCCCGGTCATTTCGACCAGGTCGCCGAGGTCGATGGCGGCGGTGAAATCGGCGGTGCGACCGGACTCCAGGCGTGAATTGTCCAGCAGCACTTGCATTTCGCCGGACCAGTCCCGCAGTTCCGCGAACAGCACGCCGCCGAAGTCGCGGATCCGCAGGATCCGGCCGGTGACCGACACAGTGTCCTGGTCGTCGCTGTCCAGCGCCTGCGCTACGGTGTGACTGGGCGGCGATCCCACCGGATAGGTGTCAATACCGTTGCGCTGCAACGCCCTCAGCTTGATCAGGCGAACGCGCACCTGTTCGGGCAGGCGGCGCTGGTACTCCTCGGAATCGACTTCGTCGCCGCGGTCGATTCCGCTGACGTCGGGCGCGGATCCGTCTTCGTGCAGCAACCCGGACTCGGCCAGCCTGGCCGGCACCGCGGAGTGATGCCCGGTGTGCACCTTGTCGCGCCGGCTGAACGGCAGCACCAGGAAACCCTCGGCCATGGCTGAGGCGACACCCACCCGTGGTATCAACCGGGCGTCCTCGTAGCAGGCGTACCGCGGCACCCACTCCGGTTGGTACTTCATGTTCGAGCGGTACAGCGTTTCCAGCTGCCACCACCGGGAGAAGAACAGCAGCAGCCCACGCCACAACCGGGCGATCGGGCCGGCGCCGAGCTGGGCGCCCTGCTCGAACGCGGAGCGGAACATGGCGAAGTTCAGCGACACGCGGTTGATGCCGAATCGGTCGGCGTTCAGGGCGAGTTCGCTTACCATGAACTCGTTGGTGCCGTTGGGCGACAGGGGGGAGCGGCGCATCACGTCAAGGGACACCCCGGTGCTTCCCCACGGCACCAGTGACAGCATCGCGACCACCTGGCCGTCCCGGTCCAGCGCCTCGACCAGCAGGCACTCGCCGTCGGCCGGGTCGCCGAGCCGGCCGAGCGCCATGGAGAACCCGCGCTCGGACTGGGTGTCTCGCCAGGCGTTGGCGCGCGCAATCGTCTCCGACATCTCTTCGTCGGAGATGTCGCGGTGCCGCCGGATGCGTACCGTCAGTCCCGCCCGGCGAGACCGCGTCACGGCCTGCCGCACGCCCCGCATGTCCGGCCCGGACAACCGGAAGTCGCTGGTTCGCAGGATCGCCTCGTCACCCAGCTCCAGGGCGTTCAGGCCGCGCGCCCGATACACCTGCGCGCCCTGCGAACTCGCGCCCATGACGCCGGGCGTCCAGCCGTAGGTCTTGCACAACGCCAACCACGCCTCGACGGCCTGCGGCCAGGCCCGGGGATCGCCCACCGGGTCACCGCTGGCCAGGCAGACACCGACCTCCACCCGGTAAGTGATGGCGGCGCGACCGCTGTGCGCGAAGACCACCGATTTGTCGCGCCGCGTCGCAAAGTAACCCAACGAGTCGTTCTTGCCGTACAGCTCGAGCAGCCCGCGGATCGCCGACTCGTCCTCGCCGGTCAGTGCGTTATCGGCGCGCTGGGACTGGAAGAGCACGATCGCGGCCGCGATCAGCGCGAGCGCACCGAACAACCCGAAGATCGCGTTCATCAGGACGTGCGGCTTGCCGGTGAATAGGTCGGGGTCGGCGAGGGCGAAGCCGACCACCCGGTTGGCCACATACGGCAGCCGGTCCTGCCGAGCCAGCGATCCGGGGAACAGCTCGACCAGGCCCCAGGAAAGCAGGATCCCGATCACGTCGCCGACGACCAGGACGGCGGCCGCCTTGAGCAGCGCGGCCCGGCGGACCTTGGCCCAGAACTCCCGGTAGCTCAAAACCAGCAGCACGATCACGACGATGTGCAGCGCGAAGCCGAGGCTTTCCCCGAACGTCTCCGACGCCGTGTTGTCGCCGGCCGCGATGTCGGCGGCGTTCCAGAATGCGGCCAGCACCATCTGGCCCAGCAACACCCACCACGCGATCCGCTTGCGTGCGGTCAGCGCCGCCGCCAGCAGCGCCAGTACGAACGACCACGCGATGCTGGTGTCGGGGAAGTTGAACAGGTAGTCGTTGATGAATTCCCGGGGCGCTTTGATCAGCCACCGGATCAAGGGCGACACGCTGGCTAGCAACGACAGCGTGGCAATGACACCCACGGTCCAGCCGGCGGCCGCCGGTACCCACCGATAGCGGGAATTCGACCGGCTGCCGGAACGGGGCCCCGAAGCAGCAGAAGCGAGAGTCACAGACCGCGAGGATATGCCTTCGACCCATGAAATGCCTGGCGAAGCGCCAATAGTCGCCGCCGCGAATTCCCGGCGCGGCGGCGCCGAATCACGCTCGCCAGCGAATTCTCGGGGCGGTGCCGCCGTGGTTGAGATGCTGGTCGACGGCCGATGGCTGCTAGACTATTCAATGCGACCATCTCGGCTCAGGCCTGGGACAGTTTAAGTGGAGTCCCTCCCACCGCTAACCGCGAAATTATTTCAAGGCTCAGCGGTCCGGTCACAGGTATCTAGCGGTACCTGTTCCGCGTATCTCGCGGGCGGTTTGAACTCGTTCAACCCGTGATCGGTCGGCATCGGGCCTTGCTTCTGCAGGGCTTTTTGCTGATGGTGTGGCGTCGCCACCGCTGAATCCCGACGGCCACCGCGGCTGGTCGCAGCGAGTGGACTAAAAGCCCAACAAGGGAGGCCCTATCAGCACTGAGACCCGCGTCAACGAGCGCATCCGCGTACCTGAAGTCCGATTGATTGGCCCAGGGGGGGAGCAGGTAGGCATTGTGCGCATCGAAGACGCCTTGCGCGTCGCCGCGGATACCGATCTCGACCTCGTCGAAGTTGCCCCTAATGCCAGACCACCGGTCTGCAAGATCATGGACTACGGCAAGTTTAAGTACGAGGCGGCGCAGAAGGCGCGCGAATCCCGCCGGAACCAGCAGCAGACCGTGGTCAAGGAACAGAAGTTGCGACCCAAGATCGACGATCACGATTACGCGACTAAGAAGGGACACGTAATCCGCTTCCTGGAATCAGGATCGAAGGTCAAGGTGACCATCATGTTCCGCGGTCGTGAGCAGTCGAGGCCCGAACTGGGTTACCGATTGCTGCAGCGGCTGGGCGCGGACGTCGCCGAATACGGATTCGTCGAGACGTCCGCCAAGCAGGACGGACGCAACATGACGATGGTGCTGGCACCGCACCGCGGCGCGAAGACCCGCGCCCGGGCGCGGCACCCCGAAGAGGTGGGAGCCGGCGCGGCGCACGATGCCGCTGAGACCGGCGACACCACCGCTTCATCGACCTGACCGACGCTCAAACGACACTGAGGACTGACCGAGAACCAGAGGAAACATGCCAAAGGCCAAGTCCCACAGCGGGGCGACAAAACGATTCCGGCGCACCGGAACCGGCAAGATCGTCCGCCAGAAATCCAATCGCCGGCATCTGCTCGAGCACAAGCCGAGCAAGCGGACCCGGCGGCTCGACGGCCGCACCACGGCCGCGGCCAACGACACCAAGCGCATCAACGCGCTGCTGAACGGCTGATTTGCCCAGGCGGGCGCCGGGCGTGGCGCAGCCACCCGGACCTGCACCCTGACCATTACGTTTGAACGAGAGTAGGAATATCCATGGCACGCGTAAAGCGGGCAGTCAACGCCCACAAGAAGAGGCGCAGCATCCTGTCGGCCTCGAAAGGCTATCGCGGCCAGCGGTCCCGGCTCTACCGCAAAGCCAAAGAGCAGCAACTGCATTCGCTGCAGTACGCCTACCGCGACCGCCGGGTGCGTAAGGGTGAGTTCCGCAAGTTGTGGATTTCGCGGATCAACGCGGCGGCCCGTGCCAACGACATCACCTACAACCGGCTGATCCAGGGCCTGAAGGCCGTGGGCGTGGGACTCGACCGGAAAAACCTCGCCGACATCGCGATCACCGACCCGGCGGCGTTCACCGCCCTGGTCGACGTCGCGCGGGCAGCGCTGCCCAAGGACGTCAACGCGCCCTCGGGAGAGGCTGCTTAACTCCGGTGCTTACTGAGCGCTCGGCCCAAGTGGCCGCGGCGGTCAAATCGTATCGGCATGTCGGATGGTGACGCGCCCGCCAGTTCCTGGCCGAAGGCCCCAGCCTGGTCGGGGCGACCTTGGCGTGCGGGCTGGTGCGCGACGTCTTCGTCACCGAGCTCACCGCGCAGCGGCACGCGAAATTGCGGCAGGCCAGCAGGGCTCGGTGCATGTCGTCACCGAGCGTGCCGCAAAAGCCTTGTCCGACACCGTGACTCCGGCGTGCCTGGTCGCCGTGTGTGACATGCCGTCCGCCGGACTGGCTGAGGCGCTGGCCGGGTTGCCGCAGCTGGTCGCCGTCGCCGTGGAGATCAGCGAGTCGGGCAATGCGGGCACGCTGATCCGCCTTGCTGGCGCGATGACGCCGCCGCGGTGATCCTGGCGGGACACAGTGTCGACCCCTTCAACGGCAAGTGCTTGCGCGCCTCGGCCCGCGCATCTTTTCGCTTCGGATGGTGACCGCGCCGGAGCTCGATGCGCTGCTGGCCGCGTTGCGCGGCGCCGGGCTGCAGGCGCTGGCCACCACGGTCGACGGTGGGACCCGGCTGGACGAGGCCGGTGAACTGTTGACCATGCCGACGGTATGGCTGTTCGGGCCCGAATCGCACGGGTTGCCCGAGGAGGTCAGCGAGCAATTCGGCGACCTTGACGAGGAGCATGAAGAACGTCGCCGTCGTAGACCACGCCCATGATAGGATACACGGACCGGGCCACCCGTTGCAGCGGCTCGCGCAGCAGGATCGAATGCTCTTCGACACCAGCGCCGAGGTGGTGCAACATGTTCTGGATCGCCCCGATCCAGACACCCATCATCCCTGTCGCAGATCGCCAAAGTACTTCCAGGTAAGGGAATCTGGTACGAGCGGATCAGCGGATGTAGTCGCTAAGGAACTCATCACAACCTCCTAATTTTCCTCACTGCGCTCACGATAACTTTGACAACATTTGTTGTCTACGATTTCAACGGGTCCCTCGCGAACGTGTTACCGAGATTCCATCCGGGTGTGGCGGCGCCGTGATGCGGGCCAGCACCAACCTGCACAACCTGGCGCACGGCCATGTCGGGACGCTGCTGGGCAGCGCGCTGGTCGTCGACGCCCGTACGCTCTACTTCTGGGTGCTCTTCCTGACCTGCCTGCTGGCCCTCGCCGAACTTCACCTGATCACCATCCGCTTGATGATCGCGTTTGTGGTCACCGAGGGGCATCTGGTGCGGCCCGGCGAGCTCGGCATTCGGCTGGCTAAGGCTCCCTGAGCGCCCAGAGTAATCGCCTTGCTGCCTGGACGCGCTGAGCCGCGGGTCCAGGCAGCGAGTCCAGCGCGCATTCCGGGTCGGCCGGCGGTCCCATGTGGCCGCAGCCGCGCGGGCAATCCTGCACGGTGTCGGCCAGATCGGAGAACGCCATCATCACGTCGTCGGGTTGGACGTGGGCCAGTCCGAACGAGCGGATGCCCGGGGTGTCGATCACCCAGCCCGCGCCGGCCCGCGTCGGATCAAGGGGCAGCGCGACCGACTGCGTCGACGTGTGCCGGCCCCGGCCGATATCTGTCACTTCTCCGACGGCCAGATCCGCTTCGGGGACAAGACGATTCACCAGCGTAGACTTGCCCACCCCGGAATGTCCGAGCAGTACGGTGATTTTGCCCGACAGTAGATCCGCCACCGCCAGCAGCGGATCGTCGTGGCCGGCGGCGACGACCGCCAGGTCAAGATCCGCGAACTGTTTGGCGAACGGCTCGAGCGGGGCGAGGTCGGTCTTCGTCAGGCATAGAATCGGGGTTAGTCCGCCCGCGTAGGCCGCGATCAGCGCCCGGTCGACCAGACCCGTGCGCGGTGGCGGATCGGCGAGCGCCACCACGATGAGCAGTTGATCGGCGTTAGCGACCACCACACGCTCGGTGGGATCGGTGTCATCGGCGGTGCGCCGCAGCACCGTTCGTCGCGGCCCACGACGCACGATCCGGGCCAGGGTGTCCGGCCGCCCGGACAGATCGCCGACCACGTCGACGTCGTCGCCGACCACGGTCGGGGTGCGGCCGAGTTCGCGGGCCCGCATGGCGATGACCCGGCGTTCGGGCCGGCCGCCCAGCACGCACCCCCAGCGGCCGCGGTCGACGCTGACCACCATGGCGGCCTGGGCGTCGGCATGCTCGGGGCGGGTTTTGGTCCGGGGTCGTGAACCCCGGCCGGATCGGACCTTGACGTCGGATTCGTCGTAGTCGCCCGGTTTCAATCGCTGGACTCCAGCATGTGCGACCACAGCTGCGGGAACTCCGGCAGCGTCTTGGAAGTGGCGCCGATGTCGTCGATCTCGACTCCGGTGACGCGCAGCCCGACGATGGCACCGGCCATCGCCATCCGATGGTCGGCGTATGCGCGCCAGCCGCCGGAGTGTAGGGGAGTCGCGGTGATCACCAGCCCGTCGTCGGTCTCGCGGCAGTCGCCGCCGAGGCCGTTGATCTCCGCGCTCAGCGCGGCGAGGCGGTCGGTCTCGTGACCGCGCAGATGCGCGATGCCGGTCAGCCGTGACACCGACCCGGGAGTTGCCAACGCGGCCAGTGCTGCCACCGACGGTGTGAGTTCACCGACGTCGCGCAGGTCGACGTCGAATCTGTCGAAACCGCTGGGCCCGCGCACCTCGAGATATGAATCAGTATGAGTGACAACGGCATTCAGCTTGCCTAGCATGTCAAGGATGTGGCCGGCGGGTTGTACGCTCACGGCCGGCCATCCGGTGATGCGCACGCTGCCGCCGGTGACCACCGCCGCGGCCAGGAAGGGAACGGCGTTGGTGAGATCGGGTTCGACGTCCCAGTGTTGGGCCGCGACGACGCCCGGGTTCACCCGCCAGCGGTTGGGCGCCGAATCGTCGAGATCGATGCCGGCCTGCCGCAGCATCACGGTCGTCATCGCGATATGCGGCGCGGACGGCAGCGACGTGCCGGTGTGGGTGACCGTCAGTCCGTCGCGAAACGATGCCCCGCACAACAACAGCCCGGATACGAACTGCGATGACGCCGACGCGTCGATCGCCACCGCGCCGCCGGCGACCGATCCGCCGCCCAGCACCCGGAACGGCAGGCCCGTTCCCTCGATCGGGACACCCAGGTCGCGCAGCGCGTCCAGCAGGGGCGCGATCGGCCGGGCCCTGGCCTGGTCGTCGCCGTCGAATATGACCGGCGAGTCGGCTAGGGCGGCCAGCGCCGGAACGAACCGCAACACCGTGCCGGCCAGGCCGCAGTCCACCCGCGTGCCGGGACCGGGGTTGAGGCGGCCGCTGACTTTCAGTTCGGACCCGTCCCCGTCGACGGTCAGGCCGAGCGTGACGAGCGCGCCGATCATCAGGTCGGTATCGCGGCTGCGCAACGCGCCGCTGATGGTCGAGGTGCCCTGGCCCTGGGCGCTGGACAGTCCGGCCAACACCAGCGCCCGGTTGGTCTGCGATTTCGAGCCCGGAACGGTGACCGTCGCGTGCACCGGCGCCGGTGCGGTGGGGGCCGTCCAAGGCTCGGTGTTCACGGCTTCATCCTGCCGTGTCGGCGGGTGTCGTGGGTACCGGGCACCATGAAAGTCATGTGTGGACGGACGGTTTGCGGTGACGACAGATCCGGCGCTGGCCGAGAAGATCAAGGCGATCGACGAGGCTACCGGCACGTCGCCGGCTGCTGGTTGATAGCGATCGGGGTCGTCGACGTGGTCAGTGCGCTGCAGGTGCGCAGCCGGACGAAAGCCGCCTGACCCGGGTCGGTACAGCACCGGATCCGGGGCCTCCACAACGTCGGTCGCTTGGCGGCCGACGTTGTGCGCGTGACGAGGTGGGCGGTCGGATAGACTGGCGGACGAAAATTCGACCAACTTTAATCGAATACCGCAAACCCATTTAAGTCTGACTGTCGAAGGTTGTGCCTTTTGTCCGCGAAGAAAAGCGAACCCCCGGAACTGCAACCGCATTTCGCGGATGTGCAGGCACACTACGATCTGTCCGACGAATTCTTTGCGCTCTTCCTGGATCCCACCCGAACCTACAGCTGCGCGTATTTCGACCGCGACGACATCTCACTCGAAGAGGCACAGTTCGCCAAGGTCGACCTGTCGCTGGGGAAACTCGGGCTGCAACCCGATATGACGCTGCTCGACATCGGCTGCGGATGGGGCACCACGATCGTGCGCGCACTCGAGCGTTACGACGTCAACGTCATCGGCCTGACCTTGAGCCGCAACCAGCAGGCGCACGTCCAGCAGCGGCTGGACAGCCATCCGTCAACGCGCAGTAAGCGCGTCCTGCTGCAGGGCTGGGAACAGTTCGACGAGAAGGTCGACCGCATCGTCTCTATCGGCGCCTTCGAGCACTTCGGACGCGACCGCTACGACGACTTCTTCAAGACCGCCTACGCGGCGTTGCCCGATGACGGGGTGATGATGCTGCACACCATCATCAAGCCCAGCGACGAGGAATTCGCCGAGCGTGGACTGCCCATCACCATGACCAAGATCCGCTTCATGAAGTTCATCATGGACGAGATCTTCCCGGGCGGTGACCTACCCAACGCCAAGGCGGTCGGAGAGCACGCCCGGCACGCTGGCTTCACCGTCACGCTCGTCCAGCCGTTGCGGCTGCACTACGCCCGCACCCTGGACCTGTGGTCGGCCGCCCTAGAAGCGCGCCGCGAGGAGGCCATCGCGATCCAATCGGAGGAGGTCTACGACCGGTACATGAAGTATCTCACCGGCTGCGCTGACCTGTTCCGCGAGGGCTACACAGACGTCGCGCAGTTCACCCTGACCAAAAGCTAGCTGCGAATGTTCGCCGTCACCGCGCCGGTGACGCGGATCAGGTCCCGCGGCTCCACCGCGACATCCCAACCGCGGCTACCGGCGCTGCAGAACACCCGCTCCCCAGGGCGCTGGAGTCGACGACCGTTAGCAGCCGCTTGCGCTGACCGAATGGCGAGACCGCCCCCACCACGTAGCCGGCGGTGCGCTGGACCAGCGCAGGAACGGCCATCGACGCCTTCGGCACGCCGAGCGCCGCCGCGGCCGCCTTCAGCGAAAGCCGCGCGGCGGCCGGCACGACCGCGACCGCCAGCCCGTCGGACACCGCGATCACCAAAGTCTTGTAGATCTGCTCCGGCGCAACGCCGGCCGAGCCGAGCGCCTTGACGGCTTCGACACCGAACGACTGCTCCCGGGGATCCTGGCCGAACTTCACCACCTGGCGCGGCACACCGGCTCTGGTCAGGGCCGCCAGCGCTGGCGTCGCGGCCATGTCGGCCCGGCTTAGGTGTCCGAGTACCCGGGCGGGTTGACGCCGTCCACCCAGAAGTCGACACCGAGCTGTCCGCCTGGCACGCAGTTGTACACCGACAGATCGGTGACGCCGGAGTCCAGCAACACGTCCTCGCAGAGCAGCATGTTGCCGGTGAATTCCTTCGACGGCTTGTTCAGGATGACGTAGGCCGCGTCGGCGTAGACCTCCGGCTTGCGGGCGCGCCCCATGGCCTCGTCGCCGCCGAGCAGGTTCTGCACCGCGGCGGTGGCCACCAGCGTGCGCGGCCACAACGTGTTGGACGCGATGCCCTCCTCGCGCACCTCCTGGGCGATGCCCAGCGCGCACAGCGTCATGCCGAACTTGGCCATCATGTACGCCGTCGGCTTGAGCCACTCCTCCCCGAGCAACACTGGAGGGGACAGCGTCAGGATGTGTGGGTTCTCCCGGCCCTTCATATGCGGAATACACGCCCGCGAGACCGCGTACGTGCCGCGCACCTGGATGCCGTTCATCAGATCGAAGCGCTTCATTGGCACCTCGGTGATGGACCCCAGGTTGATCGCCGACGCGTTGTTGACGCAGATGTCGATGCCGCCGAACTGCTTGACAGTCTTTGCCACAGCGGATTCGACGGAGTCGGGATCGCGGACGTCTCCCACGATGGGCAGGGCCTGGCCGCCGGCCTCCTTGAGCTCCTTAGCTGCGGTGTACACCGTGCCCCGCAGCTTGGGGTGCGGCTCCGCCGTCTTGGCGATCAGGGCGATGTTGGCGCCATCCTGAGCGGCGCGTTTGGCGATGGCCAGGCCGATACCGCGACTGGCGCCGGAGATGAACATGGTTTTGCCAGTGAGAGACATGGCGTCACAGTAACGCCCTGCGGGTGAATCGCGGGATTGCGGCCGATCACGCCGGCCCAGGAAATAGCAGATCGGCCGGAGCTGTTGACTGTGACGGTCTCAGAAAACGCGTGTCGGCAACCCGGGCAGAGCTCGTCGGTCACAGCCTTTAGATTGGGAGGAGCATTCGGTGTCAACGGCGACCTGCCGGTTAGTCTTACCAGGCAGGGACGAGCAGTCGGCTCGCTTCTTCGCGAGTCCGCTGTCGCTGAAGGCATGGCCGGGCGGCACTGCAACAGAAGGGACCGTGTTGATCGAGATGGCCTACTTCGAGAATGGTCCAGACGCAGCGCCCGGTTCCGACCAGGTCTAGACGACGGAACAGCCGATCGACGCGCCGCTTGCAAGGCTCCGCCGAGACCGACGAGGAACTGACCGCCCGGTTCGAACGAGATGCGATTCCTCTGCTCTACCAGCTCTACGGCGGTGCGTTGCGGATGACGCGCAATCCCGCGGACGCCGATCAAGGCAGCCCTGCAGGCACTACCGGAGGAGTTCCGGATGGCGGTGTACTACTCCGACGTCGAGGGTTTCCCGTAGATCGCCGAAATCATGGACACGCCCATCAGAACCGTCATCTCGCGGGCTGCACCGCGGCAGGCGGTAGCTGCGCAGCCTCCTGGTCGATGTCGCCAAGGAGCGCGGTTTCACGCGGGGCCAGCAGACGCACGAGGAGGTGTCGTCATGGGCGAGTTTTCGCCCACCGACCCCTCGGCGAGCGCGGAGCCCCGTACCAAGGCCGAGTGCGCCGAACTGATTACCGAGGTATGGACGCTACTCGACGGTGATTGCACGCCCAAGAAGCGGGAAAAGCTCAAGCGTCACCTCGACGAATGCCCACCGTGCCTACGGTTGTTCGGTCTCGAAGAGCAGTTCAAGGCGCTGCTCGCGACCAAATGCAGCTGCGAGAAGGCCCCGGAGGGTCTGCGGGAGCGGCTGCGACTGGAGATCCGCCGCACCACCATCATCCGCGACTTGCAGTCGTAACGGGGCGGGCGTACCCGGCAGCGGTCAGGCGTTGGGCCGCTTACCGTGGTTGGCCTTGCTGTGCTTGCGATCACGCTTCTTACGGCCGCGCTTGGCCATCAGGGAACCTCCGTCATTCGGTCGTGATTCGAGTGCCGAGCACCCGTCAGATTGCCCCCATTGTCGCACGGCCTCGTCCCGTAGATTTCGCCCCACCGCCGCCGCGCGGTGCTGGGCGGCTGTGGTTCGATCATACATGAGCTTGATGCAAGGACCGGACCGGTCAGCATGCCGAATGGCCGAGACAGCGGGGTGAAAATGGCCGAGGATGTTCGTGCCGAGATCGTGGCGAGCGTGCTCGAAGTGGTGGTCAACGAGGGCGACCAGGTCGGCAAGGGCGATGTCGTGGTGCTGCTGGAGTCGATGAAGATGGAGATTCCAGTCTTGGCCGAAGTCGACGGCACGGTCAGCAAGGTGAGTGTGTCGGTGGGCGACGTCATCCAGGCGGGCGATCTCATCGCCGTGATCAGCTGACGCCCGCCGGCTCATCTCTACCGCCGTTCCACCACGCGGGAGTAGTTGATGTCCACTCTCGGTGACCTGCTTGCCGAGCACACGATGCTGCCCGGCAACGCGGTGGATCACCTGCACGCGGTGGTCGGGGAGTGGCAGCTGCTGGCTGACTTGTCGTTCGCCGACTACCTGATGTGGGTTCGCCGCGACGATGGTGTGCTGGTCTGTGTGGCGCAGTGCCGGCCGAACACCGCGCCGACCGTCTTGCAGAAAGATTCGGTCGGCAGCGTGGTGGCGGCCGAGCGGCTCCCGCTGGTGGCACAGACCTTTGCGTCAGGCGTCGCACAACGGGAAATCACTGCGGCCGAACAAGATTCGTGGCAACTACCCGGGCCGCACGTGGCGGCGTCCCCGGTGCGTTACGCCGACCAGGTGGTCGCCGTGCTCACCCAGCACCAAACCGCGGTGACGGCCGAGGACAACTCCGGGCACCTGGAGACCGCCTACCGCGAATGCGCCGCCGATCTCGTACACATGTTGTCCGAAGGCACTTTTCCCGATGTGCGCGACGTCGCGATGTCGCGATCCACCCCGCGGGTGGGCGACGGGTTCATCCGGCTCGACGTCGACGGCGTGGTCGCCTACGCCAGCCCCAACGCCCTGTCGGCCTATCACCGGATGGGATTGACGAGCGAGCTCGAGGGCCACAATCTGATCCGGATCACTCGGCCGTTGATCTCGGATTCTTTTGAGGCACAAGAGATAGCCGAACACGTGCAGGACTTGCTGGCCGGCGGCAAGAGTATGCGTATGGAGGTCGATGCCGGCGGCGCCACGGTGCTGCTGCGGACCCTGCCGTTGGTGGTGCACGGCGCCAGCAAGGGCGCAGCGGTGCTGATTCGCGATGTGACCGAGGTCAAGCGGCGGGACCGGGCCCTGATCTCCAAGGACGCCACGATTCGCGAGATCCACCACCGGGTGAAGAACAATCTGCAGACCGTGGCCTCATTGCTGCGGCTGCAGGCCCGCCGCACCGCCAACGCCGAAGGCCGGGAGGCGCTGATCGAATCGGTGCGCCGGGTGTCATCGATCGCGCTGGTGCACGACGCGCTGTCGATGTCGGTGGACGAGCAGGTGAACCTCGACGAGGTCATCGACCGGATCCTGCCGATCATGAACGATGTGGCCTCGGTGGACCGTCCGATCCGTATCAACCGGGTCGGCGACCTAGGCGTGCTGGACTCCGACCGCGCGACGGCGCTGATCATGGTGATCACCGAGCTGGTGCAGAACGCTATCCAGCATGCGTTCGATCCTGTCATTCAGGAGGGGGCGGTGACGATCAGCGCCGAACGCTCGGCGCGCTGGCTGGACGTGGTGGTGCACGACGACGGGCGGGGCCTGCCCGAGGGGTTCAGCCTGGAGAAATCCGACAGCTTGGGCCTACAGATCGTGCGGACGCTGGTGGCCGCGGAGCTGGACGGCACGCTGGGCATGCGGCGGGCGCCGCACGGCGGCACCGACGTGGTGTTGCGGGTGCCGATCGGCCGCCGGTCCAGGTTGTCGATGTGAAAGCCACACGCAACAGCGCGGCCCCGGCATCTGCCAGGGCCGCGCTGTCAGAGACTGTGTCAGACTCCGCTGCGTGCCTTCGTCCGGGCATTGCGGCGCTTCAGCGCGCGCCGCTCGTCTTCGCTCATACCGCCCCACACGCCCGAGTCCTGACCCGTGTTCAGCGCCCAGCCAAGGCACTCTGTGGTCACAGGGCACCGATTGCAGACTAGTTTCGCGTCAGCGATCTGCGCGAGTGCCGGACCACTGTTCCCTACTGGGAAGAACAGCTCCGGGTCTTCGTCGCGACAGACCGCCTTGTGGCGCCAATCCATAAGTAGTTACTCCTTACTATGTGCGCAGCAGCGCGCACTCGCGTTATTTAGTCGGCTCTTTAACGCTTGCATGAGTAAGGGTCCGTCGGGCACCCCGCCAAATCTCTGCATGCAACCTTTCAATTGTTTCACGGGCACAACAGATGTCAATAGTATCAGTTCGATCGTGGGGTATCTCACTTTGGTTACGGCGGTGTCCGACCCTTAAGTCATTGTACTATACTCGCGGCGTTCGCCGCCGTTTGGACAACCGAATTTCTCGGAATTTTCGCAGTTCAGGCACATTTATGCGCCTGCGGCGCGGCGACGGGCAGCACCTCGCGCACCGCTCGGAACGTCATGGACTCCCGTCGCCCCAGATACTCCCCGTCGTACTGACTTGCGACCGGCCCGTCGGCGCAGGTGATCCGCAGGCAGGCCGCATTGTCGTCGCGGACGAGTTGTTTGGCTTCCGGTTCGGGGTTCTTGGCGAGAATCTGTCGCAATAATCCTAGCGTCGGAATCACCTTCATGCTGGTGACCGCGAACACGCCCAGGCCCGACTCGAAGCTGCAGCACGGGTTGGTGACCATGGGACGGCTGTTGCTGTAGGTCCACGGCGTAGTGTTGGAAACCCAAGCGAATTGCACGCCCGACACGGGATCGCGGCCGGGCAGCTCGACTGTCATATTGGGGGCGCGGTGGCTGTAACCCACCGTGATCGGCACCGCCACCCGCCAATACCGCAACGGCGTCACCTTGACACCCTATGTTGCGCTGCGCCTCCACCGCGGCCACCACCTCGGCGTCGACGCCCATGCCCGCGTTAATCACCGCCCATTGCTTGCCGCAGTCGATCAGGCTGATGCGGCGCCAGGTCTGGTGCCGGCGGTAGTCGTCGATCAGCTGAATCAGCTGATTGGTGGCAGCGACCGGATCGCGGGAGATGCCAAGTGATCGCGCCAAGACGTTCGCCGATCCGCCGGGAACCACCGCGACGGCGGGCAGGTGCGCGGGCCGGGGTGAGCCCGGGCGGCCCAGCAAACCGTTGACGACCCCGCTGACCGTGCCGTCCCCGCCGTGCACGACGACCAGGTCCACGCCGTCCTCGACGGCGGCCCGACCCAGTTCGGTCCCGTGGCCGTGGTGGTTGGTGTGCTCGACGGTGAGCTGCAGGCGGCTATTGAGTGCATGTGCCAGCAGGTCGCGGCCGGCCGATGTGATAGACGTTGCTGCGGGGTTCACGATCAGCACGGCTCGCATGAGGCACGAGCTTATGCGGCACGGTTATGGCCCTGCTGTGGGGAACCGGCGGTCCGCGGCGCCGAGTGCCGGCGTGACTACGCTGACGCTGTGAACCGCGTCCCCAGCAGCCCGACCGTACCGCCGTCCGCCGTCCGCGGCGCGGGGTTAATCGTCGCGACCCAGGGGCTGGCGGCACTGGTGATGGCCGCGGTGCTGGTGGTGCGGGCGGTTGCGGGCGCCGACCAGCGCATCGTCAACGGCCTGGGCACCGCGGTCTGGTTCCTGCTGATCGGCGGTGTGGTGCTGGCCGCCGGCCGCGCATTGGTGGTCGGCCGGCGCTGGGGCCGCGGGCTTGCCGTGTTCATCCAGCTGCTGCTGTTGCCGGTGGCCTGGTATCTCGCCGTCGGTTCACATCGGCCGGCATTCGGCATCCCCGTTGCTGTGCTGGCGCTGACGGTGCTGGCGTTGCTGTTCAGTCCGGCGGCGCTGCGCTGGGCCGCCGGTGATCAGCGGGGCCCGGCCAGCTCGGCAAGCGACGACCCGGAAAGTCGGTAGGTGGTCCACTCGTTCTGCGGTTGTGCACCGACCCCGTCGCAGAGTGCGATCGCTTCGACGTTCCAGTTGAGCACCGCCCAGGACAGCCGCGTGTAGCCGTTGTCGACGCATTCACCGGCCGGGGCCGCGAGCAGGCGGCGGGCCAGCCCGCGACGACGAATTCGCTGCGTACGGACAGGTCCTCGAGGTAGATACTTCCGACGCCGTCCCAGGTGGAGGAATGGATGAACCACAGCGCCATCGCCGCGAACGCCGCCGACCTCAGCCACGTGCGCGTACGCGATCGGGGTGTCTCCGAAAAGTGCTGTGCTGATCTGCTTTTCGGTGACGGTGCAGTGTTCGGCAACGTGTTCGAATTCGGTCCAGCGCGTGAATAATCTCGGTGATGTCGGCGGCGTCCGCGGGCGTGGCGCGGCGGATGACGTCGCTCACTGCTCAACTCCTAACGCGGTTAGTATCGTCGCGAATTTGTTTGTGGTTTCCGTTACTTCGTCGTCGGGATCCGATTCCGCGACAATGCCGCCGCCGGCGCGAGCCGTGGCGGTGCGGCGATCCGCCGACAGCTGCGCACAGCGGATGGACACCACCCAATAGCCGTCGCCCGCGGCGTCACACCAGCCCACCGCCCCGGCGTAGAAGCCGCGATCGCCCTCCAGCTCGGCGATGAGCTCCGATGCCGCCTTCGTCGGTACTCCGCCGACGGCCGGGGTCGGATGCAGTGCCAACGCGAGATCGATTGCGGTGGTTGAGGTGTCACGCAGCCGACCGCTGATCGTGGTGCACAGATGCCAGACCGCTGCGGTGCGGATCAGCTCCGGCTGGTCCGCGATGGTCAGGTCGTCGCACAACGGGGCCAGCGCGGTGCGCATCGTGTCGATCACCAGCTGATGTTCGTGGCGGTCCTTGGCGGAGGCGGCCAGCGCGGCGCCGTTGGCGGCGTCGCGTTCGGGATCCGTCGCCCGCGGCGCCGACCCCGCGAACGGCTGGCACATCACCCGATCGCCGACGCGTGCGACCAAGAGTTCCGGGCTGGCACCCACCAGCGCGGTTCCCGCGTAATCCGTTCCGGCAGAACTCAAGTCGACCAGATATCCGTAGGCTGCCGGATCATTGGCGACCAGCCGGCGCAGGATGGCGCGGGCGTCCAGCGCCGCGTCGGCCCTCAGCCGCAACGCGCGTGCTAGCACCACTTTGCTCAGTGCGGTGTCCGGGGCGTTCAGCTCGTCGCGGGCCCGGCTGATCCGGGCGCGGTAGTCCGCCGGCGGCGGCATGGCGGCCGCGATGTGCACGGGGGGCAGTGGGACCGTGGGCCAGTCGGGCGGTGTATCGCCGCGGTGCACGGTTTCCGGCACCATCAGGGCTGCGGGCATATCTACGTCGAAAGGCAAGGCGCCCAACACTATTGGCGCGTCGTCGGAGGACAATGCGGCCTGTGCGGCGGTGATGTCGGCGTAGCGCGCCCGCGCCCCTTCGCCGATCAAGGTGCCGCGCGGGCCACACAGCGCGAACGGCGGTTCGAGGCTCACCCGGGTGCGATCGCTTGTGGCTGGCTGGTCAATCCGAGCGCGGCTAGCTGCCGCACGCCGTGTTCGAAACCGCAGAACGCGATCGAGCCGGCGAGCATCCAGAAGCGGCTGCCGTTGACGAGCGGTTGTTCAATCCAACGGGTGATGATCGACCGGGAGAAGTGGCTGTGCCCGACGAACACCACGTCGCGCCCGTTCATGTGCTCCAGCGCGATCGCGACGACCCGATCGGCGTGGTCACTGACCTGCGCCACGCTCTCTCCGCCGGGACATCCATGCGTCCATACCAGCCAGTCGGGAACCCGCTTGTGGATCTGCGCGGCGGTCAATCCTTCGTAGGAGCCGTAATCCCATGCGGCGAGCAGCTCCGACACCTCGTCGACGGTGAGGTCGGCCAATTTGGCGGTGGTCAAGGCACGGAAGCGGGTACTGCTGATCACCAGCGGGTCGGCGAGATTGAGTCCACGCAACACGCGCCCGGCCAGTTCGACTTGCACGCGGCCGGCGTCGGTGAGCTCGAGGTCCGTCCGACCGGTGTGCTGGCCCGATTTGGACCATGCGGTTTCACCATGACGGAGCAGGACCAGTCGGTGGTCGTGTAAGCCCATATCGAGTGATTCTGCCCGAGACTTGCCGCCCCTCTGTACTTAGCTACCCGGCACCGAACATGCCAGGATGAGCAAGGGTGAGTGCGCCGACGACGATCCAGAGCCAAGCGAGGAGGAGCGGCGCTAATGGCTGAGACGCGAGTATTGGCGGTGGCCAACCAGAAGGGCGGCGTGGCCAAGACGACGACGGTCGCCTCGCTGGGCGCGGCGCTGACGGAAAGCGGCCATCGGGTGTTGCTCGTGGATCTCGACCCGCAGGGCTGTCTGACGTTCTCGCTAGGACACTATCCCGACAAGCTGCCGGCGTCAGTGCACGAGGTGCTGTTCGGCGAGCTCGAGCCGAGCGCCGCGCTGGTCACCACGGTGGAGGGAATGACGCTGCTGCCGGCCAACATTGACTTGGCGGGCGCGGAGGCGATGCTGCTGATGCGGGCCGGCCGCGAATATGCGCTCAAACGGGCATTGGCGAAAGTCGCCGATCAATTCGACGTGGTTGTCATCGACTGCCCGCCGTCGCTGGGCGTGCTCACCCTCAACGGTTTGACGGCCGCCGACGAGGTGATCGTGCCGCTGCAGTGCGAGACGCTGGCGCATCGCGGCGTCGGGCAGTTCCTGTGCACCGTCGCCGACGTCCAGCAGATCACCAACCCGGGGCTGCGGCTGCTGGGTGCGCTGCCGACGCTGTACGACTCGCGCACCACCCACACCCGCGATGTGCTGCTCGACGTCGCGGACCGCTATAACTTGCCGGTGCTGGCGCCGCCAATCCCGCGCACCGTGCGCTTCGCCGAGGCCAGCGCGTCGGGCTCGTCGGTTATGTCCGGGCGCAAGAACAAGGGGGCGGTGGCGTATTCGGACTTGGCGCAGGCGTTGATCAAGCACTGGAAGACCGGCAAACCGCTGCCGACATTCGCGGTCGACGCCTGAGTCGTGCGAGAGCGCGCCGCAGCGTCCGCGGGGCGGGCCCGCGATGTGCACTGGCGGCTTTCGATGTGCAGCCACGGCACGACGGCCCGGTGTGTCGCCGCCTCGGGCGCACACTGAACGCCGCTGGGTGGCGCGCGTCAGCCCAGCGCCACCACAGTGTCGCCCCGCTGCTCGAACATTCGCGAGCCCAACACGGCCGGCACCACCGGGCGGTCGCTCGGCGCTCGGTGCACCGGGATGTAGCGCTCGCCGGCCCCGGTGACGGGGTCGTAGATCCCGATCGCGCCGGTGACTGGGATCAACAGCTTGCCCGCCATCATGGCGCCGGGCCCGAGCGGAACGGTCTGCGGCCCCGCGGCGATCGTGTAGCGCAGGGTCAGGCTGCTGGCGTCGAAGACCAACACGGAATCACCGGTCCACCACGTCACCAGGTTGCCGGCCTGCGACACCGCCGTATTCGACGGCACCTTGGGTAGCAGCGTGCTTCCCACGGTGGTGCCCGTTTCATCGATCACCTCGACCCGTGGCTGCGTGCCGGCCACGCCGGGCAGGTAGACGGCCGTGTTGCTTTGCCAGACGGTCAGCACTCGGGCCCCGGAGTTCGGGCCCAGCCCGGGCTCGGCGACGAGATGTTGCTGGGGTTCGTCGTCCTCCTTGCCCGGTCGCAGCAGCGCCAGCCGCAGGTCGGCCTGGTTGGCGCAGGTCTCCAGCACGGACACGGCCAGTGAGCTGGCCGCCCCCGAGTGCAGCGTGCAGCCGGAGTGCAGCCCGCGCGCCGACGGCTTCACCCGGGCGTCGGTCTCGCCGTAGGCCAGCATCCGGACCATGTCCGAGCGCCACAGCTCCAAACGGGTGTCGCCGACCGACAGCACCGTTGTGCCGTCCGACGACAGCTGCACGTGCGGGTCGGCGTAGCTGCTGCGGGCGGGGCCGCGGCGGCCGGTGGACCCGTCGATGGTGCTGACCTGTCCGCAGCCGCGGTCGTCGCGGTAGACCGCTACGGCGTAGTGGTACACCCAGGACAGGCCGCACAGATCGGTGTCACGCGCGTAGCTCCAGCGTGTTTGGCCGTTGCCGGGATCGCGTCCCGTCACCTCCCGGCCCGCGGCGGTGACGACCGTGCCGCCCACGATTACCGGCGTCATGCTGGCGGGACTGGCTGCGGTCCACAACTGCTTGAGGTTGCGCGGCACCTCGCGGGCCTGGCTGGGGTTGGGCGCGGGTGTTGCGGCGGGCCGGCTGATCGTCGCCCGCGCGTCGCTGGTCCACCAGATCAGCGACGCGGTGACCGCCACCACCACTACAATCGCCGCAGCGGCCAACAGATCGCCCTTGGTGCGGCGTTCGGGTTTGACCATGACTAGGGCCGTCAGTCAGTTGGCTTGCGTGCCGGCTTCTGCGGACTTGCGGCGACGGCGGCGACAGCTCTGGACGTCCTAGCGGTGGCCCCGCCATCATCCGCTCCGCCGTCGCCGGTCGGGCCGTTGGCGCCGTCCGGGTGACCGGTCACCGGCTGGCCGTCGCGGGTGCGCCGTCGGCGAGTCCCGGAGCGGGTCCGTGCGGGACGCTCGGACGTTGAGGTGCGCTGTTCCGTTTCGCGCCGTTTGACCGGCGACTTGCGGGGCGCGCCGATCATGCCGCGGGCGTCGGCGGGAATGCCCAACTCGGCGTAGAGATGCGGCGAACTGGAGTACGTCTCGGCCGGGTCGGGGGAGCCCAGGTTCAGCGCCTTGTCGATAGCAGCCCACCGGGGCAGTTCGTCCCAATCCACCAGGGTCACGGCGATACCGGTTTTCCCGGCGCGGCCGGTGCGGCCGATCCGGTGCACGTAGGCCTGCTCGTCCTCGGGAATCTGGTAGTTGATCACGTGCGTGATGTCGTCGATGTCGATGCCGCGGGCGGCCACGTCGGTGGCCACCAGGACGTCGATGTCGCCAGCCCGGAACGCCTTGAGCGCCTTTTCCCGGGCGATCTGGCCCAGGTCGCCGTGCACCGCGCCGACCTTGAACCCGCGCTCGGCCAGTTCGTCGGCCACCTTCTGCGCGGTGCGCTTGGTGCGGGTGAAGATCATCGTCGCGCCGCGGCGCTCGGCCTGCAGCACCCGGCTGACCAACTCCACCTTGTCCAGCGCGTGGGCGCGGTAGACGAACTGCTCGGTGGTGTTGTGGGTGGCGGCCGAGTGCGGCGCTTCGGCCCGGATGTGGGTGGGCTGGTCCATGAACGTGCGGGCCAGCGTGATGATCGGATCCGGCATGGTTGCCGAGAACAGCATCGACTGCCGGTCGGCCGGAATCTGACGCAGTATGCGCTCGGTGTCGGGCAAGAAGCCGAGGTGGAGCATCTCGTCGGCCTCGTCGAGCACCAGCACCGACAGCCCGCCGAGCTGCATGTGGCCCTGCTGGGCCAGGTCGAGCAAGCGGCCCGGCGTGCCGACCACGACGTCGGCGCCGGCGCGCAGCGCCTCGATCTGCGGTTCGTAAGGGCGTCCACCGTAGATGGAGACCACCGACAGCCGACGGTCCTCCTCGGCGATCAGGTATTTCGCGGCCGTCGCCAGGTCCTCGGTGACCTGCAGGCAGAGCTCCCGGGTGGGCACCACGACCAGGGCGCGCGGTGTGCCGTTGAGCGGCCGCACGCCGACGCCGTTGGTGATCCGCTGCAGCAGCGGCACGCCGAAGGCGAAGGTCTTGCCCATCCCGGTGCGGGCCTGGCCGATGACGTCGTCGCCGGCCAGCGCCACCGGCAGGGTCAGTTCCTGGATCGCGAACGCGCGCTCGATGCCCTTTTCGGCCAGCGCCCGGACGATTTCGTCGCGGACACTGAGTTCGGCAAAAGTGGGTTCAGTTTTGCTTGTGAGTGCAGTCATACGTGGGTGACGTCCCTTTCGGTGACTATTCGATTGAGTCGGTTTTCTGTCGCGGTCACGCGCGCACGAATTCCGACTTCCTAGTCGCCGAGTCGCTGGTCCCCGCTTCAAATAAGGCGGGCCAACTGTGCACGCACATTTCGCCGATAGCAGCGGCAGAAAGAAATACAACTACTATACTATCTCTATAATAGCTGGTCGACAGCTCGGATCCATCCTTGTCCCAGTCCGCCGACTACAGTGATGCCATGACTTCGGCCTCCTCTGCCGACCAAGTGGACGATTCGCCTTCCCCCGGAATCAGCGCGGATCACCCCGGCATCAACGAACTGTTCGCAGTTCTCGCCTATGGCGAGGTGGCCGCCTTTTACCGGCTGACCGACGAGGCCTGCATGGCCTCTGACCTGCAGGGACGTATCTCGATGGCGAGCATGGCGGCCGCCGAGATGATGCATTACGAGCTGCTGCGCGACGCGCTGGAAAGCCGCGGTGTCGACGTCGTTGCCGCGATGTCGAGGTACGTCTCGGTGCTGGAGAACTACCACCGGCTGACGACGCCCAGCACCTGGCTGGAAGCGTTGGTGAAGACCTACGTCGGCGACGCGCTGGCCGCCGATCTGTACCTCGAGATCGCCGACAGCCTGCCCGACGAGGTCGCCGACGTGGTGCGGGCGGTGTTGTCGGAAACCGGGCACTCGCAGTTCGTCGTTTCCGAGGTCCGGGCCGCGGTCACCGCCAGCGGCAAACAGCGCAGCCGGCTGGCGCTGTGGGCCCGCCGGCTGTTCGGTGAGGCGATCACCCAGGCGCAATACCTGCTGGCCGACCACGACGAGCTGGTCGACCTGGTGGTATCCGGCGCGGGCGGGCTGGGCGCGCTCGGAGCGTTTTTCGAGCGCATGCAGCAAACGCACGACCGGCGGATGGGGGAACTCGGTTTGAGCTGACCGTTACCGCGTGCAGGTCGCCAGATTCGAGCTGTTGGCCGACACCACCTCTACCTGACCTTCGGCATTCACGATCGCGCAGTTGAGCCGGCCCAAGATGCTGGTCGCGATGACAGAGCGGGTTGTCACCCCCGGATTCATGACCACCACCTTGGTCCATGGCAGCGACACGTTGAACTCGGTCTGCGGGTAGCCGCGAGCGTCGGTGTAGACGACGTTCACCAGGTCGAGCAGTTGCTTCGTTCCGGTCACGCTGTAGTAGACCGTGTTCGGATTTACTGCGACCCTTGGTGATACGACAGCGGGAGGCGGGGAGACCAGCGGCGGCATGGTCGGCGCCGCGCTCGGCGTGGTCAGGGTCGTCACGGTCTCCTGCGGTAGTTGAGGGGCCTGGGAGGTGCTGGAGGATGGGCTGCGCGAAGCACTGGGCGCGCTGCTGGTCCGGGTCGCGGACGTCACAATGGTGGGAGCCGGTCCCACTGTGGCCTTCGTCGACGCGCTGTCGCCGCTGTTGATGATTACCGCAGTCGCGATGGCACCGATCGCGATGATCGCACCGAGCAGGGCGACGGCCGGGCGCCAGCTGCCGATGGGCCAGAGCAGCTCCTTGTACTCGTCGAATTCCTCGTCTTCGTGACCGTCTTCCCGGTAGCCGTCATCCCCGTAGCCGTGGTGGTCGGCTCCGGCGTAGTCGTCTCCGGGGTAGTTGTGGGCGCGGCCACGGGCTAGGCCGGGACGATCATCACGCGTGTTTCTGATGGTGCCGATGTTACTGACGTGAAATGCCGGCGGCGGTCCCGAACGGCCACCTTGACCCAGCTGAGAACGAATCGTTATATGCCGTTAGAAATGGTTTCGCTCACCGCGAACTCGCGCCGGTGACCGAGGCTGCACCGGTCGCGTCCACTAACCTGCAGCTGACACGCTTGCGACGGAAGAACAACGGAAGGGGCCATCGTGGAGGTCAAGGTCGGTATCACGGAAAGCCCGCGCGAGCTGGTCTTCACCAGCACGCAGACGCCCGCCGAGGTCGAGGATGCCGTGAACGCCGCGCTGCATGAGGGCTCGGGCCTGCTCAGCCTGAGTGATGAGAAGGGTCGTCGTTACCTGATCCAGACCGCCAAGATCGCCTACGTCGAGATCGGCGCCGCCGACAGCCGCCGGGTTGGTTTCGGCATAGGCCTGGGCGCCGAGGCGAAGCCGAGCGGGAAGGCCCACTAGGAGCGGGCGAGCGGCACGTGGGATAGCCCGCCCCACGCGAACGCGACCGTGCCGTTGACGGCGTCCGATTTGGAGATCGGGCGATCGGACTCCAGCCAGTAGCGAGCGCAGTCGACGCTGATGCCGACCAAACCCACCGCGATCATCCGGGCGCGGTGGGGGTCGAGGCCGGAGTCGGCGCTGATCAGCGCGAACACCGCGTCGATGCACGATTTGGTGGCCGCGCGCACCTGCGCGGCGACCTCGGGCTCGGTGACGTAGTCGTTCTCGAAAATCAGCCGGTACCCCTGGCTGTCGTGCTCGATGAAATCGAAGAAAGCCTCGACCGCCGCGTGCAGCCGCTGCCGGTTGTCGGTCGTGGTGCTCAGCGCGTTCTGTACGCCCGTCACCAGGTTGTCGACGTGGCGATTGAGCACCGCTAGATACAGCTCCAGCTTGCTGGAAAAGTGTTGGTAGAGAACGGGTTTGCTAACACCCGCCCGATCGGCGATCTCGTCCATGCCGGCCGCATGGTAGCCGTGGTCGACGAAGACGTCGCTGGCCACGACCAGCAACTGGCCGCGACGCTCGTCGCGCGGCAACCGATTACCCCGCCGATTCGAATTCGCAATACCGTCACTGGGACGGCCGCGGTCACCCGATCTGACGGCACGCCGCGCCGCCGACTTGGCGAGATCGCTCACTTGGTCCTCGTTTGGATTGTGGCGACCGGTCATCCAACAGGCCGGCCGCGTTTCGCTCGTCGCACAGACATTACTACCCGTGATGTGTCAACGAACTATCCGTGATGTGTCAACGACCGGCACGGCAGGCGGAACGAATGTTATCGGGCGCGCCAGGGGCGCCCGGGCTGGCGGCTGTGCCATCCTGGGGCAATGACGTCCGAGCCGCCAGTGCACGGCCCCGGTCGGGTGCCCGTGCTGCGCGACGAGTGGCGGGAACCCCTTCGGGCGTTGCGTGACTCCGCCGCGGCGGGCCCCGGACGGCCCCGCGCCGACCGGGAGCGGCCGCGGCGCTGGCGCAAGCAAACCTGGCTGGGCCGGTTCGTTTCCACCTACGGGTGGCGCGCCTACGCGCTGCCGGTGCTGGTGGTGCTGACCGCCGTCGTCATCTACCAGACGGTGACCGGCGTCGGCGAGCCCAAACCGTCCGAGATCAAACCCATCCAGGGACCACCGGCGATCGGGGCGGTGGGCACGGCCATCCTCGACGCGCCGCCGCGCGGCCTGGCCACCTTCGACGCCAACCTGCCGGCCGGGACGTTGCCGGACGGCGGGCCGTTCACCGAGGCCGGCGACAAGACCTGGCACATCGTGCCGGGCACCACGCCGCAGATCGGCCAGGGCACCGCGAAGGTGTTCAAGTACAGCGTCGATATCGAGAACGGTTTAGACCCCGCGATGTTCGACGGCGACGATGCCTTCGCGACGATGGTCGATCAGACGCTGGCCAACCCCAAGGGCTGGACCCACAATCCGCAGTTCGCCTTCGTCAGAGTCGACGGATCCACCGGCGCCAAGCCTGATTTCCGGATTTCGCTGGTGTCGCCGGTCACGGTGCGCGAGGGGTGCGGCTACGAGTTCCGGCTGGAGACCTCCTGCTACAACCCGGTGTACGGACCCGACCGGCAGGCGCGGGTGTTCATCAACGAAGCGCGCTGGGTGCGCGGCGCCGTGCCCTTCGAGGGCGATGTCGGCTCCTACCGGCAGTACGTCGTCAACCACGAGGTCGGACACGCCATCGGCTATGTGCGCCACGAACCGTGCGACAAGCAGGGCGCGTTGGCGCCGGTGATGATGCAGCAGACGTTCTCCACCTCCAACGACGACGGCGCCCAGTTCGACCCTGAGAGCGTCAAGGCCGACGGCAAGGTGTGCCGCCCCAACGCCTGGCCGTATCCCATCGCCTAGCAGCGACGACGCGGGTGGGGAAGCAATGCCGGCGATCGAGGCGTTTACTTCTGTTAGGTGAGTCGCGCAGTCGACCGAGGAGATATTCGGTGTACGCATCGTTGCCGCCATTGGTAGAATCCGCTAGCGAGCTGAGCCGCGACGAAGTCGCGCGGTACAGCCGTCACCTGATCATCCCCGACGTGGGCGTTGACGGGCAGAAGCGGATGAAGAACGCCCGCGTGCTGGTGATCGGCGCCGGTGGGCTGGGCGCCCCCGCGTTGTTGTACCTGGCCGCGGCCGGCGTCGGGACGATCGGAATCGTCGACTTCGATGTCGTCGACGAGTCGAACCTGCAGCGCCAGATCATTCACGGCGTGGCCGACGTCGGACGGCCGAAGGCTCAGTCGGCGCGCGATTCGATCCACGCGATCAATCCGTTGATCGACGTGCGGCTGCACGAGTTCCGGCTGTCGGCGGACAACGCCGTCGACCTGTTCGCGCAGTACGACGTGATCCTGGACAGCACCGACAACTTCGCCACCCGTTATCTGGTCAACGACGCCGCGGTGCTGGCCGGCAAGCCCTACGTGTGGGGGTCGATCTACCGCTTCGAGGGCCAGGTCTCGGTGTTCTGGGAGGACGCGCCCGCCGATGAGGGCGGAAATGAGCGCGGCCTGAACTATCGCGACCTCTACCCGGAGCCGCCACCCGGCATGGTGCCGTCCTGCGCCGAAGGAGGCGTGCTGGGCATCATTTGCGCGTCGATCGCGTCGGTGATGGGCACCGAGGTGATCAAACTGATCACCGGCATCGGCGAATCTTTGTTGGGCCGGTTGATGATCTACGACGCGCTGGAGATGAGCTACCGCACGATCAGCATCCGCAAGGACCCGTCGACGCCCAAGATCACCGAGTTGATCGACTACGAGGGGTTCTGCGGCGTGGTCTCCGAGGACGCGACGCAGGCCACCAGCGACTCCACCATCACCCCTCGGGAACTGCGCGAGCTATTGGACTCGGGCAAGAAGCTGGCCCTTATCGATGTCCGGGAGCCGGTCGAATGGGACATCAACCACATCGACGGCGCACAGCTGATCCCGAAATCGTTGCTCAGCTCCGGTGAAGGACTGGCGAAGCTGCCGCACGATCGCAAGGCGGTGCTGTATTGCAAGACGGGCGTGCGCTCGGCCGAAGCGCTGGCCGCGGTGAAGAAGGCCGGCTTCTCCGACGCCGTTCACCTGCAAGGCGGCATTGTGGCATGGGCACAGCAGATACAACCCGACATGGTCATGTACTGACGCAATACCGCAGCTGGCCTATACTAGGCTAACCCGCGTGAGTTTCGAACCGCCGCCGGGGCATGTGCTTTCGGCATTCGGTTTGGCCGGGGTCAAGCCCATGGCCCTGGGTTGGGAAGGCGGCTGGCGCTGCGGCGAAGTCGTTTTGTCCGTCGTGGCCGACCACGCCCGCGCCGCATGGTCGGCGCGGGTGCGCGAGACGCTGTTCGTCGACGGTGTGCGGCTGGCCCGGCCGGTCCGCTCGACCGACGGCCGGTATGTGGTCTCGGGCTGGCGGGCGGACACCTTCGTCGCCGGTACACCCGAGCCCAGGCACGACGAGGTCGTCTCCGCGGCGGTGCGGCTACATGAGGCCATCGGCAAGCTGGATCGCCCCCGATTTCTGACCCAGGGCCCGACGACTCCGTGGTCGGACGTCGACGTCTTCATCGCCGCCGACCGCGCCGCATGGGAAGAGCGTCCGCTGCAATCGATTCCGCCGGGAGCGCGGACCGCACCACCGACCGCGGACGCCCAGCGGTCGGTCGAGCTGATCAGACAGCTCGCCACGCTGCGTAAGCCGACCAAGAGTCCGAACCAGCTGGTGCACGGGGACCTTTACGGGACAGTGCTTTTCGTCGGCACCGCCGCGCCGGGCATCACCGACATCACGCCGTACTGGCGCCCGGCTTCGTGGGCGGCCGGTGTGGTCGTCGTCGACGCGCTGTCCTGGGGCGACGCCGACGACGGACTGATCGAGCGCTGGAACGCGCTGCCGGAATGGCCGCAAATGTTGTTGCGCGCGTTGATGTTCCGGCTGGCCGTGCATGCGCTACACCCACGTTCGACCGCCGAGGCCTTCCCGGGTTTGGCGCGCACGGCCGCGCTGATCCGGTTGGTGCTCTAGTCCGGCGGAAACGATCGGCCTCCCCTTGGGAGAATACACCACGGGGCGGGCCATCTGGCTCCAGTACGACAGCACCGCCGGGACGCAGATCCGCCAACGGTAGCGCCCGTTCGGCAGCTGGATCAGGTGCTCGTCGAGTTCCGCGTCGCGTGCGGCCGGATCCACGTCCGCCCAAAAACCCGTGGCCTTTTCCGCACACGCCTCGGCTCGATCGGTATAGTTGGGCGAGGAGAACATCCGCTCGGCGATGTCGCGCATCCACGCGCCGTCCTGACCGACCGCCGGGTCGGGCAGCAACAGTGCCGACACCAGGTCGGGCCGCGCGGTGGCCAGGTGCATCGCCAAACCTCCGCCGAACGAATGCCCGACGACGAGCACGGGAGCCTCGGCCACCTCGTCGAGCAGCGCGCCCAGCGCCGCGACATTGGCCTCGATGGTCCACGGCGCATCCCACGACGACCTGCCGTGGCCGATCAGATCCGGTGCGGCGAAGGCGATCTCGGGCAGGTACTCACGCAGGTGCTTTCAGCGCTCGCCGTGGCCGGTCAGCCCGTGGAGGGCGAGAAACTGAATCGGGGCGGCGCGGCCAAAGCGGTGCACGTGCAGATCGGTGGTCACGCCTCGATGATGCCAGGCCCGGCCTACACCGCTGGTCGTAGCCGGGCCGACTTGTCAGACCTTTGTGATCTCATGCCGGTATGTCATTGACCTGGGATGCCGAAGCGAGTGCGGTGCTGGCGCCGGGTGCGCGCGGCCTGATCCGCATCCTCGGAGGCCCGGGTACCGGGAAGAGCAGCCTGCTCGTCGATGCCGTGATCGCCCGGGTCGCCGCCGGCGTCGATCCGGAATCGGTTCTGCTGCTTACTGGCTCGGGCCGGATCGAAACCCGGGAGCGCAGCGCGTTGACGATGGCGGTGCTGCGCGCCACCGGCGCGAGCCGGTCCGCCATCCGCGAGCCGTTGGTCCGCAGCGTGCACAGCTACGCCTATGCGGTGTTGCGTCGCGCGGCCGAGCGCGCCGGTGATGCGCCGCCGCGGCTGGTCACCAGCGCCGAACAGGATGCGATCATCCGGGAGTTGCTGGCTGGGGATCTCGAAGACGGGGCCACCGGATGGCCGTCGCACCTGCGGCCCGCGCTGAGCACCGCGACGTTCGCCACTGAACTGCGAAATCTGTTGGCGCGCTGTGCCGAACGCGGGGTGGATCCGCAGGAGCTGCAGCGCCTCGGCCGGTTTGCCCGGCGGCCCGAATGGACCGCGGCGGGCCGGTTCGCGCAGCAGTACGAGCAGATGATGCTGCTGCGCGCGGCGGTCGGCACCGCGGCGCCGCAGGCGACGACACCGGCGATGGGTGCGGCCGAACTCGTCGGCGCCGTGCTGGAGGCTTTCGCGGTCGACGCCGAGTTGCTGGCCGCCGAGCGCGCCCGGATCCGGGTCTTGTTGGTCGACGACGCGCAGCAACTCGACCCACAGGCAGCCCGCCTGGTTCGGGTGCTGGCGGCCGGAAGTGAATTGACCCTGTTGGCCGGGGATCCCAATCAAGCGGTGTTCGGCTTCCGAGGCGGCGAGCCGGCCGGCCTGCTCGACGGCGAAACCCCCGCGGTAACGTTGGCCGACTCGCACCGCTGTGCGCCGGCGGTGGCGCGTGCCGTCAGCGCCGTCGCACAACGACTTCCGGGCAGCAGTGCGGGCCGGCAGATCACCGGCACCGGCGCGGACGAGGGAACCGTCACCGTGCGACTGTCGGCGTCGGCGCATGCGGAGGCCGCGTTGATCGCCGACACGCTGCGACGCGCCCATCTCGTCGACAACGTGCCCTGGTCGCAGATGACCGTGATCGTGCGGTCGGTGCCACGCGCCGGCACCCGGCTGCCGAGGGCGCTCGCCTCGGCCGGGGTGCCGGTGGCCGCGCCGGCCGTCAACGGGTCGCTGGCCGAGGAGCCCGCCGTGCGGGCGATGCTCACCGTGCTGGCCGCGACCGCCGACGGCCTCGACGGTGACCAGGCGCTGGAACTGTTGACCGGGCCTATCGGCCGGGTCGACCCGGTGTCGCTGCGACAGCTGCGCCGGGCGTTGATGCGTGACCAATCCGCGGACACTGCAGCGACATTCGGTGATCTGGTAGTAGCCGCGCTGTTGGCCGAGACGCCGCCGCGCGCGGGTTCGCGCGCCCCGAAGCGGGTGCGGGCGGTCCTCGAGGCCGCCGCGCGCTGCCACGCCAACGGCCAAGATCCGCGCTACACCCTGTGGGCGGCGTGGCAGCGTTCCGGCCTGCAGCGGCGCTGGCTGGCGGCCGGCGAACGTGGCGGCGCCGCGGGCATCCAGGCCACCCGGGACCTCGACGCGGTGACCGCGTTGTTCGACGTCACCGACCAGTACGTGTCCCGCACCCCCGGTGCGTCACTGCGCGGCCTGATCGAGCACATTGCGGCGCTGCAGGTACCGGGCGCGACGACCGAGCCACCGGCCACGCCGGAACAGGTCCGGGTGCTCAGCGCGCACGCGGCGCTGGGGCACGAATGGGACCTGGTGGTGATCGCCGGTCTGCAGGATGGGTTGTGGCCCAACACCGTTCCGCGCGGTGGTGTGTTGGCCACGCAGCAACTGCTCGACCTCGTGGACGGGGTGTCCGCGGATGCCTCGGTGCGCGCTCCGCTGCTGGCCGAGGAACGCAGGCTGCTGATCGCCGCTCTGGGGCGCGCCCGGCGCCGACTGTTGATCACCGCCGTCGACAGCGACGCCGGCGGCGCCGACAGCGGGGCGGCGCTGCCGTCGCCGTTCTTTTTCGAGCTCGCCCAGCTGGACGATGATGCCGCGGAAGAGGTTGTGGCCCGGCCTGTTTCGGCACCCAGGGTGTTGTCGCCGGCAGTGCTCGTCGGTCGATTGTGTGGCGTTGTATGCGCCCCGCCCGGGGCCGTGGATGACGCTGCTCGACATTGCGCGGCAACGCAATTGGCCCGGCTGGCAGCGGCCGGTGTGCCCGGCGCCGACCCATCCGGCTGGCACGGTCTGATCGAGGTCAGCACCAGCGATCCGCTTTCCGACGCCGGTGCCGCCGTCACGCTGACCCCGTCGACACTGCAGACCCTCAACGATTGTCCGCTACGCTGGCTGGTCGAGCGGCACGGTGGCACCAACCCGCGCGAGCTGCGGTCCACGCTCGGGTCGGTGCTGCACGCGGTGATCGCCGAACCGGGCAAAACCGAAGCCGAAATGGTCGCAGAGCTGGAACGGGCTTGGCAGCATTTGCCTTTCGACGCCCGTTGGCACTCGCAGAACGAGTTGAGTCGGCACCGCGCCATGATCGCGGCGTTCGTGGAGTGGCGCGCCCAGACGCGCGGCGAGCTGAGAGAGGTCGGCGTCGAGGTCGACATCGACGGAGCCTTGGCGACACCGCGCGAGGGCGGCGGTGAAGTCCGGTTGCGCGGCCGGGTGGACCGGCTCGAACGCGACGCGGCCGGGCGGCTGGTCGTCGTCGACGTCAAGACCGGCAAATCGCCGGTCAGCAAGGACGACGCGCAGCAGCACGCGCAGCTGGCGATGTATCAGCTGGCCGTGGCCGAAGGCCTGATCCCGGACAGCGCAGCCGACACCGAGCCCGGCGGAGCGCGGCTGGTCTACCTCGGCAAGACCGGGTCCGCCGGCGCGACGGTGCGTGAGCAGGATCCTCTGCCCCCGGCCGCCCAGGACGAATGGCGGGAGCTGGTCGGGCAGGCCGCCGACGCCACCGCCGGTCCGTGGTTCGTTGCCCGGCGCAACCCGGGTTGCTCGCATTGCCCGCTGCGACCGTCCTGCCCTGCCTATCTCGAAGGGAGCGCGTGATGACCCCGCGGCCGCGCTACAGCCCGCACGAATTGGCTTCCGCGTTAGGGCTTTTCCCACCCACCGAGGAGCAGGCCGTCGTGATCGCCGCGCCGCCGGGTCCGCTGGTGGTCATTGCGGGAGCGGGCGCGGGCAAGACCGAGACGATGGCTGCGCGGGTGGTGTGGTTGATCGCCAATGGCTACGCCGATCCCGGCCAGGTGCTGGGATTGACGTTCACCCGCAAGGCCGCCGGACAACTGCTGCGCCGGGTCCGTTCCCGGCTGGCCCGGCTGTCCGGTATAGGCTTGGGGGCGGCCGAATCCGCCGATACTGTTGCACCCACCGTCAGCACCTATCACGCGTTCGCCGGCTCGCTGTTGCGGGACTACGGGTTGCTGCTGCCGGTCGAGCCCGACACCCGGCTGCTCAGCGAAACCGAGTTATGGCAGCTGGCTTTCGACGTCGTCAACGGGTACGACGGCCAGCTGAGCACCGACAAGACCCCGGCCGCGGTCACCGCGATGGTATTGCGGCTGCGGGGTCAGCTCACCGAGCATCTGGTCGACACCGGTCAGCTGCGCGACACCCACCTGGAGTTGGAACGGTTGGTCCACGCCCTGCCCGCCGGTCCGTACCAGCGCAACCGTGGGCCGAGCCAGTGGCTGCTGCGGCTGCTGGCCACCCAGACCGAACGCGCCGAACTGGTACCGCTGCTCGACGCGTTGCAGGAGCGCATGCGCGGCGCCAAGGTGATGGACTTCGGCGGGCAGATGGCGGCGGCCGCCCAGCTCGCGGCGGGTTTCCCGCAGGTCGGGGCGGACCTGCGCAACCGGTACCGGGTGGTGCTGCTCGACGAATACCAGGACACCGGCCACGCCCAGCGAATCGCGTTGTCGGCGCTGTTCGGCGGCGGCTCAGACGTTCAAGACGACGGGCTTGCACTCACCGCCGTCGGCGACCCGATTCAGTCGATCTACGGCTGGCGCGGCGCCTCGGCAACCAACCTGCCACGGTTCACCACCGACTTCCCCCACTCCGATGGCACGCCGGCACGGGTTCTAGAACTGCGCACCAGCTGGCGCAACCCGCCCGGCACGCTGCACGTCGCCAATGCCATCTCGGCGGAGGCGCGGCGCCGGTCCATGGCTGTGCACGCGCTGCGACCCCGCCCGGACGCCGCGCCCGGCACGGTCCGTGCCGCGCTGCTGGCTGACGCGCAGGCCGAACGCGACTGGATCGCCGACCACCTGCACGAGCACTACCAGCGGGCCGCGGCCGACGGTGTCAGCCCGCCGACCGCCGCGGTGCTGGTGCGCCGCAACGCCGATGCTGCACCGATCGCCGAGGCGCTGCGCGCGCGGGGTGTCCCAGTCGAGGTGGTCGGGTTGGTCGGGCTGTTGTCGGTGCCCGAGGTCGCCGAACTCGTGGCGATGCTGCGGCTGGTGGCCGATCCCACCGCCGGCGCCGCGACCATGCGGGTGCTGACCGGTCCGCGGTGGCGGCTGGGCGGGCGGGACGTCGCCGCGCTGTGGCAGCGGGCGCGCGCATTGTGTGCGGGACCCGCCGCGGGGTCCTCGGCCCAGGCGATCGCCCAGGCGGCCAGCCCCGACCGTATCGACGCCGACAGCGCGTGCTTGGCCGACGCGATCCATGATCCCGGCCCGGCCACCGCGTATTCGGTTGCGGGGTATCAACGCATCGTCGCATTGGCCGCCGAGCTGACGGCCTTGCGGGGTCATCTGGGGCATTCGCTGCCTGACCTGGTCGCCGAGGTGCGACGCACGTTGGGACTGGATTGCAAAGTCCGCGCGGCCGCGGGCCACCGCGCCTGGGCCGGCAGCGAACAGCTCGACGCGTTCGCCGACGTGGTCGTCAGCTACGCGGAACACAACGCCACGGCAGCGGCGTCGGCGGGCGCGTCGGTGCTGGGTCTGCTGGCTTACCTGGATGCGGCCGAAAACGTCGAAAACGGTTTGGCGCCTGCGCCGTTGGCGGTCAGCCGGGACCGGGTCCAGGTGCTCACCGTGCATTCGGCGAAGGGCCTGGAGTGGGAAGTGGTTGCGGTGGCTCACCTGTCCGGCGGGACGTTCCCGTCGACCGCGTCGCGCAGCAGCTGGCTGACCGATGCCGCCGAGCTGCCGCCGTTGCTGCGGGGCGACCGCGCCTCGGCCGGCTCGCTGGGCATCCCGGTGCTGGACCTGTCGGACGTCACCAACCGTAAGCAGCTGTCGGACAAGATCTCCGAGCATCGCCGCCAGCTGGAGCAGCGGCGCGTCGACGAGGAGCGCCGGCTGTTGTACGTCGGCATCACCCGCGCCGCGGACACGCTGCTGGCCTCCGGTCATCACTGGGGTCCCACCGGGGTCAAACCCCGCGGGCCCTCCGAGTTCCTCTGCGAGCTCAAAGACATCATCGACCGGTCCGCCGCGGCCGGCGACCCGTGCGGTGTGGTGGAGCAGTGGGCCCCCGCGCCTGCCGACGGCGAACCAAACCCCTTGCGCGACAGTGTGGTCGAGGCGATTTGGCCCGCGGATCCGCTGGCCGGCCGCCGCGCCGACGTCGAGCGCGGGGCGGCGTTGGTGGCCGAGGTGATGGCCGGGGCTGCACCCCAGGATTGTGTGGACGCCGAGGGCTGGGCTGCCGACGTCGACGCGTTACTGGCCGAGTGTGCGCGTTCCGAACGAAGGTCGGTCCGCGTGCTGCCCAGCCAGCTGTCGGTCAGCGGCCTGGTGGACCTGGCCCGCGACCCCGAGGGCGCGGTGGCGCGGCTGGTGCATCGGCTACCGAGCCGACCAGATCCACATGCGTTGTTGGGCAATGTCTTTCACTCCTGGGTTCAGCAGTTCTACGGTACGGAGGCACTCTTCGATCTGGTGGACCTGCCCGGTGCGGCGGACTCCGACTTTGGTCACGCCGACGAGCTGGCCGCGCTGCAGGCCGCCTTTACTCGGTCGCCGTGGGCGGCCCGCACGCCCATCGCCGTCGAGGTGCCCTTCGAGATGCCCATCGGGGACACCGTGGTCTGCGGCCGTATCGATGCCGTCTTCGCCGATCCCGACGGTGGGGCCACCGTGGTGGACTGGAAGACCGGGGAACCCCCGCGGGGAGCCGACGCGATGCGGCAGGCCGCCGTCCAGCTCGCCGTCTACCGCTTGGCGTGGGCCGCGCTGTCCGGATGTGCGGAGTCCTCGGTGCGAACCGCGTTCCACTACGTGCGCACCGGTGTCACCGTCACCCCCGACGAGCTTCCGGATGCGCGCGAGCTGGCCGAGCTCGCCCCGTCGGGCGTCTCGACGGCGCAGGTGAAAGTGACGCCTCGGTCTGAGCCGATCAAGTGTATGCCGACCGCGGAACGTGGTTACATTTGATCCGTGCGTGTTCCATACGCCGGGATCAAACCGATGATGGGCCAGCGTGGCCAAAGGTAGCTGGCGGCGGCTGCGGCGCCTCGACGAGAGGTTGACCGTCCAGACCAGTTACGCGCCGGTCGGTGTGCTGCGTGTCCCGCAGGGGCATGCCAGCCCCGCTCGCATCATTTCGCGCCGGGTGGCGATCGCCACCGCCGCATTGTTCCTCGGCGCCGTCACCGTCTACCTCGATCGCGACGGCTACCACGACGCGCAGGGTGACGGCCTGACGTTCCTGGATTGCCTGTACTACTCCGCGGTGACGCTGTCGACGACCGGTTACGGCGACATCACGCCGATCTCGGAATTCGCGCGCGCGACCAACGTTTTGATCGTCACGCCGTTGCGCATCGCGTTCCTGATCTTGTTGGTCGGCACCACGCTCGAAGTCGTCACCGAAACATCGCGCCAGGCGTGGAAGATCCAGCGTTGGAGGAGCAGAGTGCGTAACCACACGATCGTGATCGGCTACGGCACCAAGGGCAAGACGGCCGTGGCGGCGATGCTCGCGGACGAGGTGCTCCCGGGAGACATCGTCGTCGTCGACATCGAGCAGGCGGCGCTCGACCGCGCGGTGTCCGCCGGCCTGGTCACCGTCCACGGCGATGCGACGAAATCTGATGTGCTGCGGCTGGCCGGCGCCCAGCATGCGGCCTCGATCATCGTCGCGTCCAGCCGCGACGACACCGTGGTGCTGGTGACGCTAACCGCCCGCGAGATCGCACCCAAGGCCAAGATCGTGGTATCCATTCGCGAGTCCGAAAATCAGCATCTGCTGGAGCAATCGGGCGCCGACTCGGTGGTGGTTTCCTCCGAGACCGCCGGCCGGCTGCTCGGCCTGGCCACAACCACCCCGAGCGTCGTGGCGATGATCGAGGATCTGCTCACCCCGCAGGAAGGTCTGGCCATCGCTGAGCGAGAGGTCGAGAAGAACGAGATCGGCGGATCGCCGCGGCATCTGCGCGACATCGTCCTCGGCGTGGTGCGAGACGGACGGCTGCTGCGCATCGGTGCGCCCGAGGTGGATGCGATCGAGGCCAGCGACCGGCTTCTCTATGTCCGAAACGCGGAAAGCTAGTGGATTTTCAGCTGCGCAGCGTTCCGCTGCTCTCGCGCGTCGGCGCGGACCGGGCCGATCAACTGCGCACCGATGTCGACGCGGCCACCGCCGGGTGGGCAACCGCCGCACTGCTGCGGGTGGATTCGCGCAACCAGGTTCTGGTGGCCGACGGTCGGGTGGTGCTCGGCTCGGCGGCCGAGCTGGGCGACAAACCACCGACGGACGCGGTTTTCCTGGGCCGCATCGACGACGGTCAGCACGTCTGGGCGATCCGGGGAGCCCTGCAGGCGCCCGAAGATCCCGACGCGCAGACCGAGGTGGTGAACCTGCGCAGTCTCGGCCCGATCTTCGACGACACAAGCAGCCAACTGGTGTTGTCGGCCGTCGCGTTGCTGAATTGGCATGAGAGAGCACGGTTTAGCTCGATCGACGGCTCGCCGACGAAACCGGCCCGGGCAGGCTGGTCCCGGGTGAATCCGGTCAGCGGGCACGAGGAGTTTCCCCGCATCGACCCGGCGATCATCTGCCTGGTACACGACGGCGGCGACCGTGCGGTGCTGGCCCGCCAAGCGGTGTGGCCCGAGCGGATGTTCTCGCTGCTCGCCGGATTCGTCGAAGCCGGTGAGTCGTTCGAGGTCTGCGTTGTCCGCGAAATCCGTGAGGAGATCGGCCTGAACGTGCGTGACGTCCGCTACCTGGGCAGCCAGCCGTGGCCGTTCCCGCGCTCGCTGATGGTCGGGTTCCACGCGCTGGGCGACCCGGACGAGGAGTTCTCGTTCAACGACGGCGAAATCGCCGAGGCGGCGTGGTTCACCCGCGACGAGGTTCGCACCGCCCTGGCAGCCGGTGATTGGGGCAGTTCATCGGAGTCGAAACTGCTTTTGCCCGGGTCGATTTCGCTCGCACGGGTGATCATCGAGTTTTGGGCTGCACTCGACTAGGGGGTGAACCGCCTCAGCCGGCCACCTCGGCGAGCTTCACCTTGACATCGGCGGCGTTGGGATTCGTCAGCGTCGACCCGTCGGCGAACTTCACGGTGGGCACCATCCGGTTGCCGCCATTGACCGAACTGACGAACTCCGCGGCCGCCGGGTCGTGTTCGATGTCGACCGCGTCGTAGGGAATGCCGTTGGACTTGAGCACGGTCATGAGCCGGTGGCAGTAACCACACCATGACGTCGTGTAAACGGTGATCGGAGCGCTGCTCATGATCCGTTAGCGTATCCGGCGCGCCGCGTGTTCCTTACCCGGGGCCCGCCGACCAGGGGCACACCCGAGCCGGATCGGCGTGGCGAAACGCCCGGATTGTCGGCCACCGCTGCCAAGATGGACGCCATGCCGGTGGTGGCCGACCCGTTGATCGCGGGACTGGATGAGGAACAGCGCGAGGCCGTGCTGGCGCCGCGCGGGCCAGTGTGTGTCCTGGCGGGCGCTGGAACGGGCAAAACCCGCACCATCACCCACCGCATTGCCCAGCTGGTGGCCAACGGACATGTCGCGGCCGGCCAGGTGCTCGCGGTCACGTTCACCCAGCGTGCGGCGGGGGAGATGCGGTCCCGGTTGCGGATGCTGGACGTCGCCACCGAAACCGGGGCGGGCGTCGGCGCCGTGCAGGCCCTGACCTTCCACTCGGCCGCGCACCGCCAGCTCCGATACTTCTGGCCGCGGGTGGTCGGCGACACCGGCTGGCAACTGTTGGACACCAAGTTCGCCGTCGTGGCCAGGGCGGCCAGCCGGGTCAGGCTCAACGCCAGCACCGACGACGTGCGTGACCTGGCCGGCGAGATCGAGTGGGCCAAGGCGTCGCTGATTGGGCCCGAGGCGTATCCGGGTGTGGTGGCTGCCGCGGGGCGGGACGTCCCGTTGGACGCCCAAAAGATCGCCGACGTCTACACTGCCTACGAGGCCCTCAAGGTCCGCGACGAAGCGGTGACGCTGCTCGACTTAGACGACCTGTTGCTGCACACCGCGGCCGCCATCGAAAATGACGCCGCCGTGGCCGAGGAGTTCCGTGATCGCTACCGCTGCTTCGTCGTCGATGAGTACCAGGACGTCACCCCACTGCAGCAGCGGGTGCTGTCGGCGTGGCTGGGCGATCGGGACGATCTGACGGTGGTCGGCGACGCCAATCAGACCATCTATTCGTTCACGGGCGCTTCGCCGCGCTTCCTGCTCGACTTCTCGCGGCAGTTTCCGGACGCCACGGTGGTGCGCTTGGAACGTGACTACCGCTCCACGCCGCAGGTCGTCTCGCTGGCCAACCAGGTGATCGCCGCGGCGCGAGGGAGGGTGGCGGGCAGCAAGCTGCAATTGTCCGGCCAACGGCCACCGGGCCCGGCGCCGACGTTTCACGAGCATCCCGACGAAACCGCCGAGGCGGCCGCCGTGGCCAAGGCGATCGGCGGGCTGATCGAATCCGGCACCGCTGCCACCGAGATCGCGGTGCTCTACCGCGTCAACGCCCAATCCGAGATCTATGAGGAGGCGCTGACCGAGGCGAACATCGCCTACCAGGTTCGCGGCGGCGAGGGATTTTTCGCCCGCCAGGAGATCAAGCAGGCGATGGCGGCGTTGCACCGTGCCGCCGAACGCGCGGGCGAGATCCCCCCGGCGGTGCCACTGCCCGACGTGGTCCGCGCGATCCTCGAACCGCTGGGGCTGACCGCGGAGGAACCGGTCGGCACCCGGGCCCGTGAGCGCTGGGAGGCGCTGAGCGCGCTGGCGGAATTGATGGACGACGAGGTGGCGCAGCGCCCCCAGCTGGATCTGCGCGGCCTGGTGGCCGAGTTGCGGAACCGGGCCGATGCGCGGCACCCACCGGTCGTGCAGGGGGTCACCCTGGCGTCGCTGCACGCTGCCAAGGGGCTCGAGTGGGATGCGGTTTTTCTGGTGGGGCTGGCCGACGGCACCCTGCCCATCTCACACGCCTTGGCACACGGGCCCGAAAGCGAAGCGGTGGAGGAAGAGCTTCGGCTGCTTTACGTCGGAATCACAAGGGCCCGAGTGCATTTGGCGCTCAGTTGGGCGTTGTCGCGCAGCCCGGGCGGCTGGCAGAGTCGCAAACCGTCACGCTTCCTCAGCGGCATCGCCCCGCAGGCTGCTCTGGACGCGGGGCCGGGTAAACCTCGCCGCAGACAGGGGCCGCGCGATGCCGGATCTGCAACAGCAACCTGACCACCCCGGCGTCCGTCATGCTGCGGCGGTGCGAGACGTGCAGCGTCGACATCGACGAGAAGTTGTTACTGCGGCTCAAGGAATGGCGGCTGGAGGTCGCCAAGGAGCAGAAGGTGCCCGCGTACGTCGTGTTCACCGACAACACCCTGATCGCGATCGCCGAGCTGCTGCCCGGCGACGAGGCCGCGCTGATCGCCATTCCGGGCGTCGGCGCGCGCAAACTCGAGCAATACGGTGCCGACGTGCTGCAGTTGGTGCGCGACCGGTAGGTGCAAACCCGCAGGTCAGAAAATCGATTGTCAGCTGGGGCTGCTAGCATCTACCCTCGGAACCGCGTTCACGCTGTCGAGTGCTCAAAAGAGGTGGCCACGATGCTCAATGACATGTTCACGGGAGCCGTGGCCGACGCAGCACCGATCGCGGGGACCTTCCACGCCGCCGCTGACGCGTCCGTGGATCGGAGAGATACTGTAGTCGCTACGTAACCCCGCCTACCAATGGCCACGGACCCGCAGTCAAGGATCCGTGGCCATCGTTTTGGGACTGAGCAGTCAGCCCGCGACCTGGTCCGGATCACCGAAAGAGGACACCCAACCAGGAAGCAGGTGATCAGGACGGCGATCCCGATCTTTAGGTTCGCCAAAACCCCGGCCGACCTGGAACGCGCCAAGACGCTCTGCACGGACTGCCCGGTGCGGCGGCAATGCTTGACAGCGGCGCTAGACCGCGCCGAACCGTGGGAGGTGTGGGGTGCGGCGAGATTTTCGAGCGTGGCGCGGTCGTGAGCTACAAACGGCCCGCGTGGACACCGCGCAAGGCAACGGTCGCAGCCTAGAGCACGGCCGCGTCGGGCTCGGCGAAGCCGGGAACCAGCTCTTCGGACAGCTTTTTGATCGGCACGTGGGCGTCCAGCTGGCACAGGATGGCCGCCACCGACATGATCACCCGCATCAGGATCACCAGCTTGGGCGGTAGGTCCATCTGCCGGGCCGTCTTGATCTGCGACACCGACCGGTCGATCTCGATGGTGGACATCTTCTGCAGCCACTTGCGGTTGTAGTGGAAGACGTCGACCTCGACCGGTTCGACGTACTGGCGCAGCATGTCGTCGATGTCGCGCACCGAGACCTGCTGGCCCTTCTGGATGAAGCCGGCCTTTTCCATCGTCGGCAGCAGCAGGTCGTAGTTCTTTTCGCGGGCCAGCCGAATGGTCATACCCAGCTCGATCGGAAAACCGCCGGGCATGGGAGCGACGGCGCCGAAGTCGATGACGGCCATCCGGCCGTCGGGCAGCAGCATGAAGTTGCCCGGGTGTGCGTCGCCGTGCAGCATCTCCAGCCGGCGCGGCGCGTCGAAGGTCAGCTCGAGCAGCCGGGTGCCGATCAGGTCGCGTTGCTCGCGGGTCCCGTCGCGGATGATCTCGGCCATCGGTACGCCCTGAATCCATTCCTGGACAACGACTTTGGGTGCACTGGCCACCACCCGCGGCACCGCGAAGTGCGGATGGTCGCGGTACGCCTTGGCGAACGCGCGCTGGTTGTCGGCCTCGAGCCGGTAGTCGAGTTCCATCTCTGTGCGCTCGATCAGCTCGTCGACCACACCCTGGACGTCGGCGCCGGGCGCCAGCTGCTTGGCCACCCCGACCAACCGCTGCATCGTCTTGAGGTCGGCTCGCAGCGCCTCGTCGGCGCCGGGGTACTGAATCTTGACGGCTACGTCGCAGCCGTCGGACCACACCGCCTTGTGCACCTGCCCGATGCTGGCCGAGGCCACCGGGGTGTCGTTGAACTCGCTGAACCGGTCCCGCCACTTGGTGCCCAGCTGCGCGTCGAGCACCCGGTGCACGCGGTCGGCCGGCAGCGGCGGAGCGTCCTTCTGCAGCTTGGTCAGCGCTTCGCGATAGGGCTCACCGTATTCCTCCGGGATCGCGGCTTCCAACACCGACAGAGCCTGGCCCACCTTCATCGCCCCGCCCTTGAGCTCACCCAGCACGGTGAACAGTTGATGGGCGGCCTTCTCCAGCAACTCGGCCTGGACCTCGTCCTTCGACTTGCCGGTCAGGCGCTTGCCGAAGCCGAGCGCGGACCGCGCCGCGAAGCCGACGGGAATGCTGGCCAGCTTCGCGTTCCGTGCAGCCCTGCCCCGTTTGATGTCTGCCACACGTCCATCATCCATGACGGCTCGTCCGCCCCGGGGTTGATCTAGGCAACAGAGTAGTAGTAGTGACGCGGCGACCGGTGGTCACCCGGGTCACGGCCCATCAGCAGGAACACAACGGGTGGCGGGTCCACTGCCGCGCGACGATCGCCCCGGCATTGAGGTCAAACTCCAGGGTCGCGTTGAGCACCTGCGGCGGGTCGGTATCGGCTCCTGCGTCTTGCCCGCGCACCGCCGCGATCACCCGATTCACCTGGCTGAGCGCCGCGCGACGGCGGGCCAGGCGGCGTCGCGGTCGCTGTGGTGCAGATCGGCGCACCCCAGGCAGCTGGTCACGCCGGGGACGACCAGCGGCCCCACCAGGCCGGTGCCGTCGCGGACCCGCACCGCCAGATGGGGGACGCCCTGACTGTGCAGGTCGCGCACCATCCGCGGGTTGGCCACCAGGTAGTAGGCCAGCACCACCAGATCCACGGCGGCACGCGTGACCGCGGCGTGCGGCTGGCTGCTGTGCGCGATCCGAGCCCCGGAACAGCGCAGCGCCCCCATCAGCAAATCCGACAGCAGCCCGCGACCGTGCACGCGGATCGAGGACGCACGCCCGCCGGAATCCGCGGGTGACCACACTGGCTTCCACCAACTGCGTGACCAGGTGGGTCAGGCCGTCGGCATCGGTCAGTCCGTGCTCGACGGCTTGCCGGTGCAGCTCGGTGATCGGCAGCGGAGAGCGCATCGCACGCAGCAGCGTGGCGGCGGCCAGGCCGCGAGGTGGGCCAGACCAGCACCGCCCGGCGGGGACCCCAGCCGACTTGGACGGCGCCGTCGGGCCGCAACAGGACGGGCATGGCTCGGGTCGAGCGCATACAGGCGCGGCACGCGGCATGAGTCGGACTGTGCCACGGCGCGGGTAACGGCCCGTTCAGTTATCCACAGGGCCGTCGGAGCTCAGCCGGCCGGCGCCGTGGACGAGGATTTGACGCCGTAGTGCTCGAGGAGCACGACGGTGTCGGCCGCATCGATGCCACCCTTCTCGGTGTCGTGGCCCGGGTCGCCGGTGGGGAGGTAGATCGGACCGTCACGGACCGCCGAGGGCGTCTGCTGTGCCAGCGCAATGACCTCCTCCTCGGTCCGCGCTTTGCCGGTGACCTCACCGACCACGTCGGCCACGGACGCCAGCCCGCACGTGTCCTCTGTCGACTGCTGCACCCAGTACTTGGCGGCGGTCTCCGGATCGCCGTAGAGGCCGTTGGTCGACGTCCGCGCTGGCGCCTGGGGAGTTGCGGATACGCCGCTGCCGGCCGTGACCGGTGTGCGGTCTACACCGTTCGCAGCGACGAGGAGGCCGCGTCACAGGCCGACACCGACCACTCGGTGGCCGTCGCCAAACCGGCGCAAACCACCGCGGTGCGCAGCGCGGTTGCGAGTCGGGCGTTGAGCATGTTGCCGCCAAGGCTTGTCGGACTGTCTAATCGCCGCCAACGTAACACCCCTAGCAAACGGCTGAAGCGCAATCAGATGTAATTCAGTAAGTGTGATCGTGTAATTCAGTAAGCGTGATCGACGGTTCGAAAGCCCCGCTCAGTCGGCGCCGGGGTCTTCTTCTTTCAGCCGGGCGATCGCCTCGTCGATGCCGGTGGTGTCCCCGCCGACGACCCGGTCGATGAAGCCGGCCGGATCATCGAGATCGTCGGCGCCAGGCAACAGGTCGGGATGCTGCCAGACGGCGTCGCGCGCGTCGGCGCCGGCGGCTTCGGTCAGGCGCTCCCACAGCGCCGCGGCCTCGCGCATCTTGCGAGGCCGCAGCTCCAGGCCGACCAGGGTGGCGAACGTCTGCTCGGCGGGGCCGCCGCTGGCCCGGCGCCGCCGCAACGTTTCGCTCAGCGCGGCCGCGCCCGGAATCCGATCGCCTAGCGCCGCCGTGACCACGACCTGTACCCAGCCCTCGATGAGCGCGAGCAGTGTCTCGAGTCGCTCCAGCGCCTGCGTTTGCGTCGGGGTGGCCTTGGGCTCGAAAACACCCTGGCCGAGCAGGTTTTCGATGGCCGCCGGATCAGCCAGCGTCGCGGGGTTGAAGTCGCGCGCGAGCTCTTCGATCCCGCTCATGTCGATCTGCATGCCCCTGGCGTAGGCCTCGACGGCGCCCAGCAGCTGGCTGGACAACCAGGGCACGTGACTAAACAGCCGGTGGTGGGACGCCTCCCGCGCCGCCAGAAACGTCATGATCTCGCTGCGCGGCTGCTCGAGCCCGGCGGCGAATTCCTCCACGGCGTCCGGCATGATCGCCGCCACGCCTTTGGGGCCCAGGGGCAGGCCGATGTCGGTTGACGTCAGCACCTCGCGGGACAGCCGGCCCAGGGCCTGGCCCAGTTGCGAGCCGAATGCCATGCCACCCATCTGCGACATCATCGCCATCAGCGGGCCTGCCATGCTCTTGGCCTCTTCGGGCAGCGACGACGCCCACACCGACGAAATCTGTTGGGCCATCGGGTCGCACAGCCGTTTCCAGGTTGCCAGGGTGTTGCCCACCCAGTCGCTGGGGCTCCAGCCGACCGCCTTGGTCGTGCCCGACGGCAGCGCCGTGACGCCGTCGAGCCAGGTGTCCGCGAGGTGCACCGCGTCGGCGATCGCCGAGTTCGTCGACGCCAGAATCGGGGCGACGAAGCCAATCGAGCTCGACGCGACCTGCCGGGCCAGTTCGTAGTTGACCGGCCCCGACTGGCCGCTGGCCGTCATCGTGCCGGCGTCACTGAACATCTGACCGAGTTGGGTGAAGATTTGCCCGAGGTCGTCCATGCTGAAGTCCCCGCTCATGCCGAAAGCGCCGAGCGGGTTTGACTCGCCCGAGCCGGACTCGGGATCTTTCTTCCCTTGCTTGTCGCGTTCGGGGTCTTCTCCCGAGGAGAAGCCGAAGGGCAGGTCAGCCATAACCCCAACGGTACTCACCGCCGGACCGGCTGGCCCCATCTGTTGTCACGCTTGTAGCTGCACCGGCGACCAGCGGGTCCGGTTAGGGTTAGCGGCGTGAACAGGCGGATTCTGACCCTGATGATCGCGCTGGTGCCGATCCTGGTCTTCGGCGTGTTGCTCGCGGTCGTGACGGTGCCGTTCGTCTCCCTGGGGCCCGGGCCTACCTTCGACACGCTCGGTGAGGTCGACGGCAAGCAGGTCGTTGCCATCGAGGGCACCCAAACCCACCCGACGACCGGGCATCTCAACATGACGACGGTGTCCCAGCGGGACAAGTTGAGCCTGGGCGAGGCACTGACGCTGTGGTTCTCCGGTCAGGAACAGCTGGTGCCGCGCGACCTGATCTACCCGCCTGGAAAGTCCCGCGACGAGGTGGACAAAGCCAACAATGCCGATTTCAAGGACTCCGAAGACAGCGCCGCCTACGCCGCCTTGGGCTACCTGAAATACGCGCCGGCGATCACCGTCGCGACGGTCACCGATCCCGGACCGTCAGTGGACAAGCTGAAGGTCGGTGATGCCATTGACGCGGTCAATAGCACCCCGGTCGCCAACGTCGAGCAGTTCACCGGCCTGCTCAAGACCACCAAGCCCGGGCAGGTGGTGACGATCGACTATCGTCGCAAGAACGAGCCGGCCGGCGTCACGCAGATCACGCTGGGCTCCAACAAAGACCGCGACTACGGCTTCTTGGGTGTCGCGGTCCTGGACGTGCCGTGGGCGCCGTTTTCCGTGGACTTCAACCTCGCCAACATCGGCGGCCCGTCGGCCGGCCTGATGTTCAGCCTCGCGGTGGTCGACAAGCTCACCACCGGCGACCTGGCCGGTTCGACGTTCATCGCGGGGACGGGCACGATCTCCGCCGACGGCAAGGTCGGCCAGATCGGCGGGATCACGCACAAGATGGTCGCCGCCCACGAGGCCGGCGCCACGGTGTTCCTGGTGCCCGCCAAGAACTGCTACGAGGCGGCTTCGGATAATCCGCACGGCTTGCGTTTGGTGAAGGTCGAGACGCTGTCGCAGGCGGTGGACGCGTTACATGCGATCCGGCAGGGTGGCCAGGCGCCGAGTTGCTAGTCCGTCATATCGCGCGCCGCGGTGCGTACAGTTGTGACCGTCCCGGCCAGATTGATCAGGGAGCGTAACCAGTGGGGATACGGCCCACCGCAAGAATGCCGAAGCTGACACGACGCAGCCGGATTCTCATCATGATCGCGCTCAGCGTGATCGCGCTGCTACTCGACGGTCCGCGGCTGATCGACGCGTACGTCGACTGGTTGTGGTTTGGCGAACTTGGGTACCGCTCGGTGTTCACCACCGTGCTGTGGACCCGCATCGTGGTGTTCCTGATCGCGGGCCTGGTCGTTGGCGGCATCGTGTTCGCCGGCCTCGCCCTGGCCTACCGTTCCCGCTTTGTCTTCGTCCCGAGCAACGAGAACGACCCGGTGGCCCGGTATCGGGCGGTGGTCATGTCCCGGTTGCGGTTGGTGGCCATCGGTGTTCCGGCGGCGATCGGCCTGCTGGCCGGCGTGATCGCGCAGAGCTACTGGGTGCGCATCCAACTGTTCCTGCACGGCGGCGACTTTGGCATAAGGGACCCGCAGTTCGGCAAGGACCTCGGCTTCTACGCGTTCGAGTTGCCCTTCTACCGGTTGGTGCTCAGCTATCTGTTCGTGTCGGTGTTCCTGGCCTTCTTGGCGAACCTGCTGGTGCACTACATCTTTGGCGGCATCCGGTTGTCCGGTAGCACCGGTGCGCTGAGCCGATCGGCACGAATTCAGTTGATCAGCCTGGTCGGCACGCTGGTCCTGCTCAAGGCCGTCGCCTACTGGCTGGACCGCTACGAGCTGTTGTCGCACACGCGTGGCGGTAAACCGTTCACCGGTGCGGGCTACACCGACATCAACGCGGTGTTGCCGGCGAAGCTGATTCTGATGGCGATCGCGATCATCTGCGCCGCCGCGGTCTTTTCCGCGATCACGCTCAAGGATCTGCGGATTCCGGCGATCGGACTGGTGCTGTTGCTGCTGTCGTCGCTGATCGTGGGCGCCGGGTGGCCACTGATCGTCGAGCAGATCAGCGTGCGACCCAATGCTGCGCAAAAGGAAAGCGAATACATCAGCCGAAGCATCACCGCGACCCGGCAAGCGTACGGGCTCACCTCCGATGTGGTGACGTATCGCAACTACAGCGGCGACAGCCAGGCCACCGCGCAGCAGGTCGCCGCCGACCGCGCGACGACTTCCAACATCCGGTTGCTCGACCCGACGATCATCAGCCCGGCGTTCACTCAGTTCCAGCAGGGCAAGAACTTCTACTACTTCCCGGATCAGCTGTCGATCGACCGCTACCTGGACCGCAACGGCGTGCTGCGCGACTACGTGGTGGCAGCGCGAGAACTCAACCCGGACAGGCTGATCGACAACCAGCGTGACTGGATCAACCGGCACACCGTGTTCACCCACGGCAACGGATTCATCGCGTCGCCGTCTAACACGGTGCGCGGTATCGCCAACGATCCTACCCAAAACGGTGGTTATCCGGAATTCCTGGTCAACGTGGTCGGCGCCAACGGCGGTGTGGTCTCCGAGGGGCCGGCGCAGCTGGACCAGCCCCGCATCTATTTCGGCCCGGTCATCTCCAATGCGTCCGCCGATTACGCAATCGTCGGCAAGAACGGACCCGACCGCGAATACGACTACGAGATCAGTACCGAAACCAAGAACTACACCTACACCGGGGTCGGTGGGATTTCGATCGGCGACTGGCTGTCCCGCAGCGTGTTCGCCGCCAAGTTCGCCGAGCGGAACTTCTTGTTCTCCAACGTGATCGGTAACAACAGCAAGATCCTGTTTAACCGGGATCCGGCCGCCCGGGTGGAGGCCGTGGCGCCGTGGCTGACCACCGACAGCGCGGTGTACCCGGCGATCGTCAACAAGCGCCTGGTGTGGATCATCGACGGCTACACCACGCTGGACAATTACCCGTATTCGGAGCTGACGTCCCTGGAGTCGGCGACCGCGGACTCCGCCGAGGTGGCGTTCAACAAGCTGGGTCCCGACAAGCAGGTCTCCTACATCCGTAACTCGGTGAAGGCCACGGTCGACGCGTACGACGGCACCGTGACGCTGTACCAGCAGGACGAGCAGGATCCGGTGCTCAAGGCCTGGATGCGGGTCTTCCCGGGGACCGTCAAACCCAAGAGCGACATCACCCCGGAGCTTGCCGAGCACCTGCGCTATCCGGAGGACCTGTTCAAGGTGCAACGGATGCTGCTGGCGAAGTATCACGTCAACGACCCGGTGACGTTCTTCTCCACGTCGGATTTCTGGGACGTGCCGCTCGATCCGAACCCCACCGCTAGCAGCTATCAGCCGCCCTATTACATCGTCGCGAAAAACATTGCTAAGAACGATAATTCGTCGTCATACCAATTAACGAGCGCGATGAACCGGTTCAAGCGGGACTATCTGGCCGCCTACATCAGCGCGAGTTCCGATCCCGCGACGTACGGCAAGATCACCGTGCTGACCATTCCCGGTCAGGTCAACGGCCCGAAGCTGGCCAACAATGCGATCACCACCGATCCGGCGGTCTCGCAGGACCTGGGTGTGATCGGGCGCGACAACCAGAACCGAATACGGTGGGGCAACTTGCTGACGCTGCCGGTGGCTCAGGGAGGGCTGCTCTATGTCGAACCCGTGTACGCCTCGCCGGGAACCAGCGACGCCGCCTCGTCGTACCCCCGGTTGATCCGGGTGGCGATGATGTACAACGACAAGATCGGCTACGGCCCCACCGTCGGTGATGCGCTCACCGGGTTGTTCGGGCCCGGTGCCGGTGCGGCCGCGACAGGGATCGTTCCCACCGACGCCGGCGCGCCGGCCAATCCGCCGCAGAGTCCGCCGGCGTCGGCCGCTGCGCCGGGAGCTGCGCCACCGCCCGCCGCGGCGCCCCCGGCTCCCGAGGGTGCGACGACCTTGTCTCCTTCGAAATCCGCTGCGCTGCAAGATATTCAGACAGCGATCAACGCCGTGCGTGACGCGCAGAAGAAGGGTGATTTCGCAGGCTACGGGGCGGCTCTGCAGCGGCTCGACGACGCGATCAACAAGTACAACAACACGAAGTAGCCGCGGCTGGCCCGCAGTTCAAGCCAGGATTTGTCTTCGGTAGGCGGTCGGCGTGGTGTCCAGCCGTCAGCGCATTACCACGGAGAAATGTTGCGAACTGGCGAATCCGCATTCGTGTGCGATCTCGGTGATCGTCAGCGAAGGGTTGGCCAGCAGTTCGCATGCCCGGGTGAGACGGCGGTTCATCAGCCACCGATGCGGGGGCTCGCCCGTGCCCTCGCGAAACAGCTCGGTCAATCGCCCCGCCGACAAGCCGACGACTTTAGCGAGCTCGTGTAGGCCCACGTCCGCCGAGAGATGCACTTCCAGGTAATCGATCGCGCGTCGATAAGCGCCAATCGCGGTGGCCCATGATCACCATCCGCGAACACCCGTAGCGTTGCTTGAACTCACCGACAATCCCTCGGCAGAACTCCTCGGCGAGCGGATCGCCTGCACACATCGGATCGATCAGGGTGACGGTACGACCCGCCTTGATCGCGCCGCTTCTCGACCGCGGCCCGCTCGATCATGGCGTGCGGCAGGTACACGTGTAGATAGCCGAACTGACGGTGCACGTCACCTATGCCGGTTTGCTGGTTCAGCTGCCCTGCGGGATATTACGAGAATTGATCGCTTTCGCCGCGCCCCAGCCGAGCCGGCCGCGGGGGTATGCGATGTTCGCCGAGCAGGACGACACCTACATGCTCGCCGTTCAAACGGTGGCGGGGCACGCGGCGCCTTCCGATCACGCCTCGCTGCTGAATTGTCTGAGCGAGTTGGCGCCCCAGCACGTGCTGGCCGCCGCGCACTGCGCCCAACCACTGGCGGATGTCCCCCAGTAGCGGTTTAGGTCCAACCGGTGACGCCGCTACGACAAACTGACCTCGATGTCCGAGGGGCCCATCGTGATCAGCGACGCGCTGTGCAACTACAATCTATTTTAGAGCAGGGCGTGTCGGTCGCCGCTATCGAGGGTGCTAGTGTTGCGGGGATTGCCTGAGCCAAGGGCGGGCGGGGCTGCAGCGGCGCACCTGGTGCGGCACACGTCGGGCTGCCGAGTTGTCCGCGCCGCGGGGATTCAGTCAGAGATGGAAGTGGCGTTCGCCGGGCTGCACCAGCTCTGCGCGCCTCATGCTCAGCCGGCTCGATCGCCTCCCAACGCCACAGGCAGAAGCTTTGCGGATTGCGTTGGGCATGCGTTCAGGATCGGCGCCGGACCGGTTCCTGATCGGGCTTGCTTTGCTGAGCTTGCTGGCTGACGTGGCCGAAGAACAACCGCTCCGCTGCCTCATCGATGATCAGCAGTGTCTGGACCGGGCCTCGGCCCAGATCCTCGCCTTTCGGTGCTCGGCGGCTCGGAGCGGAAGCGGTGGGCATCGTCTTCGTGACAAGAGTACCCGGTCCGGAACTAGTCGGGTTGCCGGAATTGGTCGTCGGACGCCTGCCCGAGGCAGATGAGCGCGAGCTCCTGGATGTGACAATGCTGGGATCTCTGGACGCGCGAGTGCGAGATCAGATCGTCGCCGAGTCGCGCGGAAACCCTTTGGCGTTGTTGGAACTGCCGCGTGGCTTGACCGCGGCCGAGCTGGCCTGCGGGTTCCGGCTTACCGCGGCGGCGCCCCTGGCCGGGGTTGTCGAGGAAAGCTTCCGCCGTCGTTACGCCGCGTTGCCCGCGCCCAGCCGACTGATGTTGCTGCTCGCGGCGGCCGACCCCACCGGCGACCCGCATTGATTTGGTGCGCAGCACGACGGCTCGGTATCTCGGCCACGGCCGCGGTCGATGTGACGGAGACGGACCTTGCCGAGGTCGGCAGCCGGATAACGTTCCGGCACCCGCTGGCGCGGTCGGCAACGTACTGGTCGGTGTCGGAGACCGAGCGGCAAGCGGTGCACGGCGCCCTGCGGAAGCGACCGACCGGGTACTCGATCCCGATCGCTGGGTGTGGTACCTGGCCGGGGCCGGACGAGAACATCGCGGCGGAACTCGAACGGTCTGCCGCCCATGCGCTGGCGCGAGGTGGGCTCGCCGCGGGTGCAGACTTCCTCGAACGCGCCGCAATCCTGACGCTCGGCTCGGTGCGGACGCGCTGAACGGTCGCTCTCGGCGGCGCAAAACAAGCTTCAGGCGGGCGCATTCGACGCGGCGACGGACCTGTGTTGGCGCTGGCCGAGGCCGGGCCGCTCGACGAGCTTCAACGAGCCCGTGTCGACTTGGTGCGAGCCCAGTCCGCCTTTGCCACCAGTCAGGTCAGGGCGGGGATGGTCCATTTCTGCTGCTCATGGCAGCCAGGAGGCTTGAGCCGATCGATGCCGGCCTGGCCAGGGAGACCTACCTGGATGCCATCAACGCCGCGGCCTTCGCCGCTCGCCTCGCCGGTTCCGGCGGTGGCGTCATTGTGGTGGCTCAGGCCGCGGCCGCGGCCCCGAGACCGGCGCACGCGCCCCGCGCCGACCTCCTCCTGGATGGGCTGGCGGCGAACTTCGTCGAGGGTTACCCGGCGGCGGTGCCCGACCTCACTGCGGCACTCAGCGTGTTCGGCGACCGGCATGTCGGAGGACGAAGAGCTGCGCTGGATGTGGCTCATCAACCTCGGGCGGCCTTGCACCTCTGGGATGACGAGCGCTGGGACCCGCTCTCGTCCCGTTATTTGGAGCTTGCGCACAAGGCCGGCGCCCTGAACGACTTCCGCTCGCGCTGAGTACGCGGGCAATGTTGCTGCTGTTCTCCGGAGATCTGACCGCCGCTTGCGCTTTGATCGACGAGCAATTGACGGTCACGGAAGCAACCTCGCGCCGTACGCCGCCATGCGTCTTGCCGCGTATGCGGCAGAGAATCCGAGACGTCCGCCATGATCGAGGACACCGAGCGGCAAGTGCAGCCGCGGAGTGAAGGCATCGGGGTGGCCTGCGCCGAGTGGGAAGCGGGCCGTGCTGCAGAACGGCTTTGGCAATTACGCGGAGGCTATGGCGGCCGCCGAGCTTGCGTTGTATCACCAGGAGTATCCGGACATCTCCAGTACCCGGGCATCGCGAACTGGGCCGTGAGTGAGCTCATCGAGGCGGCCGTGCGCAATGGAGACAACGAGACGGCGGCCGCCGCGACCCGCTGAATCGCCGAGATGACTCACGTCAGTGGCGCCGACTGGGCGCTCGGGGGCGAAATGCGCTCACGCGCTACTGGCGGAGAGGGAGGACGCCGAGCGTCTCTATCAGGCGGCGATCACCCACTTCAGCCGTACACGTGTCCGCACCGAACTCGCCCGCGCGCACCTGATCTACGGTGAATGGCTGCGTCGGGAACGCCGACGCATCGACGCGCGCCAGCAGCTGCGCACGGCGCACCAGATGCTGGAGACCATGGGGATGGCGGCGTTCGCGGAACGGGCGCGGCGCGAACTGGTGGCCACTGGTGAGACGGCCCGCAAGCGCACAGCCGTCACCAGCACCGTCGAGCTGACCGCCCAAGAGATGCAGGTAGTGCGCCTGGCCCGGGAAGGCCTCTCGAATCCCGAGATCGGCACGCGGTTGTTCATCAGCGCCAAAACGGTCCAGTATCACCTGCGGAAGGTCTTCGCCAAGCTTGGCGTGAACTCGCGGAATCAGCTCGAATATGTCCTAGCCTAGCGTCGGCCAAAACGGTGATCGCGCGCGAATTTTCGCGCGCTGCAACACAATTGCCAACCGGACTTGAACCGGGCCCGGTGCGTGACGCGCGCATGATCCGCGCCGGCGGCCGCCCGCGCCGGTTCCGCCAACTCGCGATTTGGAGAGCGTCGTGCGTGTTCGGTAACCTTGCATTCACCGACGCGGGGTGGAGCAGCTCGGTAGCTCGCTGGGCTCATAACCCAGAGGTCGCAGGTTCGAATCCTGTCCCCGCTACTACGCGGTGTCGCAAGACATCGGAATGGCCCCAAACCTACGTTGGGTTCGGGGTTTTTCGTGGGGGCCTTTGCAGCCGCAATGTCCCCCGATGGTGCGATCGGTCAGCTCGTGGCGCGTGCGACTCAGCGCGCGGCAGTACCTGCTCAAGCTGGCTGCGTGAGCTGATGCCCAACTTGGCGAACACTTTGCCAAGGCGATACTGGACAGTCCGCGCGCTGATGAACATCCGGGCAGCTATCTCCGGGTTCGACAGTCCGTCACAGGGCAGGCGCGATCTGATTTCCTGCGCGGTCAGTTGTTCCGGTCCCTCTTCGGTCGCGCGTGCGCGGGCCGTCGCACCGGTTGTCTGCAGCTCGCGGCGGGCCCGCTCGGTGAAGGCCGCCATCCCCATGGCCGCGAGCATGCCGTGGGCGACGCCCAGCTGTGTTCGCGCGTCCGTGCGACGCCCTTGCGTGCGCAACCATTCCCTGTAGAGCAGATGGGCTCGCGCGAGTTCCGTGCGAATGCGAGTACGGTCCAGCCGCTCGATTGCCTCGAGGAAGAGGCGCTCCGCTTCGTCGCCGTCGCTGAGCAGCGCCCGGGCACGCGCTTCAAAGCCCAGCGCCCAATCAGTGCCGCTTGCGCTTGTCATCTCGCTCAGCTGGACGACAGCATCGGCCGCGACATCCTCGCGCCGCTGCGCGGGGCGGCCTCGACGAGCTTTACGGTTGCCCAAGCGGACAGGGCGACGTCTGTGTGTTCGGCCGTGCGCCGGCTGCCGTAATGGCCCTTTTGTGATCGCCGAGACCGTTGTTGAGCACCGCGTAGGAAAATTCGGCGAGCCAGATGCCTTTCCCCACGCCGCACGACGTCCCTCGTGGTGGCTTTGATCAGCGCTGACGCCAAAGAGTGGTTGCCGCGGAATGCGGCCAAAGTCACGCCAGGATCGGTGGCGAGGCTGTCGCAGACCTTGGCCCGCGCCGAGGGGCTACTCGCCGAGTGACCATCCTGGTAGATGCTGGCCAGCCAGATGTGCACCAGCATGTCGATCACGCGGTCCTCGCGGATCGCCGGCTCCTCGGCGGTGAACGTCGCGGCCATCACCCGCTCGCTTAACAAGTTCAACTCGATGGCCAGGTCCTCGGCCGGGACGGTGTGAGGGGCGGCTCCCCGGGCCTGTTTGCGGTCATCACCCGAGTGTTGCGGCGACCGGCGGCGGGGCATGCGCGTACCCGGTGTTCGGCGAGGGGTCGGACACAGCACATACCCTTGAGTACAGCGATATATGCCAGGCAAATTGGCGATGACAATCAACAATAATGTCGCTTAAGTCGCCACGTTTTCCGGCTTGTGGGCGATGATCGCGACGGCGGTGAGCCGCTCCCGATGCTTGCGGAACGTGGCGCGCATCGTCAACACCCGCTTGCGCGCCTCGCGATTGAGCGCCACGCTCTTGGCGAACCGCAACGCGCCCAGCAGGCCTTCGTCGGCGATCACCCGCCGCGGTTGCAGCAGCGTCATCGGCGCGGTGACGACCCGGTCAACCCCAGGCCGTGATCGGCCAGCAGTCGCGACCATTCGGCGATGGTCAGCGGCCGCGCGTTCACCTTGATCGTGCGGGCCAGCGCCTGCCGGATCTCGGTGCTGACCTCGTTGGGAACCGAGTCCGGGGTCAGCGCGAGTTCGTGGATGGTGTAGCGGCCGCGTGGCCGCAGCACGCGCAGGGCCTCGGCGACGATGGCGTGCTTGGTCGCGTCGCCCTGCATGGTCAGCATCGCCTCGCCGACGACGTCGCGGCTGGCATCGGGTAGTCCGGTGTCGGCCGCGTCAGCGACCCGCACGGTCCCGGACTCGGCCGGCAGCCCCGCGATCACATCGCCGACCATCTCGGCGGCGGTCCGTCCGAGGCCCGGCGCCAGCTCGAGCACATCGGCGTCAGTGACGTCGGCACCGGCCAGCAGGGTGCGCGTCAGGCCGACTGCGCCGGGGCGGAGGACGCGTTTGCCGAGTCGCGCCAGCAGCCAGTGGACCTGAACGCTGTCGTCGGCACGACTGGACATGGCAGCCATGACAATAGCGACCCCTTACTGGTTTATGCAAGCGCTATTGTGTAAACTTTATCGCATGTCGTACGTTAGCGGAAGGCCGCGTCGCCCGGCCCGAGAAGGGGCCGCCTCCGAGGCGGGAGACTCCGCGAATCGGCGCCGCGAGGTGCTGCGGACGCTACGCATCTCCCGGGAGCCGTTGACCATCGTCGCGATCGCCGACGTGCTGGGCGTACACCCCAACACCGTCCGATTCCACCTCGACAGTTTGGTCGGCGACGGTCAGGTGGAACAGGTCGGACCGGGGCGTAAGGGGCCGGGCCGCCCGCCGCTGATGTTCCGGGCGGTTCGGCAGATGGACCGGGGCGGGACGCGTCACTACGAGGTGCTCGCCGAGATCCTGGCCGTCGCGCTGGCCGGCGAAAAGGACTCCGCTGCCAAGGCGCTGGCCGTTGGCCGGGCGTGGGGCCGGCGGCTGGACTCGGGCGCCGCACCGGAGCGGGCAGAGAGCCCGGAACAGGCCATCGGCCGCCTGGTCGGCCTGCTCGACCGGCTCGGCTTCGCGCCGGAGCGCCGCAGCGCCGACGGTGCGCAACAGGTCGGTCTGCGGCACTGCCCCTTCCTCGAGATCGCCGAAAACCGAAGCGGTGTCGTCTGTCCCGTCCACCTCGGGCTCATGCAGGGAGCGTTGGAGGGCTGGGGCGCCGCGGTCACCGTCGAGCGCCTCGACGCCTTCGTCGAACCGGACCTGTGTCTGGCCCACCTCGAGTTGCAAGAGTCCCCACGATGAGCACAGAAATGGCCATCGCCGTCGCGATCACGTTCGTCTGGCTCGGCATGGTGCTGGCTATCTCGTTCTTGGAGGCGCCGCTGAAATTCCGGGCGCCCAACGTCACGCTGCAGATCGGGCTCGGGATCGGGCGGCCTGGTGTTCCGGGCGCTCAACACTGTGGAGGTCGCGTTCGCCATCGTACTGCTGGCGCTGGCGCTCGACGGCCCGATGCCCACCCGCATCGTGATCGTGTTGGGGGCCGCCGTCGTCATGCTGGCCGTCCAGCTGATCGCGGTGCGGCCCCGACCTGACGCGGCGTTCGAACGCGGTGCTCGCCGGATCCGATGCGCCGCGGTCCCGGGCCCACTACGCCTACGTCGGTTTGGAGGTGGTCAAGACGGCGGCCCTGACCGTGGCGGGGATACTGCTACTGACCGCCTGAGCCGGAGAGGATTCACCCATGGAATCGATCTCGCTGACCAGTCTCGGGCCTCCAAAAAGCTGGCCAAAGCCCAGGGAGTCACAGCGGACGCGCCGCGCACACCATCCACGGCGGGCACACCCACGAACTCCGTCAGACCGTGCTGGCGCTGCTCGCTGGCCACGAGTTGTCCGAACACGACAGCCCGGGTGAGGCGACGCTGCAGGTGTTGCAGGGGCACGTGCGCCTGACGGCCGGCGACGATGTCTGGGACGGCAAGACCGGCGACTACGTGGCGATCCCGCCGCAACGGCACGCCCTACACGCGGTCGAGGATTCGGTGGTCATCCTGACCGTGTTGAAAAGCATTCCTTCGCAATCATATTGAGCGCCGTGCTGTCCACGCCCTGGTCGCGGCAATTCGGTCCGCGGGTGCCGATCGTCAACGCCCCGATGGGCGGCGTGGCCGGCGGCCGGCTGGCCACGGCCGTCAGCGCGGCCGGCGGCCTGGGCACGGTCGGCATGGGAAGCGTCGCGAACAGGGAGAGACTGGCCACCAGCTGGGCCAGCTTGACGGCTAACATCGAGGGCCGATTCGGCATCGGGCTGGTGGAGACTGGGTGATGCGCAACGAAGAGGGGCTGCTCGAGGACGCCCTGGCGGCACGACCCGCGCTGGTCTCGGTCAGTTTCGGCACCGACTGGTCTTGAGTCACCACGGCGCATGACGCCGAAATTACCACACAGGTTTACGACGCGCAGGGCGCGCGCCAGGCGGTCGACGCGGGAGTGGACATCGTGGTCGCGCGCGGTGCCGAGGGGGGCGGGCACGGCGAGACCCGGCTCGGCCACCCTGCCGTTGCTCGACGCGGTCTTGGATGCGGTGTCGGTGCCGGTCCTCGCGGGCGGCGGCATCACCTCGGCGCGCAGCCTGGCCGCGGTGCCGGCCACCGGCGCCAGCGGCGCCTGGATAGGCACCCGCCTGTCGGCCTGCCCGGAGGCGCTGACCGGCGACGCGAGCCGCCGGTCCTTGATCGCTGCCGGGTCCACCGACACGGCGGTCACCCGGGCCTTCGACGTCGCCAGCGGACTGCCGTGGCCCGCGCGCTTCCCGTTGCGGGTGCTGACCAACGATTTCGTCGAGCGTTGGGCCGGGTCACGAGGAGGCGCTCGACGCCCCGGCCTGCGACGAGCTGGCCGCCGCGGTCGCCGCCGACGACCGCACCATCGCCCCGGTCGATGCCGGGCAAGGGGTCGGCATGATCTGCGACTACGCGTCCGTGGCGGAGGTCATCGACGGAATGTGTTCGGGCGCAGCACGTTTATTGGCCGGCTAGGGCGCCTAGGTTACGCCGGTCACGCCGGCTCAGTCCTGACCGCGCCGCAGCACCACGCAACAGCGATCGAGCCCGGGGTGCAGGCGGGCGTCGGGGCCGTGCGGTGCCAGTGCTTCGGCCACTCCGGTGATCAGCGCGTGGTTCATGCCGCAGGCCAACTGGGTCTGCTCCCGGGCCAGTGCGTGGAAGGGGCAATTGGCGAGTTCGACTTCGCCGTGCGTGGCGCGGGGCTCATATCCGTACCGGCGCAACACCGCCAGCGCCGTCTCGAGTCCCGACGCGGCGTCCGCCGGCGCCTCGGCCACCCGGCCGATCATCCGGCCGTAGTCATGGGCGACTCGATTCAGCACTTCGACGACCGGTTCCCAGGTGCCCTCGGAATGCGCGATGGCTTGCGCCATCAGCCGTCCGGCCAATTCGTATTCCCGCGGCGGAAGGCTGACGGCGATGTCGCGGGCGGCCCGGCGGTAGAGCTTCGACGGCCGCCCCGCGCCGGGGCCGGACCGGCCGGTCCGGCGCGCGTAGTCGCTGTTCAGCAACCCCTCGGCGGTCAGCCGGTCGAGGTGGAACTTGGCCTGATGGTGCGCGATCCCGACCGCGTCGGCCGCCTGCTCGCGGCTGACCGCCTCGGGCTGCGCACAGACGAACTGGTAGAGCCGCATCCGCACCGGGTCGGCAAGTGTGCCGATGCCGGCCGAGGCACGCGCCAGCGAGTGTTCCTGCACCACAACCGCTCATTTCTAACGGACAAAACTCTTGACGCTACAGTCTACCAATTCTAATGTGCAAACTATATATATATGTTAGAACGAAAGGGGCATCTCATGACCACCGACCAGGCCAGCGCGGCTCCTGCGCTTGCCACCCAATGGAAGGACCCGGCGTATTCGGCCTACCTGGCCCTGCGCACCCTGTTCACCTGCGCGCCCGTCGTTTTCGGGCTCGACAAGTTCTTCAACCTGCTAACCCACCCGCACCACTGGAGCATGTATCTGGCGTCCTGGATCGACGGCATGGTGCCGGGCAGCGCCGACCAGTGCATGTATGCGGTGGGCGTGATCGAGATCGTGGCCGGCGTGTTGGTCGGCGTCGCGCCGCGGATCGGCGCCTGGGTTGTCGCGGCCTGGCTGGTCGGCATCATCGTCGACCTCGTCACCGGGCCCGGCTACTACGACGGGGCGCTGCGCGACTTTGGGTTGCTGGTTGGCGCCATCGCGCTGGGCCGGCTGGCGCAGGGTGTGCACGCGGGCAGCATCGGGATCGGTCAGACCCCGCGTAGGTAGCGCTTGGCGATGAGCCGCTGCGCCACCGACACCACTCGGATGAGCGGCCTTGTTCCACCAGGTCGCGGGCTGGGAGAACGCGGACACCTCCGCGAAGATCGCGGAGGTGTCCGCGTCGATGTGCACGGCGAAGCGCTCCTCACCGGACTCGGGATGACCCTGCAGCGTGCCGTAGTCGAATTCGCGGATGTCGGGTTCGTCGCTGACGTAGACGACGCGGCACGGCGCGGGCAGAAAACCCAACCGCACCAACACCACCGAGTCGACCGCCGCCACCTCGGAGCTGGCCTGCGCCCGCAGCCCGGCGCTGCGTTGCATGCCCCAGCGCATGACCGCGTCGGCGGCCCGCTCGAACCGCTGCCGGCCCGTTCCGATCTGCTTCTCCACACGCAGCCCGCTGTAGCCGGCGGGCACCTCGCCCGCCGCGGTGGCGCCAACCTCGGAGTAACTCAGCGGAAGCTCCTCCACCCACCCAGCTTGTTGCCACGCCGAGATGCGTAACCGCGTCGTCGGCGTACGGTTTTAGGCGTGACTACACAAAACTCGAAAACTGTTGCCGAAGCGTCCGGAAGGTTCACCTTGGGTGGCGATTTGACCGTCAACCGTCTCGGGTTCGGGGCGATGCGCATCGTCGGCAAGGGCGTCTGGGGCCCGCCGGTCGATCGGGACGAATGTGTCCGGGTGTTGCGGCGCGCCGTCGAACTCGGGGTGAACTTCATCGACACCGCGGATTCCTACGGCCCGTACATCTCCGAGGAGATCATCCGGGAGGCGCTGCACCCCTACGATGGTCTGGTGATCGCGACGAAAGCCGGGTTCCTGCGCACCGGACCGGACGTCTGGATCGAGATGGGCTACCCGGCCTACCTGCGGCAGGAATGCGAGATGAGCCTGCGCCGCCTTGGCGTCGACACCATCGATCTGTTCCAGCTGCACCGCATCGACCCCAAGTGGCCGCTGGCTGACCAGCTGGGCGAGCTGGTCAAACTGAAGAACGAAGGCAAGATCCGCCACATCGGGCTCTCCGAGGTCGACGTCGACGAGCTTAAGCAGGCCCTGGATATCACCGAGATCGTGTCGGTGCAGAACATGTACAACCTGTCGGTCCGCGGGGCCGACCCGCTCGTCGACTTCTCGACCGAGCACGGTGTCGGCTTCATTCCGTGGTACCCGCTGGCTGCCGGTCCGCTGGCCGCGCCCGACGGTCCGCTGCAGCGCATCGCCGACCAGCACCACGCGTCGCCGTCGCAACTGGCGCTGGCCTGGCTGCTCAAGCGCTCGCCGGTGATGCTGCCGATTCCCGGCACGTCGAAGGTCAAGCACCTGGAGGAGAACGTGGCCGCCGCCGAGATCACGCTCAGCGATGACGAGTTCGAGACTCTGGCGGCTGCCGGAGCGCAGTAACCGTGCACCCAATGCGGTGTTCTGGTGGTCGGCGACCATCAGAAGCACCCCGGCGGAGGGTTCAATCCGCCCGAACCGACGACCAAGGGCGGCCCGGACTACGGCCGCTTCATCGACGCGGTGCGCAAGCTGCAAGACCATGCGCGCGCCGTCGACGCCCCCGACGACGTCCTCACCGAGGCCGGCCGACACGCTGGAAAAGCTGTCGGCACTGCTGAGTCCGTATGACGCCGACGAGTGGGCGTCGCCGTCGGGCCGGCGGATGGACCTGCCGGTGCGGGGCAACATCCCACCGTCCCGATCGAGTCCCACAAGACCGTGGACGGCCGGCCGTATCGCGGGCTGCGCCCGGTTCGCCCGGGGTTCCACCTGGGCCGCAACGGCGCGGTGCACGGTGGGTCGCTGGGCATGCTGTTCGACACCGTCCTCGGTCTCACCGCGTCGGTGCTCACCGGCAGTCCCCGCCAGCGCACCGCGTACCTGAAGATCAACTACCGCAACGAAGATCAACTACCGCAACGAAGATCAACTACCGCAACATCGTGCCCATCGAAAAAGAGCTGCAGCTCGACGCAGGGGTCGATCGGGTCGACGGCCGCAAGATCTTCGTGTTCGGCACTTTGACGGACGGGGACACGTTGCTGACCGAGGCCGACGCGCTGTTCGTGAAGCTCAAACCCGGCCAGCCGTGATGGCCGTGACGGCTTGGTCCGGTTGGGGCGGGCCCCGATAGCATGGCTCTGACCGATCCGGATCACTCGCCGACCGCCCCTCACCTACCTTTGGAGACTGACC
>NZ_LR655777.1 GCF_902168065.1 Mycobacterium tilburgii | reverse complement strand
CAGACAAAAAGACACAACACCCCCACCCGTTGTCGGTCGTGGCGACGCCGGGTCACGAGCTGAGCCTGCGCGTGGAATTCGACACCCAGGTCTTCGATGTGGCCAGCATCGAGACGCTGGTCGAGCGTTTCCAGCGGGTGTTGGTGGCCATGACCACCGATCCCACGCGACGGGTGTCGTCGATCGATCTGCTTGACCCCGAAGAGCATTCGCGGCTGGAAGAGTGGGGCAACCGGGCGGTGCTGAGCCAGCCGGTATCCGCGAGGATGTCGATTCCCGAGCAGTTCGCCACCCAGGTCACCCACACACCGGAGGCGGTGGCGCTCAATTACAGCAACGAGTCGTGGACCTACCGCGAGCTGGACGAAGCCGCAAACCGGTTGGCGCACATGCTGTCCAGTCTAGGTGCGGGGCCCGGCGAGCGAGTTGCGGTGCTGCTAAACCGATCCGCCAAGGCGGTCGTCTCGCTGCTAGCGGTGTTGAAGACGGGGGCGGCCTATCTGCCGATCGATCCCGCGCATCCGACGGCCCGGGTGGAGTTCATGCTCGCCGATGCCGCCCCGATCGCCGCGCTGACCACCGCGGACCTACGTCCGCGGCTGGACGGCGTCGACCTGCAGGTCATTGACATCGACGACCCGGCGGTCAACGCCGCACCCCACACGGGGCTGCTGGCACCCGCGGCCGACAACGTGGCGTACATCATCTACACGTCCGGCACCACCGGAAAACCCAAGGGCGTGGCCGTCACGCACCGCAACGTCACCCAGTTGCTGGAGTCGCTCGATGCTGAAATGGAGCTGGGGCAGGTATGGACCCAGTGCCACTCCCTGGCCTTCGACTACTCCGTGTGGGAGATCTGGGGTGCACTGCTGCACGGCGGCCGGTTGGTGATCGTCCCCGAGGCGGTGGTCCGCTCACCGGAGGACCTGCACGCGCTGCTCGTGAGCGAGCAGGTGAGCGTGTTGAGCCAGACGCCGTCGGCGTTCTACGCGCTGCAATCCGCCGATGCGCTGCAACCCGAGCTGGGGCAGCAGCTGAAGCTGCAGACCGTGGTGTTCGGTGGCGAAGCCCTTGAGCCGCAACGACTTCAGACGTGGCTACACAACCACCCGGGACTGCCGCGGATGATCAACATGTACGGCATCACCGAGACCACCGTGCACGCCTCGTACCGCGAGATCGTCGACTCCGACGTCTACAGCAACAGCAGCCCCATCGGTGCGCCGTTGGCGCACTTGGCGTTCTTCGTCCTGGACCGTTGGCTGAAGCCGGTCCCGCCCGGCGTGGTGGGCGAGCTGTACGCCGCCGGCGCCGGGGTGGCCGTCGGCTACATGCACCGACCCGGGTTGAGCGCATCGCGGTTCGTGGCGT
>NZ_LR655776.1 GCF_902168065.1 Mycobacterium tilburgii | reverse complement strand
CAGCCGGATCTTCCACCAAACGATCGCGCTATAGATTACGCACAGAACTCCCAGCATTCCCATGTCGAGCAGCCATGCACTCTTGGTGTGATTCCAGTGCTGGTCCTTCGGGTCGGTCGGGCCCGGTATCAGCCGGTGGGTATCGATCGTTGACGCCGACGCAGCAAAGCCCCACCGCGCGGGTGTAGCCCAGGACAGCTGGTCGAGCAGGATGCGGTCGGTCACCCAGATCATGCCGCCGGAGAACACCAGCTGGGACATGATCGACACCACCAGCATCGGCATGATCTGGTCTTGCGACTGGGCCAGCGCCGACAGCGCCATGCCGAGCAGGGCCGCGCCCACACACGTCGCGGCCACGGTGACGAACAACTCGACGTTGACGTTTCCCAGGATCACTGCTTTAGAAATCGGTGTGCCCCAACCGATTACGGAAATGGCCGTGGCGATGGCCGCCTGAACGATGGCGAACGTGCAGAACACCGCCGTCTTGGCGCCCATATACGCCGTCGTGGACAGGCCGACCGCCTGTTCTCGGCGGAAGATGGGTCGCTCGCCGATCAGGTCGCGGATCGTCAGCGCCGTACCCATGAACACGGCGCCCACGTTGAGCATCACCAGGATCTGGTCCGGCTGGGCCGGATTGTTGCCCAACGGGTCCGACATGCCGTACCCGCACTTGCCGCGGACCGTCAGGGTCAACACGCCGATCAGGAACGGCAACAACGCCAGGAACACCGTGTAGCCGCGATCGGAGATCACCAGACGTATTTGGCGGCGCGCGATCGTCCAGAACTGGCGGCGCACGTCGGCGTGGACCGGTTCACCTAAGTCGGCGGCCGGACTGTGCTCGGCCGGGGCCGCGGCCGGCTGACGATTTTCGGCCAGGAAGCGGCGGTTCGCCTCGTCGGGGTCGGCACCCACGTTGGCGAAAATGTCGGCCCAGTTGGTGGTGCCCATCGCCGCGCCGATCCGGTCCGGCGGGCCGCAGTAGGCCGTCTTGCCGCCCGGGGCCACCAGCAGCAGCTGGTCGCACACGTCGAGGTAGGACACGGAGTGGGTGACGATCAGCACCACGCGGCCGGCGTCGGCCAATTGGCGCAGCATCATCATCACCTGCCGGTCCAGCGCTGGGTCCAGCCCGGTGGTGGGTTCGTCGAGGATCAGCAGCGACGGGCCGGTGAGCAGTTCCAGGGCCACTGAGGCGCGTTTGCGCTGTCCGCCGGAGAGCTTGTCGACGCGGGTGTCGGCATGCTTGGTGAGCTCGAGTTCCTCGAGCACCTGGGCGACGACCTGGTCGCGGTCGGCCTTGCTGGTGTCCGGTGGTAGCCGCAGCTCGGCGGCGTAGCCCAGCGCCTGGTTGACGGTCAGCTGGCGGTGCACCACGTCATCCTGCGGGACCATCCCGATCCTGCTACGCAGCGACGCGTACTCGGTGTGGATATTGTGGC
>NZ_LR655775.1 GCF_902168065.1 Mycobacterium tilburgii | reverse complement strand
CGACGACGCCACGACGCTGTTCCGGATCACCCTCGAGCAGGCCTGAGCGCGCTCGACGACGGCTGATCGACCGCGAACATGGTGCCCAGCGGCCCGAAACGCTCAGGTCCCGCGGATTCGACGGGCACACCGAGCCGACGCCCGATCACCTCGGCGATGCGCCGCATCGAGTCCCCCTCATCGCCCACCGCGTGCAGTACCACGCCGGGCGGGGAACGCCCGACGTGGATTAGGACTGCGTCAGGAGAACGTGGTCTGCGCGCAGGTGCTCGGCGAGGTGATGTTGACCCCGGGATAGACCACTTGGATATGGGTGCAGACGATGACGTTGACGTCGGTCTTGGGCTGACCCGTCGACCAGTCCGTGGAGTCGATGCGGCCGGTGCTCTGATACTTCTCCGGCGGGCCCTCGCCGAAGTACACCGTGGTGATCTCGTCGGTGCCCATGGATTTCACCACCCGCTCGTACTGGCCTTTGGCGTGCGCGACGAGGTAAGCCAGCCGGTTGGATGACCGGATCTCCGTGGTCTGGCTCGCCCACAGCCCCGGCGGAAACCCGGCGACACCGTTGGGTGTCTGCATGTTCGCCCCGACGGTGAAGTCGCAGTGGCCATCGGATTTGAAGCAGTTAAGGATGGCCCGCGCCTCCAGTTGGTCGGGGCCGTCCAATGGGAACAGGGTGGTGGCGGTGTTGCACGCCGCCGCCGTGACCGGGACGGGCAGCACGCTCATCATCAGTCCGACGGCGATCAGCGTGCCCGTGATCGACCGCAGCATCGGCGCTTCCTTCCGTCCAACCTCGAGGGGCAACGTAACCACGCGACTAGTCGTCGTAGGTGACTTCTACCGAATCAGATTTCGGGTGAGATTGACAGGCCAAGATCAGCCCCTCGTTCAGATCCTGCTGTTCGAGCACGTCGTTTGCTTCCATGTTCATCTTGCCGCTGCGCAGCGTGCAGGCGCAGGCACCGCAGTGACCTTCCCGGCAGGAGAACGGCGCGTCGAGGCCCTTGGCGAGCGGCACGCCGAGCAGCTTGGCGTGGCGCGGCCATGACACGGTGTGGGTTTCCCCGTCCAGCTCCACGACGACGGTGGCCGGCGGCTAGTCGCCCGCGTCGGTGTCCTCGACCGTGACCGCCGCGAACGGATCCGATTCCAGCGACTTGAACATCTCGATGTGTACTTGGGCCGCAGGCACTTTCAGCGTTTCAAGCGCCTGCCGGATCGCCTCCATGAACGGGCCGGGCCCACAGATGAAGGCGTGCCGGTCGGTGAACGGCGTGGCCAGCCTTGCCAGGGCGGCCGTGCTCGGCAGCCCCTGCAGCGATTCGAGCCAGTACAACACTGTGAGCCGGTCGGGGTATTTCGCGGCCAGCTCGCGCAGCGCCTCGGCGAATCAACGAGCGGTCGTCGCGGTTGGCGTAGACCAGTGTCACCTGCCCGCTGCCCTCCGACAGCGCGGATTTGCAGATCGACATGATCGGGGTGATGC
>NZ_LR655774.1 GCF_902168065.1 Mycobacterium tilburgii | reverse complement strand
CTGGGCCGGTTGACCCCCGTCGAGTTCGAAGCAATCATGACCACACCAACCAGCCAGACCGCGTAACCGAAACTGTCACCTACTCGTGCAGCAGACCCGACCACGTTGTCGACGCATCAGTTAATTGCATAACCATGGTTAGAAACGAATATCAGTAATTGAAGTGGATTTCGTGCAATCCAACGGAGAATCGAGCACACTGATTTTCGTCAACGACGCGACACCGCCGGCAACGGCCGACGATCTGGACGAAAGATGCCTACCAAAATGAGCACCACACCACTCGATGAGACGGACCGCCGTAGCAGTTCTTCTGTCGGGCCCGGGTGCGGTCGCCGCGTTCGGGCTCGCCGCCCTTGGCCCTGGCGCCGTAGCCGCACAGGAGGAAGGCAGGTGTGATCCGATCTGCCACGGCACCTGGTGTCCGGGCGAGCCGGCGGTTCTAGGGTGGCGGACTTGGTCAACACCTGGGACAAGAGCGTGTGTCACGAGTACCACCAGGTGACCGGTTCGCCCGGGGTGTATGCTGAGGGACCGCTGCCTCCGGGCTCATTCGTGTGCCCGTCGATCACGTTCCTCTGTCCGTGATCCAGTTCCGCGATACGTCACGCCAGCTGGATCGTAATAGCGGCCTTTATCAATTGTCGCTGTCTCTTTACGGTTTTCGATGCGCTGCAATATATCTATGTGCGGAGCCAAGCCGTATCGGCACACCGTCCGCCAGTGAGATCAGTCCTCAATTCCAGCGCGATGGCATGTATTGGCGAGAAAAGTGCGGCTCGCGACGGAATCGCCTACCGGATTTACGGTTCATCCACTGAAACACGTTGCCCAGCGGCAACATCATGGCGCATGTCAAGGGCAAATACGGATGCTTATCCAATTACCATGTTCACAAGAGGCTTTCATCTGTTTCACAGCCGACGCGTGCTGGCGGACTGCTTTTGGTGTTGTACAGTCGCTCCCACTATGGACCTTCGGCGCGCAACTCCAACTCGACGATGGCAGCTCGCCATCGCGGTAGTCGCTGCGCTCAGCCTGTTCATCAATCTCCTCACCAGTTCTGCTTTACGGCACCAATTCTCGGCTGCCGCTTTGCTCGAACCCGCAGCCTGGACGCACGCAGCCCCGGATGCCGGCACCACGACTGAGCATTCGCAAGCCCTATAGCCAGTCCATAACCGCGCCACACCTAAAGATGCCCATCCATGGCGTGCGTCGCCGGCGAAGAAGAAACCGTTTCACAGCATGTGGATGACGCAGCACCGCCCGGAGGTGGAGACGCGCGTACACACGCAACCGGACCGGTCTGACCTACGGGCGCTATCCGTCGGCATGGTCATTCGATCTGCCGGCATGCATACCAGCGCGCCCGCGGCGCGATATAGCGATCGAGAACTTTTGACGCTGTTCTGCATATCTCGCTGCTGATCCGATCGAGCAGCGTTAGCCGCTCGGCCTCCTCATAGTTGCAGGCGAGGTGCGTTGGTCCGGCATTGCCGGTGCCTCGAGCATCACGAGGCCACCACTGGTGCCGGACAATCGATCATTCCCGGTCTCACATGCGTAAAAAGGCGCAGCACCAATCTATTTCGCGTCTCCACCGTGGCCGGTGGAGACCGTGGCAGATCTCATCGCTGCCCGCTAAAAGCGGTATAAGAATGGATTTTGGACGGTTACCGCCAGAAAGAGGACGTAACGAAGGAGCGACGATGTATCCTACTGTGCTACATTGGTATTACGGTTAAACACCAGCATTCCTGATCGAATCCAGCTATTTCCCAGCATGGTTGCTCACCTCTGACTGTTAGCGAATTATCGATGGGCGCATAAGAGCTCACAAAGGTCGACTATCGATTAAGTCGGCGCTTCATAAATTCGTCTGCACTGCAACGGATTCGATTTATCTATATAAGCCGGAACGTTTGCGGTCGGCCAAAAACAGTGGAGGTAACAAAATGCTGGACTTTGGAGCCTTACCGTCGGAGGTCAACTCCGGTCGAATGTATGTGGGGGCAGGTGCGGGGCTGTTGCTGACGGCAGCCGGGGATGAGTTGGCG
>NZ_LR655773.1 GCF_902168065.1 Mycobacterium tilburgii | reverse complement strand
GTCACGGTGCTGGCATTCATGATGATGGGCGATGCGCTGCGCGACGCTTTGGATCCTGCGTCGCGAGCGAGGCGGGCATGAGCGATCTTAGCGCCGCGCTGCCGCTGTTGACCGTGGAGGGCCTGCAGGTCAGCTTCGGCGATCACACCCCCGCGGTGCGCGGAGTGGATCTGAGCGTCATGCGCGGTCAAACGGTCGCGGTAGTGGGCGAATCGGGTTCGGGGAAATCCACCACGGCCGCCGCGATCCTCGGGCTGCTGCCGCCCGGCGGGCGAATCACCGGTGGCCGCATCATCTTTGACGGCATCGACATCACCGCCGCGGATCGCCGGCTGCTGCGCTCCATCCGGGGCCGGCGCATCGGGTATGTGCCACAAGATCCGACGACTAACCTCAACCCGGTGTGGAATATCGGCTTCCAGATCCGAGAAGCGTTGCGGATCAACACCGATGGCCGTCAGGCCCGCCGACGGGCAGTGGAACTGCTCGCTCAGGCCGGGATGGCGGATCCGGAGAAACAAGCAGGCAAGTATCCGCACCAGCTGTCCGGGGGCATGTGTCAACGCGCCCTGATCGCCATCGGCCTCGCGGGCCACCCCCAGTTGTTGATCGCCGATGAGCCGACCTCCGCGCTGGACGTCACGGTGCAGCGGCAGGTGCTCGACCATCTGCAACACCTGACCGACGAACTCGGTACCGCGCTGCTGCTGATCACCCACGACCTGGCGCTGGCCGCCGAACGGGCCGAGCGGGTCGTCGTCGTGCACCGCGGCGTGGTAGTCGAATCCGGTGCCGCACATTCCATCCTGCGAGACCCTCAACACGAGTACACCCGGCGGCTGGTGGCCGCGGCTCCGTCGCTGACGGTCAAGACCGCGCCACGTCCGCCGGTGGCCGCCCCGGCGGGCGACATCCTCGTCGCCGCCGACCTGACCAAGGTCTACCGCGAATCGCACGGCGCACCGTGGCGGCTCACCGAGGTTCGCGCCGTCGACGCCGTGTCGTTCCGGCTGCGGCGGGCGCGCACGCTGGCGATCGTCGGCGAATCCGGTTCAGGAAAATCCACCGTGGCCAGGATGACGCTCGGTCTGCTCGAACCCACCTCCGGCACAGTGATGTTCGACGGCACCCACATCTCCGCCGCGACGAGTCGCGACGCGATGATAGCCTTCCGCCGGCGGGTGCAGCCAGTGTTCCAGAACCCGTACAGCAGCCTGGACCCGATGTACTCAGTGTTTCGCGCCATCGAAGAACCGTTGCGGATCCACCGCGTTGGCGATCGCGCTCAGCGCGACCGCGCGGTCCGTGAGCTCGTCGACCAGGTGGCGCTGCCGTCGTCGGTGCTGAGCAGGCTGCCGCGCGAGCTGTCGGGTGGTCAACGTCAGCGGGTGGCGATCGCGCGGGCGTTGGCGCTGCGGCCCGAGGTGCTGGTGTGTGACGAGGCGGTCTCGGCGCTCGACGTGCTGGTGCAGGCGCAGATTCTGGAACTGCTGGCCACGCTGCAGGCCGAGCTCGGCCTCGCCTACCTCTTCATCAGTCACGACTTGGCCGTGGTCCGGCAGATCGCCGACGAGGTGCTGGTGATGCGCGCCGGGCGGGTTGTCGAGCAGGCCGCCACCGAGGAACTGTCCAACCGGCCCAGCCACGAGTACACCCGGCAATTGCTGGAGGCCATTCCCGGCGCTTCCACCCCACCCCGATAGGTTGACAAGCTGTGACGGCAGACCCTCTGGCCCTGCTGATGGAGCTGCCCGGCGTCGTCGAGGCGACCGACCGGGCCCGCGAGGCGTTGGGCCGCACGCACCGGCATCGGACCAACCTGAGCGGTTGGCCGGTCACCGCGGCCGAGGCCTCGTTACGCGCGGCCCGCGCCTCCTCGGTGCTCGACGGCGGGCCGATGCGGTTCGAAGGTCTGGCGCACCAGTCCGGGTCAGCGATCCGGTATTCGGCGGAGCCCTGCGGGTGGCTCAGGAGCTGGTAGGCGGGGGGTCTGGTGGTCCGGACCTGGCAGTGGGCCCCGCTGCAGGCACTGGCCCGGCCTGCACATGCTGGCCGCCGCGGACCTGGCCGGCGAGGAACGGCTGGGCCGGCCGCGGGCCGACGCTGAGGTAGGGCCCGCGGCCGGCACTGCTGGCCGACATCGTGAGCGGGGGCACCCAAGTGCCGGCCCTGTGGTCGCCGCCGTTGCACACGGAGAACTGCTGACGCTCAAGCCTTTTGGCAGCGCGGACGGCGTGGTGGCGCGGGCGTCCTCGCGACTGGTGACCATCGCCAGCGGCTGGAGCCGGACGGGGTGGGGCTGGTGCTTTTGCGCGTCTGGGGGGGCGGG
>NZ_LR655772.1 GCF_902168065.1 Mycobacterium tilburgii | reverse complement strand
CCACCTCCCCCCCCCCCCCCCCCCCCTCCACCCCCCCCCTTCCCCCGCCCGCCCCGTCTGTCTACAACGGCCGCCCCCCCCCGTGGCCGGCCCGGCCGGGCGCCGCGCTTCGGAACCCGGCGTCTCGGTCGGCGTCCCCCCCGCCCCCGCCGCGGCCGCCGCCGGTGCCGACGTGCTGGTGACCGACACCTGGACGTCGATGGGGCAGGAGGGCGACGGGCTGGACCGGCTCACCCCGTTCCGGCCGTTTCAGGTCAACACCGGGCTGCTCGACTGTGCGGACTCGAAAGCGATTGTATTGCACTGTCTTCCGGCTCACCGCAACGAAGAGATCACCGACGAGGTGATGGACGGCCCGGCCAGCGTCATCTTCGACGAGGCCGAAAACCGGCTGCACGCCCAAAAGGCGCTGCTGGTATGGCTGCTGGAGCGGTCGCGATGACCCGCAACGCCCCCAAGGCCGTCTCCGACATCACCCGCGCCGGCCGGCAGGCCCGCATCGTCGCGATCCTGTCGTCGTCGTCCATCAGCAGTCAAAGCGAGCTGGTCGCACGACTGGCCGACGAGGGCATCGACGTCACCCAGGCCACGCTCTCGCGCGACCTGGAGGAGCTCGGCGCAGTCAAGCTGCGCGGCGCCGACGGCGGCGTCGGGGTGTACGTCGTCCCCGAGGACGGCAGCCCGGTACGCGGCGTGTCCGGGGGCACCGCACGGCTGTCGCGCCTGCTGAGCGAGCTGCTGGTGTCCACCGACTCCAGCGGGAACCTCGCGGTGCTACGCACCCCGCCGGGCGGGGCAGACTATTTGGCCAGCGCTATCGACCGTGCGGCGTTACCGTACGTCGTCGGCACCATCGCCGGCGATGACACCCTCTTCGTGGCCGCACGGGAGCCGATGACGGGCGCCGAGCTGGCCAGAACCTTAGAAGAACTGAAATAGCATTCACATAAAGACTGGAGATTGATTCATGTCAGAACGTGTCATCCTGGCGTATTCCGGCGGTCTGGACACCTCGGTGGCCATCAGTTGGATCGGCAAGGAGACCGGCCGCGAGGTGATCGCGGTCGCGATCGACCTCGGCCAGGGCGGTGAGGACATGGAACTAGTGCGTCAGCGCGCGCTGGACTGCGGCGCGGTCAAGGCGGTCGTGGTCGACGCCCGCGACGAGTTCGCCGAGGGCTACTGCCTGCCCACGGTGCTGAACAACGCGCTGTACATGGACCGCTACCCGCTAGTGTCCGCGATCAGCCGGCCGTTGATCGTCAAGCACCTGGTCGCCGCGGCGCGCGAGCACGGTGGCACCATCGTCGCTCACGGTTGCACAGGCAAGGGCAACGACCAGGTCCGGTTCGAAGTTGGATTAGGTTCGCTGGCACCGGATTTGGAGGTGCTGGCCCCGGTCCGCGACTACGCCTGGACACGGGAGAAGGCGGTCGCGTTCGCCGAGGAGAACGCGATTCCGATCAACGTCACCAAGCGCTCACCGTTCTCCATCGACCAGAACGTGTGGGGTCGCGCGGTGGAAACCGGGTTCCTGGAACACCTTTGGAACGCGCCCACCAAGGACATCTACGCCTATACCGAGGACCCCACCCTCAATTGGAGCACACCCGACGAGGTGATCATCGGATTCGAGTGCGGGGTACCGATGAGCATCGACGGCAAATCGGTGTCGATGCTGGAGGCCATCGTGGAGCTCAACGCCCGCGCCGGCGCGCAGGGCGTCGGCCGCCTCGACGTGGTCGAGGACCGGCTCGTCGGCATCAAGAGCCGCGAGATCTACGAGGCGCCGGGCGCGATGGCGCTCATCACCGCCCACGCCGAGCTCGAACACGTCACCCTCGAGCGGGAGCTGGGCCGGTTCAAACGGCACACCGACCAGCGCTGGGCCGAGCTGGTCTATGACGGGCTGTGGTATTCGCCACTGAAGGTGGCGTTGGAGAGTTTCGTAGCCAAGACGCAGGAGCACGTGTCGGGTGAAATCCGAATGGTGTTGCACGGCGGGCATATTGCGGTGAACGGCCGCCGCAGCGCCGAGTCGCTCTACGACTTCCACCTCGCCACCTATGACGCGGGTGACAGCTTCGACCAGTCCGCGGCCAAGGGCTTCGTCTACGTCCACGGCCTGTCGTCGAACATCGCGTCCCGCCGGGATCTGCAAGCACAAGCGGGCCCGGCCGACGCGTGAGCACTCGCGAGGGATCGTTGTGGGGTGGGCGGTTCGCCGACGGACCGTCCGAGGCGCTGGCCGCGCTGAGCAAGTCCACCCATTTCGACTGGGTGCTGGCTCCCTACGACATCATCGCGTCGCGGGCGCACACCATCGTGTTGTTTCGGGCCGGGTTGCTCACCGAGGAGCAGCGTGACGGCCTGCTGGCTGGGCTGGGCAGCCTCGCCGAGTAGCGGGCGGCCTGCCGCGTCGCGCCGCGTGGTGCGGGGGGGTGGGGTGGGGGGG
>NZ_LR655771.1 GCF_902168065.1 Mycobacterium tilburgii | reverse complement strand
GTTGGGTGCCACCGGCCGCAGGATCCGCCGCGCCATTCCCAGATACGGGTTTCGGCCCGTCGTCATGCCGCGTCCGCCGGCCGCCGGTTAAGAGACTTCAGAAAAAGATGTCATGCTGAACTTTGGGGCTTTACCGCCGGAAGTCAACTCGGCGAAAATGTACGCCGGGCCTGGATCGGGATCACTGTTGGCGGCCGCGGCTGCATGGAATGCCCTCTGTGCTGAGATGCGTTCCGCGGCAACAAATTACGAGGCCGTCATCAGGCCGCTCGTCAGCGAAGGCTGGCTGGGCCCCGCGTCGGCAAAGATGGCGGCCGCGGTTGAACCGTTTATCGAGTGGATGAGCACCACCGCCGTCCAAGCCGAGCAGGCCGGCGCTCAGGCCAACGCGGCCGCGGCTGCCTTCGAGGCGGCGTTTGCCGCGACGGTACCGCCACCGCTTGTGACCGCCAACCGCACGTTGCTGTTGAACCTGGTGGCCACCAACATCTTTGGCCAGAACGCGCCGGCGATCGCGACGACCGAGACGCAGTACGGCGAAATGTGGGCACAGGATGCCTCTGCGATGACCGGCTACGCTGCCGCGGCGCGGGCTGCGGCGGAGCTGACGCCGTTTCGCCAACCGCAGTCCGACACCACGACGGACGGAACGCAGCAGCAATCCGACGCGGTTGTCCAAGCGCTGGACAACTCGGGTCTCATGCTGGCCGCGAGCTCGGGGGACAACCCGTTGGCGCCGGGCTCGGGGGACAACCCGTTGGCGCCGGGCTCGGGGGATTCCACCACCGGACTGTCCGGGCTGCTCAACATCCTGAGCAACCAACCGAACAGTGAGAACCTGTTGGGGGCGTTCCTCAACAACAACAGCGTCTCCGGCTTGTCGAACGCCTTAACCACCAACGGAATTCTCAACCCGACGACCATGATCGATCCCGCCGCCACGGCCGCCGCAAACGCGGCCGTACAGGGCGCATCCACGGCGGGACTGGAGGATTTGTCCGCCGGGCTGAGCAGCGCGGGGCTGGCCTCGGCGACGAGGAGTGTGGCCGGTGCCGCGGCCACCGCCGGCCTGGGGCAGGCGAGTCTGGTTGGCAGCCTTTCCGTTCCGCCCTCGTGGGCCGGCACCGGCGCAACGGTCGGCACGGTCGCGGCGACGACTCAGGTCGGCGCGGGGGCATACCACGGCTTCGGTGCCGCCACTTCGATGGTGATGGAAGAGGCGGGGGCGGTCGGCATGCCCGGGGTGCCGTTGGCCGGCATTCCCGGCTCGCATGAGGACGAATTCGCCGACCCGATCTACGGTTTCCGTCCACGCGTCATCGGACGCCCGCCCGCAGCTGGGTGATACAATGAAGGCGCTATCGCTGCTGACAAGCAGTGTCGTGCTGATTGGCCTGGCCGCCCCGGCGTACGCCGATTCGGATGACGATGCGTTCCTGGTCGCGTTGAAAGATGCGGGCATCACGTATCACGACCCGGAGCACGCCATCAAAGCCGGCAAGAAGGTATGCGATTTGGCGAACTCGGGGACGTCGGAACTCGACATCATCCGCGATATCCGGGATCTCAACCCCGCCTTCACCCTGGCCAAATCCGCCAAGTTCGCCAAAGCCGCCGCCACCGCATACTGCCCCGACCGGCTGTCCGACGACAATTAGCCGTCGAGCGTTAGCACAGCCAGGGTTTGGTCGACCCGGATATTGCCACGTCGTGCGTCGCAACCACGGCTCCCACGGGTCTGGGACCTCACGGCAAACCCTCAGAAGCCAATAATTCGGGTTGTAGCTGCGTTTCATACGCTGGGCAAAACATAGGGAAGCAAACTGTGACCACTGGATTAGAACTTGGTGAAACTGTCGCCGGTGCGTTGACTCGTCCGCGGGCCCGCAGCACGCGCGGCCCCCAGAGGCCAATCCCGCGGTAGCTAAGGCGCTTGTCGCAGCGGACTTCCGAGCGACACGGAGCCACAGCGGTTCGGTTGGACCATCGACCAGCCGACACCGAATTTTTACGATTCCTGAACGCGTGAATTGATTACTAGGGAAAGGGGTTTGCCGTTATCGGCAATCAGGAAAACAGTCGTGATGTTACCTCCGCACCGGCGTCATTAATGCCGTTCGTACATAAAGGCGGCGAATAAGACTGCCAGGTGGTTTTGGTCTGCTATTAGCAGACATTATCGAATTGAACGAAACTTACGGAATTCGTCCACCCGTATTCTGTGGCAGCGCTCACAGAGAATTGCCTAACAATGACATCCTGACCGATCGCGAATTCCGCAACGAATCGACCAGACGCCGAGGAAACCGCTGCGCATTACTATGCTCATGAGTTCGCTGTATTCCGACTAAATACATTATTAACTGCTAATATATGATATTATTGATTAGCTGATACGTAAACCAGCCCTCACAGTAGGCGGCACCGCGATGTCATTTAGTTTTTATAGTTCGATTACTCGATGGGAATGCGTTGCGAATAGTTTCTGCCCATAATCAACACAATGTTGGGCGCGAGTTTTTCTCGGTAGATCACCAATCCTGAGAAACTCTCAGCAAGGGGGACATGGAATCTGCCGTCGTTCGACACCTGTAATACACGGGCGGTTTGATGGATTCCATTTGAGCGGCGGCGTTAGCGACGACGGTCGCAAAGCCGTGCCTACCATGGTGGCCAAAAACAGTGGAGGTAACAAAATGCTGGACTTTGGAGCCTTACCGTCGGAGGTCAACTCCGGTCGAATGTATGTGGGGGCAGGTGCGGGGCTGTTGCTGACGGCAGCCGGGGATGAGTTGGCG
>NZ_LR655770.1 GCF_902168065.1 Mycobacterium tilburgii | reverse complement strand
TGGCAGGCCAGCCACTGACCGTCCGGGGAGTGGATCACCCGCGAGACCGGTCCCTCGACCGGAAGCGTCACATCACGCGACGAGCTGGCCCGCCAGCCACGCAGAAAGCGTTGTACCGCGCGGGGATAGCCGCCGTCGACGAGGTGGGCGAACGCCGTGGCGTCCGGCGACAACGATGCGCCGTAGATCTCACGCACCTGCCCCATCGTGTCAGCCCTCCATATCGAGCCCGCGGCCCGGCAAGTCAGGGAGGGCGCCCGTCAGCTTGGTAACTCGCCGGGATAGCAAAAACGCCGGAACGCCGCCCACGCTCGCGACGGGCTCCATTGCCCATTGTGTTTGGCCCGGGCCATCGGATAGAAGCACAACCCGATGAGGACCGACGTGGAATGGCCTATCGCGGTGAAGTTCAGTCCATGCCTGGTCATGGTCAGCAGCGGAAAGCCGAAGATGATCAGCAGCACCGAGATAGAGTCAGCGCCACGGCCACTCGATGCGGTAGCTGAGTACGGCCATGATGGTGACCAAAAAGTAGCTGACCCCGATGTCGCAGTAATGCACCAGGCGTTCCGGCGCATCGTGTTCCTCGATCGCGAAGTACAGCACGCTTTCGCTGATGTGGATCGACAGGATGTGACCGGTCAATCCGATGGTGAGCCACTTCAGGTGGCCGAGCCAGTGCTCGACCGGGGCGAGGAACAGGGTGAACAACAGCAGGTAGGGCTCCAGGTGTTTGCCGTCGATCCACAGCAGGCTGGAGAACAGCACGGTGAGCGGGTCGGTGTCCAGTTCGTGAATGTTGGTGGACCGGCGCAGCAACACCGAGTGCAGTTCGCGTCCGGGGAGCTCGTTTTGGATGATCGTCGTGATCAGCAGGACGGCCAGCCAGCCGTAGGTGGGCAGAGCGCCGCTGACGAAATGCCAAACCGCGAGCGCCCGGCTCCGTAGTCGCGCCCCCACCGATGCATTCGCCACGAGGTGCGTCCGGCAGCGCGGTGCGCGACGGCATCACCGCGAGCAGCATCGCCGCGTCCACGTCGTCATCGGCGGCTGGAACGGCCGTCGGTCCCGCACCGTCTGCACCGCCACGAACATGGCGAAGACCGCCAGCGCGATCAGCACGCCGAGGACGACCACCCCGAATGCGACCGTGCTCGACGCAGCGGACCACGTCCACTTGGTAGGGGCTGAGCAGGTTTGCTTCGTCGACGCGGTTCACCTGGATGTCCCACGACAGAATCCGATCCACCAACGTCACCGTGGCCGCCAGCCGGACGCTCCCCGACCCGGACAACAGTTCGGCGGTGATGGGCCCCGAATGATATTCATCGAAGGGCTATTCCGCGACCTCGCCGACCACGGCCAGCGGCACCCGGAACACATCGGGCACAGTGCCTTTCAGCAGGTGCGTTGCTGGCCGTCACCGCGGAGGTGACGCTGATGGTGAGGTCTTCCTTGAGGCTGTGGGTTTTCGGGTCCAACATGTTGGGGCCGGGCGCGACGTTGACGTTGGCGACGATCAGGCTGTTGGTGGTCTGGATTTCCTGCACGTCGATGGTCACCTTGGGCACGTCGAGGGCGGTGAAGCCGCGGACGACGACATTGCGGTGCCCCATGCCGCTGCTGATGTACAGCGCCGATCGACGCGAGGTAGGCGACGACGAGCAGCACGACACCAGCGATGCCGAGCCTGGTGCGCCGTCTACTCAACAGTGACCGACTTGGCCAGGTTTCGTGGTTTGTCGACGTCGTAACCGCGCGCCTGCGCCACGGCTGCGGCGAAAACCTGCAGCGGGATGGTCGACAGCAGGGGCTGAAGAAGTGTTGATACCGAAGGGATTTCGATCAGGTGATCGGCGTAGGGCCGCACGGTGTCGTCGCCTTCTTCGGCAATGACGATCGTCACCGCGCCGCGGGTCTGAATCTCGCGAATGTTGGACATCAGCTTGGCGTGCAGCGTAGCCGATCCCTTGGGTGACGGCATCACGACGATGACCGGCAGGTCGTCTTCGATCAGCGCGATCGGGCCGTGCTTGAGCTCGCCGGCGGCGAAGCCCTCGGCGTGCATGTAGGCCAGCTCCTTGAGTTTCAGCGCGCCCTCCAGAGCCACCGGGTAGCCGACGTGGCGCCCCAGGAACAGCACCGTCGAGGATTGCGCGAACCGGTGGGCCAGCGCCGACACCGGTTCGATCGTCGCGAGCACCCGCGACACCAGATCCGGCATCGCTTCCAACTCGTGGTATTCGCGTTCGACCTCGTCGGGATACTTCGTGCCGCGGGCCTGCGCCAGCGCCAGCCCGACCAGGTAGTTGGCGGTGATCTGGGCCAAAAATGTCTTCGTCGAGGCCACCCCGATCTCGGGTCCGGCGCGGGTATAGAGCACCGCGTCGCACTCGCGCGGGATCTGGGAGCCGTTGGTGTTGCAGATCGCCAGCACCTTGGCCTTTTGCGCCTTGGCGTGCCGGACCGCTTCCAGAGTGTCCGCGGTCTCCCCGGACTGCGAGATGGCCACCACCAGCGTGCTGCGGTCCAGAACCGGGTCGCGGTACCGGAATTCGCTGGCCAGCTCGACCTCCACCGGAAGCCGGGTCCAGTGCTCGATCGCGTACTTGGCCAGCAGACCGGAGTGATAGGCCGTGCCGCAGGCGACCACGAACACCTTGTCGATCTCGCGCAGTTCCTGATCGGAGAGCCGTTGTTCGTCGAGCACGATGCGGCCGCTGACGAAGTGCCCCAACAGCGTGTCGGCCACCGCGGTGGGTTGTTCGGCGACCTCCTTGAGCATGAAGTACTCGTAGCCGCCTTTTTCCGCGGCGGACAGGTCCCAGTCGATGTGAAACTCGCGCGCATTCGCGTCGTCGGGGTTGCCGTCGAAATCGGTGATCCGGTAGCTGTCCGCGGTCAGCACGACGCACTGGTCCTGGCCCAGTTCGACGGCGTGGCGGGGGGGAGGGGTGCAGGCGGGGCCCCCCGGGCCGGCCCACATGCCGCCCGCCCCGCCCCCCGCCCCCCGCCCGGCGGGGCGCCGGGCGGGCCCGGCGGCGCGCGGCCGCCCGTGCGCGGCGGGCCCC
>NZ_LR655769.1 GCF_902168065.1 Mycobacterium tilburgii | reverse complement strand
TGCATCATCGACGACTACCACGCGCTCAAACCATGCGAGCAGGCCGTGGCCGACTACCGCGAAAAGCACGGTATCACCGCCGAAATCGAGGAAATCGACGGCACCGGTGTGCTGTGGCGCAAGCCCTGACCGCTATACAACCGTAAGGCCTGGATTTGCAATGAGATTCGTGCTGGCGAATTACGGAACCCGCGGCGATGTCGAGCCCTCCATGGTCGTGGCACGGGAACTGCAGCGCCGGGGGCATGACGTGCAGATGGCGGTCGCGCCGGACTTGATGGGGTTCGTCGAGGTAGCGGGCCTGCCGGCCGTTTCCTACGGTCTCGACACACGAACCTGGCTCGACGTGTACCGCAACTTGTGGACCTCGTTTTTCAGCAGGTTCTGGAGGGTCCGGCAGATCAAGAGGTTGTGGCGCGAGATGTGGGACCTCAGCGACGAGTGCTGGACCCAGATGAACACGACGCTGGTGGCACTGGCGAAGGATGCCGATCTGCTGTTCGCCGGTCTCAGCTATCAAGAGCCCGCCGCCAATGTGGCGGAGTACTACGACATTCCGTTGGTGACGTTGCATCACGTTCCGATGCGGCCCAACGGTCGGGTGGTGTCGTTCCTACCGCCGCCGTTGGGGCGGTACGCGATGAAGGCGTTCGACTGGTTCACGTGGCGGCTGAGCAAGAAGGTCGAGGACGCGCAGCGACGTGAGCTCGGCCTGCCCAAGGCGACGGGCCCGTCCGCGGGACGGATTGCCGCGCGAGACGCGCTGGAAATTCAGGGTTATGACGCGGCGTGCTTTCCCGGATTGGCTGAAGAATGGGCGAATTGGAACGGCCGTCGCCCGTTCGTCGGCACACTCACGATGGAGTTGACGACCGAGGTCGATGACGAGGTCGCGTCGTGGATTGCCGCCGGCACACCGCCGATTTGTTTCGGCTTCGGCAGCATGCCGGTGGAATCGCCGGTTGACACGATCGAGATGATCAGTGGCGCCTGCGCGGAGCTGGGCGAGCGAGCACTGGTCTGTGCCGGCTGGAGCGAATTCAGCGGCGTACCGCAGTTCGACCACGTCAAGGTGGTCGGGGCGGTCAATTACGCGAAGGTATTCCCGGCCTGCCGCGCGGTGGTGCACCACGGCGGGTCGGGCACCACCGCCGCGAGCATGCGCGCTGGAGTCCCGACGCTGATTCTGTCGATGGACCCCAACCAGAAGATCTGGGGATCGCAGCTCAAACGGCTCAAAGTAGGTACCACACGCCGCTTTTCGAACACCACCCGGGCGACTCTCGTCGCAGATCTGCGCCGGATACTCGCCCCCGAATACGCCACGCGGGCGGGCGCGCTGGCCACTCAGATGACCAAGCCTGCGGACAGCGTCAGTGCTGCCGCCGATCTCGTGGAGACCTTCGCGCGCGAAGCGCGCGCATGACCGATAAACCCGGCCCTGGCCACGTATATTTAATATACTGATGATATTTAGTATTTCAATTACATATACTGATGTAATTAAAGGTGCTGCGATGTCAGCTAATTTCGTCCCTGTGTGACATGCGAAAGATCGGTGTGAACCGGTCATAAACAGGCTAGTGTGAGCTTGCCTAGATCGGCGGGAAGGTGATAGAGCTAGCCTCGCGATGAAATTTGCTCTGGCGTGTTACGGAACCCGTGGTGATGTCGAGCCTTCCCTGGCTGCGGGGAGGGAGCTGCTGCGTAGAGGCCACGAAGTCCGGATGGCCATCCCACCCAATCTGCTCGGCTTGGCTGAGGATGCGGGACTCTCCGCGGTCTCCTACGGGCCGGACATGCAAGCCTTCTGGGACGACGAGTTCCTCCGCAACTTCTGGTCGAATCTGCGCCGCGAGTTCTGGACCATCCGGGGCCCGATCCGGATGGTGCGCGAAGCTTGGGAGCCCGTGCTGCGTTCATGGACGGACATGAGCACGACCCTCACGGCGCTTACCGCCGGCGCGGACGTGCTCTTCACCGGCCAGCTGTACCAGGACCTCGCCATCAACGTCGCGGAGTATTACGACATCCCGATGGCGGTCTTGCACTACATCCCGATGCGGCCCAACGGTCAACTCATCCCGAACCTGCCGTCCCCACTGGTCCGCGCCGGCATGACGGGATACGACTGGGTTGTTTGGCGGATGAACAAAAAGGCCGAGGACGAGCAGCGCCGCAAGTTGGGGCTGCCCAAGACGACATCGTCCTCGCCCCGCCGCATCGCCGACCTTGGATCGCTGGAATTGCAGGCGTACGACGCGGTCTGCTTCCCCGGGCTGGCCGCGGAGTGGTCGAAGTGGGGGGATCGGCGGCCCTTTGTCGGCACGCTGACGATGGGTTTGACGACCGACTCGGACGACGACGTCCTGTCCTGGATCGCCGCGGGGACGCCCCCGATTTGTTTCGGCTTCGGCAGCATGCCGGTCACCGAGTCGCCGGCCGACACCGTCGAGATGATCAGCGGGTCCTGTGCGGAGCTGGGCGAGCGGGCGTTGATCTGCGCGGGCTGGAGCGACTTCAGCGACGTGCCGCAATTCGACCACGTGAAGGTGGTGGGTGCGGTGAATTATGCGACGACCTTCCCGGCCTGCCGCGCGGTGGTGCACCACGGCGGGTCGGGCACCACGGCTGCCGGCCTGCGCGCCGGAATCCCCGCCCTGATCCTCTGGACGGCCGGTGACCAGCCCTTCTGGGGCGGCCACCTGAAGAAGCTGAAAGTGGGCGCTGGCCGCCGCTTTTCCGCGACCACCAAGCAGACGTTGGTCGAGGACCTGCGTCAGATCCTCGCCCCCGAGTACGCACTTCGTGCCCGCGACCTCGCCACCCGGATGATCCCTGCCGAGGAGAGCGTCACCCGCGCTGCCGACCTGCTCGAACGCTTCGGTCAGACCGGGCGCTTTCCCGCTCGACGCTGGCGCAGGTAGGTGCAGGCCCGAGGTTGCGACGCCGGAAACGGCGTTGTGAAGATAATCCCGGCGTCGAAATCGCACTTTGGCCCTCGATTCCCCGAACGCCAGACGGGTACTCAGCTACCATGCTTGGGGTCTGGTGCAGACGGTGTCTCAAACCGTGGTTGGGGTTGGGGGAAGATCGTGAAACGCGTTCTCCGCGCGGTCAGGCGTCTGGGCGCATGACTAGGAGTTAGTGGTATGCGAGGAGAGGGGCAGTTTTGACCGTGGCGGAAACCGACTCGCGGTCCGCGTACCTTGATCTGCTCCGTCGTGAACTGACTCGTTATGGTCAGGATGAGTTGGTGCCGGTTGGCTGGTATCGGCTGGGACGGCCGATTTTTAATACGCGCAATTTCTTGCTGGTGCGCAAGCGACCGTTTAACGCCTACGCCCGGGATCGGGGGCTAGATTGGCCGGCCGATGCGCTGACGATGATCGGGATGCAGCGGCTGACCAGCTTGCAGCATTGTGTGGAGACCGTGCTGGCCGACAACGTGCCGGGCGATCTGGTCGAGTGCGGTGTGTGGCGCGGTGGGGCGTCCATCTTGATGCGCGGAGTGCTGGCGGTCTACGGCGATTGGAAACGGCAAGTCTG